>JBOFKD010000243.1:0-67565 GCA_051657165.1 Bacteroidales bacterium | reverse complement strand
AGTCACTTCACAAACAACCACCTTCGGGGTTGTGGTGCCAGGCTGGCAATGAGCCACGCTTTGAATCCTTCATCCGTTCCGATTCAGGATTCAAAACGCGGTTACAGACAAATTACACCTTCGGCGTAAAAGAACGGGATAAATAGCAATGAGAATCGCATCTACATGTTGTCGCACTGATCCTATACATAGAAGAAATAGAAACAAGGAGTCTTATTTTTTATCCTGAAAGGATAATTTGTCTGTAACCGGAGGTTGAAACAATCCTCCGCAGGAGTTTGATTGTTTCTACCCCCGGAAAGTGATCACCCTCCCTCTCCACAACCCCGAAGGTGGTTGTTTGTGCAGCTTTCATACCAACCGGATTTATCCGCAGATCCATTAATCGTGCATATCTCTCAACTTATTTGCAGTCTGATTTCCCGGTATTATACGTATCTCCTGCCGGCCATAAACAAAAAGCGGAATTGTTTTTACGGATCAACCTATCCGCTTAAAACAATTCCGCTTTCTTATCTGATTCTTTTCGCACCGCGTCATAGTCTGTTGCAGCTTTGTTTCCCAGTTGATCCGGAGAGCCGGTGCGTATGCATATAAAAAAAGTAAGGAGTAGCCATAAATGACTACTCCTTACTGAAATGATAGTATAGTACAAAATATAGATTAGGCGTTTTCTTTTTTCGCTTTCTTAGTTTGTAGCTCATAAGCAATCGGAACTGCTATGAACAACGTTGAATATGTACCGGTGATGATACCGATGATAAGAGCGAAACAGAAGCTTCTGATGATATCTCCACCTAAAAGGAACATACACAGAAGTACTACGAATGTACTTAAAGAAGTACTGATAGTACGAGCTAGTGTTGTATTCAAGGCATCGTTGATCAGAGTTTTACGATCTACATTCGGATGTAAACCAATGATCTCACGGATACGGTCAAAGATAACCACCGTGTCATTAACCGAGTAACCGATAACGGTAAGTACCGCAGCGATAAACGACTGGTCTACCTCCATAGAGAAAGGTAAGAAGCCATGAGCCAATGAATAAACACCAACGATGATTAATGTATCGTGAAGTGCCGAAGCAATTGTACCTACAGAGAATGATAAATCCCGGAATCGGATAAAGATATAAAGACCCATACCGATCATTGAGAATAATACAGCCCAGATTGCTCCGGTTGTAATATCTTTCGCAATAGCAGGACCTACTTTCTGGATACTCAGGATGTAATTGTCATTAAATCCTTGAAGATCCGTACCTTCAGTTAGTAAAGGTTTCAATCCTTTGTACAATTTCTCAGTAATTTCATCATCCACAAGTGGAGACTCATCCTCGATTTTGTAGTTTGTTGTAATACGAACCTGGTGATCATCACCGATTGTAATTACGTTAAGAGCTGCTCCCGGGAATTCAGGGCTCAGGTCTTTCGCTACTTCCTGAGGATTAACCGGATTCTCAAAACGTACGATGTAGTTACGTCCACCAGTGAAATCAATACCCATGTTAAGACCTCTGACGAAGAATGAAACAAGGAACAGACCGATTACAACTGTTGAGATGATATATCCTTTTTTGCGTAAACCAACCCAGTCAACTTTAGGATTAACAAGTAGGTTTTTGCTGATTGAAGTCGTGAATGTAAGGTTTTTGAACCATCCTTTAGCCAGACCTTTTTCGTAAACAAGACGAGTAAGGAATACTGAAGTAAAGAATGAAACAACAAGACCGATAATCAATGTTGTTGCAAATCCTTTAATAGGACCAGTACCGAACATGAACAGGATGATGGCAGTAATGATTGAAGTCAGGTTGGCATCAAAGATTGCAGAGAATGCATTGTTATAACCATCTTCAACTGCTTTCTTTAAGTTTTTACCACCTCTTAGTTCTTCTTTCGCACGTTCGTAGATCAATACGTTTGCATCGACTGCTACCCCTAACGAAAGAACCAGACCGGCAATACCCGACAGCGTAAGAACTGCCTGGAATGACGCCAGGATACCCATTGTAAAGAACATGTTAAATACAAGTCCTAAGTTAGCGATGATACCCGGAACTACACCGTAAACAGCCATCATATAAATCATAAGAAGGATAAGAGCAATCACGAATGAAAGAGCTCCTGCATTGATCGCTTCTTTACCTAGAGAAGGACCAACAACTTCTTCCTGAATAATCTTCACTGAAGCAGGCATTTTACCTGATTTCAATACGTTTGCTAAGTCTTTTGCCTCTTCTGGAGTGAAGTTTCCTGAGATAGAAGATCTACCGTTAGGAATTTCATCATTAACACGAGGGAAAGAGTATACATAGTTATCCAAAACGATAGCTACAGATTTACCTTTGTTTTCGCGGGTAATACGAGCCCATTGTTTTGCACCTTCCTGGTTCATAGACATAGAAACCTCTTGTCCGCCACCTTGCTGGCTGAAATCTGCATTTGCGTCAGTGATAACATCACCACCTAGTGCAGGTTCTCCATTACGGTTTGAAGCTTTTAAAGCAACAAGCTGATAATATTGATTTTTTTCGTCAACAGCTTTAACTGTCCAGTCTAGTCTGGTGTTACGTGGAAGTAAGTCTTTTACAACTTTAGAGCTTAAGATATTGTTAATCTCAGCAGTATCTCTGTAATGAGCAATACCAACAACCGGTCCCGGAGCCAAACGACCCTGGTATGAGCTTGGGCTTAAAAGAGCAAATAAAGGATTTGCTTTTTTGAAAGCAGCTTCGTCAGCAGCTAATTTAGCTTTATCATTAGCGTTTGTAACCTTGTTAAGGATTGAGTCAGCAGCAGAAGTAGTTTCTGTAGCCGCAGTTTCTTCGATAACTTCAACTGTAGTTGTATCGTTAGAAGATGCCTGAGCTAAAGCAGCATTAGCCGCAGCCAGAGCAGGATAAATTTCTGCATTCTCATAAGTTTCCCAGAACTCAAGATTTGCACTACCCTGAAGAAGTTTGCGAACACGCTCCGGTTCTTTAATACCCGGTAGTTCAACAGAAATACGACCTGCTTGTTCCATTCTCTGGATATTTGGAGATACTACTCCAAAACGGTCAATACGAGTACGTAGTACGTTGAATGAGTTACTTATCGCACTTTCAAGTTCGCCTTTAAGTACAGAAAGAACTTGTTCGTTTGTTGAATTAGCATTGATTTTATCCTTCAATTCAAATGTACCGAAGATAGAAGCAAGGTTCCCGTTAGGGCTAACTTTGTTGTATTCTTCTGCAAAAAGATTCATATAATCTTTTTCTCCTTTTGCACTTCTTGCGTTTGCAGCAGCAAGAGCTTTGTTGAAGTTTTCGTCGTTGTTATTACCTGAAAGAGATTTCAATACGTCTCCGACATTAAGCTCAAGGATTACATTCATCCCTCCTTTAAGGTCCAGACCCAGGTTAATCTCCATTTCACGAACCTCTTTGAATGTGTAGCCTAACCACACCTTCTCAGTGGAAAGCGAATCCAAGTAGTAACTTAGCTTCACCCGGTCTCCTCCTGCAGAACTTTCCGCCTCAGTCATGTATTTATTTGCTACAATCGTGAACGATAAATAGAAAATACAGACAAGAGTCAGAAGCACTGCAAAAACTCTTACAAATCCTTTGTTTTGCATTTTGATGTACTTTTATTCTTATTGTTAATTAATTGATATTTTTCCAATAGTCCGCAAATATATCCTTTTTTTCAATTTGTAACTAAAAAATCAGCTGCTTTTTATGAACATATCTGCATAAATAAGAAAAGGAAATGGAAGTTCAGGCCAGTTCCGAGGCTGAATTCCCATTTCCTTATTCTGAAAACTATGTGAATAAATTTATATATTTATTAGTTTAATCCACGGTTGCGCAGAAGAGCATCCGGGTTTGGAGCTTGTCCACGGAAGGATATATATAATTCCATAGGCTCAACACTTCCTCCTTTTTTTAGGATATTATTCCTGTATGCTGCCGCTACTTCCTGATTGAAGATGCCCTTTTCGCGGAAAGCATCAAATGCATCAGCATCCAGTACTTCGGCCCACAGATAACTGTAATATCCGGCACTGTAATCGTTGCAGAAGATATGGCGGAAATACGGTGTCCGGTATCTTGGAGCAATTTCCGGAATCAGACCTATCTGGCTCATTGCTTCTTTTTCGAATGCTTTCGGATTAATATCACCGTTTTCTCCGATCATATGCCATTTCATATCAAGTATAGCAGCTGCTACGAGTTCGGACGTGATAAATCCTTGATTGAAAGCTCCGGCATTGTTGATTTTCGTAATCAGTGAATCCGGAATAACCTCTCCTGTTTTATAGTGTCTGGCATACATTTTAAGAACTTCCGGTTCGGTAGCCCAATGTTCCATAATCTGAGACGGGAGTTCGACAAAATCACGCGAAACGTTAGTTCCTGAGACCATTGGGTAGTTGCATTGAGTCAACATACCGTGAAGTGCATGTCCGAATTCGTGAAATAAAGTTTCTACTTCATCCAGACTTAGCAGGGAAGGTGTGTCTTGAGTCGGTTTTGTAAAGTTTCCTACATTGCAAATAACCGGACGCGATTCAACACCATCTTTGATGTATTGGTTTTTATAGTTATTCATCCATGCTCCACCTTGTTTGCTGGCTCTTGGGAAATAGTCTGTAAATAGAACTGACAGATGTTTTCCATCTGCATCTTTTACTTCGAAAGCCTTAACTTCAGGATGGTATACCGGAGCGTCCGGAAGTTCAGTAAATGTAATCCCCCAAAGTTTATTTGCAACCATAAAAGCGCCGTCACGCACGTTGTCAGCCTGGAAATATGGTTTTATTTCGGACTCATTCAGATTGAATTTTTCAGCTCTTACTTTTTCAGCATAGTACCACCAGTCCCACGGCTCAATTTTAATATTAGCCCCATCTTTATCGGCGATCTTCTGCATATCATTAAGCTCTTCTTTTGCTCTTTTGTTCGATTTGTCCCAGATTTTAGTCAGAAGATCCATTACGTTTTGCGGATTCTTAGCCATTTTGTCGTCCAGAACATAATCTGCATATGTATTGAAACCAAGTAGCTTAGCTTTTTGAATACGGAGATTGATAATTTTATTTATATTATCATTGTTGTCATTTTCATTTCCGTTATCAGCCCGGTGTGTATATGCCTGATATACTTGTTTTCTTAACTCCCTGTTATCAGCATATTGTAAAAATGGGATCCAGCTTGGATTATGCAGTGTAATAACCCATTTATCAGTTAGCCCTTTAGCTTTTGCTGTTTCAGCAGCAGCATCAATAACTCCCTGAGGAAGTCCCGATAAGTCTTCGCGTTTATCTATGATCAGGGCATAATCATTCGTTTCGGCAAGAACATTCTCGTCAAACTGAAGCTGAAGTAAAGCAAGGTCTTTATTTATTTGCTTTAATTGCTCTTTCTTCTCAGCATCAAGTAAAGCTCCCGAACGCACAAAGCTCTTATAGTATAAATCCAGAACTCTTTTCTGCTCCGGACTCAGATTTTCTTTGTCCTGATTGTCATAGATGGCTTTTACACGCTGAAAAAGCTTTTCGTTCATATACATGTTGTCATCATGCTCGCTTAAAAGCGGAGAGATCTCTTTAGCTATACTTTGTAGAGAATCGTTTGTCTCGGCATCTGTCAGGTTATAGAATACACCTGAAACCTTTTCAAGTAAAGCGCCTGAATAGTCTAAAGCATCAATTGTGTTCTTAAACGTAGGTTCGGCTGTTTGATTGGCTATTGAGTCAATCTCGGCAGCATGTTGTGCCAGACCTTTTTCGAATGCAGGCAAATAGTGAGCTGCATCAATTTGCTCAAACGGAGGAATTCCAAAAGGAGTATTCCATTCCGTAAAAAATGGATTTTGAACTGTTTTTTGTTCACTGCATGCGCTTAACATAATACATGTTGTTGCTAAACTGATTAATAAATTTCTCATATAAAAAATAGTGCTTATGGTGTTAGAAAAGTTAATCGTTGAAATTAAGGAAGCTGCTTATCGGATAGTGGTCCGAGTATTTAACCCGGTCAATTTTGCATTGATAAGCAGTCAGATTCTTGCTGTATAAAATATGATCAATTCTGAAATAAAAATGATTCTCATAATAAGATATACCCAATCCTGAACCTGTGTTTACGAATGCATCCTGCATGTCATTCCCTTTTATCGTTCTGTACGTATACGAAAGAGGCGTATCGTTATAATCCCCGCACACAATTATATCAAGATCTGTTTTTTCCATCTCCTTCCGTATGATTCGGGATTGTCTGGCCCTTTCGCTGAATGCACGGTCCATTTTCTTTACAATAATGGAGTTGAAATCTTCCAGTTTATCTGTTGAGAATTTCTCTACAAGATTTTTATAGAATTTCCGGTCTTCACTTGTAAAACGGTTTGACTCCAGGTGACAATTAAAAAGACGAACTTTCTTTTTCCCGATTTTTACGGTATATGCTACAGCTCCAACAGCCTCAGCTTTCTCAAATTTAATTGACTTAACATTGGAGAGCGGATATTTAGAGAAACAAGCCAGACCATAAGTATGCCAGTTGTTTTCTGTGAGTTTGTATACATGATAATAAGGATATTTTTTGAGTCGCTTTCTTATTTCATTAAAGCGAAGCATCGCATTATTATCAGAATAACCAAACTCTTGCAGGCAAATAATATCAGCATCCTGTGAGGCGATATATTCTAAAGTCGGATTCTTTTTCTCCTTATCTCTTTCTCCAAAATTAAATTGACGGACATTATAGGATAAGAGCTTAAAACTGTCTTCAGCAGGTTTTTCTTTCTTATAGTTAACCGGGCAATATAGAATAAATGCCGGAATAGCAATAAGTAAAGCACCGAGAGATAATAAAGAACTATACCATTTTTGTCTGTAAATCCAGTAAATTAAAAAAAAGATATTCGCTATTGCGAAAAAAGGGAATGCCATTCCTAAATAGTATAAATAAGATACTGATTCAGGAGAAATCCGGTTGTTATAGGCTGCTCCAATAAGTAGAAATGCAAAACCTAAATTTATTGTGAGCAATGTGGAATGAAATATTATCGAAATGATCCGGATAAGTTTATTCTTTCCCATCTGGTTTTACCTTTGGTTGTTATTTTTTACTTGCTTCAAACAAGCTCTTCTTTTCATCTTTCGATAAACTGTCATAGCCTGATTGTTTGATTTTCTCGAGAATCGCATTTATTGATTTTTCTTCCTGGGCTTTACGTGTGCGATATTCAATGTCTGTTTCTGCTTTACGTGTTTTGTTTACATGAACACGCATTTTAGGTTTTCCTTTGAACAGATTTACCAATTTATCAATAAGTTTATTGATGAAAGTGGTTATATCTTTTCCTGATTTCCAGTTAAGAGAAAATAAATATCCTGCGAGAGCTCCGCCCAGATGCGCAATATGTCCTCCTGCATTGCTGGATGTGATACTTACGAGATCCAGAAGAACAATGACCATTGCTACATATTTGAGCTTTACACTTCCGATAAACATGAAATTTATCTCGAGATTCGGTAGCCTCATTGCTGTTGCAACAACAATGGCCAGAACAGAAGCCGATGCTCCAACGAGAGAGCTATTGTAGCTGTGTTCGGCGAAAAACGGGAAAATGTTATAAGCCAGTATAAATATTAAAGCCCCAAATATTCCTCCCAGGAAATAAAGTCCTCCCAGGGTTCGCGCATTAAATTGCATTCTGAATATTGTACCAAACCAGTATAGCCAAAGCATATTAAACAATAAGTGAAGAATACCACTGTGGCAGAACATGTATGTAATAATCGTCCAGGGTCTTTGAATAAGTAACCAGACGTTAGACGGGAGATATAAGTATTGAAGAATTACGTCTGCGTCAAAATTAAAAAGTCTCAGGATGACTGTTAATAATGAGCATACAATAAAAACGCCAACATTTATGTATATCAGCTGGATCAGAATTCCACCTCCGCGAAATTGTTGTTTTAATTTAGAAAACAAATGGTCCATTGTTATTTAAGTTTTTTCTTTTCCAATATCTAATAATGAAATACCCGAATAGCATACCGCCCAAATGTGCGAAGTGAGCAATGTTATCTCCTTTTATGCCTGCTATATTCCCAACACCCATTGATAGTTCCAGAATACCATAGAAAATTACAAAGTATTTGGCTTTAATCGGAATAGGGATAAACATGATGTAAAGAGGTGCATTCGGGAATAGCATACCGAAGGCTAATAGAATACCGAATACTGCACCGGATGCTCCAATCGTTAATATGCCATTTGTAAATGTAGCCATATCCGGCATAAAGCCCAGATGCTTCACATAATTATGAATAATAAAATACCATACGATCTGCTGAATGATAGCTGCGCCCATCCCTGTGGCAATATAATATGTCAGAAAGCGTTTAGGTCCGAGTACATATTCCAGTGTACGTCCAAACATAAATACTGAAAACATATTGAAGAATACATGTCCGAATCCATTAGGATCATGCAGAAACATGTATGTGAAAAGTTGAACCAGATTAAAATCTTTTGCCTGGAAATAGTGTAATCCAAGCATATTAAACGGATCAAAATGGATGTTGAATGATTTGTATAAAACAGAAGGCAGAGTTATGGATGCTAACCAGACCAAAAGGTTTATAATAATCAGATTCCGCGTTACAGGCGGGATACTACTTAAAAATCCATTCTTAAAATTATTCATACTCGTGGTAATTTGTTTTGCGAAACAGATAACTATAACGCTTTATTAAATACTATAATTGTCCTGATATTAATGTGCAAACATACTATTTTGTTCTCTTATATTGTATAGTATTTTCTATAAAAAGAGCCCCGGGAAATAGAAAAATACAGGAAATGTTATTTTATGCGATTTTATAGAAAAGCATGAGGCTATCTGATTCTTGTCAGATAGCCTCATGCTTTGTCGTATTTCTTTCCTCTCAGAGTATAGATGTCTTCTGAATCAGCTGGCTGATTATTCCCTCTGTTTCCTCAGTAGCTTTTCCCATAACCTGATATATAATACCGCCTATCTGCGAAGCCATCGCTGCGCTGTTAAGCCGTGAGATATAACAATCCATATCGTTGTTCAGATATACGGATATCCGGCATGGCATAAGTGGCGAATACATCAGCAACGAATCATTGGTTAGTATTTCTGATGCCAGAATGGGTTTACAAACTTCCAGCACCTGCATGGGTTTAATCTCTGTTCCGTTCTTATGCAAAATCTCCTGAAAGTTATGTGTTGTAATAACTTTCCATCCGTTTTCAGCGAGGAGCAAATTTAATTGTCTGATTGTTTCTTCCTGATTAAATTTACTTTTTGAAACCAGGATCATATCTGTTTTATCAGAGCTCATATTGTCTTTTATTTAAGTTGATTTAATAATAACCCCGGAATATCAGATGGTTTGTCCGCAACAGGTATCCCGGCAAGTTCAAAGGCTCGCCTTTTCTCTGAGGCTGTTCCGGAACTTCCGGAAATAATAGCCCCTGCATGTCCCATCTTTTTATCTGGTGGTGCAGCATTCCCCGCAATAAATACAGCGACAGGTTTTGTAATATGTTCTTTTATAAAAAGAGCAGCCTGTTCTTCTGCATCTCCGCCGATTTCTCCGATTAGTGCTATGGAGTCTGTTTCGGGATCATTCTCAAACATTCTTAGCAGATCAGTAAAATAAAGACCGGAAACGGGATCTCCGCCAATTCCGGCAGCTGTAGATTGTCCTAATCCTGCTTTCGTAAGATTATCTACTATTTCATAGGTGAGTGTTCCGCTTCGTGAAATTACACCAGTGTTTCCTCTTTTAAAGATATTACCCGGCATAATTCCAACCAGACTTTTCTCCGGAGATATAATACCGGGACAGTTGGGGCCGATAATCTGACTATTATTAATTTGAGCGAAGCGCAAGACTTCAATCATATCAATCGTCGGAATACCTTCAGTAATACATACGATTAGTTTAATTCCTGCATTTACAGACTCCAGCATGGCATCTTTTGCGTATGCAGCAGGTACAAAAATGACAGATGTATTTGCGCCTTCATTCTGAATACATTCATCTATTGTGTTATACACCGGAGTGTTGCTGATAATCGATCCGCCTTTACCCGGAGATGTGCCTGCAACAACGTTAGTCCCGTATGCTTTCATCCGGGCTGTATGAAAGCTGCCATCTCTTCCGGTGATACCTTGTACAACAACCTTAGTATCCTGATTAATTAATATACTCATGATATTATTATTTCTTATTACTGATTTCTACTGCTTTTTTGATAGCTTCATCCATCGATTCTTCGCTGATAAATGAAGTTTTTGCAAGAATTTCTTTTCCTTCAGCAGCATTCGTGCCGGCAAGCCTGATTATAACAGGAATTTTTATATTGATCATTTTAAATGCCTCAATGATTCCTTTAGCCACATCATCACATCGGGTTATTCCTCCAAAGATATTGATAAGAATGGTGTTTACTTGTTTGTCGTTAGCAAGAAGTTTCATCGCATCAATTACTTTCTGAGGGTTTGAGCTACCGCCAATGTCCAGGAAGTTAGCAGGTTCTCCGCCATACAACCTGATCAGATCCATTGTAGCCATAGCCAGTCCGGCTCCATTTACCATACAACCGATGTTTCCTTTTAGCTGAACATAACTGAATCCTTTTTCTTTGGCAGCCTTTTCAATTTTTTCATCATCATCCGGCTCCTCAAATTCTAAGATATCGGCATGTCTGTACAATGCATTGTCGTCAAAAGTCATTTTAGCATCTAAAGCTAGTAGACGATTGTTCTGATTCACGGCAAGAGGGTTTATTTCTATCAGTGAGGCATCTTTGTCTATCATAAGCAGATACATACGTCTGATGATGGATGATGCTTGTTTTATCAGATATTCATCATCGAATAATGAGGAGGCGAATTCTCTGGCCTGAAATAGCGGGATTCCTAATACGGGATCTATTGTGAATTTATGGATCTTTCCGGGATCTGTTTTCGCAAGATCTTCAATATCTACACCTCCGTCCTGGCATGTGATAACTACAACAGAACGTGTATTCCTGTCAATAGTCATAGAAAGATAAGATTCTGACAGAATCTTAACTCCCGGAACGACTAAAATGTGTTTTACCGGAATATTCTTTATTTTGAGATTGAAAATTTGCTGAGCCTTTTCTTTCACATCAGCTTCGTTGATGGCAATTTTTACACCGCCGGCTTTTCCTCTTCCACCAGTATGTACTTGTGCTTTTAAGGCAACAGGTATATTACCGAACGAAAGAAAAGCATCAAGCACTTCTTTGACTGAATTGCAAATTACACCTTGTACGATTGGAATACCATATTCATTGAAAAGGTCTTCTGCCTGATATTCATGGATCTTCATATTGTATAAATTGTAAGGTAAATCTTTCTTTTATAACAGAATGAAGGAGAGTATGGTTTAAAGTCTGCATATTTGTATGAGAATAATCTTGTGAATTCTTTTTTTGCAGAAATTTTTCAGAATTGAACCAGAACTTTGGCCAAAGTGAAACCTTCTGATGCTCAGAATGGTTTTTACTCATAGAATTCATATCGTTTTTTTCGGAAACCGAGATGAGTTCCCGGAATTTTCTATTTAATATGTTTTTCTAAATCATAGAATAAAGATATGAAGATACTTATAATTGAAGATGATAAAGATTTACGCGAAATATTGCAGAAGACATTAGAGAAAGAAAGATATATCGTTGAGATTGCAGATAATCTGGAAGCCGCTACTGAAAAGGTTTGTGAGTATGATTATGATTGCATCCTTCTGGATATAATGTTGCCCGATGGCTCCGGCCTGGATCTGCTGGATAAGTTGCGTGATCTTCATAAAATCGGGAATGTGATTATTATCTCGGCAAAAGATTCTCTGGAAGATAAAGTGCATGGGTTAAATCTGGGTGCAGATGATTATTTGCCGAAGCCTTTTCATCTGGCCGAACTGCTGGCCCGTATTAAGAGTGTGATACGACGGAATCAGCACAATGGAGAGATGAATGTTTGTTTTGGGAATGTAGTTCTATATCCTGATACTTTTACGGTGAAAGTAGATAATAAACCTCTGGACCTAAACAGGAAGGAATATGATATTCTGTATTATCTCATGAACCGGCCAGATCGTCTGATTAATAAGAATGTTCTGGCTGAATCTGTCTGGGGAGATCATATTGATCAGGTAGATAATTTCGATTTTATATACGCTCAGATTAAGAATTTAAGAAAGAAGCTTAAAGATAGCGGAGCATCCCCGCAGATTAAGGCCGTGTATGGATTTGGATATAAATTCACGGAAGAATAATAAGCGAATAAACTTACCATATGAAATTATTTAATCGGATATTATTGCAGATATCTCCTGTGTTGATATTAGTAATGTCGCTATGGGCTTTCTTCTTCTATCATACAATCATCAATGAAATTAATGATGAAGTAGACGATTCATTGGAGGAATATGCCGAAATGGTCATAATCAAGAAGCTCTCAGGGGAAGAAATTCCTCATATATCTAACGGGACAAATAATCAATACTTTATTAAAGAAGTATCTAAAGATTATACGCAGAAGATAAAAGAAGAGCGATTTATTGACTCTATGATTTTTATACCGGCTAAAAAGGAAACGGAACCTGCCCGGATTCTTCGTACATATTTTATGGATAACGATCATAAGTACTGGATGCTTACGATTGCAACTCCAACTATTGAGAAGTCCGATTTGCAAGAGTCGATTCTGAAATGGATGCTAATCCTTTATGCTTCATTATTAGTAGTGATTATATTCATTAATATCTGGTTGTTCCGCACCAATATGCGTCCTCTTTACAAATTACTTCACTGGCTGGACAGATACAAAGTTGGGAATGAAAATGAACCACTGGATAATAATACAGATATTATTGAATTTCAAAAACTGAATGAAGCAGCTATTCGTAATGTGACCCGTGCCGAAAAGCAATTTGAAGAACAAAAGCAATTTATAGGTAATGCATCGCATGAGATTCAGACACCAATAGCTATTTGCCGCAACAGACTTGAAATGTTAATGGAGGATGAGACTCTTTCAGAGATGCAGTTGTCCGAATTGATGAAGGTGCATAATACTCTTTGTAATGTTGCGAAATTGAATAAATCACTTCTGTTGCTTAGTAAAATAGATAACGGACAATTTACAGAAACAGATCATATATCGGTAGATAAATTGATAACTCGTTTTCTGACAGATTTTGAAGAGGTGTATGATTATATGGATCTGAAAATATCAAGGAAGATAACACAGGATTTTTTCTTATCAATGAATGATTCTTTGGCAGATATATTAATAGCTAATTTATTGAAGAATGCTTTCGTTCATAATGTTGCAGGAGGATTCGTTGATATAGAGATTAACAGTAATGAATTAATTATAGCAAATACAGGCGTTGATAATCCACTTGACGGATCAAAAATATTTGAACGGTTCTATCATACAAACCGAAAAGAAAATTCAACAGGACTGGGTATGTCATTGGTGAAATCTATTTGTAAACGCTATGGACTTCATTGTAAATACGTATTTAGTGATGGACTTCATGTATTCAAGGTCTATAAGGATAATGAGAAATAAATGAATACACTGTCAAAGAGTACTGAATAGATTAGTAATAAACTAAAACTTAAATATATGAATAAAATTTTCGTGTTATTATTTTCCCTCCTGTTTGCTCATGGAGTAATGCAGGCAAGTGACGGGAAGCTTATTGAAAAAAGTCAATTACCGGTAAAGTCGCAGCAATTCCTGAACGAATATTTTAATCGTTCGGTTGTTTCTTATGTAAAAGAAGATGAGGATTTTTTTAATAAAGAGTATGATGTTGTTTTTACAGACGGAACAAAAATTGAATTTGCTAAAAATGGCGAGTGGAAATCTATCTCCTGTAAGCAGACAGAAGTGCCATTAAGACTAGTGCCTGCGAAAATTATTAATCATTTAAAAACGAATCATCCCGGTTATCGTATTATGGAACTGGAGAAAGACCGTAGAGGATATGAGCTTAAGCTGACAAATGGTCTTGAGTTGAATTTTGATAAGAATTTTGTACTGACTGAGATTGATGACTAAATCAACAGGCCGGTAATCCTGCTTATTATCAAAAAAGACTGTTAATTATTGATTTATACTCAACCAATTGAGATGTAAAATAGTTATACTATAAATAAATAGTATATCTTAATAAATTATACGTTTGCAAAAGGTCCCGGATTATATCGTTAAATATATCCGGGACTTCTTTTTTGTTTTAAATAGCTTCCACTGAAAACAATTAAGGCCTGTGTAGTTGTTTATATATTTGTTATGATTATTATTGCAACAAAGGATAGATGAAAACAATCATGCGTTTTGAGATCAGGAACTGGAAGAGATATATTATGCTGGCTTCAATTAATGTAGGTTTTTTTTCTGTCATCAATTATGTTTATATTATTCTCATTGATTTAATCTGTAATTTGGAGTTTTATGAATGTTATTTATCAATTAAAAGTAATCCTTACAGGATCATCTCCTCTGATATGGCGTCGACTGTTAGTCTCATCGATGATTAAATTAGATGAGTTGCATGATGTTATCCAAATCTCAATGGGTTGGGAGGATTATCACTTATTTCAATTTGTCTCTGACGGAGTTAACTATCAGTTGCCCGATGAAGAAGATTTTACATGGAATGATGAGACTACCGTGAATTGTCAGGGTGTATTGCTGAATACACTTCTGAAAAAGCCGGGTGATGAGTTGATTTATAATTATGACTTTGGCGATGACTGGCAGCATCAGATAATTTTAGAGAAGATATTGTCTCCGCAGGAAGTAGAAAGTAAGATTCCGATATGTGTTGACGGGGAGAATGAGTGTCCTCCTGAAGATTGTGGTGGTATTCCGGGTTATAATTACATGCTTCAGGTAGCTGTGGACCCGTCACATGATGATTATGACGACATTCGGGATATTCTTTGTTTAGAGCCGGATGAAGATCTGAATGTATTAAAATTTATAGATCTGGAATCAATAAATAAAACGCTGAATTATATATTTAGCCATTAAAGATAATAAAAGAGGATGTGTCAATATGAGTTTTGATGCATCCTCTTTATTTGTAATGAATCAGCTCTTAGAATATACTTATTTGTCTTGTCCTAAAATAGGTGGATTTCAAATCGACAGAAGAAAATATTAAAATCCGGAAGCCTGAAATAAATTGAACAGGCCGGATTAGCCGGGGGCGCCTTTTTAGCTTTGCATATCTGTTCCGATTTTCTTATATTGCGGCTTATTACGTGCATAGAACACAGATTAAATAATTATATTTTTAGATGGAACAGAAAATAGCAAATGCCGGAGTGAAATCATTCTCCCGGAATTTTTGGACGGTGATCGTCATGGAGTTTTTTGAGCGCGGATCTTATTATGGTGTAATGTCAGTCCTGTCAGTGTATCTGGTTTTAGGCATTGATGAAGGAGGTATGGGATTTACTCGCGAAAGTGTAGGAGTTATCAAAAGTACAATAACACCGCTTCTTTATCTTTTACCTATTATATCCGGGGCAATGGCTGATCGTTACGGATACCGCAAGATGCTGATGTTTGCCTTTATTGTAATGTCTCTGGGATATTTCTTAACCAGTATGTCCGGTACATATACAACCGTTTTCGCCAGTCTTATGCTGATGGTTCTGGGAGCAGGTGTATTCAAACCAATTATTTCCGGAACGATTGCACGGGAGACGAACGAACATAACTCAACATTGGGATTTGGTATATTTTATTGGTCTATAAATCTGGGAGCTTTTATTTTTCCGCTCATTTTTGTTCCTTACCTGAAAAGTCTCTCATGGAGTTATATCTTTCTGATGGCTGCGATTGGGACGGGGTCTATGATTCTGCTAAATATATTTGTCTATAAAGAACCGCAGCGCCCAAAGAGTACAAAATCATTAGGAGTTGTTTTTAAGGAAGCTGCGCTGGTATTGAAAGATGTACGTTTTATGTCGATGATTGTAATTTACAGTGGTTTCTGGATTCTGTATTTCCAGATGTTTGACACGGTATTGTGGTACTTAAAAGATTATGTGAATGTGGAGCCTGTAAATCAGGTTGTAAATTCTGTACTTTCTCATTTTGTGGCTAATCCGGACTGGAAGTTTGACTCTGAGCATGTGACAGTGATCAATGCTTTTGCAATTATTGCACTTCAGTTATTTATTTCCAACATAGTAAAAGAGACAAAGGCATTGCCTACAATGATCGTTGGTTTGCTTATTGCAACAGCGGGGATGGCTTGTCTTGCGTTATCAGAAAGCATATGGATCTTTATGGCTGGTATTTTTATCTTTTCAATCGGAGAGATGATTGCTCATCCTAAATTTATTTCTTATGTTGGTCTTATTGCACCGGCAGATAAAAAAGCTCTTTACCTGGGATATTCTTTTCTTTATGGGGTTATAGGTAGTGGAGTAGGAGGGATTCTCGGATCTCAGCTTTATGTACATTATGTAGATAAATTGAATGAGCCAAAAACACTATGGCTTATATTTTCGCTGATCGGAGTGTCTACGATTGTTGGACTAGCTCTGTATAATAAATTTGTAACACCAAAACAAAAATAAAAAAGAGAGTGTGTCAAAGATCGTATTGCCCGGATTCCTTATACGAATGATTCATCGGGAAAATACCTGCACACAGAGTTTTTTGAAACCACTTAAGAGCTTCGTGAGATTCTCTTAAGTGGTTTTTCATTTTCTCTTAAGAGAATTTCGAATTTCTCTTAAGCAAATTTCCAACTGCAAGATCATTCCGGCTTGCAAGTAGCAAACTGAAATTAGCAATTAGTGGCAGACAACAGCGAGTAATTGTTGAGTCTGCGGTATTTATACGTTAATTCCTCAATATCATGCACGACAGGCACAAAAAAAGGAAGGGGATGTGACCTCCGGACACATCCCCTTTCTGCAGGAATTACGAGAAGAAAAAATAAAAGGATCCTCTTCGCGAAGAAGAGAAATCCTTTTATCAATCACTTTCTAACTTTATTTATGATGGCAAATGCTTCTTTACACTTTTCAGTGATAGCACTCCAGTTTTGCTCTTTAATAACAGATGCAGGGAAAAGGTTAGAACCCATACCTACACAAGTTACACCGGCATTAATCCATGCAGAAAGATTTTCTTCAGTCGGCTCAACACCACCCGTAACCATAAGCATAGACCATGGCATTGGAGCTTTCATGTTTTTAACGAAAGAAGGACCACCTACGTTACCTGCAGGGAATACTTTACAAAGGTCACAACCTAATTCCTGAGCGAAACCAACTTCTGATACAGATCCACAACCTGGTGTGTAAGGGATCAGACGACGGTTACATACTTTTGCGATTTCAGGGTTGAAAAGCGGACCTACAATAAAGTTTGCGCCTAGCTGAATGTAAAGAGCTGCTGTTGCAGGATCAACGATTGATCCTACACCGATAATCATCTCCGGACATTCTTTTGCTGCAAATTTCACTAATTCACCGAAAACTTCGTGAGCGAAGTCTCCGCGGTTAGTAAATTCAAATGCACGTACACCGCCTTCGTAGCAAGCTTTCAATACATTTTTAGCAGTCTCAATATCTGAATGGTAAAATACAGGAACCATACCTGTAGATGCCATAGCACCTAATACCTGAATTTTTGAAAAACGAGCCATTTTATATTTCTCCTTTTTTATTATCTGGATACGCGACCAGAAGCGTCACCGCTCATTAGTTTTTCTACTTCTTCTACAGTTGCAAGATTGAAGTCACCATAGATAGTGTGTTTCAAGCAAGATGCTGCAACAGCGAAGTTTAATGCTTTTTGATCATCAGCAGGATAAGAGATTAATCCGTAAACTAATCCACCCATGAATGAATCACCACCACCTACGCGGTCAACGATATGAGTGATGTTATAAGTAGGAGCTTCGAACAATGTTTTACCATCGAACAATACACCTGACCATGTATTGTGGTTTGCATTGATAGAACCACGAAGTGTGATAATAACTTTTTTAGCACGAGGGAAACGATCCATCAACTGACGGCATACTGATTCAAACTCAGCTGCTTCAACATGACCTCCGGTGTTTGTTACGTCAAATCCTTCAGGTTTGATTCCGAATACTGTTTCAGCATCTTCTTCGTTTCCTAAGATGACGTCACAACCTTCAACCAAAGCAGGCATAACTTCTTGTGCAGTTTTGCCATATTTCCATAGGTTTTTACGGAAGTTCAGGTCAGTAGATACAGTTACGCCCATTTCGTTAGCGATTTTGATCGCCTCAAGACAAGCATCAGCAGCACTTTGAGATAATGCCGGTGTAATACCAGTCCAGTGGAACCATTGTGCATCTTTGAAAACTTCTCTCCAGTTGATCATTCCTGGCTGGATTTCTGAGATAGAAGAGTATGCACGGTCGTAAACAACTTTACTTGCACGGGCAACAGCTCCTGTTTCTAAGAAATAAATACCCAGACGATCACCACCGTAAATAACATTGTCTGTTTTTACGCTATGTTTGTGAAGGCTCATCAAACAAGATTTAGCGATGTCATTTTTTGGTAAACGTGTTACAAATTCAGCGTTTAAACCGTAGTTAGCCAAAGATACTGCTACGTTTGCTTCACCACCACCAAAAGTTGCTGTAAACTCAGAAGCCTGAGAAAAACGTTGATAGCCCGGAGTGGCTAAGCGGAGCATAATTTCTCCAAAAGTTACTACCTTCTTCATTGATAATATAAATTAATACTTTAAAGGGAGAGCAAAGTTTCCGGTTGTGAATGTCAGCGAGTTTTGTGCTCAGGAGATTTTCTTTACGACCTTATTCTTCGCCCGTATTATCTATTTGTTTAATTGTATTACAGTTAAGCGGCTACAAACTTAGCGATAAAAAACGAACGCGCAAACGATTGCGCACGATTTTTAAAATAAAACAACAGTGTTGAGTCAATCTTTATGTAATCATTAAGAATATATCATTATATCCGATGATTTTATGACTTTATTTTATTAAAATAAGTCAAATATAAGATTGGACTTAACGCTGTTGTTTTGAGTTGTTTAGTCTTATTTACAGGCTTTGTATGCGTTTATTACAGCTGATGTAAATCCATTGTGCTCTAATTCATTTACGCCTTTGATTGTTATACCGCCCGGCGTTGTAACTTTATTGACTAATGCTTCCGGATGTTCATTGCTTTGTTCCAATAATGAAACAGCACCCTTAAGTGTTTGTATCGCGATATCTTTCGATACAGGGGCTGCAATTCCTAATTCTACACCGGCTGACATAACGGCATGAACGTATCTGAAGGCAAATGCAATACCGCAAGAGCCAAG
Source organism: Bacteroidales bacterium (assembly GCA_051657165.1). Lineage (GTDB taxonomy): Bacteria > Bacteroidota > Bacteroidia > Bacteroidales > UBA7332 > UBA7332. The sequence goes on along the minus strand of JBOFKD010000243.1, from coordinate 48,135 downwards.
AGCCGTTGCTGATACCATATCTTTTTCGTTTAGCATAACTGCTTTACCGCAAGCTTCAAACAGAGGTAATACCAGTTCATTATCCGAAGGAGATGCATTTTGAGTCGATAAGAATGTGATACTTTCGTTTTTTTCAAATGCAATATTCGGAATAGCTCTGTATATTACCGGCACTTCAGCATGATCATCTCTGAAAGCTTTACTCAGGTCCTCGCATGATATACCTGCAGCAACAGAGATAACGATTTGCTTTTTATAATCCATTGAATACTTGATCTGGGCGATAAGATCATCTACGAGCCATGGTTTTACGGCAAGTATAATGATTCTAGCCTTATCAACAGCTTCCTGATTTTTCGTAGTGCACTTTATTAATGGGAATTCCGCACTGATTTTATCCAGAGATCGGTTTGAAGGGTCTGATACTGTAATGTCAGATTCCATAATTAGTGAAGTTTTAGCCAGGCCTCTGGCTATAGCAGCACCCATATTTCCGACTCCAATGATTGCAATTTTCATAATGAGGACAGATTTTATTGGTTGGTTCTGAAAAGTAAACATTTCGTAATGGAAATAGTTTACAGATATTGGGTTTATGATCTCTATACCGGTTTATGGAAATCTGATCAGGATTCTAATATATCCCGGATTGATAAATGATCCAAAAGCCGGATGATTTCATAAAAACGACTTTCCTCATTGCCCTGCGGCAAAAGAAGAAAGTCGTTTTGTAATTAATAAGTCAGAAAAATTAATGATTCTGACCGGCAAGTACTTTTTTTAGCTCGCCAATGAATAGATCCGCCTGCTCTTTCGTAAGAGAAAGAGGGGGTAAAAGACGGATTACGTGTGTTCCCGTTGCGCCGGTAAAGATTTTGTGATCAAAAAGGAGTTTAGATCTAACAGTTTTAACCGGCTCTTCAAATTCCAAACCGATCATCAGACCATACCCTCTAATCTCTTTTATCTGAGGTATAGATTTTAGCTGACTCATCAGATATTCTCCTGTCTGAGCAGCATTCATAGTAAGATTTTCGTCCTTGATGACCTGCAAAACAGCTAATGCAGCACTGCAAGCCAGATGATTTCCGCCGAATGTTGTTCCCAGCAGTCCGTGAGAAGCTTTGAACATGGGCGAAATAAGCACACCACCGATAGGGAATCCATTCCCCATTCCTTTTGCCATCGTGATAAGATCAGCATTTATATTTGCATATTGGTGCGCAAAGAATTTCCCGCTTCTTCCGTATCCCGACTGAATTTCGTCCAGGATTAAAACTGTACCTGTTTCAGTACATTTTTCGCGGATAAGTTTTAGTAATTCCGGAGAAGGTATTCGAATACCGCCAATGCCCTGTATCCCTTCAATGATAACGGCACAAGCGTCCTGTTTTGTAATCTCAGTCAGAAAAGCATCTTCGTCGTTCCAGGGCAGGAATACCACCTCAAATCCTTCGTTGATCGGAGCAACGATCTTAGCATTATCAGTAACTCTTACTGCTGCTGAAGTTCTTCCGTGAAATGCTTTATCAAAAGCGATAACTTTAGTTCTTCCTGTATGGAATGAAGCTAGTTTCAGTGCATTTTCATTTGCCTCAGCTCCGGAGTTTACCAGGAATAACGAGTAGTCCGGATATCCTGAAATCTCACTTAATGATTGAGCCAGATCCTCCTGAAGCGTATTAATAACCGAATTTGAATAAAATCCGATTTTAGCAACCTGAGATGCTATCGCATTTACATATGCAGGATGTGCATGACCGATAGAGATAACTGCATGACCACCATACAGATCTAAATATTCGTTTCCTTTCTGGTCATAAGTATAGCAACCTTTTCCCGATACAATATTTATATCGAAAAGAGGATAAACATCAAATAAATTCATTTTGATTTAATTTAAAATGCTGATGGTTTTAAATGTAAACCTACTTTTTCCTGTAATCCGAAAAGCAGATTCATGTTATGTACAGCCTGACCGGCAGCCCCTTTTAGCAGATTATCTATTGCTGATAAAATAAGAAGTTTATTGCCATGTTTTTCCAGATGGAGCAAGCATTTGTTCGTATTTACCACCTGTTTCAGATCAATATTAGAGTCGGAGACAAATGTAAACGAATGGTCGTCATAAAATTCTTCATAGAGAGCTTTAATATCTTCCAGTTGCAACGGACAATCCAGATAAACAGAAGCGAAAATACCACGGGCAAAATCTCCCCGTACAGGAATGAAATTTACAGGTGCATTGTAGCTTCTCTGCAAGGATGTGAAAGATTGAATAATCTCAGCTAAATGTTGGTGAGTGAACGGTTTGTAAACAGAAATATTGTCAGTTCTCCAACTAAAATGAGAAGTAGCACTAAGGCCTTGTCCTGCACCAGTAGATCCTGTGATCGCATGTACATGGATTTCGGAGTTTAACAACAGATTCTTCGCAAGTGGTAATAGAGCCAGTTGAATTGCAGTTGCAAAACATCCCGGATTCGCAACATACTTCGCACGAATGATATGTTTGCGGTTTAATTCAGGAAGCCCGTAAATAAACTCATGATCTGTTGATTCAATTCTGAAATCATTAGAAAGATCGACAATCTTTAAATGATCAGGAATTGTATTTGTAGCCATGAATTTAGAAGATTCTCCATGTGGTGTGCAGAAGAAAAGTATATCAATCTCATCCAGATTATACGTTGAGCTGAAAACAAGGTCAGTCTCGCCGATCAGTCCCGCATGAACATTTGAAATTTTGTTGCCTGCGTTGCTGGTGCTATGAATAAACTGAATCATAACATCCGGGTGATTAATCAGTAATCGAATCAATTCTCCTGCCGTATATCCGGCACCTCCTATAATTCCTGCTTTTATCATGATTTATATGTTTTGCTTATGAATACCTGATACTAAAATCCAAAAGTATGTGTTTGTATTTGATATCAGGCATTCATAAACGATTATATGCTTTTTATTTTTTGTTTTTTGATTCTGTAGCCTGATAAATTTTCAAAGGGGTAGACATCATCTTAATAAACCCTTTTGCATCATCGGCAGTCCATGCTTTATTGATCTCTCCATATTCGCCAAATTCGGATTTCATCAGATCATATTCCGAATTTATGCCAACCAGCACATAGCGGTAAGGATGTAGCTCTACGATAACATCTCCTGTTACGTGAGCCTGTGAGCTTTCAAGGAATGCTTCCATGTCACGCATAACCGGCTCCAGATACTGAGCTTCATGAAGGAACATACCGTACCATGTCGATAACTGCTCTTTCCAGTATTGCTGCCATTTTGAAAGGGTATGTTTTTCAAGCATTTTGTGTGCATTGATAATTAGTACCGGTGCAGCAGCTTCAAAACCTACGCGCCCTTTAATACCAATAATCGTATCGCCGATATGCATATCACGGCCAATGGCATATTTAGAAGCAATCTCTTCGATCGTTTGAATTGCCTTTACTTTGTCTTTATAATGTACTCCGTTAACAGAGCTGATTTCTCCATTCTCAAAACCTAAAGTCAGCGTTTCAGAGCCTTCGGCTGTCATTTGTGACGGATAAGCACTTTCCGGCAGTGTCTGATCTGAGTGTAAAGTTTCCTTTCCACCGATACTCGTACCCCATAGTCCTTTATTAATGGAATAATCCATTTTTGTGAAGTCAGCTTCAAATCCATGCTCTTTCAGGTAGTTAATCTCATATTCACGAGTAAGGATCATATCGCGGGTAGGAGTGATGATTTCGATTTCAGGAGCAAGAACCTGAAATGTAAGATCAAATCGTACCTGATCATTCCCCGCACCGGTACTGCCGTGAGCTACAGCCTGTGCTCCGATTTCTTTTGCGTACTGGATGATTCCTATAGCCTGGAAGATGCGTTCTGAGCTAACTGAAATTGGATAAGTACCGTTTCGAAGAACGTTACCAAAGATCATATAACGAATGCTTTTCTCGTAATATTCCTGAGTGACATCGATTGCTACATGTTTAACAGCTCCCAGTTCATAAGCTCTTTTCTCAATAGCTTTTAAATCTGCGTCGCTGAATCCGCCTGTGTTTGCGATAGCTGTATATACATCATATCCTTTTTCTACGGATAGATATTTCAAGCAAAATGAAGTATCTAGTCCACCACTAAATGCTAAAACTACTTTAGGTTTCATAGACTAATTGGTTTTGTGTGTTTGTTAATAGATTGATTAATAAGAAAGAGAGTTTGTTAAACCAGTACAATTGCCCGGCTAACTCCTTCCATTACATCTTTACGTTGTTCCTGCGGGTCGAAAAGCATACCTGTACACATGCAAAAACGTCTGTTTGATCGTTGTAAAATATCATAGTTTACGCAACTTTCACAACCTTTCCAAAAAGCTTCGTCATCTGTCAGCTCTGCAAATGTTACAGCTCTGTATCCCAGCTCAGTATTAATCTTCATGACTGCGGCCCCTGTTGTTAATCCAAATATTTTGGCATTTGGGAACATTTCACGGGATAGCATGAAAGCTCTTTTCTTAATGGCTTTTGCAAGACCTAATCCACGGAATTTATCCGCTACAATAAGCCCTGAATTGGCAACGAAGGATTTATTACCCCAGCTTTCGATATAGCAGAAACCTGCAAATTCATTATTTTCGGTTAAAGCAATGATTGCTTTTCCTTCCAGCATTTTTTGAGAAACATACTCATTGCTTCTTCGTGCAATACCCGTTCCTCTGACCTTTGCTGCTTTCTCGATCGTATCGAGAATGATATCCACGAAAGGAAGATGTTCCTTTCCGGCTACAACAACCTTAATAGTAGGGTTCATGTGTGTTTAATTCTACTTAAACGATTTTAAGATTAGGAATAATTGTTCCTAATGTTTCGATTATTTTACTTCTGGTAATTCCTTCTCTCGGGATTAAAAGAATGGTATCGTCTCCCGCGATTGTTCCGATGATTTCATTTGATGCACCATTGTCGATGTCTGATGCAATACCTCCGGCATATCCCGGTTTGGTTTTCAAAACGGCAAATAGTCCGGAGAATTCAATTGTGACTTCGCTGTTTATTCCGCTGATGCCTTCATTGTCTCTGTTAGCCGCTCTTGATACCATTGGGATTGTATAAATATAACCACCCTGGTCACTTGGGACTTTGGCAATCTTTAGAAATTTAAGATCACGGGATAGTGTAGCCTGCGTTAAAACGAACCCTCTTTGGTTGAGAAGAGTAAGGATTTCATCCTGACTTCCTACGTTGTTCTCAATAATAATTTCTTTGATAGCTTCAAGTCTTCTATGTTTCATAAGATGGAATATTTATTCTGTTTACTCTGCAAAAATATACCTTTTTCGGAATAAACAAGTATATTTCTTGTAAATTTTTTCATAGTGCCGCTTTTTTTCTATCGTAAGAGGTTGCGATTTGATATTAAAAATACGAATTTGACGTTAAAATGACTACATTTGTATCTTTCTATATCAAGAGATATGTGTATGTTTATCATACTTTTTTGTTATAGTAAAAGGATAAATAATGTATTTCCGGATATAGTGCATTCGTTCCTGTATGCCGGATGTATAAATATTGAATAAACAGGAGGGTTGTTTTGTATAAATAATCTCTCAAATACGTTTTTTGCATGAAGAAAAATACTAAAAAATGGTATAATGAGCTGGATGATCGTGTGATCAGAGGAGCCATGTTTCTGCTGGCTATTATATTGATCCTTTATGTGTTTCCGCGTGAAGGGAAATTTCGTTATGAATTTGCTGAAGGAAAACCCTGGCATTATGGTCTGCTGACAGCTTCTTATGATTTTCCAATTTATAAAACAGATGCGCAGATTAAGAAAGAGCAGGATAGTATTCTGAAATATTACCAGCCATATTATCAAATGGAAGATTCTGTCTCAATCAGACAACTGAGTAAATTAAAGACGGACTTTAACAGCTTCCTGTTTGCCAAAGCTTCCCCTCTGTATTATAATTATCTGGAGACCGAGTTGAAAAAGATTTATACCAATGGTATTCTGCTTACCCAGACGAAAGATCAGTTACTCAAAGAGGGTGTAAGTTCTCTGATGCTGATCAAAAACTCGACAGGTCGTCCCGTTTCGCTGAATCAGATATTGTCAGTAAAAGAAGCTTATGAGCAGGTTATACGTCATATGCCCGCATCCCTTAACAGATCTGTTCTTCAATCATTGGATGTAAGTAATTATTTAGTTGCCAATATGGTTGAGGATGTGCGAAAATCTCAGCAATCCAGAAAAGAGCTGCTCGCTAAAATATCTACAGCTTCGGGTATGGTACAGGCTGATGAGCGTATTATAGATAAAGGTGAGATTGTCTCTCCCCGAACATACGATATCCTTTATTCATTAAAGAAAGTTTCCGAAGAAAGGAGTGGTAGTATTAATCAGCAGATATGGGCTTTGATCGGGGAGGTGTTGCTGGTTATCGGACTATTTATAAATATGTTTTTGTATTTACGTCTGTTCCGCTATTCGGCTTTTAAGAAGAAGAAAATGGTTCTCTTTATTCTTATAATGATCGTGTCGCTTGTATTGCTAACAGCATCCGTATCTTCTATGCGTTTGTTTAGTATATACTTTGTGCCATACGCGATTGTGCCTTTGGTTGTGCGCACATTCTTTGACTCACGTACTGCACTGTTTACGCATATTATCACCATATTAATATGTTCATTCATGGCTCCGTTCCCCTTCGAGTTCCTGTTTCTTCAGCTCACTGTGGGTATGACGGCTATTTATTCGCTCCGCGATCTGACCGAACGTTCACAGCTAGTCAGCGCAGCCGGATATATTTTTCTTACATACTGTGTGTTCTACACAGCCTACACATTGCATCAGGACGGAGATTGGACACGTCTGAACTGGCGAATATTTCTGGCGTTCTTTGTGAATAGTTGTTCGTTGCTGTTTACTTATTTATTGATCTATATTTTTGAAAAGAGCTTTGGGTTTGTGTCTAACGTGACATTAGTAGAGCTCTCAAATATTAATCTTCCTATATTGAGGGAGTTCTCAGAAGTTTGTCCCGGAACATTTCAACACTCGTTGCAAGTGTCAAACCTGGCAGCTGATGCCGCTCTGAAAATCAATGCCAATGCGGCTTTAGTCAGAACCGGGGCTTTGTATCATGATATAGGGAAGATGGAAAATCCGGTCTTTTTTACAGAGAATCAAAGTGGAGTCAATCCACATGATAAGCTGGATTTCGAGGTAAGTGCACAGATTGTTATTGATCATGTTTCTAACGGCTTAAGAATAGCGAAGAAAATAGGTCTGCCGGAAGCCATTGCTGATTTTATTCGTACACACCACGGAGACAGCAAGGCTAAATATTTTTATTACTCATTCAAAAACAAATATCCTGACCGGATCGTTAATGATGAGAAATTTACTTATCCGGGGCCAAAACCATTTTCTAAAGAGTTAGCTCTTGTGATGATGGCTGATGCCGTGGAGGCAGCTTCCCGAAGTCTGAAAGAATATACCGAGGCTTCGATTAGCGAATTGGTCGAACGTATCATTGATGCTCAGATTGCAGAAGGGATGTTTAAGAATGCCTCAATCACATTCCAGCATGTAGAGTTGGTAAAAAGATGCTTTATTGAAAAGCTCAAAATCATCTATCATACGCGGATCAGTTACCCTACACTGATGGCAGACGGATCGGGTGAATCAAAGAAATCGTAAGATGAAATGCAGCATTCATGCAGTTATTGTCGTCTTGCAATTATACAATCATAAAATAAATGTGTTATGAAACAATTAGTAATGGCTTTAGCTATATTAGGTATGGTGGGATTTACTTCATGTAACTGCTCAAAGAAAGCAGCTAAAGCTCAGACTGTAGATGTGAAAAGTCTGAACGGGTCGTGGAATGTGGTTGAACTAAACGGAAAAGCAATCCAGCCTTCAGAGAATGGACCATTTATGGAGCTGAACTTTGCTGATAATCGCCTGCACGGGAAAGGTGGATGTAATATTACAAACGGAAACTTCATCCTTTCATCAGATAATATCTCAGCAATAAGCTTTCCGGCTGTTATGACAACACGTATGGCTTGTCCGGATATGGCTACTGAAGGAGCATATCTGAAAGCATTGAACGAGGTGGCAGCTGTTAAAGCAGCAGGAAAAGATCGTTATGCTTTTGTGAATAGCGCCGGAGAAACATTGTTTGTTGTTGCTCCGCGTAAATAATAAAATAGAAGATATTGGTTAATCTGCACTTAAAGGGTTCTCTGAGGTTCGTCCCGGAGAACTCTTTTTTTTGTTTTTTAATCCCGAAGGGATTATTTGTTTGTAATTGCTTCTGCCCGTGGAAAAGAGAAACATCCAGGTCTTGCAACTCCGAAGATGGTTGTTTGAGGGTTTATTTATAAACTTTTAGACGATTGAAGCTGTATGCTTTTCACAAACAACCACCGCCGGGGTTGAGGCTAAGTTAACGTTACTATCCACGGGTCGACTCCCTCAATCGGTCGTCACCCGCGGTTACAGATAAATTACACCTTCGGCGTAAAAGAAAAGATCCATTGCGAAGAAGATTATTCGTAGTGGATACGGATCTTGTAAGGAGTAATAGTAAATGGTACTGATTCTCAGATTAATGCTTTTTTTATTAATCCCGAAGGGATTATTTGTCTGTAACCGCGGCGTAGAAGCAATAGACTCCTTCAGGAGTATTGCTTCTACCCGTGGAAAAGAGAAACACCCAAGTCTTGCAACCCCGAAGGTGGTTGTTTGTTGGTTGCTTTACAATCTTTCAGAAAGTAGTTTTTGTCTGACTTTTTCACAAACAACCACCGCCGGAAATTAAATATTCTCACTAAAGAGGATTTCAGAACAGTTGGATAAAACTTAGATTTACAGATAGAAAAAGGTATAAATGCCAGCGAATATACGTATATATTAGTCGGAACAAAGGAGGAATTATTTATTATATACGGATGGTTTAGTTGCGAAATACGGATGATTTATATTTCCGCTCCGGACCGGAATACAATCCGCTCCGGAGCGGAAATAAAACCGGTCCGGAGCGGATTTGTACCCCCTCCGGAGCGGATTTGTAAAGGATGCGGTTGAATGAACTAAGTAACTTATATACAGCAATTAATTATCGGTTTATCCTTGCGAATATATACGGTTGGGGAAACAATGATATACGGTTGTTTTTATGAAGCGGAACGGAGGTTTTTATGAGTGTGTTTATTTGCAAGTAGCAAATTTCAGTTTGCTACTTGCAAAACTTATTTTGCTACTTGCTAATTTTATTTTGCTACTTGCAAACGGGTATGATCATGCAGTTGGAAATTTGCTTAAGAGGAAGTGGGAAATCATTTAAGAGGATTTTCGGAAGCTATAAAGTGATTAAAAAACGGTACACAGAGTTTTTCTGTTTTAATTGCCATGAATTGCCATTGGAGCATATCTTTATATATAATTGGCTAGATAACAATCAGTTAATGTATGGCGATTGCTATGGCAAATACTATGGCAAATCAAATTCAATTGCCATGAATTGCCATAGTATTTGCCATGATGTATATATTTGATAATTAGATATTTATTTTGTTTTTTAGCGCGTATGGCAAATGATGGCAAATGAAAATCAAAAACTTCATGTAGTGTGTTTATTGTAAACGAAAGGATAGTCTGAATTTTCAACCGTATGGACGTACAAGATTATTTAAATGAAAATATATATTCATATGTTCTGGCGATACTTTCCGGGAGTTATTTCGGATACCCAAATGTAGATTCGGGCATCCCGGATGTGTATCTGTATAACAAAAAAAAGAGGCTTCATCTCTGAAACCTCTTTTACTTAGTTGCGGGAACCGGACTCGAACCGATGACCTTTGGGTTATGAGCCCAACGAGCTACCACTGCTCCATCCCGCGATGTTTATGATGCAAAGATACGATAGTTTTTTGTTACTGCAAATTTATTAGTGGTTTTTTTATGAGTTTATGTCAGATAGCTCTCTAAAGGCCGGGTGCTGTTCTTTATTATTCTTGTGCTGTTTAACTTTGTTAATTATTGCTCTGTATAGTAGTATTTGATATTTTTAAACCTATTGATTTAATATCTGTTAGTAGTGTAGTTTTTGTATGAGACTTATTTATAAGAGTTGTATGGGTATCGTAAGGATAGTTAAGTGATTATTTATTTCTTATTGTTAAAATATATATTAAAATAGTGTCTGGATGAAACGTTTGTTTACTTTTGAGAAAGAACATTTTGATATATCCGGTACAAAAGTGCAGGGCACATAAAAGAGAAATCAAAATTTTAGAACATGAATGACCTTCTCGAATCTTAAAACACTAACGACTAACTCAGCTTTATGAAAAAACTCTGTTTAACGATCTCTGTATTAGTAATGGTTGTAATGACCTGTTTTGCTAAAAGTGCACCGGTAAAAGTAGGTGCTGAATCTACAGATGAATATCTGCCTTTACTGAAAGGGAAAAAGATTGCGGTTTTATCTAACCATACAGGTATGATCGGAAATGAGCATCTTGTAGATTTTCTTCACCGGAAAAAATATAATGTAGTATCTATTTTTTCGCCTGAACACGGTTTCAGAGGAGATGCTGATGCAGGCGAGCATGTGAGTAGCTCTGTTGATCAGAAAACAGGAATTCCTATTCGCTCATTATATGACGGAGATACCGGAAAACCCAATGCGGAAGTTATGAAAAGTATTGATGTTCTGGTATATGATTTACAGGATGTAGGTTTACGCTATTATACTTATCTGACCACAATGGCACGTATGATGGATGCTTGTGCCGAGAATAACGTTAAAATGATCGTGCTGGACCGTCCGAATCCGAACGGACATTATGTGGATGGTCCGATTCTGGATATGAAACACAAATCGGGTGTGGGATGGTTGCCGATACCTGTCGTACATGGTATGACTCTGGGTGAACTGGCGATGATGATTAATGGCGAGAAATGGTTGCCGGAAGGTCGTCAGTGTGATGTAAATGTTGTAAAATGCAAGAATTATACACATCAGACGATGTACGAGTTACCGGTAGCTCCGTCTCCGAACCTTCCGAATATGCGTTCGATTTATCTTTATCCTGTTCTTTGTTTCTTTGAAGCTACACCTGTTAGTTTAGGCCGTGGAACAGATTTTCCTTTTCAGGTTTACGGACACCCCAACATGAAAGGATATGATTTTGAATTCACTCCACGAAGTATCCCGGGAGCAAAGTTTCCTCCTCAGTTAAATAAAACATGCTATGGTGTAGATATGCAAACTGTTCCTTCGAACGAAGAGGTATGGAAAAATGGTGTGGATCTGGGTCCTGTAATTGATGCTTATAATAATCTGAATCTGGATGATCACTTCTTTCGTCCTTTCTTTGAAAAGCTTATAGGAGTTGATTATGTACGTAAGATGATCAAACAGGGGAAAAGTGCTGCTGAAATTAAGGCAATGTGGGCTGATGATGTAACGAAGTTCAAACAACAGCGTGCTCCTTATTTATTATATCCTGAGAATTAAACACAATCAAATAGTTTACAGAAACAGAATCTTCCGGTTTAATAATATTGCCCGAAATATTCTATATAAATAAAAGATTATGAGCTCCTGGCTAGTCATTTGCACAATTATTTTTTACTTCGGTTTACTCTATCTTGTTTCGTATATTACGGGACGCAAAGCCGATAATCAGGGTTTCTTTGTCGGAAACCGTAAATCTCCCTGGTATGTGGTTGCTTTTGCCATGATCGGTACATCCATATCCGGCGTAACGTTTATTTCTGTACCCGGATGGGTACAGGCAAGCAGTTTCTCGTATATCCAGATGGTACTGGGTTTTATTGTGGGGTACATTGCGATAGCCTTTATTCTGATTCCGCTTTATTACCGGATGAACCTGGTTTCGATCTATGAATATCTGGAAAATCGTTTCGGCTTTTCGTCCTATAAAACCGGAGCCTGGTTTTTCTTTTTGTCAAAGATGTTAGGAGCATCGGTGCGTATGTTCCTGGTGTCGAGTGTGCTTCAGCTTCTTATTTTCGATTCTATGGGTATCCCATTTGCCGTGAATGTATTGTTTACAATCGGTCTGATCTGGCTTTATACATTTCGCGGAGGAGTCAAAACACTGATCTGGACAGATACATTACAGACTTTTGCATTGCTTGCTTCGGTGGTGTTATGTATCTATTACATAGCGGATGATATGGGTCTTTCTTTCAAAGGAGTGATTAATACGGTTGCCGACAGTGATTATTCGCGCGTATTCTTTTTTGATGATCTGAATGATAAGCGTAATTTCTTCAAACAGTTTCTGGCAGGTGCATTTACGACTATTGCAATGACCGGACTGGATCAGGATATGATGCAAAAGAATCTGAGTTGTAAAAACATTCGTGATGCTCAGAAGAATGTCCTTTCGTGTGGTGTATCAATGCTTCCGGTGAATCTTCTATTTCTTTGTTTAGGAGTATTGCTATATACATTTGCCATTCATAAAGGAGTTATTTTGCCGGCTAAGAGCGATAATCTTTTCCCGATGATTGCAACAGGAGGACATTTCCCGCAGATTGTGGGGATTCTTTTTGTGCTGGGACTGATCTCAGCGGCATATTCAAGTGCAGGATCTGCTTTGACGGCACTAACGACTTCTTTTACTGTGGATGTGCTGGGTAGTACCCGCAAGAAGACAGATGCAGAGGTTACCTCCATTCGAAAACGAGTACACATTGTGATGTCTATACTGATGGGTCTTGTTATTATTGTCTTTGAGATGCTGAATAATACGAGTGTAATTGATGCCGTATATATTCTGGCCAGTTATACTTACGGTCCTATATTAGGAATGTTCCTTTTCGGTATTCTTACGAAATGGCAGGTGAAGGACCGCTTCGTTCCGATTGTTGCCATTATTTCACCTATCCTGTGTTATATACTGAGCAGTAACTCGGAAGCCTGGTTCAACGGATATCAGTTTAGTTACGAATTGCTGTTGTTCAATGCTTTCTTTACGTTTACCGGATTTTTTATTCTACGGACAAAAAAGAGATAAACGCACTGTCGATCTATATTTATAATCAGGCCTCTTTGCTTTTACGGAGAGGCTTGATTCTTCCCATTAACCAGACTAAATGAAAATACCCATGCGAATTAAATCAATCTTTACGGTGTTGTGTCTTGCAACATCTTTATATGCCTTTGAACCCTCCATTATCCCGCAACCGAATCAAATGACGGTAAGTCAGGGATACTTTAGCGTAAATAATCATACGAAGCTTTTTGTGAAAGGTTGTGCAGCAGATGCGGCATTACTGGAAAAAGCATTTAATGGAATGCTGAAGCCAACTAAAAAGCAACCGAAAAAAAACTATGTGGCTCTGCTTTGCGATCCATCATATCAGACAGGTGAGGAGGGATATAATCTTGAAATTAATGCGAAAGGCATTACCATTCAGGCGGCTACGCCTACAGGTATATTCTATGGCATTCAGTCTCTTCTTCAGCTGGCTCCGGCAGATATCTATACAGGTTCGTTAAATGACGCCCAATTTATTTTTCCACATATATCTGTTCAGGATGCTCCCAAATATGCATGGAGGGGGATGATGCTGGATGTTTCCCGTCAATTCTTTGATAAAGAGTTCGTGATGAAATACCTGGACTGGATGGCTGTCCATAAACTCAATACTTTTCACTGGCATCTGAGTGACGATAATGGCTGGAGGCTTGAGATTAAGAAGTATCCTGAATTAACGTCAAAAGGAGCATGGAGAGGTCCGGGAGAAGTGCTTCCTCCGGCATACGGCTCCGGTAAAAAACGCTATGGAGGCTTTTATACACAGGAGGATGTAAAAGAAATTCTGGCTCATGCGCGAAAACTCCATATCGAAGTGATTCCGGAAATAGATTTACCCGGACATAGTAAGGCTGTAACTTCTACCTATCCGGAGATTATGTGCACGGTTGTCGATACGTCTATGAGCGTAAACGGTGAAAACCGGAATCTGTGGTGTGTGGGACGAGAGGAAAACTATGAGATACTGGATGGTATCATCGCTGAAATTGCAGTATTATTCCCTAATCAGTATATCCATGTAGGTGGAGATGAGGTGAATCCATCACCCTGGAAACAATGCGAGCGTTGCCAGAAACTTAAGCAAGAGCAGAATTACGATACGGATCTGAAACTGGAAAACTATTTCATGAAGCGTATGGAAGCTATTGTGCAGAAACATGGCAAGAAAATGGCGGGCTGGAATGAAATTATTAATGAAGGAGAGGTTGGTCCTGAAACGCTTGTTTTTGCATGGCAAACATCTAAACATGGGGCGAAAGCATTGAATAAACAGTTGAAAACCATTATGATGCCGGGCGAATATTGTTACCTGGATATGCAGCAGTCTCCTTCTGAGAGGGGACATAATTGGGCCGGTATCGTGACATTGGATAAAACCTATTCGTTTGATCCATCGCAAACAGCAGATGTATCTCCTGAAAATATGACACTTATTCAGGGTGTGCAGGGAGCTTTGTGGAGCGAAAGTCTGGACAAGCCTTTCCGTTTTGTAGAGTATCAGACCTACCCGCGCTTGTGTGCACTTGCTGAAGTAGGCTGGACAAATCCCGAGAATAAAAATTACGAGGATTTCTACAAACGATTGTATGCCAAACATCTGGATCGTCTGACAAATATAGGTGTGCAGTTCCGTCTGAATCCTCCGGTTGCGGTTCTTGCAGATAATCAGATTATAGCAACTCCGCCTTACGCAGGTATACCGGTATATTATACAACTGACGGGTCAGAACCAACGGAGCAATCTTCTGTATATACAGCTCCTCTGGCTTATGATAAAATGAATGAGTATCGTTTTCGCTCTTTCTATAAAGGCAGTCGCAGTCCGGTTGTTGAAGCGGAAGGCATTGAGCGTACTCCGAATCTGAATCCGGAGGTTAAAGTAACCTCTTCGCTGGATGAACGGAAACATTTTGAACTGGCACAGCTGAAAGATAATAATCCGAAAACGTATTACCGCAGTATGCGTGCATGTAAAGCCGGCGACTGGATTCGCTTTGATTATACTGAACCTGTATCATGTTCAAGGATTGAGATTGAAACGGGCTTGCAGAATATATCCCGATATGTGCTGACAGAAGGAAATGTAGAGATCTCTTATGATGGTACGAATTTTGAGAAAGCAGGAGAGCTGGAAGACGGACAGCTGACTTTGAAAATGGACCGTAGTAAACCTTTTCGTGCTATCCGGATTAATATAGCAGCTGAAAATGAGGAGCCGCTACTTGCGGTGAAAGATCTTCGCCTGATTCCTTAATGATTAACTGACTGTAAACTATGAAAAAACGGATATTACCTTTTATGCTGGCTTTACTCTTGTGCAGTGAAGCCGGTGCCGTAAAACCGGATAAAGATATTAAGCATTATATTGACTCCATCATGAAACACTCCTTATCAGAGTCTTTCTTCCCGGGAGCACAGGTGCTGGCAGGTACAGGCGATAAAGTTATTTATTCCCGTAACTTCGGCTATCAGGATTATGAAAACGGGGTGAAGGTTTCTTCTAAGGATGTTTATGATATGGCTTCCTGTTCGAAAGTGATTGGCACTACTCTGGTGGCGATGAAACTTTACGATCAGGGTCTGATTTCACCGGAAAGCAAGGTCGGAGATTTATTGCCTCAGTATGCAGATTCTCCGCTGGCAGGAATCACTTTTCTGGACCTGATGACTCATGTGACAGGGTTACGTCCGTTCATTCCGTTCTATAAGGATTGTATGAACACGGATTACATCTCTGCAAACCCCCTGCAAGGATATAATCAGGTCTCAGATACGATGTGGATTAATCCGGCTTTCTATTCAGTTATAGACCGGCAGATCGCACAGGCTCAGCAAAAAGATAAAATAGGAAAGTATCAGTACAGCGATTTAAATCTCTACCTGGCCCAGCGAATGCTTGAACAGGTTAGCGGAAAGACACTGGATGTACTTGCCGGTGAAATGTATAAATTACTGGATATGCCTGCTACCGGTTATGTGCCATTGCGGCGTGTAAAGATGAAACATATCATTCCGACTGAAATTGACAGTGTTTTCCGGATGCAGCCCATTCGTGGTTATACGCATGATGAGTTTGCGGCTGTATTGGGGAATGTAGCCGGGCATGCCGGACTGTTTTCTAATGCCCGGGATGTAAGTCATTTTTGTGAGATGATTCTCAATAAGGGTGTATTCAGAGGAAAACGAATTATTAATGAAGAAACAATTGCTCTTTTCACGTCCTCTCCTTATCTGGAAAAAGGTATTTTCAGAGGAATAGGATTTGATAAGCGTAATCCTGAATCAGGAGTGTATTCGCTGAATTCCTTTGGCCATACAGGTTTTACAGGTACTTACTTCTGGATTGATGCAGACAAAGATCTTTACCTGATACTGCTGACAAACCGAGTTTATCCGACCCGGAAGAATATGAAAATGTATAATGATAATTTGCGGGATAAAATATGGTCCCGTCTTCACGGAAAAGAATATACAGAATAAGAACGATACGATTATGATCAAAAAAAGATTATTATTGGCTGTAACTCTATTGCTTGCGTTAAACGTTTTTGCTTCGCATCCAAAGAGACAGTTAAGGGGAGTGTGGATTGCTACGGTTGCCAATATTGACTGGCCTTCTAAAAGAGGTTTAAGTGCCGGTATGCAAAAAGAGGAAATGGTAAAGATGCTGGATGAGGTGGCTTCTTATAACATGAACACAATCGTGTTTCAGATTCGTCCGACTGCTGATGCATTTTACAAATCAAAATATGAGCCGTGGAGTCACTGGCTTACGGGTAAGCAGGGTGAAGATCCCGGTTATGATCCGCTTCAGTTTGCGATTGACGAATGCCATAAAAGGGGAATGTACATTCATGTTTGGTTAAATCCGTACAGGGTGAATAATGACACGACCCGTATGACCGGATATGATAAGGATCATATCCGCTTTAAACATCCTGAATGGTTTGTTACGTACGGTAAAGCTGAATATTTCAATCCGGGACTGGATGAGGTGCGTCAGTTTGCAAATAATGTTGTGGCTGATATCGTGACAAACTATGATATTGATGCGATTCATATGGATGATTATTTCTATCCGTATAAGATTGCCGGGCAGGAGTTCCCGGATGAAGCGACGTTTCAGGCTCATCCGCGCGGATTTACGGATAAAGAAGAGTGGCGCCGGGATAATGTGAATAAAATAATCTGCGAGATCAATCAGACAATAAAATCGATAAAACCATGGGTGGAATTCGGAATCTCTCCGTTTGCTATCTGGCGTAATGATAAAGAAGATCCGCGCGGTTCTAAAACAAAAGGCGGAACCACAAACTATGACGGACTCTACGCTGATATTCTGAAATGGCAGCAGGAGAAATGGATTGACTATGTATTACCTCAGTTGTACTTCAATATCGGATATGAGATTGCCGATTATGCAATTCTGGCAGACTGGTGGTCGAAGTACAATTACGGAGCGAGCGTGTATGCCGGACTGGCTCCTTACCGTGTAAGTAAAGAGGCTAAACAAAAGGCATGGCATACCCCTAAAGAACTGGTACGCCAGATTCAGCGTAATTCGAAAGATCCGAATCTGAAAGGTGAAATTTATTTTAGTGCCAAATCTCTGTTCTCACCCAAAGTGAACCTGAAGAAAAGACTCGTCAGAAACGAATATAAATATTTGACACTATCGCCTGAAAACCCACGGGTAATGCGCATTGAGGCTGAAGCTCCCGGTACGTTAATGTCTGCCATGGATGCATCGGGCAGACAAATGAAACTCAGCTGGGAAAGAGGTAAAGATGCAAAACGTTTTGTCGTTTATGCATTCCCTAAAAACAAACCCATTGACGAGAATGATCCTCAGTATATTGTGAAAGTAACGGGACTGACAGAAGCAAATGTTCCTTATAATAGCAAATACCGTTATGCGGTAAGTGCACTGAGTCCTTCTCACACGGAATCTTCTTTGGTTTATCTTGAAAATTAATACAGATTGAAAATGAAACGTAATAAGATATGGCAATTAGCCATGATGATGTTGCTGATATTAAATCCGCTGGCAGCTCAGAACCTGAAGTTTGCACACCTGACAGATCTCCACGTGGTGCCCGGAAATGATAATGAAAAATATTTGGCATCTGCTGTGGATGATATTAATTCCGGTGATTATGATTTTGTGGTTGTTACCGGTGATATTAATAATGAGGGGAGTGATCGTGAACTGACAACGGTTTATAATCTTCTTGAAAAACTGAATGTTCCTTATTATATCGTATCGGGAAATCACGAGACAAACTGGTCTGAGAGTGGTTGTGCTACTTTTATGCAATTATGGAAACAGGATCGTTTTGCTTTTGAAAAAGACGGAATTATGTTCATCGGATTTACCTGTGGCCCTTACATGAAGATGGGAGATGGGTTCATGAAATATGAAGATATTCAATGGCTGAAGAAAACATTAAAAGATGAGGTGAAGCCGGGAATGAAAGTAATCAGCTTTGCACATTATCCGCTGGATGAAAGTGTCAGCAACTGGTCTCAGGTTACATCTGCATTGAAAGAATCATCCATAGCTGCGTCTTTTTGTGGCCACGGACATACGCTTAAACTGATGAATTTCGATGGGATACCCGGATTTATGGGACGGGCTCTTACTATGAAAAACTCTGAATCACCCGGATATAACCAGGTTGAAATAGCAGGCGATTCTCTTTTCTATGCTGAGAAAGTTGTAGGGAAAGCTCCGGTGCGTAAAATAGCTATTTCGATGACAGACCGCTCATGTCTGGCTGGTATTAAAGTTAGTCCGGAACAGACTCCGGTAGGTGATTTTAAGCATATGAAACAGGCTTTGCAGGATAATGCATCTGTTTATAACGGTGTTTCAGTGCACAAAGGTATTGTATATCTGGCCAATTCGCTGGGCGAAGTTAAAGCTATTGATACAAAGAGTAATAAGACACGCTGGACTACGGATCTTAAACTGGCCGTATATGCCAAACCTCTTTATCACAAAGGAAGGGTAATCGTTGGTACTACAGACGGACGTCTTCTGGCTCTGGATGCAAAAAACGGGAAAGAGCTTTGGTCTCTTCCGGCAGATCGGGTAGTGATTGGCGAAGGTTCTTTTGAGAAAGATTATTTGTACATTGCTGCATCCAAAGAATTCATGAAAGTGGATGTACGTAGCGGTAAAAAAATATGGACAAAGCCTGTGATTAAATCCTACTCTCAGGGGCGTCCGGTCATAAAAGACGATAAAGTTATATTTGGAGCATGGGATACTCATCTGAATTGTCTGAATAAGAATACAGGCGAGGTAATCTGGCAATGGACAAACGGGCGTACGGCAAATATGCTTTCTCCGGGCAATGTTGTGCCGGCTGTAGTCGATGATAAAGTAATCATTGTTGCTCCGGACCGTTATATGACTGCTATTGATCTGAACAGTGGAAAAGAGCTATGGCGTACGAACAAATACAAAGTGCGCGAATCTTTAGGTCTTTCAGAAGATGGAAAACATGTTTACGCCAAACTGATGGATGGTGAGATTCTGGCTGTTTCGACAGAAGGAAATACCTATAATGATCTATGGTGTGAAGATCTGGGAATTGGATATGAGCACAATCCTTGCCCGAATGTAGAGAATAAAGGAATCGTTTATCTGGGCTCACGTGAAGGTGTAGTTGTAGCGTTTGATCCGCAGAGCCGTAAAGTATTGTGGAAAGAGAAGGCCGGACATTCATCCGTAAATGCTTTTACAGTGGATGAAAAAGGCGATGTATGGTGTTCGCTGATTGAAGGTTCTGTATTTAAATTGAATCAAAAATAGTTTATTGAGGTAGTCCCGGCTAATTTTCCGAAGGTCGGGATAACCTCTTTGTAAAAACCCTTATTAAATAACATGAAAAAAGTATTTATCAGCTTATTAGTAACGACGGTATTGCCGTCATCTCTTTTTGCCGGTTCATGGATCCGTATAAACCAGATGGGATATGTTCCGTCTACTCAGAAGAGTGCTGTTTTTATTTCCGATGAACCGGGGAGTTCCTCTGAATTTACGGTACGTGAGGCAAAAAGCGGAAAGATTGTCTTTCGTGGAAAAGCCGAAGAAAAAGATGCTTCATTATGGGGAATGAAGCAAGCTTACCGGCTTAATTTCTCACCCCTAAAAGATCAGGGCGGTTATTATGTTGAAATGAACGGAGTTCAGTCTCCGCTATTCCGTATTGATACGGATGCCTATAGAGGTTCAGCAGATTATATTCTGCATTATATGCGTCAGCAACGCTGCGGATATAATCCTTACATGGATACGCTTTGCCATCAGCATGACGGGATCATTGTGGATCATCCGTCCAAAACCGGACAACACATTGATGTGCGCGGAGGATGGCATGATGCAGCCGATTATCTGCAATATGTGACCACTTCGGCTAATGCAACTTATCAGATGTTGTTTGCCTATGCGGCTAATCCTTCGGCTTATGGCGATAAGTATGATGCTATGGGAAAAAAAGGCAGCAATGGCGTTCCTGATATCCTGGATGAAGCTAAGTGGGGGCTTGACTGGCTTGATCGTATGAATCCCGATTCTGCGGAGATGTACAATCAGATTGCCGATGACCGGGATCATCGCGTATTCGATACACCAAAGAAAGATACGGTGAATTATGGCTGGGGCAGAGGCAAAGAGCGTCCCGTTTATTTTGTTACCGGTAAACCTCAGGGATTAGGGAAACATAAAAACCGGTCGACAGGCGTAGCCTCAACAGCTGCTAAATTTGCATCCTCTTTTGCACTGGGTGCAGAGTTGCTAAAAAAATATGATCCTGAGTTCTCTGCACGTATAGCACGTAAGGCGGAGCAGGCTTATGGATTTGCAGAAGCTGTTCCGGGTGTGAATCAGACTGCATGTCTTTCTTCACCGTACTTCTATGAAGAGGATAATTACGTAGATGATATCGAATTGGCAGCTGCAACCTTTTCACATCTGAAGAATGAGGATAAATGGCTTAAGAAAGCAGACTACTGGGGTGAGCTGGAGCCGATTACTCCCTGGATGGAGACCGGTAAGGCGCGTCACTACCAATGGTATCCGTTTGTGAATCTGGGGCACTATTATCTGGCTACTTCGCCGGATGAGAATATCCGTAAGAAATATACAGAATATATGCGTGAGGGACTGGAGCATATTCGTCAGAGAGGCGAGACGGATCCTTTCTTTAATGGTGTTCCTTATTTATGGTGTTCGGCTAACTTTACAGCAGGGGCAATCACACAGGCGCGCTTGTACCATCAGGCAACAGGAGATACTACATATCTGGATATGGAAGCAGCTTTGCGCGATTGGCTTTTTGGGTGTAATCCTTGGGGGACTTCGCTGATTTGCGGACTTCCGGAAGGTGGTGATTATCCTGAACTGCCGCACTCCGGATACACCAAAACAGACGGAAAGACAACGCATGGCGGACTGGTGGACGGGCCTGTTTATCAGCGTATTTTTAATAATTTGCGCGGACTGGTGCTTTATCGTCCGGATATGTACAAAGATTTTCAGAATGGAATTGCCGTTTATCACGATGATTTAGGTGATTATTCGACCAATGAGCCTACAATGGACGGGACTGCAAGTCTGAGTTTTTATCTGTCGGCAATGGAAACGATGGATAAACCCGAAAAAAAAAAGTAGTTTTTGATGCTCATGAGACTCTTGTCCGGATGGATACGGATCAGAAAGTTATTTATCTCTCTTTTACCGGAGATTCACTTTTCAATGGTATTGATGCTGTTCTAAAGTCGCTGGATAAGGCTAAAATAAAGGGTTCTTTTTTTCTGACCGGGAACTGTATTCGCATTCACGAGGATAAAGTACGCGAGATTATTCGCAAAGGGCATGTTGTTGCTCCACATTCGGATAAACATTTGCTCTATGCCGACTGGGCTGACCGCAATAAAACGCTTGTTTCTCAGGATAGTGTGATACGGGATGTGAAAGATAATCTGGCTGAAATACAACGTCTGGGCATTGAGTCGTCTCAGGTAAACTACTACATGCCTCCTTATGAGTATTCAAATCTGGAAACAAATAACTGGGTAAAGAATCTGGGGATGGAAGTGGTGAGTTTTACACCGGGAACACTTACGAATGCAGATTATACGATTCCTTCTATGAAGTCGTATCGTACTTCGGACGAGATCTTTGCTCACCTGGATAAATTTGAAAGGGAATCGCCAAACGGATTAAACGGGGCTATTCTGCTTATCCATCCCGGAGTTCACAGCGAGCGTCCCGATCCGTTCTATAAACGATTGGATAAAGTAATTAAGCTATTTAGAAAAAGAGGATATACGTTTGATGTATTGCAATAGAAATATGAAGCCGGCCTCGTTGTATGATTATTGGCTGTAAAAGACATATACAATAATATAGAGGTATCTTAACTTGCGGGAGCCTGTCAAAATTCAATTTTGGCAGGCTCCTTTTTATCTGTCTGCTCAATGTTAAGATCCGATGCGATTGTTTGTTCTGTTTTTTATTGTAGTTGTAACGAGCTCAGGGTTTTAAGACTTTTCTTATTTAAATTCTGAATTAAGCAAACAAATTCGTTTTCAGATTTTGTAAAACTCATGCCATATGACTTGATATTGTCCTTTTAATAGTAAATATTGCCGGCTGTGAATATTCATACAGTAATTGAAAGATGGTTTGGCCTTTTAAATTGAAATGTTATTGTGCTCAAAAGGCATAATTTAAAACTTAGGTGTGGTTAAAAAATAATAATATGAGTGTCTAAGTTTTACCGCCGAATGTAGATTGTCCTGTTATGCCCGGAATTTATTTATAAGAGATATTATTTATTTGTGGTTATATGTTGTTTTGTAAGTTCTTGTTTTTTAGTTTTTTATTTGTGTTCATGTCTTCGTTTATGATTTTGTTAACTTTATTGATTAATATAAGGTAAACCGATTCTTAAATTATAGCTTAAAAATATAGCTTTCGCAATCCGGTATCAGGGTTTTAGAAATACTTGAAGAAGCAGATTAAATTAGTATATTTGGTTCGTAAAAGCTTTAGAATTTTGAAAAAAGTTAGAAATTATAGTTGATAGGTTACAAAAGGGAAGTCGTGATGATCTCCCGATAATATTAAACATAACCTTTTTGTTAAAGATAAAGTGTGAAAAAGGTTGATATATGTTAAATGAATAAAGGGGCTGTATTGACAGGAACAGAGAATCAAAGTTAGTATTTCTGCCATTTCTAATTCGAATATTATAAGGCTGTATTGTACCCGAAAAAGATATCTTTTCCGGGGTGCTTATTATGTGAATCAAAAAAACACAATTCTATAATTAATAAATAATAAGAGAGACGCGCATGAAGAAAAGACGATTTGGTCTATTCTCAGAAAAGGGGATTTTGGGATCAGAGCTTCGAAAAACAGGAGTAGCTCTGCTTGCATTACCTCTTATTTCCGGGAGTATTTCAGCATCCGAGAATCAAGGGCGAGAAGCTTTAGCCGCTGAAGCAATTGTAGCTTTAGCTCAGGCCGGAAACAACATTACGATTAAAGGGGTCGTAAAAGATTCAAAAGGGGAAACTATTCCGGCTGCAAACGTTGTTGTAAAAGGTACAACACTAGGGACGGTTGCTGACTGGGACGGAAATTTTGAAATTGTAGCGCCTAAGGGTAGTACATTAGTATTTAGTTACATTGGTTACACAACAAGAGAGATTGTGGTTTCAAATTCGTCAACGATTAACGTTGAATTGAAAGAAGATACCCAAGCGTTGGATGAGGTTGTAGTTGTTGCTTACGGGGTACGTAAGAAAGGTACAGTTTCAGGATCTGTAGGTGTAATTAAGTCAGATGCATTGGAGAATGCTCCGGTTGCCAGCTTTGATCAGGCTTTACAAGGTAGAGCTACAGGTTTGGAGGTTATGGCAAATTCAGGAGAACCGAGTGCTCCGGCTTCATTCAAAATTCGTGGTGTAAACTCGATTAACGCAGGAACAACACCATTATTTATTTTAGATGGTATTGCTATTTCAGCAAGCGATTTTTCTTCTATTAATCCGAATGATATTGATAATATCTCGGTTCTTAAAGATGCATCATCCACTTCTATTTATGGGGCCCGTGCGGCGAATGGGGTAATTGTAATTACAACCAAACGCGGTAAAATGGGAGATAAGGGGAAAGTAAACCTGAGAGCTCAGTATGGATTCTCTAATCTGGCTTATGGAAAATGGGATCAGATGAATACGTCAGAGCGTCTGGATTACGAAGAGCAAATTGGTTTGCGCGCTCCGGGTCAGTACGACCGTGAAGCTCTTGAAAGAACAAATATCAACTGGAGAGACGTTGTCTTCAATAACAATGCGCCATTTAGCTCCTATGAAATCAGCACTTCAGGTGCCAGCGAAAAAATCAACTATTTTGTTTCCGGAGGATATTACGGACAAGAAGGAACTGCGATTGGTTCAGATTTCAATCGTTACTCTTTCCGTACGAATCTTGAGGCTCGTGTAAATAGCTGGTTGAAGATCGGAACAAACACAGCGTTCTCTTATGAAGATTTCAAAGAGGCTGATACAGGTGAATATACGACTGTAACACCAATTTCGGCATCTCGCTTCATGCTTCCTTACTGGAATCCTTACAAAGAAGACGGAAGTCTTGCTTCTATCGGCGATGATTCATGGTTGGGTACAAATCAGAATCCGCTTGAATGGCTTGAAAACAATCCGCGTAAAGTAAATAAAGCGAAACTTATTGCTTCTGCATTTATCGAAATCCGTCCAATCCAGGATTTAGTTATCCGTTCGGTAGGAGGTTTGGATTTTTCAGACCGTCGAGTGAACATGAAGTCAAATCCATCTTATTTGCCAAACTACGGGTCAGGTTCGGTTAGCCGTTCTTTCTCGCGTTATACAAATCTTACCTGGACAAATACAGCGAACTATGTGAAAACATTTAATGAGAATCATAACATTAATGTTTTACTTGGACAAGAGGCTGTAAGAAATGATTCAGAAGGTTTTGCCGTTACGACTAAAGGTCAAACGAACGACCGACTTCTAAGTATGTCTTCAGGTACATCAGCTCCAAGCTGGGATGATACAATGGCAGGATCGACTTATTTATCTTTCTTCGGAAGAGCAGAATACAATTATAATTATAAGTATTATGCAGATTTATCTGTTCGTCGTGATGGATCTTCGAAGTTCGGTTCTAAATCACGCTGGGCTACATTCTGGTCATTGGGAACAATGTGGAATGCAAAATCTGAAGCTTTTCTTGCAGAATATGACTGGTTGACAAACGCACAGTTAACATTCAGTATTGGTACATCAGGTAACTCTTCTATTCCTAACTACGATCACTTAGCACTAGTTGCTGCAGGTGCACAGTATGCAGGTCTGCCGGGTGTAGGTCCATTGACTCGTGGAAATGCGAATCTGACATGGGAAAAAACAACAACTACGAATGTTGGCTTGAAACTTGGTTTCTTCGATCGTTTGAATGTTGGTATGGAATTCTACAACAAGCTTACAACAGATATGTTGATGGAGGTTCCTACTTCTTATGCGACAGGTTTCCCTTACAAATGGGATAATATCGGGGCTATGGTGAATCGTGGTTTTGAGATGGATGTAAATTACGATGCTATCCGTACCAGAACTTTTGTATGGAATATCAATGCAAACTTCTCATACAATAAAAATAAAATCACCGAGCTTTACAATGGTCAGGACCGTTATGAAATGGCAAACTCAGGATTGTTGCTTCAGGTAGGCCGTCCGACAGGAGAATTCTACGTTGTGCGTTACGCAGGCGTGAATCCGGCTAACGGGGACGCTCTATGGTATGACAAAAACGGTAATATCACGAACGAATACAACGAAAATGACCGTGTGCTTGTAGGTAAATCTTACCACGCTCCATGGCAGGGAGGTTTCGGAACTTCATTAAGCTATAAAGGTATCTCTCTGAGTGCACAGTTTAGCTGGGTGGCAGATCGCTGGATGATGAATAATGACCGTTATTTTGATGAAAGTAATGGAACATTCACGATGTACAACCAATCTAAAAAGCTATTGGATCGTTGGAAGAATCCGGGTGATATAACTGAAATTCCTCGTCACGGTGTGAAAACGGAATTTGATAGCCACTTGTTGGAAGATGCATCATTCCTTCGTTTGAAGAATCTAACTATTAGCTACGATTTACCGGCAAACATCCTTAGAAGTACAAAAATTATTGAGCGTGTACGTTTCTACGGACAAGGTCAGAACTTGTTTACATTTACAGGTTTTACAGGGATGGATCCGGAGTCTAGCACAAATATGTATGCTGCTTCATATCCTTTGGCACGTCAATTCTCTTTCGGAGTTGAAGTGACGTTCTAATTCGGGAATCAATTCAAACAGATTAATAAATGAACAAGATAAAATTATTTTCACTGATTGCACTAACAGTTATCACAACTGCATGTAGCGATTTCCTAACAAGATACCCGGATACGGCTATTCCCGAAGGAGAAGCAATGCAGACGCTGAAAGATTGTGATGATGTAGTGCTTGGAATCTATAGTGGATTCAAAAATAGCGGACTATATAGTGGTGCATTGACGATTGCTCCTGATTTGCAGGCAGACTATGTATATGCTGTAAAAGGCTTTACAAATGCTTATGGCGATTTTTATCGTTGGGATATCCGTCCGAATGATAGCTATGTAGAAAGCGTTTACGGTGGACTTTACAAGATTGCATCCCGTTGTAATTTCTTTATGGATTACAAAGGGCAGGTAGAAGAAACTTTGAAAACGAAACTGGACTGGGAAACATATAATAAACGTCTGGGTGAAGCTCATTTTGCTCGTGGACTTGTTTATGCAGACCTTATCCGTATGTTCTGTGAGGCATATGATCCGGCTAAAGCAGATACACAGTTAGGTATTTCTTTGATTGATACCTACCGTGGAGCAGACAAAGCTGTACCTCGTGCGTCTTTAAAAGAATCATACGAATTTATCCTGAATGACCTGGATAAAGCGGAAGATTTGATTCCTCGTGAAGGATCGGATGCGGTTTTCTTTACTAAAGGTGCTGTATGGGCTTTGAAATCACGTGTATATCTGTATATGAAAGAGTATGCGAAAGCAAAAGAGTATGCAGAAAAAGTAATGGAACAATCTTATTACACATTAGCTGATGCTACTAAAAAAGCATACATCGACCAGACTACAGGACAAAAATTGTCTGAATATGAAGTGATGTGGCGTTATGATGAAGCGAAAGAGGTTATCTGGAAGATTTCGATGAGCAATACTGACAGAGGGGGATCTTTAGGTCGTCTGTTCCTTGGCTTCAACAGCAATAGCTACTATCCTGACTATATTCCGGGACAAGAGGTTCTGAATAAGTTTGACAATGCAGATGCCCGTTATTACGCATACTTTGCACAGGTTAAAACAGGTTATGTAGGAAACTTCGAAGCTACAATCCTGAATAAATATCCGGGTAACCCTGATATTGATGCCGGGAATGGTCGTTATTTCGTGAATATGCCAAAGGTTCTTCGTGTTTCAGAAGTATATCTGAACTATGCTGAAGCTTGTGCAGAACTTGGGGAAACAAGATTGGCAAATCAGGCTCTGACATCTTTGAGACAAAAGCGTATTGTGAATTACGGTGCCGCTTCTCACGGCGATGCAGATATTGTTGATGCAGTTAGAGAAGAGCGTTTCAAAGAGCTTATCATGGAAGGTTTCCGTTTGGCTGACCTTAAGAGATGGGGAAAAGGATTTGAGCGTAAGAAGCAAAACAACACCATTGACGGACCAACTAATAATCAACTGAAGGTGTCTTCAAATCGTGTTGAGTTTACATGGCCTATACCTCAGCATGAGATTGATGCTACATCTGGTGTAGTACAGCCTAATCCAAGTAATAAGAAGTAAATATATTAAACGGCGAAGTATCGCCGTTTATTCAAATTTAAATTAGCAGATGAAAAAAATATTCTTCAGTCCGCTTTTACTGATCATGCTTTTTGCTGTTGCATTTACCAACTGTACAAAAGATGAGGTTCTATACGGCGGTAATGATTATGTAATGTTTTCCGATTCACTGGCGTATATGCCTGTGACTACTGTGGAAGACAATTACTTTGAAGTAGAAGTTGCTGCAACAAAAGTTTCTTCAAAGGATCGCAACTATGCGGTTGAGCTTGTCGCAAACAAATCAAATGCAATTGAAGGTTATCATTATGACTTCGTGACACGTAACCTGACGATTAAAGCAGGTGAGCTTTCGGGGAAAATTAAAATGAAAGGTCATTACGATAATATTATTTATGGAGAGAAGCTTGAGTTTACTCTTCGCCTGTTAGCTCCTAAAGATCAAAATTGGGATATTTACGGAAATGAATCCCGTATTTCTCTGATCAAATGCCCTGACTTTAACATTGAGAAATTTACAGGTAACTTGCGTATGTATGCTGCATTCCCGTTTAACGATAAGTATATTACTTTCTTTGTTAAATCTGAAAAACAGGATGACAGTACTCTGATCATTAAAGCTCCTTTCGATAAAGCTTATGATATGAAACTTCGTTTCCATACGAATGCGGTGAATCCAATGGAAAATAAGGTAACTATTTTCGAACAAGTTGCTTTTCCTGATCTGTCTTATGGGCAGGTTTTTCTTAAAGGTGCAGAAACAGTGCGTTCTTACTATGTAACAGAAGCAAGAATGATTGACCTGTATCTGGATGTATTTGTTCCGTCGGTTGGATCTTTCGGTGTTCACAGATATATGCTACAGTGGGTTCCTCAGTCAGAGGTTGATGCCGATAATAATAATACAGGCACACCTTTTTCGTTAGAAAGAGCTTTAAACCCAACCTTGTAAGAGCATATAGCTCTGATCTTTTTTAACCCATTATTATCGATGAAAGCTCACTATGATTGAAACCATATAAATAACAAAGAGCTTTCGATTCAAACCTTTTTAAGTATACACAAATGAAAACAATGAAACTAAATAAATTATTTTTTGCTGTATTGCTTGCAATAACGGCTTTTACAGTAAGCTGTAGTAAAGATGAAGCAGTAACAAAAGATCCGTCAAAAATTGATGCATCTGATATTATGCTAAGTCTGGAGAAGGGAAATCAGACTATTTCTTTCTATGCCTCGGCAGACTGGACTGCGGCACTAAGCACTACATCATGGATCAAGATTGATCCAATGACCAGAGCAGGTGTAGCAGGTGAATCAAAAGTTATTATTGAATGGGAAGCTAATACGAGTATTAAAGAGCGTGTTGCTGAACTTACGATTGCAGTGAAAGACGAGAATCCGGTTAAAATTAAGATTACTCAGCTTTCTGAAAAACCAACGTTGATTATTGATAAATCAGAGTTAAATCTGGTTGTTAAACCAAACGCAGGAAATGGTCGTGGCCAGTTTGTTGACACTATCTCAGTGAAATCAAACATCAAGTGGACACTTAAAAATCTTCCGGCATGGATTGAGTATTCAACCGTGGGAGATAAAGAGCCGCAAGAAGGTGTACCTTCGGATATTCAGTTGATTATTTCTGCTGATCCGAAGAAATTTGATCAGACTGTGATGTCAGCTTCAATTAAATTAGGTGCTGCTTCTAACGAAGATAACGATGTTGTTCTTGAAGTGAGTGCAGAGACTATTCTTAAAGCTGTAGATGCAGATAAAAATGAAGTTTCTAAACTTACGCTTGCTTACTCAGCTGAATCGGGCGGACGTTATGTTGCGAACTTTAATATGCTTTCAAACACAAGCTGGAAAATCAAAGAGTGTCCGGTATGGGCGCAGCCATCAAGAATGGATAATGCATATGAATATGCATCAAATCTGGATACTAAAGTTGCATTCTGGTTTCATGTTGAAACGAAAGATCTTGACATAGAGGCGCTAAAAGGTAATGTGGTTTTCGTAAATGAACAAACAAATACAACAGTAGCCTTTGAACTTGTATTCCCTGGAACAGGAGCTGATTATTTCGAATATAACTTAGAAGTTGATCCGGATGCTCCATTTGGACCGTCAATGTTTGATGAAAACTGGAATGAAATTCCGGGAGCAACAAGCAAGGATTTTGAGATGTTTACCGGTCGTTCCTTTACAGACTTGTCAGATGCTCCATTTGCTGTTCATTTTGTAAGCAGTGAGTATGGTATTGCAAAACCAATTCCGGCTCATTGGGCAAACGTTGAGATGAAGCAAAGTTTGAAATCTGGAAGAGCTCCATTGTTTTCAACGCAAATGACTCTTTATGTAAATAACAGAAGCGAATTTATGGAGCCAAATCCATATTCAGCACGTTATGCATACATGATTGTAACTCCGGCAGACGTTCTCTTTGACGACTTATTTGAAGGTGACAGATTGAAACAGGAATACCAAAATATCGCTAAATTATTTGGTCAGAATGGCTTGCCTCGTCCTCCGTTTACAACAGATATTCCTCAGGACGTAGCATTTACTGTTGATGGTGGAAGTCAGACTTTCTCTGTGCTTTCAGGGCCTGATCAGATTGGCTCTGAGGTTGAGGATAGCTCATGGTTGTCGGTTGATTTCAAATGGACGGACGAAGGTTTGAAGATTGTTGTTGAAGCGAAACCTAATACTACAGGTAAAGCGCGCACTCAGACTGCAACGATTTCAGAATGGGTTGGAGAAGATCAATTTACTCTTCAGGAGTTCACTGTGTCGCAGTCTGCTAAATAAGAGATTATTATTATTTAATAATGTATTTATAAAAGAAGGAGAGGGCTTCTCTCCTTCATTTAAGAGAATCAATGAAAAAAATAGTAAAGAATATAAATTTGCTTATCTGTCTTCTTGCATGCCTGATCCTTATTCCGGCATGTACAGACGACAATGAGTTGAGCAAAACTAATCAGGCCTTCGGATATTTCCAGCTGAAACTTACCAAAGCTCAGTCTAAAGGTATTACAGCCGGAAATGAACTGGAGAACCTGAAGGATGCAAAAAAAGTACAAGTTGATTTATTGTTTGATAACCGTCAGATTACTCAGACCTTAAATTTACTTTCAGTAAGTGATGATGCTGCGGAATTTGGATTGAGCTCAGAGTCAATGCAACTACTGACCGGTAACTACACCCTGACTGCTTACCGCATCTATGGTGAATACGTAGAAGGGTCTACTGCCGGAGACAAAGCACCGGTACTTCAGGAAGGCGAGCCGGATGAACCAATGAACTTCGTAGTTGAGGAACAAAAACTAACGTTGGTAGCATTGGATATTGTTGCTCAGCTTAGAGGAAAACTATCTTTAATTATCGGAAAGGATTTCTCGAATATTCAGCCGTCACGTGCAGGGTATGATCCGGATAACTTTAACTACAATCAGATCGCATCTGTTCAGGTTGATATGAAAGCCGGATTGAGCGGACCAACAAGAGAATATGTTTTCAAAACATGGAGAGCGAAGAATGATTATCTGTTCCATACGGATACTATCTCTTTGCGCGAAAACAATTATACCGTTAATCAGGTAAGACTTCTGGATAAGAATAAAAAGCTGATTATGGTGATTGACCAGCCATCTTCTATTGAAATCAAAAATCAGATTCATAGCAGAGACACCGTTTCTATTGATATGCCGTTAACTCCGGCTTTCAATGACTACATTGCTCTTTACAACATCTGGAAAAAGATGGATGGTGAAAACTGGTACTGGAATGGTATGGGCTTTAAAGAAGGTGCAAACTGGTTATTCAGATATTCAGATGGTACTCCTCGTCCGTTAGATATGTGGGGAGCTCAGCCGGGGGTTACACTGGATGGTCGTGGTCGTGTTACTGCAATGACAATCGGTGGGTTTAATCCAAAAGGTATGCTTCCTGATGAGATCGGTCAGCTTACGGAACTTCAAAATCTGTATCTGGGTAATCACTCTGATGCTGCACAGATTGATCCGGAACAAGGAATGCTGGTTGTTGATAAGTCAGAACTGCAACGTCAGGGTGTAGATATCTTTGCAAACAGACTTGATATTGCGAAAGAAGCGATCAAGCTAAGATATCCGGCCAAAGCATCTTCTATTTCATACAAATCCTCCGGAGCTTCAGCTTCAATGAAATATGCACGTCCTTATTTCGCGCATGATCATACAGGATATTCTAACCGTATTACGGGTATTTCTCCTGAAATCTCTAAATGTAAGCAACTAAGTGTTTTGACCGTAGCAAACAACCTTGTAACAGATCTTCCGGAATCATTAAGTGAGCTACCGAATCTGACAGATCTTGAGTTGTACAGCCTGTCTATGACTCAGATTCCTGAATGTGTTACGCGTATGGAAAATCTTGTAGCGTTTAACTTTTCAAGAATCAAAGGTCTTGATTATCCTAAATTCATGGACTCTTTTGAGCGTTTTTGTGAATCAGGATCTAATAAAACGATGCAGATTCTTTACATGAATGAGAACTCATTGACTACGTTGCCTGAGAATCTTTCAAAAATGGTAAATCTTGGTTTACTTGATTTTTCTGCAAATAAGATTGAAACTCTTCCAATGTTAGGTCCTGATGTTTCTTTGGTTCAGTGTTTATTGAATGATAATAAAATCAAACATATTCCTGATAACTGGTTTGTAACAGATGATTTAGAGAAATTACTGGCTGATAATA
The DNA here is from genome assembly GCA_051657165.1 of Bacteroidales bacterium. Classification (GTDB taxonomy): domain Bacteria; phylum Bacteroidota; class Bacteroidia; order Bacteroidales; family UBA7332; genus UBA7332. The sequence continues at coordinate 15,344 of JBOFKD010000243.1, read as the reverse complement.
ATCAGATAACGACATTCCCGAATCTGTTTTCTTCTAAATCGAAATTTCAGGTGGAGGAAGTGAGTCTGGAAGGAAATCAGATCTCTTCATTCTCTGATAATTTCAAAGGAGTAAACATTGAGATTCTGAATCTGAATGCGAATAAATTGACGAAATTCCCGGAAGAATTTTCAAAAACAACTTCTACGGTGAACTTCCTGAGAATGACAAACAATCAGATAGACTCGATTTCTCCTGCGTCTATTGAAGACTTCAAGTCTTTGTCTGCTCTGGAGATGAAAGGAAACAACCTGAAGTATATTCCGGCTGAATTTGATTTGAAGACATTACCTTATCTTACAGGTCTGGATTTGAGTTTCAACAGCTTCGCGCGTTTCCCTTATGCCGTACTTTACTGTCAGTTGGCTGAACTAAGAATCTCTGATCAGTATGACCGTCAGACAGGCAAGAAATCTTTGAGAGAATGGCCTGAAGGTGTTGATCAGCAACCTACGCTTCGTGTGCTGGATATAAGTAATAATGATATCCGTAAAGTCTCAAATTTCCCTGTGATGCTGAATTATCTGGCTATTCAGGGGAATACTAATATCAGTATTACGGTTCCTTACGATATCTTCCGCGAAATGCTGGAAGGAACATTCAAACTATTGTTTGACGAAGATCAGGACGTGAATTTTCAAAACTAAATAAAGATGTTAGTCTTCCGCCGGAAGACTAACTCTCTCAAAAAATATGAATCAATGAAATTTGTAAATACATTATTTCGAAATATAGCTTTTTCTGCGGCTATTTCATCTCTTTTGTTCGCTGCATATTCGTGCAAGGAAGAGGTAGGCGTGAAAGAAGAATTTTCAATTTCGGAGTCAGCAGTTCAGTTTGGTGCTGATGGCGGGCATGCCGGAATTAAGATTAGTGCATCTGAAGCATGGACTGTAGAGTCTAATGTGGAGTGGTGTCTTGTGTCTCCGGGTAACGGATTAGGTTCTACTGAAGTTGAACTACGGGTAGATACGAGCTACTTATACAAGGAACGTGATGGTATTCTGACTTTTCATTCAGGATCTCAGGCACGTCAGATTAACGTGAAGCAATTTGGATTCGAAAAGGTGATTCGTGTGGAAGAACCGGAATACGTAGTGCCTGATTACGAACGTTCGGATAAAGCATTTATCGATGTTGTTGTGACTGCTAACGTGGAATTCAATATTGATATGCCGGGAGATGTTAGCTGGGTGGATATTACGAAAAAAGATGCTTATGTATCTTCTGTTCCCCGTCCGCGTACTCTTCGTGTGAAGTATGGAATTAATACCAATTTTGATGAGCGTATCGCAAACATCAAATTAGTTCCGGCTTTGGATAAAGACAAAGAAGCCGTTCCGGGTGAATTGAATATCCGTCAGGAGGCAGCTCCGAAGATCATTCCTTCGCGTGAAGGTGACTCGCTGGCTGTATTAGCTATCTGTCGTACGCTGCGTACGTATGATCCGTCTCTTTCAGGAAAGAATATGCTGAACTGGGATGTGGTAAGACTGGCTGAATTCCCTGTTGAGAATGGTGATGCAGGGCAGACAGAATTCCGTGTGACAGGACTTAACTTGTTTATCATTGATACAGAAGAATCACTACCTTACCAGGTGAAATTCCTTTCTAAACTTGAGTTCCTGTCAGTGCGCAGTAACACAAACAGTTACTTGAAAAGCATTGAACTTACACCTGAGGTTTGCGAACTAGAGAACCTGAAATTCCTGAACCTGTTCGCTTACGGTATTTCTAAATTACCGAAAGAGATGGCTAATATGAAATCTCTGGAAGAGATAAATCTAAGCTCGAATCATTTACCGGAGATTCCGATGGATATTCTTCGCAATCTTCCTAATCTGAAAGCTTTCTCATTATCGGGTTGCCGCAGACAGGATGTGAACGATTTATCATATGGTGAAATCCCAGGTTTGACAGGAGAACTACCGGCCGAATTATTTACGTTAGATAATCTGGAATATCTGGAGCTTGCTACCAACTATTTTGTAGGATCAATTCCTGATGTGCCGGTAGGCTCAATGCCTAACCTGAAACGATTGACGCTGAATTATAACTTCTTGTCAGGAACTATCCCTGAATGGATATTGAAACACCCTTACCTGGGATGTTGGAATCCGTTTACATTTATCTTTAATCAGGAAGGTATAAAAGATTCAAACGGTGATCGTCCGGGATTCACTAATGTACCAAATCGTGTTCCGGATTGTCCGCTAAATGATTAATCACAAATTTCCCAAATTCATTAAAATGATCAAAGGATTAAACAAATTATATATGTTCATGCTGCTTCTTTGCAGCATGACATTCCTTACTACTTCATGCAGTGATGAGATTGCAGAAGCCGGAATGGGAGCAGGTCAGGGTGCTGTGAACTTTAAGTTTTTAAAGATCACAACTTATGACATTAAGGATCTTGAAGATATTGCTTCTGTAAAGATCACGCTTGAAAAAGATGGTGAAAGAATTGAGTTGCCAAGTTTGCAGATGACCGGTTCTTCTGACTCATTAAGCTCTAAAGCTGTTTTTCTTAACGAAGGTGCTTACCGTCTTGTACGTTATCTGGCATTTGATAATACAGCAACATTGATCGCAACGACTGAGCCTGATAAGAATAACACATTCGTTGTGGAAGCGGGTCAGTCATCAGACTTTGTGATGCCAGTGAATGTGAAAAACATTCTGGCACCGAATAACCTTCGCAACACGCTGTATGCTATATGTACGGAAGCTTTCGGTCCTGACAGCTCTTTGTGGCCTGCTACATGGAACGGAAAGACGGAATGGTTAAAATGGGAAGGTCTTGAGTTCGAGACAGACGAGTATGATAATCCGATGTATCTGGTTGCTTTGACACTTGATAGTGCATTCAAACCTATGAAGAAGCTTTCATCGGCAATTGTCAATCTCCCTTCTCTGGAAAATCTGATTATTTGTGATAACAATCTGGAAGAACTGCCTGAGAATTTCGGGGTGTCAAAAATTGGTGGAATTATGATTCGTAACACGAATCTTTCTTCGCTTCCGGAATCAATGAAAAAGATGGATCTTAAATCTGTATTCCTGCAGAATAATGCATTCACTTCTTTCCCGGATATCATTTCTGCTCAGCCTGATATGAGATCTCTGGATATTATTGATGAGAATATTTCTGAAATTCCTGCAAGTATTGCGAATCTGGATCAGTTAACATGGTTGCGTATTGCTGGCACACAGATCACTGCACTGCCTGACGTTTTTGATAAGTTGTTCCGTATTTCGACACTGGATATTTCGGGTAACAAAAATCTGTCATCTTTGCCGGCTACGCTGAAAGCTGTTAGCTACGGAAATCAGTCGTCTTATATGAGAGGTATCTTTGCTGACAATTGTGGTTTTACTTCATTCCCTGACGAATTGATTTCTCCGAAATACAGAACAATTCATATCAGAGGAAATAAAATTACATCGATCAATAAAGCGGACATTGAGTCAATGACGAATCTGGATTGTCTGATTCTTGACAATAACAGTCTTAACTCATTCCCTCAGTTGAATAAAGAGAATATGCGTATGCTTTCTCTGATCAATACAGGACTTACTGCTGCTGATGTAGATCGTTCAGGAATGCCAAATCTGATCTCTAAACAAACAGATATGGACGGAAATAAATACGAATACGATTTTTTGTTCTTCACGCAGGAACAATTTGATGCGATATTCGGATCTAACATTTTCCCGAATTTTCTTTCAGATAAATTTTAAGTGATATACAAACCGTCCGGTTATTCCGGGCGGTTTTTTAATTTAAAGCGCCTATGAAACAAATTACAATTATTCTTACGATACTATTTCTTTATTCCTGCTCAGCCGATCCTGTTGATTCTGTTCCACAGGAGTCTGATTTCTGGAATCAGTCAGATTCAGAGCGTATGGGTATGAAAGGGATGGTAGATAAATTTACCGAATACAATGAGATTGATTCGGAAAGCTATTTCTCGTTTGAATGTAAGTTTGATAACAGAGGAAATGTAACGGCGTACAATACTTACGAAGTTTATGAAGGGCAATCAATATCTCCTTATTGGTTACCTCAGAATATGATGAACTACGAATATGAGTATGCTAACGGGAAGTTGTCTGAAATCAGAATCATCAGCTGGGGGAGCGCTCCGGTGACTTATACTCTCCATTATGACGGTAGCATTAACCGTTATATATTGCTGGATCTTCCTCTCAAACCTTTTAGTCCGGTTTTGATAAAAGGAGTGTCAGGGATAACGAGTTCGGATAATTCTTTTCTGATGGAGTGGGTCAACGATGAATTGCACGTTACGAATCAGACAGAATACTCTAAAAGCCTTTCTACCTATCTCTATAAGGGTGAAAGCAAGCCTCAGAGTGGGCTGGTGAGCCTGTTCCAGCCGGGTGCTTTTGATCCTTTCCAAACAGTAGAGTCTGCCTATACTTATCACAGTAACGGTGCGTTCAAATCTGTCCGCACGCTTACGACGGAAGACGGGGGGGACACCTCTTCTAACCTATGTGAGTATGATGCTAAGGGGTATATTACCTTATCGGAAACAACGGGTTCTAATCCTTCTGTTCTGACATATAAATACAATACGTCATCATATCTCCTGTCGGTTAAAAATACGGATAAATCAGGCGATTTTATTGGTGATATGTCAGTAATCTACGACTATGATCCATCTAAAAACTGGATTCGGACAGAGAAAACGGTTAATGGATTTATTGATTGGGAAACTCGTGAAGGGAAATATATCCTGATACGTACGATTACTTACAAATAGTATTTTGTTTGCGTGACTATTCCGGCTTCCGGGTATGTCCGGAGCGGTTTCCGCAAAATAGCGGGAATATCTGCAAAATAAAAGATTCAATAAGGAAAACTCAGGGAGTATTACCTTATTGAATCTTTTTGCATTAAAATGAGTAGCGGATGAATCCCATGATTGAAAACCAGTCTTTGGAATCAGGCACACTGTTTCGTATTCCTTTTCCCGGCACTGTGTAAGCTGTATTAAAATGAAAATACCAGTGTCTGGATATGAAATATTTAAAGGTCAGGTTATACTCCGTTCCCAGAAACTTCGAAGATAAGGTGGATAGGGCCGGATTACCTCCGATATTATTGTATTCATCAGCCATGAAAACCCAGAACTGTCCAACCAGCTGAATCTTTCTGGCAGGTGCAAATATTGCCTGTATCCGGTGCGTCCGCTCATTGCTGTTCTGAAATACCTTGTACATATTCGAGCCCTGTACCCATTGTTCTCCATTGCCTCCTGTGTATAAGGCGTCCCAGCGTTCATAAGCTTTCGTTTTGGGATTGTCGCCCGAAAATGAAGCATACCGATAGCTGAAATTTGGAGAGCCGAATGTTTTTCTGAACTGCCAGCCTGCTTCAATATAGTAGGCCCGGGCCTTCATGTCAAAATGTTTATTCCTTTCAAAGGCCACCTCACTTTTTACCAACAGGCCGAGCTTATCCGTTGGCAGACGATAATACCTTAAGTTATAAACTTGCAGTCCTTTTCGTTTGTGCATAGTCCCGTCGGGTAAATAATACGTGAAGTTGGATTTGGGTGATGTCATGAAAGTAAAACCCGCTGTACCGGCTTCCTGATCGTTGAACTGAGCATTCAGTCCGCGAAGCACAGTGTGGGAGTTCAGTATATCCAGCTCATTCGGTTTTACATTAAAGACCTGAAACATCAGCTTATTCCATTGAAAAAGCCCGGTAAACAGCTCCTTGGAGGCCCAGCGCGGATTTAACTGCAGAGCAGCCCTGTCATACCCGTTCATGGATGTATTGATAAGTAAAAATCCGTCACCGATGACAAATGACTTTCGTCCGTAAGTGACGTTATACAGGTACTTATTTCCATTCTTGAGTTTATTTCCTCCTACGAAACCGATAAAGGCATCTTCAACATCTCCATGAATGCGGGCTCTTGTCGTGAAGAGTTCATTCCCTGCCGAGAACGAAGCGATATAACTCGCTCCCCCGTAGAGATGGAGTTGTATTTTCGGAATCAGATTAAATACACTGTAAATCCCCGCACTTCCGAAACCTTCAAGCCAGGCTGTCATACCTGCGCCTGCCGGATTTGTAGCCAGAGGATTTCCGGTTGTCATAACGGTTGGATTACCGAACCATGCATTATTATTTGAAAAAGCCATTTCCGAAGCTGAAGCCTGGAGTGTCAGATAAAAGCGTTTTGTATTGATGAGGGTCGGCAAAACAGCTTTATCTTTAAATCCGGATTCGATTTTCTTGGGTTCAGACTTTTCTGAGAGCTTAACATTAAGGGTTATGCTCACTTCGCTTGCTGTTTCGTTTGATAAACTAATCGTGGACTGATCCACAAACGGCAGAAGATTTATTCTGGAGTTGTAGAATCCTGCCATGGTAGCACTATAGGGCGTTCCACGCTGAATTACAAACTGTTGTTCAATAATTCTTCTGTACGAGTCTGTCAGGGTGCTGTCAGCCGGAGGATTTAAGAATACTATCCGTATATTGTTTATCGTGTATCCCTCAAAAATATTAACCGGATTCGTATTTTGAGCGAATCCCGGAATACTTAACAAAAGCAGCATACATCCGATAATAAATTTTCGCATCTGAAGGACGGTAGTTAATAGTCAGTCCATCCGCCGTCAGTAGCCATGATCGTACCGGTCAGGGCAGAAGCTTCATCTGAAATCAGGTAGAGTATATTTGAGGCTTGTTCCCATGGATAGGATCCCCGATGCTCGGAGTCGCAATATTTCAGCAAACTCATTGTTTTGATTTTACCCATACCAAAGCCTATACCGGCCTTTTGATTTGCCTGAACGAATTCGCTGGCACGTTCTACCATCGGAGTATAAGTTTCGGCCATATTCACAGAATTGATACGAATTCCGTAAGGCGCATAATCAATCGCTGCATTCCGTACGAGACCGTTCACGGCATGCTTGCTGGCTACATAAGCCGGATTGCCTGAAAGACCTGTCATCCCTGCGATTGATCCAACCACAACGATTGAACCTCCGTTGTCCTGGTCAAGCAGCTGACGCAGTACGGCGCGCATAGATTTGAATGTTCCCTCGGCATTGGTTTTAAAAACAGCTTCCCAATACTCATCGGTGGCATCTGTGATTACAGCCGGCATTAATTTTCTCTGAGCTTCATCAAATTTGAAAGGAGTACCGGAGTATACACCGTCCATTACGCCAGCATTCAGCACTGCATAATCCAGCTTGCCAAAGTTTTTCACGGCTGCGTCTATTGCTTTCTTGCAGTCTTCGTCTTTTTGGATATTCCCGTAAACGAAAATTGCTTTCCCTCCCGCAATCGGGCCATATTGTCTGTTTATGGTATCTGTCACAGCCTTCCCTAAATCGTCCAGCCAATCCATTATCACAACATTAGCTCCCTCTTTGACAGCCCTTTTGGCAGTAGACTTGCCTATTCCTCTGGCTCCTCCGGTTACCAAAATGGTTTTACCCTTAAACCGGTCAGGTGTGTAATAATTCTCACTCAAACGAGTTACGTTCCGGGGCTTAGGTCCCTTTGCCGAAGTATTTTCCTGAGCAAAAGCTGTTCCCGAAAATAACAGGAATATAGCTAAAAGGCCGACTGTTAACATCTTGTTTTTCATAATGATAAAAATTAGAAAGTGATAATTAATAGACAAATGCTCTGAGAAAAAGTTCATTGCCCGATTTCCATATTTTAAAATCCCGCCGCGCATTATTTTTTTAATATTATTCTTAATATATTCTTTAAGATATGGGTGAGATGGTGGGTAAGATGGTGGGTAAAACCCCTCGTTTTTCACCTGCTTATCCATCTTTTGCCCATCACTTCTAAAGCCCTGTCGGTAAAGGGTTACGGCCGAAATTAAATCATCAGTTTCTGCCCCTTTTATGGTGGGTAAGATGGTGGGTGAGATGGTGGGTAAAGCACCACATGACCAACTCATCATTCATCGGCCAAACTCATACCTTCTGCCGGGACTCTATCGTTGTCCGGTTTCAGCATATTCTTCCTTTGCCAGATTAAAATAATCCCGCCGCGCGTTATTTTTTTTTAAATATTATTCTTAATATATTCTTTAAGATATGGGTAACTTGTTGGGTGAGTTGTTGGGTAAACTCCATCTGTTTTCAGCATTTCAGCATCCCCTTCTCTGGTATCCGGGAACATAGATCCACAAAGGATTATCGAAGAATTTTCACGCCATATTTCAAACCCTTTTTTGTTGGGTAAGTTGTTGGGTAAGTTCTTGGGTGAGCTTTCATTCCCAAATCTCCGTTTTCTGAGCCCGTACAGTCCATAAAAGGACAAAATGCTTCCGGGGAAACCCGGTGTGGGCTTCCATATAAATTTATTCAAACCGTTCATAGCGTTTTGATTGTTTTAGTATGATTCATTTAAGGCATCTATCCGTTTTGCTGCTTGCAAAAGTAACTTTGCAAGTAGCAAACTTGATTTTGCAAGTAGCAAATTATGTTTTGCAGGTAGCACGCTTCAGTCCTTTTTTATCCCTGAAAAAGTACATTTGCATGAGGGATAACTACCTGGCAGACATTCAACAAAAGCTATTAGCCTTCCGACACTAAAGATACAACAGGGGGAAGCTAAAAACAATAGTAATTACATTTTTTATGAAATCCGGTGAACGAACAACTTCTGTTAACATATTCATCTGCTGAACGGGATTGTTGTTGATCCCTCTTCCGGCATCACATTGAGGCAAAAAAAATCTCCTGCGCTCCTACTATGGCAATGAGGAGACGCAAGAGATTTAATTAGCTGAGAAAATATATAGAAATAGTCAAAATTTTTATTTTAAAATCTGAACACCATGCTGCGTTAGTATGCGTACGATAACGTATGTGTCAGCCGGAATATCCATTACAGAAGAATGGGCCGTCCGGCGTTTGATCAGCACTCCCGATAACGTGTAGAATTCAACCACAGATCCACTTTCAAGGGCATGAATTCTGTTGCCGCTTCTGTATGCTTTCGGCGTTTCGTTTTCAGTATCAAGGCCAACCGCATTGCTAAGCTCTACACTCAGTGTTTTATGTACGGTCTTACCGTTTGAATTAAAAGCCAGTTCAAGCTGAGCCATTCTTTCGTTTCCTGAGATACGGGACAAGATAAGATGGTCCTTATCCATCGAAACAGACAGATCCTGCGGATGGCTGTTCGATACTACGCGCTTCGTAATAGATGCCGTCGTATTGTCTTTGTCGCTGATCAGATCTTCCCACTTAACAGCCGCAGCATCATTAGCTCCGCTGATTGTGATCTTATCAAGAGAGGAAGCAAGTGGCATTTCTGCATCCGGGAATACAGGCAGAGCCTGGAACCAGTAGTACTGATCGAGTTTCAGCATTTCTATTTGTTCGCCGGTTTCTCCGTTCACACGATGTACCCAGTTGTGTTCGAAATTACTGCCAAATCCATCCTGTGTTGTGATAATATATAATTCGCCGGTTTGCGGATGAACACGAATACCTGCACCATAGAATATCTGTTTACCCGGCAACGTATAAACAGGTTCGTTATTGATGGATGAAGGATTGTCAATATCAAAACGATATACTTTGGTTCCTCCGCCGTATGTGCCTCCTAATGACCAGTATAGAGAGTTAGTTTTCGCACTGGCACAAAATCCTCCGGCATTCCAGGCTCCCCAGGAGTCATGAAGTGTAATTCCTGTCGGTAATACAACATCTTCTCCGGAAAGATCAGCCGGATTAATTTTGATCAGCTTTGTTTTTGCAGCTACCCATACATGCCCGTCTTTTGATAAGCACAGCGAGGAGTAGCTATCTCCTTCAATCGTGCTGTGGAGTGCATTGTCTTTGATGACCAGAATCTTTTTCGGTTGTACGGCAAATACATAATCATTTGTCTGAACCATATTCCCGGTTTGTCCTTCCGTACCTGCTATATGCGCTGTCACCTGATTTGTTTCCAGGTTCATCAGGAAGATGCCATTGGATGTACTCACATACCCCGTAGTTTCATTCACCCCGATGAATGCCCGTCCGTCACCGGACTTACCATCGGCAGAAATATTCTCAACGGAAGCGATTTTTTTCATGGTTTTCGCATCGGCTACGACTATGCGGGTACCTTGTTTAGAGATAATATACATGCGGTCGCCATAGACTGTCCCATACTGAGTTGTTACTCCCAGCTGCTCCGTATCTCCGTTTTCATACTGATATACCCGATAAGAGAATTCGCTGTTCTCATCCAGATAATTGATCGTACCATTGCTGTGTCCGAACCAGTCTTCGTTCAGAATAAATACACCTTTCGAATAGTCTCTGGCTGGTGCAAGGGCGGGAGCAGGAGTGAAAGTGGATGCAAAAGTTACGTTCATCGACATATCTTTATTGAACCAGAATGCATCCCACGAGCCATCGGATAAGGTGCGGTTAGAAACTCCCTGTGATGAATAATTGAACGGATCGGTTTGTTTTTCGCGCACACAATAGGTCCAGTAAGCTTTCATCCAGCCCGAAGCCCAGTGATCCTGTTTATCCGTACAACTCCAATTGTCAAAATCATACGAAGATGTCTCGGCAAAACCATTCAGAATCTGTTGTTCGGTACCGGCATTGGTAAGTGTTTGAGGGTTCTGTCCGTTGAGGTCATATCCCAGTCCGCCGAGAGTCATGCCGAACTGAGTCCCTTTCATGACCAGTGCAAACAGGTTCGGATCTGCCGTTACGATAGCCGTAAGCATATCTGCGCCTGTAGCTTCGCCGTCCCATTTATAACCCCATACCAGCGCATCCGGATTTTTCTCATCATTCCACTGGATAACCAGGGCAGCACGCTTAGAGCCCGTCCCTGTCCAGTTTTGAATATCATCCATGGTAAATGACATATCCGTCTTTGTTGCCATTGACCGGACGACCGGAGTGCCTGAATTTTTCAGATCCGGGCGAGGTACACCTTGTACCTGAAAAGAATTAGTCTGAGCAAATGCCTGAAGGCAAAGCACAAACAGAAGAAGAATTAAACTGTAAACTTTTTTCATGTCGTTTTTATTTAAGTGATAGAAAAATAACGAATGAGAAAAATTGGCAGCCATGATTCGAATAAGGATAATGTGGCGTACATATGACGCATGCATAAGAACCCTATCTGACAGGATAACCAATCAAATAGCCTTCTGAATTTGTATATGAAATCGGTGGTCTGACAAACATGCACGGGGCCGTTTGTAAACCAGGGAGTTCAAAGCTCATTCCTCGAAAGCTGTGAAACGTAAATATGCATGGCAGTTCTTCTGACTTACTCCTGTTTTGAACAGCCTTCCCATCGGATTACCGACAGTGGCAAATAGTTATTTGTCAAAACATTTGGTGTAGAGCTTACAGCAGCGGGACTGTTCAGGATTCACACCTGATTCTCTTTTAATCCGGAATATTCGAACGAATGTTCCGGAACCAATGCGCGACAAAGGAAAATGTTTTTTAGGATATATCCAAGAGTTTGGTCATAAAACTCAATATTTGTTTTGAGGCCACCCCGTCTTTATTTAATTTTAAATACTCCGCACGCAGAAAGAAAAAAGATGCATATATTGCAAAACAATTTGGCTGTAAAAGCTTTTATCCAATATTGATTTATAAAACGGGAGGACACATGAGATTCTTTTTCATTAAAAATAATTGGATACAATATCAGATAACACGTTTTCTGACTTATTTGTCGAATAGTATTTTACTTCTGAGCATCCTGAATCTGATCCTGATGGTGATCTGGTTTGGCTATCGTGTTGGCGACATCTATCAGAATAGTGTGAAGTTTGTTTTTCAGATTTCTGTCTTTGTGTATTTCATTCATTTGCTTACCGAAATATACAAAGGCTTCAAGATACGTAATACACGACGAAATCTTTTCTATCTGCTTCTGCTGATTCCTTATATTCTTTGGTTTATTCCGGTATTCCTGCCCGAATCGCCCTCTGCAGAATTATTCAGATCCATGATGAGAAGCAGTTTGTACGAGGGATTATTGTGTGGCGTGTCCTCTGTCGTGTTTATCTCAAAAACGCTGATAGAGAAAATACTCAGACGGATGAACCCGTTCCTGCTAATGTCAACCAGTTTCTTTTGTGTGATTATCGCAGGAACAATTCTGCTGTTATTGCCCCGCTCAACACAGGTTGATGTGAGTTTTATTGATACATTATTTATTGTCACCAGTGCCGTGTGTGTAACAGGGCTTTCACCGTTGACCATCTGTGATGCTTTTACCCGGGAGGGGCAACTGATTATTATGCTGCTGATCCAGATTGGCGGGTTGGGGGTTATGACAATTACCAGTTTTTTCGGTGTTTTCTTTATCGGGAGTATCTCTTTGTCAGACCGGTTTGCGCTGAATAATATCCTGAGCACAGAGTCGGTCGGTTCATTATTTAAGATGCTGCTTTATGTGTTCGGATTTACTTTGCTGTTTGAATTAACCGGAGCTTCGCTTATCTGGTTAAGCATACACGGGACTTTAGGAATGAAGTTCAGCGAGGAACTCTTCTTCTCTCTTTTTCATGCCGTATCGGCTTTTTGTAATGCCGGTTTTTCGACACTTCCGCAAGGGCTTACTACCGCTGCACTAATCCATAATAATACTTTTTACTGGATTGTCTCGTTGCTTATTATATGCGGCGGAATTGGGTTTCCGATATTGGCGAATCTTACCCGGGCGCTTTACGTCTACGTATTCAAAATGAGATTTAACCGTGCAAATATGCGTATGCACAGACGCTATAATATTTTGTCTCTCAACTCTAAGATTGTATTAAAATTTACGGGTTTGCTGCTTGGCGGAGGGGCATTGCTTTTTGCGCTCAGTGAATGGAATAATCCGGCATTGGATTTATCGTCTTTCGGGAAGATAACACACTCATTCTTCTTGTCAGCTTCGGCTCGTACTGCCGGATTTAATAGTTTTGATCTGGCGCAGCTTTCTCTCTCATCCGTGTTGTTGCTGATTTTTCTTATGTGGATTGGAGGTGGAGCACAATCAACAGCCGGAGGTATAAAGGTCAATGTGTTTGCTGTGGCTATCTATACACTCATCAGTGTGATGAAAGGTAAGCGCAGAGTTGAGATCGGGCATCATCAGATTTCGGGCGATTCCATTCTCAGAATATTAACCACCATCATTTTGTCGTTATTTCTGCTGGGGGTTGCTACCTTCTTAATCCTTTTGCTGGAGGACGATAAATTGTTTGTTGATATTCTGTTTGAGTGTATGTCAGCCATGACTACTACCGGATTAAGTCTGAATCTGACCGGTAGTCTCAGCGATGGTTCAAAAACCATTCTGATCCTGCTTATGTTTATCGGAAGGGTAGGATTGCTTACGTTCTTTATGGGATTTGCCCGTCAGATAAAAACGGATAAATACAATTATCCGGTAGATAATATTCTAATCAATTAAAAAGGTATGAAATATATTGTAATCGGTTTAGGAAATTTTGGGTCGGCTCTGGCGATTGAATTATCGAATTACGGACATGAAGTAATCGGAGTTGATGTGTCGGAAAGCAGGGTAAATGCGATGAATGATCGTATTGCTTCCGTTTTTCAGCTGGATGCAACAGAAAGAGACTTGTTGCGTATGTTGCCTCTGGAGGATATAGATGGTGTGATTGTTACCATTGGAGAGAATTTCGGTTCTTCGATTCAGATTATTGCGCAGCTCCGGCATCTGAAAGTAGACAATATCTACGCACGGGCCTTTAATGAGACGCATGAGATGGTGCTTGAATCGTTGAATATCGAACATATTCTTACACCCGAAACAGATGCTGCCGGACTGATTGCAGCTACTTTGTTCTTTAAAGGAGTAATCTCTTCTCTTAAAATTGACGAAGAGTATTATATCATACGCATCAAGACACCCGGAAAGTTCGTAGGTTTTACCTGCAAAGAAATTAATCTGTATTCAAATTTCAAACTAAAACTGATCTCGGTATCCTCATTGAGCACTAAAAAGAATCTCTTTGGTATTTCGGGAAAAAGTTATGTGATTGCAGATACAGAAAATGAAGATTATAAAATTCAGGAACAGGATATACTGACAATTTATGGCAATAAAGATAATTTTATCAAGCTTGGACGTGCTCTGAACTGATTTTGATTCTTTTTTGATAGAAAACAGATCGTTTTATAAGGATATTAATTCTGTTTTTTGGATGTTATCTTTCAAAATGCTAAATTGCCGGCATCACTAAATACTTATTTATATGGTATTATTATCAATAACTGAAGACCTTACACTTCCTATAGCGAATCCGGTAATTAAGTTTTTGATTATCCTTGCTATTATTCTTTTTGCTCCTCTTTTATTGAATAAACTCAGAATACCTCATATTCTGGGTTTAATAATCGCGGGTGCAATTATCGGACCAAACGGTTTTAATCTGATTTTGCGTGATAGCAGCATTATTCTTTCCGGTACAGCCGGACTCCTGTATATAATGTTTCTCGCAGGTCTGGAAATAGACTTGACCGAATTTAAACGCAACAGTTCTAAAAGTTTACTTTTCGGTATGTATACGTTTATCATTCCGATGACACTGGGAACTCTGGTCGGGCTTTATGTACTGGATTATTCAGTCATGACTTCCGTCTTGCTGGCAAGTATGTTCGCTTCTCACACGCTGATTGCTTATCCGATTATAAATAAACTTGGCGTAACAAGAAACCGGGCTGTGACAGTGACTGTTGGCGGAACAATGATTACGGATACGCTGGCTTTGCTTGTTCTGGCTGTCGTGGTAGGCATGACCCAGGATGTTGTGGATGCAGGTTTCTGGATAAGGCTAAGTGTTTCCGTATTCTTGATGGGAGCAATCATTCTTTTTATATTTCCCCTTATAGCCCGTTTCTTCTTTAAGCATTGTTCGGACAGTGTTTCGCAGTATATATTTGTTCTTTTTATGGTGTTTTTGGGAGCTGCACTTGCTGAAATGGCAGGTATTGAGGCTATTATCGGTGCATTCCTTTCGGGTTTAGCTCTCAACAGACTGATACCGCACTCTTCTCCCTTAATGAACCGGGTAGAGTTTATCGGGAATGCAATCTTTATACCGTTTTTCCTGATCGGAGTAGGTATGCTGATTGATTACCGTGTGTTGATATCAGACTGGCATACGCTGTTCGTGGCGTTGGTAATGACTGTCGTTGCTACGTTTTCTAAGTATTCGGCTGCATTCCTGGCACAGAAAACATTTGGATATACAAAAGATGAACGTTCATTAATCTTTGGG
>JBOFKD010000242.1:0-1473 GCA_051657165.1 Bacteroidales bacterium | reverse complement strand
GATCATACTTATTATTATAATTTGAGCTCCATACAGGAAAACGCAAATCATAACAAATAAACAGTGAAATATTAAACCCTTTATAGATAATCACTTTCTGATCAGAGCCCGCTGTATAATGCTTCGCCTCTTCTCCCATACGGAAAAGGTGCTTTTTATCAATAAAATGAGTTTGATCAGTTGTAACAAAGAATCCCCTGTTAAAGTAACTTTCCCCGCTTTGTGCTATAAAACTCCCGGCAAGTGCTAAATCGCACTCACCGGAAATTTTCTTTAATCTTGAAATTGTGGTTCCCTCATTGGTTTCTGCTAAAGTTTCCGGTGACATCGAAAAGCCAGTCGAAAACATTTCCGGCAAAACCAGAAGGTCTGTTTTTCCCTTGAGACTTCTTGCACATGCCTCAACTTTATCGAGGTTCTGCGCTTTATCTTCCCAGGAAATATCCATCTGAAAAAGTGAAATTCGTAATTTGATATCTTTACTCATCACCTGTAGCAAAATTTTCAGGATGTCTTGCTTCAAATTGTGTAAAGTAGTTCTTAATATATTTCATATCCGCTTCTTCGTTATCAGTCGGAGTAAATACAACTTCCATACCCATAACTTTTTTTCCATAATCCATATAAGCCAGAATTATCGGAACATTCGCTTTCTTAGCAATATAATAAAAACCTTTTTTCCAATTCGGGTTACGTTTGCGTGTTGCTTCGGGTGTTATCGCTAACTGGAATCGATCTCGTTCATTGAAAACCTTCACCATCTGCTGCACCATATCGTTTTTCCGTCCTCTTTCAACCGGTACACCACCCATTGATCTAAAGATAGCTCCCATTGGAAAAAAGAACCATTCTTTTTTAATTAAAAAAGAAGCATGACGTCCGGCAGCATTATAGAATAGTTTTCCTACAATAAAATCCCAGTTACTTGTGTGAGGAGCAACACAGATTACACATTTTGGCAAATCCGGTACCGTAACCACACAATCCCATCCGAACATCTTCAAGATCCAACGACTCAACGCTTTTTTCATCCCTTCTAAATCTTCTTTTTGTAATAATATTATTTCTCTAAGCCTTTTATTTCTTCCAATATAGAAAGTACGGCTTTATTGAAGTCAACTCCTAATTGGCGATAATAGCTCTTAATTAACTTAGGTTCTTTACCTCCGCATTTTCCAACACGCTGAAGATATTCTCTTTGCATTTCTACGACTTTCTCTACTAATTCTTCACCTTTCTGATTATCTACATTTGGCAAAAAATACATACAGAACAATGCTTCTGATAACAATTCGTCAGAAATACCTTGAATTTGTTTTTTAAGTAGTCTTACACTCGCCATAACATTTATGTTTTTGAGGTTTAAAAATAAGATAGCTTATTAGTATGTGACAAAAGTAATCTTTATATCATACAACCGTACAAAAAAAGAATCAATTTTGCTTTTTATAATAAAATATCAATCTATTATAT
>JBOFKD010000241.1:0-2559 GCA_051657165.1 Bacteroidales bacterium | reverse complement strand
TAGCGATTGGAATCTGACAACATAAACGTTTCGGTTTCATTGTTACATTGCTGAAGTTACCTGATCCGTCTGTTGATTCTTGACCCTCTGGTTTCCAATCGGTTGTAACTCCATCACTTGAAGTAAATACCATATTACCTTTAAGCCCTGTCATATATCTCGCCCCTAATTTGCTCAATACTGACGATTCAGTAATCGGGAACAAAAAACCAGCCGCTTCATCGAATACCAATTCTTTACCTTTACCAGCTGTGCCATCAATTCCACGCATAGAGATAGGAAACTGAAGTTGACCAGTTGCTTGAATAGCTGCATCTTGCATTGAGCGCATTGCAGTATCTTTTAACGTTACTGTTTGTTCTGAAAGTTGACGATTTTCAACACTCTCTAAAATTGCTTGTCTGATTGAAAAATTTTCCATGGATTTTTTATTTTCGTTTGGTTTTTGATTTTTTGATAATTCCGCCTGAAGTGCTGCCAATGCTGAACGCTTTTCTTCAAGTTCTTTTTTTAATTCGTTTAGCTGGGTGTCTTCAGCTTCTGTAAGCTTCCGTACTTCCTTCTCAGCTCCTTTAATCAAGTCTAAACATCTCTGTTCAAGTTGATTGATTGCGTCTTGTAATTCTAACGTTGTCATTAAATGTTTGATTTTAAGTTCTCATAATAGTCACGTAACTCTTTGGTTTCGCTTTCTTTCAGTTGGTCAAAGCTGCGACACTTAACCGCCGTTCCTGAATAAGCTGGATTGATCACAATACTAACATCATAGATAGCGTCAATCTCATTAATGTAGCGCTTGTAGTTATTATCGTCAAGCTTCTCCCACGTATCTGAGGAACAAGTAAAAGCGAAACTTGATTCCCTTAAATCGCCACGCTTAAGCAATTCAACCATTTCATTTCCCAGCGCTGTGTTAGGCGCTTCAAAGCTATACTTCAAGCCCTTTTCATCAACTGAAAGTGAAAGGCTCCCAGCTCCATTGGTGGAACGTGCTAAGATCCCTCTGTTAGAATCGTGATTGAATAGTGCTACAACATCGCACTTATTAACGGTTTCCTGTGTGATCGCCCCTGATCTGATAACCTCTGTGAAATATCCCAGATTATTTGACTCGCTTTCAAACAGAATCGCATAACCTTCAATCAATCGGCTTTCTGGATTGTCATCAGACCTTAACTGGATGTGACCCGATAAGGATCTGATCTCTTTGTCGTTTATATTCATGGTAATATGTATTACATAGTAGTAGGTATTAAAAACCTTCCCTACTTATTAGTAGTGCGTAAAAGGGTCTGAGGTTGCGTTTTACTCCTTAACCGCTTTGATTTTATCGGGAGTGCTCAGATTCCCCTGAATGAAATAAGTATCACCGCCTTCAATAACTGGAAGGTCTAAGCCTTTACGGATGTCGTTCTGACTCAGTACACCAATGTTAAAAAGGCTGGTGTAATATTGACCCATTGCAGCCTTATCACCGCGTAATAGCTCATTGCTGTCAAACTTAATATCTACATTTGCCTGCTCGCTCGGCATAAAGATTTTACTGACAAATTCCAGCTCAATTTGAGCCATCAAAGGTGAAAGCGTATCAGTCAGGAACGCTAATTGTGTAGCTTCAACCGTTGCATAACTGGATTGTGAAAGATCGAAACACTTAACTGGAGAAACCCCAAAGAATCGGCATATTTCCACAACATTAAATTTACGTGATTCCAATAGCTGCGCATCAACTGGACTGACCTTGATAGGAGTAAATGTTTGACCACCAACAATCACAGCAACACCACCAGCCTGACCAGAAGCGGAACCGAAATTTTTTTCAAATTCCTTCCTGATGTCATTGACCTGATCTGGGTTAGTGTTTCCTGTGCCTTTATCAACTGAAAGAATACCACTTACAGCACCTCCCGATTTGAACCAATTCCTTGAGTAACTCTCAGAATCATAAGCAATTCCCAGCGTATCAGCCGCCATTCGAATTGTTGATACTCCCTGAATCCCATCTTTGCTGAAGTTCTTCAAATGAATCATGTTACAAGACTCAACGGCACCAGTAACACCCGTTACAGTGTACGTAATAACACCCGCTGTTTCATTGATAATGACTCTACCAGCTGGAATGAAGTGCAGTTGTACCGCCTTCCCTTTGCCGTCACGTTCAATCATCGCGTAACCGTTTCCGTCAAGTAACATTGAGCTGACCAGTAGCTTAATGAACTCATATCGTGTTAGGTGCTTACATGGTCTCCTATTTAGCATTTGATATTCAGGTTCATCGACCCGAAACTTGACCTTGTTACCTACTGGATTGACTCTGTAAGGCTCTAACGGTAATTGAGCCACTGACGAACTGATAACCTCTACACACCGATATACAGCGCTCAGATTGGTAGCCTTGCCGTTGGTGTATGAGCTGAATATCCCGAATGTACTGTTAGGCGTGTAGGATCTTTCCTCAGCCTTCTTTTTAAATAAATCCCTTAAAATTCCCATGATTATTTTTGTAGTTTGTTGCGTAAATGCTTGATCGCGAACCAGTATTGTAAGATCAGATTATCA
>JBOFKD010000240.1:0-1735 GCA_051657165.1 Bacteroidales bacterium | reverse complement strand
GGGAACGGGAAATACTCCTGTCCATACAGCACCTAATCCCATTGCATGAGCAGCTAGTAAAAGATTTTCTGTAGCAGCTGATACATCCTGAACCCAATATCCGTCACCATAACCTTTTATTCCTTTTGGAAGATCCCCGCAAGCAACAATAGCAACCGGGGCCTGCGCGATCATTTTTCCGTATGGTAATTCTTCAGCAAGTTGCTTCAATGTATTTTTGTCAGTGATAACCACAAAAGCCCAGGGTTGTGTATTTCTGGCAGTAGGAGCTGACATTGCTGCGCGTAATAATGTGTCTATCTTTGCTTCAGGAATAGCTTGCTCTGTGAAGCTACGAACACTGCGACGAGTCAGAATATTTTCTAAAGCATCATTCGTCTTTACAGAGACAGTTTCCTTTCCGGATGAAGAATCCAGAAGTGTCACTTTTATGGCCAAAATCAGTAAGGCGCATGCAAGAATAATATTGATAATCTGAGAACTATACTTCATTGTCTTTTATTTATTTGTTTGTTGTGAAAATCTTATTAAAGAACCTGTCGGGCAAATATATCTGCAATACGGACGATTAATGAAAAATGATAATACCAGGAATAAAGCACCTGTTATTAAAACAAATAGAGATGCACTGTTAAACAGGAAAGCAGAAAAAACTTCATAATCAACTATTTCAAATCCGACTCCAATCCAGTTAAGTGCCAAAATCGTATATAAGATTATATCACGCAGATAGGATAGCGGTTTTTCTATGCGGTTAGGAACCGATACTTTTTTATGAGTACATTTTGATGCTAACTCTTGTAGAGATCCCATCGGGCAATGATAGTTGCAATAGTTATTTTTCTTTCCGAACAACGGAAGAATAATCGCTGATAATAATAACAGAAACGGTACAAGCGCTACAGTTAAGTTTATACCATTGCTAAACCAGTTTATCAGCAGTGACAACGATAGAAAGCTACCACACCAGAAGCCCAGAACACTGACATTCAGAATTAATAATATCGTGCGTGCAACTTTTGATTTGGTTTTGAGAAATGCTAAGATCACTCCTGATAAAATAATTAATATCGCAAATACTGATTTAAGGGATAGTTGAGGAATTATTTCGTCCTTAATCAATCTATCCTGCGCTATATCTGCTACTCTCTTTACAGTGGAAATGATTGCAGATGATGTCATCGTGGCCCCACTTACGGCATCGACTTTTTCAGAACCGATGTCAGTTAATCTGACTCCGTCCCATTTAGAAAGTAAACCTGTATTGATTACTTCTTTGAGAAACTCAGGTGTTTCTGCATTTGATAATAATTCAATCCGGAGCACTTTCTCTTCCGAAATATACATTTTCAAAGGTACGGGACCGCCGAAACCACTTATGTCTTTAGCTATCTCTGTCGAATTGAAAATCATTATTCCGGCAGAATCTTTTGGTAAATATACTGAACCGGTTTCTGTTTTGTCGGGATTGACCAATTTAGTAACCTCAGTACCCCATATCTTAGCATTGCGGTTTACAGCAATAGTGAGCATGAATAAGGATACGAGGAGAAGATTAACAATATATCTGATTGTTTTTTCCATTAATAAACACCATTTGAAATTTTAATATACCAACCTATTATTTTTTGATAGAATTTGACAGTTGCATTCAGATCAGGAACAATAAATCCAATATGAGAGAATGCTTTTGGAGATACCATTTCTACTTTGTTCATAGTTTTACTCATTTAAG
>JBOFKD010000239.1:0-1059 GCA_051657165.1 Bacteroidales bacterium | reverse complement strand
TGTATGTTATTAAGAATATCTTCTGTAAACATGCTGTTCGCACGCTTTGTAACGTATTTTGCAATAAACTGATCTAATTGGAACATATCGATTATAAGTTTTTATTCAATGCATATCTTTCGAAGGCATCGATAAATGAGCCGGGTGTTGTATTGTAGATCTTCAATCCCCAACGTTTAGAGACTGCTTCGATTTCCCGATACATTTTAAATATAATATATTGATGATAAAGGATCTGATAAAGGGGATAAGAAGCATATTGCGTCTGATCTGTTTTATTTGTCTTTCCGTTATCATAGAAATGTGTGAAATTCATAATTACCCGATTGTCATCCGAAATTCCTATATCATGAATCCATGAATGCTCGGCTCCTGACAAATAGATTTGGCTGAATTCCATACGGAGGGCAACCATCAGTGCAGGAATGAGTACATTATGCGGACGGGGTACGCCTAACCCTTTGCGAAAAGCCCAATCACAGAACCAATCCGGACCTTCGATCGGAATTGTATTATGCGGATAAACGCGAATATGCTTATTTTTCCGTATCATCTTTTGCCAGTGAGAGCTTTTAAAAGCATCTGCAGGCATAAATAGAATCAGATCCCAATCGGTTTTGTTCGTTAAGGCATGAAACAATTTTTCTTCTTTATCCTTATGTAACCAGAAAACCGGATCAGCAACCAGATAGTAATTGGGTTTTACTACCTCGAAATAACTCGAACAAGCACTGAAATTAACCATTAAGCGGGATTTATCGACCCAAAAATCAGTTTGGTTTTCAATCATGTCTTTAAAAGACGGGCCATTACCAAAAATAATAATTGAGTTACTGCCTTTTTGCTTTCCTGGTGTCGGAATATTCTTTTTTCCAAGGAAAAAAATGCGTATGAGACTAACAAAAAAACCGAACCATTCTTCTGAAAATGACTTTAATTTATCGCGTTTTGACCTCATATAGTTTCTTAATTTTCGTATTTTGAGCAAAGATAAAAGAATTCAATAAAGCGCATAATAAATCTACTCTTTTCTATTCTTTATGAAAGAATATTTGATTA
>JBOFKD010000238.1:0-2189 GCA_051657165.1 Bacteroidales bacterium | reverse complement strand
CCGTCGATAATTTCCTTAAAGAGGGTGGAGGTGTAGTCCTGATGGGGCGCGGTAATCCTAAATCACAGAATGAGCTTCTTAAAAATTACGGAGTGCAGTTTGGCAGTAAAGCTGACTTGCCGCTCGAAGCATTGCGCTACTCCAGCGAGCCGGTAACGGTTAAAGGCGAAGCTTTGACACTGCATCTCGATAGTCCTAAGCAATGGGATATTATTGTCAAAGACAGTAAAAACAATCCGGTGACAGCATCCCGTAGAATAGGAAAAGGTACCATTGTGGTTAGTGCCCGGACCATTATGGGCGATCACCCCGATTATCCAAGCGACTCGATTAATGCTGGTTTGTGGCGTGGTATCTGGGATATGGCAGCATCCGGCAAAAAAGTCGATCCCAACAAACCATTTAAGAACAACTTCATCGAAACGCTTGAGCATAGGACTCAGAAAGACGGAATGGACATAAATTATAGCGACTATATGAAGCCCTATGCCGACGCTATGTTCGATATATCCAAAAGGTGTATGCCAGTAATCGAAAATCGTATGGGAGTACCTCTTTCTCCGGGTATGGGTTCACGTATAATCCTTATTCCTACTGACGGTGGTGGATACTCCAGCGGTGTGATTCTGGCTCTGGCAGTTTGGTGGGGAGGTTTCCCGGACAAAGAAGATAGCATGATCGAATTCGTTACACACGAAGCAGTCCATTCATGGGTTTTACCTTATGCCGAAATCTGGAATGAACCTATTGCCACTTATGTAGGCAATCTCGTTATGTGTGACATGGGTTACGCTGAAGAAGGGAATCGACGTATTAAGGCTACTATCGAAAGAGCTCGTAAACACGATCCTGATTTCAATCTCTATGATATGCGCGGTAATACCAATAAAGAAGGAGTGCAGTCGCTTGCTAAGTCTGCAGTAAACGATGTGCACTGGGGCAAAATGTACTGGATATTCGAAGAATTACGCAAACAGGATGCTGATATTGTACCAAAGTACTTCCAGGCCAAACGTGAGCATGTAAAAGCTGGTTCACTGAAAAGCTACGACGACAATAACACGGTTGCCGTACTGAGTATTGCTATGGGTAAAGACCTTTTTCCATGGTTTCAGTCTATAGGTTTCAATGTCGATAAATCTAAAGCCGAAATAAAGCTGAATATATAAAACAACAATCCGGGAAGGGGACAGTCTTTTAGATGGAACTCTTTCCGGGTATATTTCCGATATAGTCTTAAAAAATAGTTCAAATTAACTTTAAATGAATTTATTATGGATCAAAGTAGAATTGATACATTTCTGTTATGTACCGGAAAGTATTTTCCGGAAGAGAAACTTCCTTATCTCAGAGATCAGCTTATGAAAATCGATGATAGCCGATGGAGTCATGTGCAGCTTATGCAGTTCCAAAATCCCACAACACTGCTGTTGGTCTCTATCTTTGTAGGATCACTCGGTATCGACCGTTTTATGATTGGAGATACAGGTTTGGGTATCGGTAAACTGCTGACTTGCGGTGGTCTGGGTATTTGGCAAATTGTCGATTGGTTTCTCATTATGGATGCCACCCGCGAGAAGAATATGCAGAAAATACTGAAGATCATCGTTTAGGGGAGTGTTATGACACAAACAAAAGTATATTTATTACTCGCAGGTCTGACAGTCTTGGGCTATATCTATATTTTTTTAGCATCGGAATACGTTTCATCCGAGATATTTCCGAGGTGCATATTTCAGAATGTTACCGGGTTTCCCTGTCCGTCGTGTGGATCCACGCGTGCTATGCTGGAGCTTGTTCACGGGCATTACCTTCGGGCGTTTACGATGAATTGCCTTTGTTATGTGCAGGCATTGTTCCTTCTTTTTTCTCCTCTATTGCTGATTTTTGATTTGATTTTCAATACAAGATGGGTATATAGGATTTATATCTGGATAATTAGTCAAATCAATAGAAGGTGTGTCGCTATTACATTGATTAGCTTGATAGCTGTTAATTGGGTCTATCTGATTGTTGAAAATCGTTGATCCGGACACTGATGAGTCGTTCTTTTAATCCCTGTCTGCTAATTAATGTAGATAACTTGGACATCTTTCGATCTGTAAATACTAATTTGTATGCAGATTGACTCTTAATAAAAATCCCGAAACTTATAGTTTTGGGATTTTTTATTTTATTCAGGATTCATC
>JBOFKD010000237.1:0-1360 GCA_051657165.1 Bacteroidales bacterium | reverse complement strand
CATTTCATCAGCTATGCTTTCATCTACAACTTTAGCATAGTGTTCTGTCATTTTAATTGAAGCATGTCCTAACATCTTACTGACTACATTTAAAGATACTTTATTAGCTAAAGTAACAGTAGTGGCAAATGTATGCCTTGCAACGTAATTTCTCAATAATTGCTTTAGTAAATGGAAAGATTGGTATTCTTGATTGTCTATACAGAAGGCATAGCGATTTATTGTTTTGTTAGTATCGATAAATTGAGCAGATCATCAAGCTCTCGTCCGTTGACGAGAGCAGCTGACCCTACGAAACGCATGTGTTTTATTATCGATGCATTTATATTTACCTTTCATATATCAGAATAGTGAATTTATTCACCTAATATATGGAGATGTATTTTTGTTTGCTCTGATTTATCAGGATTTGAGCCTTGAGATCTTACTCTGAAGGTTGTAAACAAGGACGGTATCGTCTTCGGTGATCAGGCCATTGTAGGTCAGACAGGTGTCAGGAGGTATACTGACTCTGTTGCCAGATGAATCTGCCAATCCTTCGATCTGGATCTCGGGGCATTGCTCCCGGGTGTATTCATCTGGCAGTGACAAATAGGTGTTGCTATGGACGAGTGTCACGAGGAGCATTTTTTTGCAAGAGGGTTTTATGATCGGTTCAAATTCTATTCCTTCGGATGTAATGGCCATTTCGTACATTACATCATTGCTGATAGCATCGAACGCAAAGGCAGACATGCATGAGCCTTCATCAATTTCTTCGAGAAATCCGTCAATATTAAAGAAGAAGACCATATTTAATGACCTGGAGTAGTAGCCGTCCAGGAATTCTTTGATATCGGGAATCAGGACTCTGAGACTGGGGACATCTATGTTCATGTATTTGATTCCATCATAAAGTATTTTATTTAGTTGCTTCTTTCTGTATGTTTCGGGCCATTCAACATCCAGTTTGCTGCATACAGCCCGGAGTTCTTCGTAGATTACGTCTTTTACTCCGATATGTGTTGTGAAACAGACTGGAGCTTTGGTCAGCCGGCAAAAGTATACATTACTGATTTTTTCGTTATCTGTAATGGCTATTGATACGATATGGCTGGCAGGTATGCCTATGATCCGATAAAGGCTTCTTATGGTGTCTCTCCTGGTGAAACG
This sequence comes from Bacteroidales bacterium, assembly GCA_051657165.1. GTDB lineage: Bacteria > Bacteroidota > Bacteroidia > Bacteroidales > UBA7332 > UBA7332. Next base: position 208 of record JBOFKD010000237.1, on the reverse strand, counting down.
TATTGGTGAAATTTTTGTTCCTTGTATGGAGTATACATGATCTAGCTCTTTTCTTGTATTGATTTTTGACTCTCTTTCCATAGTACATTTATTTATTGTGCTTGTTTTCTGATAAATACAGTTTCAGCAGCACATTCGTGGTTGTATTATTGGTTAAATATATGTATAAATAATAAGTAAACAAGGAATGGTATATAAAAAAGAGGGT
>JBOFKD010000236.1:0-4002 GCA_051657165.1 Bacteroidales bacterium | reverse complement strand
CTCTAAAGCGTAATGTTGCTAAGATATCCGTAACAAACGAAACTAATCTGTCCAACGGAATGGTAGAGAATTATTTAACGGAGCTGTCATTCTGCGTAAGTAATTATACCGACAAAGGGACTGTGTCGCCATTCAATAAATCAACAGGATTATTCGAAGAGTATATCAATGAAGTACAGAATCCGTCACTGATTATTGCTGATGAAGGAGATTTCATTCGTGCAGGTATTCGGGATAATATGTTAAGCAGTGGAGAATTTCAGATATTTGAACGAAAAAACTCGATTGCCGAACAGGAAACATTTGTTATCATTAAAGCTCACTTCCAACAGATGAGCGGAAACACTCAGAATAACAGTAAATGGTCCTATTATAAACTGGCCATAGCCGAGCAGGATGCTTTTGTTCTTTATGATTTGCAGCGCAATTATCATTATCATATTATCATAAACGGTGTGGCTTCAGAGGGATATCCGACCTTTCAGGAAGCTATGCAAAGCGAACCCAGCAACAATATTAACGCAACCGTCACATCAAACCTGATCACACGGGTTACCGACGGAGAGAATGTCCTGGAAATAGAAACGGCTCTTTTATCTGCTATCAGTATCAATCAATACATACAAATCGGATATAAGCATTATAATCTCGCAACGGGAATAGTAGACAACTCTACGGTGAGTATTAAACTCGAACAGGATGAAAATAAAAAAGCTGTTTCGGAATTTTCATACGGTGACGGTATGATTGAGGTTGTTACTGCATCGCAGCTACCCGTAAATGATATAGCCACAGCCTATTTACTGGTCAGAGCAGGTGTTCTCTCCCGACGGATCAGTATACGCCTGCGCGAACCTATGAATTTTTCGAACATTGCAGCTACTCCTCCTTCTCAAGATGGTAACGGTATAAGCGTACCGAACGGAATGGGAGAGAAAATATCCGTATCATTTACATTCCCCACTGATATTGCTCCGTCATTATTTCCGGTACCGGTATATCTGTATGCTCCGTTCTTATCGCCCGACCCGACTATAGCAACGGACCGGGACCCGGTATTTATTGAAGTAATGGACGACAAGACCATCCGGTATGTGTATATGGCAGAATACAAGGTAGACGAACGCAATCAGCCTCTTCCGCATACTTTATATTTTATGACGTCCGTACCATCCGTAGCCGGCGGACAGATAAAAGTAGACTCTGACTTATTCAATCCGTTCTTTATAGATATCTATACGAAATAATCCGGATTAATCCGGTCTACTCTGTTCCTCGAGCCAGGATTTTGGAGTTAATCCGGTAAGCGATTTGAACGAACGGTTGAAAGAGGAAGCATTCAGATAACCCGATTGTTCAGCTATTTTATCCTGAGTCAGGTCTTTGTCAGATAACATAAGACTCTTAGCATACTGAATACGCAATGAATTGATATAAGACGAGAAACTCATCTTATACTCCTTATTGATCATCTCTGACAGATATGATCGGTTTGTAGCCATCAGACGGGCTACATCATCTATGCGAAGATTCGGTTGTAAATATACTTTACGCTCTTCCAGCACTGACTCGAAGTATTCGACCGATACTTTATAGCGCATAGCTTGTTCTTTGCCGTCAATTACAGGCACTCCGTCTGCCTCATCTGATTTAATCATATCCTGATGAAAGTCATAGGCCGTATATTTAATCAGACTTGTGTAATAGCAAAGAGCATAAATCAGCACTGTTTCAGTCGTATATATAATCATCAGAGTAATATGGTACTCCTTAAAAAAAGAACTGTATATAAAAAAGGAGAAAACCAGAAGCAATGTAAAAAAAGGTATAAGAATCTGATAGATACGTGTATTCGCATCCATCTCCATCCTGTCAGGACAGGAATAGAAGTTTTGCAGATTTCTGTGATATTGCTTTATTTGGGTAAATGCATAATTCAATACCATTATGATCAGAACTAAAAGCACAAGATAATATATCTTCTCTGCCAATAAGTATTGAAGATAAAGCATTCGGGAAACATCAGGCAAAAGCGGTCTTCCATATAAATGGACATGAAACGAATAACAATCAAGCTCCTCCGGGCTCATAGAACGGTATATAAGACACACGGCTGTACCAAGTACCATAGCAGGAAGAAACGACGTCAGATCAAGAAGTCTTAACCGCCCTATGGCCATCGCTTTAAAAAAAAGATAGAACATAGAGGGAATAGACAAGGACAAAAAGACATCAAGTACGTCTGCTGCCGGGAACATCAGATATTGATCGAGATTAAACGCACAGTAAGAATGATTAAAAAACAGAATTGAAAAAAGGAGCGTGATCAGAATCATAATATTCTGAGGCATTGAGTTCCTTTGCCTGTTTATCAGAAAATAAACACACCAGAAAAGAGAGACCAAAGAAGGTGTAAATGAGATATATTTAAAAATCATAAAATAAAACTTAAAAGGATGTCAAAAGTAAATCAAACAAGCTATAAATCCAATCCATTTACAAATAATTTGAGAACAGTAAATTACATTCTTCTTTTTTCACTATTAAAATTTAGCCCACTATAGAGTATGTTAAAATTCTTAGTTCACAATAGTCCGTCAATCTCCTGCATCTTTTGGATGTTGTGGCTGATTTTCGTAAAGAGAGAAAGAGTTAGCTCTCTGAAGCTCTTTGTCTCAATTTCCCTGTGCATGGCTTGCTTTTTCTATATTCATGCTCACAGATCCATCTCCGGGGAATATGATACATTCCGGTATATTCTGGACATTCCCGGTATTTTGGTATCTGTACTGATTATACCTCTGCTGTTTCTATATCTGAGGACTGTGGCCGGTGAGAAATACAGACTTTCTTTACTATACGCAACTATATCTCCCGGCATAGCACTTGCGTTTATTATCAGCGTGCTCCATCTGACGATAGGCTATGACGATATCATGCAGTATATGCATAATGGAATGAAGTATCCGGAAGAGAAAAGAAGGGTGATGGAAATATATATATTGCTGAGAACTAAAATTTACACCGGACTTCTCATTGTACAGTGTTTTACGCTGGCTTGTGCAGCCAGTGAGCTTTTGTACAGAAATTTAAGAAAATCGTCTTTCAGATCTAAGAGCAACGATGACTATACTTATCGGATATGCATAATTACAGGTGGCATTTCTATACTAAGCATTATGTCTGTCGTTTTATTTATTATCCGCAGAGGCCAGGCTGATTACAGTCTGACTTATCCGGCAATCAGCTATAGTATAATAAGCGTTCTGATAAATATAATCTATTACAACGCCATAAGAATAAGAGAATACATCCAACCGGGATCAACAGATTTCAACAGAATCTTAAAAGACCCGGAACAAATAGCTTACAATCCGGAGACATTGTTACCCGTATCCCGAAACAGAAATTTACAAATTATGTTTGAAGAGAAGGTCCTGAGAGATGAATTGTATTTAAAACAGAACCTGAGAATAGATGATGTAGCGCTGCTTTTAAACTCGAACCGTACTTACGTTTCGGCTATGATTAATGAGTTTTACAATACCAACTTCTCAAACTGTATTAATAGAATCCGCATTGAACATGCTAAGAAAATCCTGATAGAAAGTCCTGATATCAAACAGGATCAGATAGCGCTGATGTGCGGATTTCAGAACGCCTCATCATTCAATCGTGTATTCAAACAGATTGAAGCTGTTCCACCCCGAACATGGCTAAGAAACCATCACAATCCGTGTCATACGGATACTCTTATCAGGAGGGGATAGATTTGAAATCTATTTTGCAATACTATCTGCACCTCCTAATCAACAAAAAGAAAAGAGTGATATTTATATTTGTGTCTGTCGTACTTGGTATTATTTTTTATATACGAATGATTTAGTTACGAAATACGGTTGATTTATATTTCCGCTCCGGACCGGAATACAATCCGCTCCGGAGCGGAATCAGAACCGGTCCGGGGCGGAATTACAACCGCTCCGGACCGGATTTCTAAAG
>JBOFKD010000235.1:0-1476 GCA_051657165.1 Bacteroidales bacterium | reverse complement strand
ATCCGAAGCAGTCAGTCCTGCCGACTGATCCGTTTGTACAGCAAACGGAACGGAAGTCACCGCCGTCACACCCTCCCTAAAAGGAGCATAGGCATACACTTTAGCAGCCGTAGTAGCATCCTTCCACAACATCTGGCTTTCAGGAGTCCACACATCACCGTGATTCATCCACTTTCGGTTCGTCACCGTAAAACGATCACCCGCACCGTAGTCCACACTCAACGCCAGATCACCACCTGCGTAAGGCTGAGGCTCCGCCTTAGTCAGGTGCGCATCCACCTGTGTACTGATTCGTATCCGTCCGTCCGTCGGGAAATTACCCTGCTCCGCCACCTCTTCCGTCTGCGTACAGCCTGCAAGCAACAAGCCCGTAAGCAACAAACCGTATATTTTTGTTTTCATAATAGATTCCTTTTCGTTTTTATTCCTCGTTACTTAGTTACCCGGTGCCGCTACAATAATCGGATTCACACCACTCGTTATTGCAGAGCTTAACGCATCCCTCTGCACCTCCGTCAGTGTCAGCTCCAACACCCTGCTCACTCCGTTCGCATCCTTCTGGTTCTTACAACTAAAATTTTTCAAAGCTATAATCGAAGAGATATTCAAACTCGTCAATTGATTATTATAACAATACAAATAAGTCAACTCTGTCAAATTTTCCACATCCAAACTACTCAATTGATTAGACTCACACCTCAACTCAGTCAAATTGGTCAAATTACCCACGTCCAAACTACTCAATTGATTATTAGAACAAGACAAAGATGTCAAATTTGTCAAATTCTTCACATCCAAACTCATCAATTGATTAGAATAACAAGACAAAGATGTCAAATTTGTCAAATTACCCACGTCCAAACTACTCAATTGATTAGAACGACAATACAAATATGTCAAATTTATCAAATTCTTCACGTCTAAACTTGTCAATTGATTATTCTCACAATACAAAGCCAGCAACTCGGTCAAATTAGTAAGTTTCAAACTACTCAATTGATTAGATCTACAAAACAAAGAAGTCAAATTGGTCAAATTACTCACTTCCAAACTCGTCAATTGATTATTATAACAATCCAAAGATGTCAGATTCACAAAATATTCAATTCCTTTCAGCGACTTGATCTTTACATCATCTCCGGCATCCCATGGATTCGAAACATCCAGTTCGGTTATGGTCTCTATCGCAGCTTTTGTAGCTGGATCCGTCGGATCGATAAAACCATTGGTATGAGGGATATTATAATCTTTTATAAGTCTGCTGACAAATAGAGGGTCTTCAAAATATATTTCAGAATCGGCATCTCCTAAATCAACCGTCCCTCCCCAATCGCCAACCGTTACACCCGACAGATCCACCTGATCCTTACCTACACGCAGATTGATCGTGTATTGCTTATTCGCTTCAAACGTCAGTCCGCCTGTACCTAATGTATAGGCATAGACATCGCCGTTGGTCAGTTCGATCGTTACCAG
>JBOFKD010000234.1:0-1398 GCA_051657165.1 Bacteroidales bacterium | reverse complement strand
AAGCTCAGTTCTATAAAGGGAATTTATTATCAGCTTTATCGACTTTCAATTATATTTCCCGTCATTTCAGAAACAGACCTGAGGCAATACTTCGGGCACGCCTCTGGGTGATTCGCTCCTATCTGGCTATGGGATGGACATTTGATGCAGAAAGCTTACTTCCATTGATAAAAGGAGTGGAAGTTCCTGTGTCTCTGGAACATTTATACAACACGGTTTTCTTTGAACTGACTTTACAGAAACAACAGTATCAGGAAGCCCTTACTTATCTGCAAAAAACCATACCCCGAACGAAGAATAAGACTCAAAAGCATCGTCTGATTTTCCTGGAGTCGCAACTTTATACCCTGACCGGAAACGAAGATAAAGCAAATAAGGCTTTAGCTCATCTGATCCGAAGAGATCCTTCTTATGCCGGGGCTAAACCCGAAGTATTAAACAAAAAATCAGAGCAAACACAAAAGTCTGAAACATCATTAAACAAAATGGCTTATTCTTCTTCTCCTGCTAAAACTATGCATGAGGAACAAACTTATGCTGATACATACGAGTTGTTTAAAAAGGGGGAAATGGAAAAAGTAAGAACAAAATATCGGGCTTTTATAGCTGGCAATCCTTCGGAAAAGCTCCTCCCTAAATTTATGCTTCTCAATGCCATTGCGACACTTTCTGAAGGTGATATTGCTTCTTTCACAACCGAGCTGAAGAGTCTGGTCGACAAATACCCCAAGGATGACGTTAGCGAAATTGCAGAGAATATTATCCGTGGCATTAACGAGGGAAGACAACTTAACACACATGCCTTTTATCAAAATAATGAATTGAGAACAGAAAAAAAAACAAATGATAACGCTGACTCTTTAGTCCCCGATATACCGGAGTTCGAAGACAATCCTTTCTCACCTCATCAGATCGTATTTGTTATACCAAAGGATCAATCCTGTAAGAACGAACTGATTTATCGCATTGCCAGATTTAATTTCAGTAACTTTGTTGTGCGTGAATATGATATAGAGTCTAAAGAGACGGATGCTGCATTGTACATAATCGTTCGTGGTTTTAAAGGGCTTGAAGAGTTGCTATTCTATGAAAACCGCTTACACAGGGATTTTGAGTTTATGAACCGACTCAATAAGGCTGTTGAATTGATTCCAATATCTAACTATAATTTTGAGTTACTGCTGAAAGAGAAATCCCGGGAACGCTATTTCGAATTTTACAATAACCTGAAGATAAAATATGAGCAAAATAAGAGCAAATCATTATTGCACTAACGGTCTTTGAGTCATTGCTCAATGATCATGCAAAACATCAAAAAAAGCTAAAACGCATTACATAAAAAAAATCAAAGCAGTTTCTTTTATCTTTGCAGTAAATAATAATTTTCGGGATTATCTC
>JBOFKD010000233.1:0-42510 GCA_051657165.1 Bacteroidales bacterium | reverse complement strand
TGCAGAGCATCTTAAAATGCTCTTTTAAGAGAGAAATGAGCATTTATAGTATTTATTTCAAGAATTATAGACAATCAGCATAATTTTGTTAAAAAGAGGAGGGTGTGTCAAAAATCGTATTGATTTGACACACCCTCTTAATATTTTATTTTTTACGGGATTTAAGTTTTTTGATCTCAGCCTGAAGTTCGCTGATCTCTTTTGCTTGATTGTGAATGGTTTGTAGTAGAGAATTCAACTCTTCGTTTTCAATAGAGGAAGGATACTGAGCCTCTACGCGGGCAATGAAATCACTTAACACATTCATGTAATTTGTGAATGCCTCGAAAGGTGATTCGTATGGACTGAAGAATTTATGTACGGCTCCGTCTGCAAAGTGTTTCGTACTCATGTAGTAGAAATGATCGCAGCTTTGAAGATAAGTCCAGTCCTGCTGTATTCTGCGGTCGCTACAAAGTCTGACACGTTCGCCTATTGAATAGAGCTTCTCAAATGCTTCATTCTGAAGTTTATTTCCTAACCATGCTGAAGTATCACGCTCTTCATCTGCCCAGGAGAAAGGGTGAAGTGTATGTATTGAGTCGGCAACTTCGTATCTCTTAATTGCTTCCGACGGAGTAGAGAAAGAGATATTATGTTGTTTCGCAAAATAAGGAAGAGCCTTCATGAAGTCAAAGATTCCTGTTTCTGCTGTTTGGAGAGCACCTAATGTGTCGAGGCTCATAAACAGACAGTAGATCTGCTCTTTGGGATCTCCCTGAGCAATCCAGTTCATGTATTTATCAGCAGTAAGCGGATATTCACTCCAGGAATGATCTGAAAAGCGGAAGCTGATATCATCGCTGAATTTAAAATTGCGCATTAGGAGTTTTAAACCGGGCGCAGCAGCGCTTTTGTACAGATAGTTTGGACTTTTCCATCCAAGTATGTGTTTAGCTCCTTCGACGAGCATCCCTTTAAAGCCCATTTTTGAAACCTCTACGGCTATTTCTTCAGAATAGATTAGTTCTGTGTTCCGGAATACCTGTGGTTTGGTTCCGTACATAGCCTGTATTTTTTCTGAATGCTTCTGAACCTGACTTACAAATTCGGTAGGGTCAATCAGTGAAGAAAGAGAATGAGCATACGTTTCACTCAAAAATTCCACACATCCTGTTTTATTGATTTTGCCAAGTAATTCAAGTACTTCTGGCGCATATATTTCAAATTGTTCAATGGCTGTTCCTGAAATAGAAATAGCAAATTTAAATCTCTTTGACGATTGCTCAATCATATCCAGCAGTGTATGTAAGGCAGGGATGTATGATTGCTGAACTAATCTGGAAATGATGCTTTCGTTCATGAAATCATCATAGTAGTAGTTGTCTTTCCCAATATCAAAAAAGCGGTATCTTTTTAGACGGAAAGGTTGATGTATCTGAAAGTAAAAACAAATAGTTTTCATTTTGGTAGTCTTTTAAAAGAGTCATTCGCTAAGAATGACGCAACAGTTATGATTTAATGATTTAAAAGTCTCTTGTAGATATTGATTACTTTTTGACCGGCTTTGCTCCATACAATCTGGTCGACTTCATTCTTTCCTTCTATTTTCAGATGTTCGTACATCGCAGGATAAGTAACGATTGAATAGATAGCATCAGCAATAGAATCAATATCCCAGTAGTCCGTCTTTATGACATTATAAAGAATTTCTGCACATCCTGATTGTTTTGAAATAATAGACGGAACACCTACCTGCATAGCCTCCAGCGGAGAGATGCCAAAAGGCTCAGATACTGAAGGCATAATATACACATCGCTGGATTTTAGCATCTCGTATACCTGCATGCCTTTAAGAAATCCGGTAAAGTGAAACTTGTCGGCAATATCTCTGTCGGCCGCCAGTTTAATCATTTCTTCCATTTTGTCGCCACTTCCGGCCATGACAAAGCGTACGTTTTTTGTTCTTTTGAGAACTTTAGCCGCAGCTTCAACAAAGTACTCAGGACCTTTTTGCATTGTAATACGTCCCAGAAAGGTTACAACCTTGTCGTTTGTGTTTTTCTGAGGTTGCAATGCTGCAATTTGTGGACTGATCGGTTCTACGGCATTGTGCACTGTTGTGACTTTTGAAGGATCAATTCCGTACTTTTCGATAACCGTTTTACGGGTAAGATCACTTACTGTTATAATATGATCCGCATAATTCATCCCATCTTTCTCTATAGCGAATACTTTCGGATTTACATTCCCGCGGCTCCGGTCAAAATCTGTGGCATGAACATGGATCACCAGAGGTTTGCCGGTCACTTTTTTTGCGTGAATGCCTGCCGGATAAGTTAGCCAGTCGTGTGAATGAATAATGTCAAAGTTTTCTGTCCGGGCTATAACTCCCGCAACTATAGAGTAATTATTAATTTCTTCCATCAGATTTTCAGGATATCTCCCCGAAAATTCAATACATCCCAAATCATTGGTTCGTACAAAGCTGAAGTCAGCGTATATGTGATTTCTCAGATCGAAGTAATACTGAGGATTCATACAGTATCCGATTCGCTCTTTTACATAATCATAGTTAACATCTTTCCAGACAACAGGAGTGCAGTTTGCTCCGATAATTTTAGCAAAACTCTTATCTTCATCTCCCCATGGTTTTGGAATTACAAAAGAAATTTCCATATCGCCGCATTCGATCATCCCTTTGGTCAAACCATAGCTGGCAGTTCCGAGTCCGCCCAGAATATGAGGAGGAAATTCCCATCCAAACATCAATGCTTTCATATTTTATTTCTTTTCGTAGTCTTTTATTAGTTTCATAGCACGCAAAATCTCAGCAACATTCATGGCGAATGATATGGCTCCGCGAGCCTTAAACGGAGGGTTTCCGTCAAATAATTCAGCAATAGTGCCGATACAATGCGTGCGCATCTCATCCTCAAATCCAATAAGTACACGTTCAGCAAACGATATACCTCCCTGTTTGTAGAGTTTGAGGTATGCCTCGATATAGAATCCCGTAAGCCATGGCCATGCCGTACCCTGATGGTAAGCATAATCACGTTGTATTTGAGGCCCTTCATAAAATGGATTATATCCTGAACTTTTCGGGCTTAATGAACGGATACCTTTCGGAGTAAGAAGCTCCTTTGTTATATAATCAAGACAAGCTTTCTTCTCTTCTCTGTTTAAAGGTGAATAGTCCAGAGCCAGTGCAAAAATCATATTTGGACGTACGCTCAGATCTCTGTAATCTCCGTTTACGAAATCGTACAGGTAATTGAATTCATTTTTAAATACATAGACAAAGCTGATACCGGCCTTTTCAGATAATCTGATAAGATCTTCTTTGAGTGTAAGATTACCTTTGTCCCTGGCTAGTGATGCCGCAAATTGCAGTGCGTTGTACCACAAAGCATTGAACTCAACAAGGAATCCGGTGCGGGGTACGATAGGTCTTCCGTTGGATGACGAGTTCATCCATGAAATAGCTTTCGTCTTACCATTGCTGTATAAGAGTCCGTTCGCTTCCAGGCTAAGATTCATGTGCTTATTGGCACGTATGTAATCAATAATATCAAAAATCAGATCAGCATATCTTTTTTTCATTTCTTCGGGCTTCTCCTTATGGAGCTGTTGTAAAGCCCATATTGCCCAGAGTAAAGCATCCGGCTGTTCTATTTCTTTAACGGGTCCGTTGATGTTGCCCTTTTCCATAAATTCGCGGAGAGCAGGAACAGCGGAATCCATTATTTCATAAAATTTCGAAGTCTCGTCAATTGCGAGTGTGCAACCCGGCAGAGCTACAAACAAGTCTCTGGCACGAACTTTAAACCATGGATATCCGGCTAGTATATATAACGCGCCATTGTCTTTTCTGTTGTAGAATTGTTGAGCCGAATTCTTCAGACAGTTATAAAAGTTTGTGCGGGGAGTACGCTTTTTTATCTCGTTATCATAAAGTTTTTTGAAGTCTTTAGGCTGATCCTGATCCAGACCTGCTGAGAAATAAACCGATTCTCCTTTTTTGATTGGAACTTCAAAGTAGCCCGGGACGTATAGATCTTCATTCGAAAAGTATCCTCTTTCCTGTTCCTTCAGATATTCAATACCTTTGTACCAGTCAGGTTGATAAATAAATTCATTCTTCTTGCTTAATTGCATATAAAGAAGAGGATATCCTTTGTACATAGAAGTACATATTCCGTTCTCTATCTTCAGATACTCTTTGTTAACTTGTTCGTTTTCATGAGTAAGCATTCTTACACTGCGGAAAGCAAGAAACGGTTTTAACCTAAGAGTCGTAGGTGAATGTGCATCCAGTAAAGTATATTTTATGACAATCCTGTTTTCATGTGAGATAAGAATTTTCTCTTTTGAAAGAATAACTCCTCCGACACGATAGATTGTTTTAGGATTTACCTCGCAGTTAAATTCGCGAATGTATTTATGTCCGTTTGGCGAGAAGTGGTCACCGTCATACTTGTGAAGCCCTAAGTTAAATTCAGCTCCGTGCTGGATGACTGTTTCATCTAAAGAAGATAATAAAACGTGATTTTCATCGTCGATTTCCGGTATTGGAACAACTAATAAACCATGATATTTACGAGTGTTACAATCGACAATAGTTGTACACTCATAAGCACCGGATTTATTAGTCCGGAGCAACTCTCTGTGTAAGGACTGCTCCAGATTAATCATAAGTGTTTTGTCAAACTTTAAGTAATTCATGTTTGCGCTGAGTTATTTTCGTCAATAATCAAAGTGTGTTTTTATCTGATCTCGCCGAATATTACGGCAATATTAGAAATAAATAGTTTTACGGATATAGCTAAAAGAACGATTCCGAAAAACTTGCGGAGTACGTAAACACCGCCTTTTCCTAGTAAATGTTCAATAATGTTGACTTTCTTGAGTACTATATATACAATAATCAGATTCAGAATAAGTGCAAGAATAATATTTATAATATGAAACTCTGCTCTCATTGATAATAAGGCGGTAAAAGATCCAGCCCCGGCAATTAAAGGAAAGACTAAAGGTACAATGGTTGATTGTCCGTCCGGTGAGTCATTTTTAAATATCTCATATCCGAAAATCATTTCAACCGCCATAACGAATATGATTACAGCACCTGCTACAGCGAAAGAGTGAATATCCACACCGAATAATTTCAGGATGGCATCTCCCACATAAAGAAATCCTAGAAGAATGACCAGTGAAAGCAGAAATGCTTTTTCGGGATTATACCCTTTGCCTTTGTTCTTTAATCCAATAATAATAGGAAGGCTGCCTGTGATGTCAATAATCGCAAAAAGCACCATGAAAGCACTTGCTATTTCAGCCAGATTAAGATCAGAGAAGAAATTTTCCATAACTTATATTTATCTTATAACCAGGTTTTGATTAAGAATCTTTCAGGTATTCTTTCAGCCTATGATTTTAGAAAATGAAAGAGATTCTGATAGTTTCTGTGTAATAATTACTATTCTTGTTATTCTTTGTTCCAGTATGAATAAGGATTTTTAGCCAGCATACTATTATAATATCTGACATCTCCCGTAACCTCTTGTCCGATCCATTCAGGCAGATCGACTGCATCGTTTTCGTCCGTCAGTTCTATCTCTGCAACGACTAATCCTTTGTTGAGTCCGTTGAATTCATCAACTTCGATGATATGGTTGTCGTGCCTGATTTCGTATCTTATTTTATCAATAACCGAAGTCGGTTCACATAATTGCATTAATTGTTTAGCATCTTCCATAGAAATCTCTTTTTCCCATTCAAATCTGGAGAGTCCGTCAGATGATCCTATTCCTTTAATTGTGATAAACGCTTTATCGCCTTTTAAACGGATGCGTACGCTTCTTTCGGGATTTGAAGAGATGTAACCCTGAAGGATATGTGTATGGCAGAAACTCAGAGACTTAAAAGGGCCGGCTACCAAAAATTTGCGTTCGATTTCTCTGTTCATCGCATTGGGTTTTTTATTATTTTACAAATATATAGAATAAAATGGATAGACAAGAAATTTAAGAATATTAATGAATTCTTTTTTTTGATTAAAATCATAACACTCAACTCATTCGCCCGCTAGCATAATTCAGTTTTTGTTTACTTTTAAACTTCCTGCGAATAATCATTGTTTTATGGCTAAAACTATTACATTTGCATAGATTAAGAAACTTGAATTAATATAATACTTTTAATCACTGAATAATGACGAAATTAAGTGTTAATATCAACAAAATAGCTACCTTGCGTAATGCCAGAGGAGGAAATGTGCCTGATGTAGTTCAGGTGGCAAAAGATTGTGAATTGTTCGGTGCTGACGGGATTACTGTTCATCCTCGTCCGGATGAACGTCATATTCGTTATGCTGATGTGTTTGCCTTGAGACCTGTCGTGAAAACAGAGTTCAATATTGAAGGTAATCCATCACCTAAATTTATTGATCTGGTATTAAAGTCCAGACCAGAGCAGGTGACTCTGGTTCCCGATGCTGATGATGCACTTACATCCAGTGCAGGATGGAATACAGAAGCTCATCAGTCATACTTATCGGAGATTCTGGATGAGTTCCGTAGCAAGGGTATCCGTACTTCGATTTTTGTAGACCCGGATCCACGTATGGTTGAATATGCGGCTAAAGCAGGAGCAGACCGTGTGGAATTATACACTGAGCCTTATGCTTCATTATATGCAAAAGACCGTGAGGCTGCGATAGCTCCTTTTATTCAGGCAGCTGTGGAAGCTAAGAAGTGCGGACTAGGGTTGAATGCAGGGCATGATTTAAGCCTGGAGAATCTGGCTTACTATCACGAAAATATTCCTTGGACGGATGAGGTGTCAATCGGTCATGCTCTTATTGCCGATGCATTGTATCTTGGACTGGAAGAGACTATCAAACGCTATAAAGCGTGTCTGAAATAAAGAGATAACTAAAAGAAAAAAGAACACAAAGAAGATTTTCATCATGAGTTTACTTTTGGCAATTCAGCAGGAAGCTGTAAATGTAGTAGAAGAAATGCCGGTGTTGACCGGAGGTGCAGAACAGGTAGCCAGTCTAAATTTGTTTGATCTGGCGCTTAAAGGGGGATGGATTATGATCCCGCTATTGTTATTGTCTATTCTGTCTGTTTATATTTTTATTGAACGCGCAATAGTGATCAAACGTGCGGGCAAAGAAGATACCGACTTTATGAATAAAATCAAAGATTATATCCTGGAAGGAAAAATTGATTCAGCTGTTAAGCTGTGTCAGCATATTAATACTCCTTCATCAAGAATGATTGAAAAGGGTATTTCGCGTCTGGGACGTCCGATGAATGATGTGCTTGTGGCAATCGAAAATGTAGGTAATCTGGAGATTGCGAAACTGGAGAAGGGTTTTCCTCTTTTAGCTACAGTAGCGGCAGGTGCTCCGATGATTGGATTTCTTGGAACAGTTTCAGGTATGATTCAGGCATTCTTTGATATGGCAAATGCTGGTAATAATGCAGATATATCTTTGCTTTCAGGTGGTATTTATGAAGCATTGGTAACAACTGTGGCTGGTCTTATCGTTGGTATCGTTACTCTTTTTGCATATAACTATTTAGTAGCATCTGTTGATGGAGTTGTACATAAAATGGAAGCTCGTACAATGGAATTTATGGATTTATTGAATTCACCTACTAAGTAATTAAAAAGAGATAAGAGATGGCTTTAAAAAGAAGAAATCGTATAACAGCAACATTCAGTATGGCATCAATGACTGATGTTATCTTTTTGTTGCTTATATTCTTTATGGTTACCTCGACAGTCGTTTTTCCGAATGCTATAAAAGTGCTGTTACCTCAAAGCAAACAGCAGACTTCGGCTAAACCTCTTACGCGGGTGACTATTGATAAAGAACTTAATTACTATGTGGCCTTTGGTGGTGAACGCGAACGTCAGGTTACGTTCGACGAGATTACTCCATTCCTGGTTGCTAGTAAAGATAAAGAACCGGAAATGTATGTGGCTCTTTATGCAGACCAGACTATTCCTTACAGTGAAGTAGTGAAAGTGCTTAATATTGCCAACGAAAATAATTTTCGTATGATCCTGGCTACACGTCCGAAAAAATAGGAACTATTATGAGGAAAGATAAATTAGTTGCATTAATCGGAGCAATCTTACTGCACGTCTTACTCCTGATCCTGTTTTTGTATATTGGAATGACCCGTGTTATTCCTGAAGAGGAAATGGGTGTGGAGGTTGTGTTTGGAGATGTGACATCGGCAGCAGGTGAAGCGCAGTATACCGAAGAACTTGCGGTCAATACTCCTCCCGAAGAAGTGACACCTCCGCCTCCGGCTACAACTCCTCAGGTTGACGAAGAGATTCTTTCTCAGGAGCAAGAAGAAAGTATTGCAATCGAGAAAAAGAAAAAGAAAGAAGAGGCTGAACGTAAACGTCAGGAAGAGGAGGTTCGCCGTAAGAAAGAAGCCGAAGAACGCCGTAAAAAAGAACTGGAACAAAAACGTATTGCCGAAGAGAAAAAGAAAGCTGACGCAATTAATAAACGTCTTTCAGGTGCTTTTGCAAATGGGAATTCGGCAGGACAGGGTACTGGTGAAACAGGTACCGGGATTCAGGGTAGTCCGGATGGTAACTCTAAAACAGGTGAGTATACCGGAGTTGGAGGCAAAGGTACATGGCGTCTTGATGGGCGTCGTATTATCGGATCGTTACCCCGACCTGAAGATAAAAGTAATGAAGAGGGAGTGATAGTTGTAAAAATTACAGTAGATCCTTCAGGTAAAGTCATAAGTGCGGAGATCGATCCGGGTGCATCGAGAGGGAGTGTTGCAACGAATCTGACGATTCGCAATAAAGCCCTGAGTGCAGCGCGTAAAGCTAAGTTTGACGACATTGACGCTAAAACGAATCAGATCGGTACAATTACTTATGTGTACAAAACGTATTAATTAACAAACAATTTGAAAAATGGAAAACAAAAATATACTTGTATTTCTGGCTGAAGGTTTTGAGGAAACGGAGGCTATAGCTACAATAGATGTGTTGAGAAGGGGAGGACTGAATGTTCGTACCATTTCTGTGACTGAATCTAAAACAGTAACAGGAGCTCATCGTATTCCGGTAATAGCGGATGAGGTGATCTCTCACTCTGATCTGGATAATGCTTATGCATTGATTCTTCCGGGTGGAATGCCCGGGACGTTAAATCTGCAGGCTTGTGCGCAGCTGACCGAAAAAGTAGCCTCGTTTGCAAAAGCAGGGAAACTAATCGCGGCAATCTGTGCGGCACCAATGATTTTTGGTCATCTCGGATTGCTTGAAGGAAAAGAAGCTGTATGCTATCCCGGATTTGAGGAACATCTGAAAGGAGCTACAGTTCCTGTAGACCGCAAGACAGTCGTAGCCGGAAATATTGTAACCTCTGTAGGTGTAATTAGTGTGTTGGAGTTCGGTCTGACTCTTGTCGAACTGATTGCCGGTAAACAAACCAGAGCTGATGTTGAAAATCAGTTGAAGTATTGATTTATTTCCAATATTTTTTCAATATTTTCTTACTTTTTTTTTGAGTTCTCGCTCAAATGCTTATTTTTGTGTGACGAATTAAAGCTCAATATTCGAAATGACAGAAGAAAAAGAGCAATTGCTGGTAAATTTAGATCTCAAGATCAAAAAATTACTCCACGGCTTTGAAACGAAGTCCGAGGAGAATGAATTTTTGATAGAGCGGATCCAGCTGTTGATGAAACAACTGGATGAAGCTGAAGAGAAATATAAGCTACTGGAGTCGAAATACAATAATCTGAAACTAGCAAATACGTTTGCCCTTAGTGATGAGGAAAAACTACTTGCTAACCGAAGATTTTCAAAGTTAGTGCGGGAAATCAATACATGCATCAGCTTGCTAAATGAATGATTTTTTTATGGATGAAAAGATGCTTGTAACCTTTTATATAGCTGGTAAACCTTTTAAACTTAGTATTAACAGGGCGGATGAAGAATTTATTCGTAAAGCAGCTAAACAAGTGGATCAACGATTCGCAAAATACAAAGAACGATTTGACGATCATACAGTAGATGATACAATGACAATGTCAATGGTTGCATTTCATTTTGCGTATGAATGTTTAACATTAAAGAAAGACAATAACGTAGAACAAGTTTTTAACAAATTAGAAAATATTTCTTCGAATATAGATTCTTTCTTTATTGAATAAAAAATTGAAAACCCGGCACTACATCAATGAATACTATCTTTGATGCTAGTGCCTTTTTTATTATAAATTTAATACATAATTAAAAGATGACATCATTTTTAATAGGTATCGGCTGTCTCATTGTGGGTGTAGTCGTTACTTGGATAGCAACCAAGACCATTTATCGCTCTCGCTTCAGCGGGCTTATAGACGAGGCTGAAAAGGAGGCCGAGGTAATAAAGAAAAAGAAATTACTTGAAGTAAAAGAGAAATTTCTTAACCTGAAAACAGACTTAGAGAAACAGGCTAATGCACGTAACTCTAAACTTCAGTCTGTAGAGGCTAAATTGAAGCAGAAAGAAATGGTTCTGAACCAAAAAAATGAAGAGGTTCAAAAGAAATCCCGTGATCTGGATCAACAGAAAGATCATCTGGAAGCGCAACTTTCACAGCTTGATAAAAAAGAGCAGGAAGTTGAGAAAATGTACAAAGAGGAGATTCAGCGTTTGGAATCTATCTCTGGTCTGTCTGCCGATGAAGCGAAGGATAAACTTATCGATTCTTTGAAAGAAGAAGCGAAATCAGATGCTTCTGCTTATATTTCTGAAATTATTGAGGAGGCTAAGCTAACGGCAAATAAAGAAGCGAAACGTATCGTTGTTCAAAGTATTCAGCGTCTGGCTACTGAGACAGCAATTGAGAATGCAGTGACAGTATTCCATATTGAATCGGACGAAATGAAAGGCCGTATTATTGGTCGTGAAGGTCGTAATATTCGTGCTTTGGAAGCTGCTACAGGTGTAGAGATTATTGTGGATGATACTCCGGAGGCAATTGTACTTTCCGGTTTTGATCCGGTAAGACGTGAGATTGCTCGTCTGGCTCTTCACCAATTGGTTACTGATGGTCGTATTCACCCGGCTCGTATTGAAGAGGTGGTGACGAAAGTTCGTAAGCAGATTGAAGAAGAAATTATCGAAACTGGTAAACGTACCGCTATTGATTTAGGAATTCATGGTTTACATCCTGAGTTGATTCGTTTGATCGGTAAAATGAAATATCGTTCTTCTTATGGCCAGAACTTGCTTCAACATGCTCGTGAAACAGCAAACTTATGTTCAATCATGGCAGCTGAACTTGGTCTGAATCCTAAAAAAGCGAAACGTGCAGGATTGTTACACGATATAGGTAAAGTGCCGGATGATGAACCGGAATTACCTCACGCTATTCTGGGTATGAAGCTTGCAGAGCGATATAAAGAGAAACCGGATATTTGCAACGCAATCGGTGCTCACCACGATGAGGTTGAGATGACTAGTTTGCTTGCTCCGATTGTTCAGGTTTGTGATGCTATCTCAGGAGCACGTCCGGGAGCACGCCGTGAAATCGTAGAAGCATACATCAAGCGCTTGAATGATCTTGAGCAATTGGCATTATCTTATCCCGGAGTAATTAAAACTTACGCAATTCAGGCGGGTCGTGAGCTTCGTGTGATTGTAGGTGCTGAGAAAATCGATGATAAAGATACTGAGAAATTGTCAGGTGAAATCGCGAAACGCATTCAGGATGAAATGACTTATCCGGGACAGGTTAAGATCACAGTTATCCGCGAAACACGCGCAGTAAGTTTTGCTAAATAATAAACTTAATTCATACAAAGGTTGTTCTAAAGACGCAAGTCCGGAGAACAACCTTTTTTATCGTGTAATCAGGATAAATTGCAAAAAAATAATTCGCAAACGTAGTGTATATCGATATTTTCACTACATTTGTGATATATATCAATTCTATGGGGCTGTTTGGTTTTGACAGCGAGTAGAAAAGGTATGTAAGCATGCAGAGCGTCGTAGCCTGGCTCTATAATCTCAGACTTCACAATTTAACTGGCGAAAATAACTACGCTCTTGCTGCTTAATCGAATCATAGTAGATTAGCTTAATCCGGTCACAAGGTGATCAGACAAGACATCACCCGATTGCTGTTGTTCCGAAGCTTATCGATATGGTGGTGCAAGTAAATCGGAAATAGTAGAACAGGAGCTTCGACTGTTCTATGAAATTTAGAAGATAAGGATTCGGGTTGATTGCTTCGATCGTACCCCGGTCTCGAAAATATAAGTCGAAGATAAGCATGTAGAAAGCATATTATTTCCTTGTTTGGACGAGGGTTCGACTCCCTCCAGCTCCACTAAAAAAGAAAGAGATTGACTGATTTATTTCGGTTGATCTCTTTCTTTTTTCTGATAAATACAGGATAGAAATTTTATTGTAAAAATAATTCGTTTTAGATGGCTGTTATCTGTGAATTTATATATTTGCAAAAGATATAGACTTAAGCTGGATTATCAGGAAGCATAAATATGATTTTGCAGACTTGGTCAGATCTTTATTATCCGAAAATCATTATTAATACCAACTTGAAGAGGGGAAAACCTCCATTTAAAACACTTCTATCGGAATGAAAAAATTTACTTTCCTTACCAGACGTATCTGGGAAGCTGTCAGCTTTCTGGCTATCTTCTTTCTCATCTTTGGATTCATGGGAGACAAAATGGGTTTGTCCAATATGTTGAATACACTGATGAATACTTCCTATCATTTATTGCTCGAAACAGTTTTGTACATAATGTCTATTACGGTGTTGTCGGGAGCATTGGGTAAATTACTTACTGAGTTTGGGGTTGTACGACTTATTGAAGTTATGCTCCGACCGCTTATGAAGCCACTATACAATTTACCCGGAGTAGCAGCATTAGGGGGTATACTAACTTTTTTGTCGGATAATCCGGCAATTATAACTCTCTCGAATGATAAAAATTTTAGCCGTTATTTTAAGAAGTATCAGCTTATCTCTCTGACGAATTTTGGTACAGCCTTTGGCATGGGGTTGGTTGTAATAGTGTTTATGGCTGGTAGGGGATATCTTACTGCTGCATTGATCGGACTTATAGGTGCGGTGTTTGGTAGTATTGTTTCTACACGTATGATGCAGAAACTTATTCTCCGGACTTATCCTCAATTTAAAGATGAAGGAGCCGGCGAAGGAAATGAAGAGGAAATTTCATTTAAATCACAGGGAAGTGTTTTCCTGAGGATGCTGAACTCGGTGCTGGATGGCGGAAAAACCGGAGTGGAGCTGGGTTTGGCTATTATACCCGGCGTGCTTATTATTTCAACCTTTGTAATGATGCTTACTTTTGGTCCTTCTTCATCAGGCGAGTATACGGGGAAAGCATACGAAGGAGTGGCTTTGCTTCCTCTTCTTGCAGGTAAGATTAATATTGTATTTGAATGGCTTTTTGGATTTAACAATCCCGAACTTATTGCTTTTCCGATTACTTCGTTAGGAGCAGTGGGAGCCGCATTAGGTCTGGTTCCGAAATTTCAGGCAGACGGACTTATAGATGGGAATGCTATAGCTGTGTTCACGGCTATGGGTATGTGCTGGAGTGGATTTCTTAGTACACATACAGCAATGCTTGATTCACTCAGATACAGAGACCTGACCTCAAAGGCTATATTGTCTCATGCCTGCGGAGGCTTTCTGGCCGGAGTAGTTGCACACTGGCTTTATGTTCTTATTATGTGAAGTTGAAATCTGATATTATAAATAATGCCCTTATTGTAAGATATATAATCTTATGATAAGGGCATTTCCATAATATAATCGTTCATGTAAAAGCCACTGCCGATTTCATGATCGCGCTTACCGGTTATTCTGAATCCATATCTGAGATAAAACTCTTTCGCTTTATTCATTCTGTTTACATAGAGTTTCAGGTATTGGCATTCTTTAAAATGGTTGATAGCGGCTCTGACTACCTGATCCATTATTTGCTTTCCGATTCCTTTATTTTGGAAAGAGGGATGAAGGTATAATTTCTGTAAGATTACTTTATTCTCTTCTCCCCGCTGAATGGAAAAGTAACCACATGGGACTTTGTTGCTTATTGCCAGATAGAATATTTGGTTCTCTTCTGTAATTTGTTTTTGAAGATTCGGTGTGCTGTACATCATCTCCATCATATAATTGGACTGCTCCTGAGTTAAGATCTTCTCATAAGTTTGCGGGAATGTTGAATAAGCAAGCTGGCGTATGGTTTCCAGATCATTTAAAGTAGCTTCTTTGAATGTTAGCATAGTTCGATTTTTAATGGATTGGATAATCGCAGGATGTAAATGTATAAAAAATGATGAAATAATACTGTCTGGTTGTACCGGATATAGGTATAGATTAGCCGGAACAAAGGAGTATTTAGTTTTTATATACGGTTGGTTTAGTTGCAAGATACAGTTGATTTACATTTCCGCTCCGGACCGGAATACAATCCGCTCCGGAGCGGAAATAGAACCGGTCCGGGGCGGAATAATAACCCCTCCGGAGCGGAATTCTAAAGGATACGATTGAACGAACTAAACCTCTTATATACAGCAATTAATTGACGGTTTATTCATACGAATATATACGGTTAAGAAAGCAAGGGTATACGGTTGTTGTTGAAGGAATGGAGATATATCAGACAATATTTATTAGCTCCTTGCAAATGAAAATTTGCTACTTGCAAAACATATTTTGCTACTTGCTAATTTCAGTTTGCTACTTGCAAACGGGCCTGATCATGCAGTTGAAAATTTGCTTAAGCGAATTTCGAAATTCTCTTAAGAGAAAATGGGAAACCACTTAAGAGAATCTGCGGAAGCTCTTAACTCTCTTGAAGAAAAACTATACACAGAGTTTTGCCGTTTGAATTGCAACCATTTGCAACCGTAGAGGTTGGGTGAAAGTAATATATTGTTTGATAGCGTTTTACAAACGCTATCAAAGGTTGCAATTGAGGTTGCAATTGGTTGCAAATGATAACGATTGGTTGCAATTGAATTTCGTGTATTGCAACCTTTATAATACTGTATAGCAGTGTGTTATGTTAGGTTGTAAATGGTTGCAATTGAAATCAGGAAAATTTGTGCGCAGGTGTTTTTCCCGATGATCCATTTGCGCAAGAAATCTAATCCCGGAGATACTTATTCTTTACTTCACACAAAAAAAGATGAATCTTTATTGTCATATTGATATTTGTGTTGTTGTCTATTGATAATCAATAGATTAGTAGTATTGGCGTAAATGTCAGTATCCAATGACAATGACAATAAGCTTTTAGTTGTATTGTCATTGTTAAAATAGTGGATACTAGTTGTTTAGTTCATGATGACAATATGACAATATGTTTTCGTAATTTTTTATGGTAAGTATTCCTGAAATATTTCATTGCGGAGACGCTTACAAAACTACAGCCTATATTTATCTAAATTATTATCATTTGCTCGTTGAGTCTTTAGTAATAGTATTGCGCAGAGAAGCATATTCCTGAACGATTTTTCTTTCATATTCACTTTGAGGAAGCAATAAATTTATCCGTAGCCGGGGTGTTGAAATAATCTTCCACAAGAGTTTGATTTTAGCAACCTCCGGAAATTGATTATATCCTTTCTGCAACACCAAAGGAGATTGTTTATAGAAACTCTTCCATCCAACCGTGTTTATCTTCAGTCTTTCTATATAATTTACCTGCAAACTAATAATTACCTACAATTAGCTATACAACCTAAGAATAATTCTGATGAGGTAAATGGTTGATCTGCTGTGAAATAAAAAAAGCGCTAGTCTTTTGACTAGCGCTTTTTTGTAAAAAGTGATCGCGACAGGATTCGAACCTGTGACCCACAGCTTAGAAGGCTGTTGCTCTATCCAGCTGAGCTACGCGACCATCCTTGATTCTGAGTACAAAGATAGTTGAAATATTTTTATCTCCAAATTTTGGATAGGGTGCTGCTGTCTGAGATTGCCGGTTATTCCGGTGTTTGGGCTGTTTTTATGGTGGTATATGGCAATATATGAGTTTATTAGCTGTATTGTGTTAAAATATAATAATATTGAAAAGGAATTAACTTAAAAGAATAGGTGTGTTGCCTGAGTGTATGAATTTGCAAAGCCTAAAGATGCCGGAGTTTTCAATTTGCCTGGTTGATTTAATTGAATGAGATTGTAATTGACCGGAAATAAAATTAGTAAATGTGTTAGGGAAAATGAGAATGTATGGTTAATATGTTTTAGGAAATAGAGTAGAGTGTAGATACAAAAAAAGCCCCTTAAGGGCTTGCTTGAACAGAACAAAGAAAAAAAGAAACAACCGTGAAGTAGGATATGAATAAAACTCCGAATAACAGGATTTGAGTGCCCGATCTCCTTTGTAATCTGCCGTACTTAAAGTATACCCGAAGGCGCAGCCCGCCATTAGAAATCAAAGCGTGTAACTCGGCTTTATGAAAAAAACTGTGAGTTTACCAATCGTAAATCAACACGGCTGTTTCTGAATGCAAATATAAATCGCTTTAATGAGTTAATCAAATGTTTTAACATATTTATTTGCGGTTTTTGTCGATAGATTGAATTTTAACAAAAATCCGCTATGAATATTAAACTGACAAAGTGATTAATACTGCTTTCGTATATATAACATATAATCTGTTTGAATGGTTCAGATAAAAAATGATATGGATAAATATACATATTAATGACTGGTAAAAAATAATAATAATAGAAGGATGGTTTGGTTGTAATGTCTTATATATGCTACTTTTGTATTCGAAAGTACAGAAGAATAGAAAATAATAAAATTGAATAAATATGCAGTTAACGGATAGCGTTGTTGAAAAAAAACCGCGTTTGTGGGTTGCGGTTTTGCCGATTATCTTTTTGGTTATCGCTCTGAGTTTGAATGTTTATTATCTCGGGAGCGATGCGTTAGGCGGAGCGAGTCAGATCTTATTAATCATGTCTGCATTGTTGTGTTTCGGTATAGCTAAATTTGAAACGGGAGTGACATGGGCTTCTACAGAGAAGACTATCGTAAAACATATTGGAGACTCTACTCCGGCAATTCTGATTTTGTTTATGATTGGAGCTTTGTCCGGAACATGGATGCTAAGCGGGGTAGTGCCAACAATGATATATTATGGATTGCAATTGATTGATCCGGCAACTTTTTTGTTGACGGCTTGTATAATCTCTTCGATTGTGTCAGTGGCGGCAGGTAGTTCCTGGGCAACTGTAGCTACAATAGGTGTTGCGATGATGGGTGTGGGGAAAGCCCTGGGATATTCAGACGGATGGATTGCGGGAGCGGTTATATCGGGTGCTTATTTCGGAGATAAGGTGTCTCCGTTATCGGAAACGACCAATCTGGCTGCTAATATTACCGGCACACCTTTGTTTAAGCATATTCGTTTTATGATGTATACGACGGTTCCTAACTATATAATCACGCTTTTGATCTTTTTCGTAGCAGGGTTGGTTATGAATACGGAAGGAGTAGCGCAGATGACGGATTTTACGGATGCTTTAAAGAATTCTTATATGATAAGTCCCTGGCTGTTACTTATTCCTGTCGGGACGTTTGTGTTAATTTCTAAAAAGATGCCTACGTTGATTATATTGATGATCTCGTCTGTAGTCGCAGCAATTGTGGCGGTAATGTTTCAGGCGCCGGTCAACGAAATGGTTAGCGGAATACAGGGGGATAAAATGGCTGCCGGAGTTATGTCTGCATTTCAGGCGATGTACGGAAGTGTAACTGTAGATACAGGATATCCTGCATTGAATGATCTGGTTGCTACAAAAGGTATGGGCGGAATGCTGAATACGGTATGGCTGATTCTTGCTGCTATGACTTTTGGCGGATGTATGGAGGCCGGCGGAATGCTGCGGTCAATCTCTGATGCTATGATCAGAATGATGAAAAATACATTTTCGACTGTAGGTTGTACGACTTTTTCTTGTCTTTTCCTGAATGTAACAACAGCGGATCAGTATATTTCGATATTGCTACCCGGAAAGATGTTTGCAAGTATATATAAGGAGAGGGGGTATGATACAGCCTTGCTGAGTCGCACATTGGAAGATAGTGCTACGGTTACCGGAGTGCTTATACCATGGAATGCTTGCGGACTTACTCAGGCTACTGTGTTAAATGTATCTACCATGACATACTTGCCGTATTGCTTTTTTAATATTCTTAGTCCGATTACAACATTGCTGATTGCGGCAATCGGATATAAGATTAAAAAGAGTGATTCAGAGGTGGATGAAAGTCCTGTTTTTACAGGTGCGACAGAACCTGTGAATTGTCTAAATGCTAAAATTGAATCATAAACCAGTAGGTTTTTTACATATTCAAGTAAAAAAAAGATTACCTTTGCGCCGATTTATTAGAGAATTGTTAAAATGGACGACGATAGTTGTATATTATTTCTAATCGGGCAGAGGTAATCTTTTTTTAGTTTCCTCTGTCGTAAAAGTATGGAGGAAAGTAAATGTTGAATTACTTTGCATGCCAGGGAGGTTTCTATGAAACATACTCATGGGTGTCGGATTGTTGGATTAACGTAGTTTGTCCGACACATGATGATATTGAGCTGTTGAAGGAGAAGTTTGATGTGCCGGTTTCTTTTTTAAATGATATTGAAGATAACGAGGAGCGTCCGCGTATGGAGCATGAGGATGGTTGGCGATTGGTTATTTTACGGATTCCGTATAAGACGGATGACAATGATAATCCTTTTGTAACTGTTCCCATGGGTATAATATCCAAGGGTGATTTGTTTATCTCTGTTTGTCATTACGATGTGGAAATGATTAACGACTTCGTTATGTTTTCGAGAAGAAAACTATATTACGGTAAGAAGAGAGAAGATTTGTTGCTTCATTTAATGCTGTCTTCGGCAGTTTGGTTTATGAAATACCTGAAGCAGGTGAATGTTCAGATCAAACAGGGAGAGGATGAGCTTGAGAAATCGGTTCGAAATGAAGAGTTACACCGGTTAATGAAACTGGAGCGTACTTTGGTTTATTTTATAACCTCTATTCGTGGAAATGAAATTCTGATGATTAAGCTTAAAAGTATGTTTAAGCAGGCCGGAATTGATTATGATAAGGATTTGCTGGAGGATGTTGAGATTGAGATACAACAGGCGCATAGTTCAGCTAATATTTACAGTCATATTTTATCCAGTATGATGGATACTTTTGCCTCGATTATTTCGAATAATCTGAATATAATCATGAAACGTCTGACATCTATTTCGATTATTCTGATGATCCCGACATTGATTGCGAGTTTTTACGGAATGAATGTTCCGAACGGTATAGAAACAAGTATGTTTGGCTTTATGGGTATTATAGTGGTTTCTCTGCTATTATCGGTAATGGCACTTGTTTTTTTCAAAAAAAGAAAGTGGCTTTAGAGTTTTCTAAAGTCACTTTCTTTTTTTTACAAGCTGTGATTGTTTGAGATTTGGTAATTTCTATATCTTTGCCGACAGTATGAGAAAGATTAAATTTGCAATATTAGGTTTGTTCTGTTTTACTTCGATGATGGCCCAGATGAATAATTCAGGGAATAACTCCGGAGGAAATCAGGAGGAGTCAACAGATACGGCACCTGTAGTGCCTTTAAAGGTTACATCGTGGAAAGTAAATCCCTTGTTAGGGAATGTTACGCTTTCTCCGATGGATACTTTGTCTTTAAATTATCAGAACAATACGGTGCTTGATGGCGAAGGATATTATCGCGGTTATACAGGACCGATGGGATCTCCTACGTTCAGCAGATATATTTTTGATCAGGAAATAGCACCTGCCTTTCTTTTTATGAAGCCTTATATGCTTTATAATTACAATATAGAAAATACGCGATTTTATGATGCTACTGTTCCGCTTTCTAATCTGACATATTTTAATTCAGGTACAAAGCAGGATAGTGAGGATTATTTTAAAGCCTTTTTTACGGTCAATGCGGGTCCGAAGATTAATTTCGGGGGCGATTTTGATATGATTTATGCAAAAGGATTTTACAATAATAATACGGCAAAGCAGACGCATTATCGCTTGTTTGGGTCTTATGTGTCTGATCGTTATTCGATTTACGGGGCAGCAATGGCCAGTAATATGTCAAATAAGGAAAATGGTGGGATTGTAAGTGATGCTTATATTCTCGATCCGGCATCTATTGATCCTCGTAAGAAGAAATTCAAGCCTCGTGATATTCCAACGAATCTGGCTAATAATTACACTCGAGTAATTAGTGATCAGTATTTCTTTACACAGCGCTATAATCTGGGATTTGAACGAGAAGTGACAGATACAATAGCTAAAAAGGATACTGTTGAATTTGTTCCTGTGACGAGCTTTATTCATACGTTTGATTTTCAGAAGAGTTTTAAGCGTTATGTGATGAACGAAGCTCCGGTTGATTCAAATTTTTATGAGAATTATTATTTCAACAAAAATAAGTTTTCGGATTTTACTCGTAACTGGAGATTGAGTAATACAATTGGTATTTCCTTGCGTGAGGGTTTTAATCGCTTTATGAAGTTTGGTCTTACCGGGTATGCTCAGTTTACGACGGAACGTTATGAGCTGATGAATCCGGAATATATTTTGGCTCCGGAGAATCAGAAAGGAACATTTCGTGATGTTGACAGATATACGGAAAGTACGTTATATGTAGGGGGACAATTATTGAAAACTCAGGGTAAGGCTTTGACTTTCGATATCAATGCCCGTTTCGGAGTTGTAGGGCATAATGCGGGAGATGTGGATATTCGCGGGAATATAGGCTCTACATTTCCGTTATTCGGGAAAGACTTCTATATCAATGCGGAAGGGTATTTTCTGAATAAGGCTCCAAACTTCTATTATGATCAGTGGGTTTCTAACAATTTCATTTGGAATAACTCATTTAAATTTGAACAGCGATTCAGAGCATTGGCTGAGATTGGTTTGAAGCAATGGGACTTTTCGCTTAAAGCCGGAGTAGAGAATATTACAAATTCTATTTATTTCAATGAGAAGGCTTTGCCAACTCAGGATAACGGAAGTGTTCAGGTTCTTACGGGTACATTGGTGAAGAATTTTGCATTCGGACCTATGCATCTTGATAATGAGGTGACTTATCAAATGAGTTCGAATCAGAAAGTAATGCCTCTGCCTGAGCTGATGTTGTATCATAATCTTTACTTTAATACAGCAATCGCGAAAGTATTAAAAATACAGATTGGTGCAGATCTGAGATACTGGAGTAGCTATTATAGTCCAACGTTTCAGCCTGCAACGAATATGTTCTATAACCAGCAGACAACGAAAGTCGGGAATTATCCAATGGTGAATGTTTATATCAACTTTCAGCTGAAGAGAGCCCGCTTCTTTGTGATGGCTTATAATGTAAACGAAGGCTTGTTTGGTGGAAACAGATATTTTGCATTACCGAATTACCCGATGAGTCCAAGATTGTTTAAATTTGGTTTATCCTGGAATTTCCTCAACTAACGTATGTAATACTGATATATGAAGAAACAACTCTATTTATATATATTTCTGCTTGCAGTAATAATAGTGGCTATGGTAGCTGTTCGTAATTATAGTTCAGATAAAGAGGAAGTCACCCATCGGGATTTGCCTGAAATCAGACAGGAGGGAATATTGAGGATGGCTGCAGATTACAATTCTGTTGAGCTTCATGCTCAGGCTGATTCAATGGCTGGATTTCAATACGAACTGGCGCGGGCTTTCTCTGATTTTACGGGTGTTGAAATTGAGATTTATCCGGTAAGTAGTATTGAGGAATCTCTGGATGGATTGAATGCGAATAAATATGATATTGTGGCACGATTGATTCCTGTGACGGTCCAGTTAAAGGAGCAGTTTAATGCAAGTAAGCCATTTGTAACATCCAAGCATGTGCTGGTTCAGCGATTGCCTGAAGGCGATAATGATTCACTGTTGATTCGTAATCAGTTGTATCTGGCCGGCAAAGAACTACATATTGCAAAGAATTCATCCGTGTATACCCGACTGGCTAATCTGATGAAAGAGATCGGAGATACTATTTACGTGGTGGAAGATCCTCTTTATCAGGATGAGCAATTGATACAGATGGTTTCGATGAACCTGATTGATTATGCTGTTGTGGATGAGCATATAGCGAAACGAATACAAGCTGATTATCCGAATGTAGATATAAAAACAGATATTAGTTTTGCACAGCTTAATTCCTGGATTACGCGGAAAGATTCACCTGTCTTAATGGATTCAATCAATAGTTTTGTTGAACAATTTAAGAATAGTAATAAATTTAAGGAGCTAAAAAAACACTATCTGCGTTAGTAGATGTGTCCGGAAGAATATTTTATATGAATTATCCTGAAAATATAGAACAAAAGATAGGTTTTGACAAAATACGTCAATTACTAAAAGATAAATGTGTAAGCTCATTAGGGGAAGAACAGGTCTCCCTAATGAGCTTTTCTGCGGATTACGAAACCGTAAAAAGAGAGCTTGATGAAACAGCCGAAATGATGCGTATTATCGGAGAAGAAGATGACTTTCCTGCGAATTACTTTTTTGATGTTCGCCAGGCTTTGTCCCGAATTCGCATTGAAGGTACTTATCTGGATCAGTCCGAGTTGTTTGACTTGCGTCGTTCGCTGGAGACAATTAATGCATTGGTTCGCTTCTTCCGGAAAGAAGAAGAAAGTGAAGTGAAATATCCCCGTCTGACAGAAAAGGCAGGAGAGGTTGAAGTATTTCCATTCCTTCTAAGTGCGATTGATCGTATTCTTGATAAGTTTGGGCATATAAAAGATAATGCCTCACCTGAGCTGGCGCGTATACGTAAAGAGCTTTCTCAAGTGGCTAATTCTGTGAGTCGTACGTTGAATGCAATTCTTCGTTCTGCGCAGTCTGAGGGTATTGTTGATAAGGATTTGACTCCTACAATGCGTGATGGGCGTTTGGTTATTCCTGTGGCACCGGCATTTAAGCGTAAGATTAAGGGGATTGTTCATGACGAATCTGCCAGTGGTAAAACAGTTTATGTAGAGCCTGCACAGGTAGTCGAAGCAAATAACCGCATTCGTGAGCTGGAAAATGAAGAGCGCCGGGAGATTCTTCGTATTCTTACGGATTTCGCAAATGAACTTCGTCCTTATGCTTTATCGATTATAGCCAGTTACGATTTTCTTTCACTAATTGATTTTACACGGGCAAAGGCTTTGTTTTCAATTGAAGTAGGTGCAATATCTCCGATTTTTGAAAATTATTGTCAGGTTGACTGGTACGGAGCTAAACATCCGTTGCTTTTGCTTTCGCTCAGAAAGCAGAATAAGCCAATTGTTCCGCTGGATATAATGCTGTATGAGAATAAGCGTTTGCTGATAATTTCCGGGCCTAATGCCGGGGGTAAATCTGTTTGTCTGAAAACAGTAGGTTTGTTGCAATATATGTTGCAGTGCGGTATGCCTGTTCCGGTATACGAAAATTCCCGTACAGGTATTTTTGATGATATTTTTATTGATATTGGTGATGAACAGTCAATAGAAAATGATCTTAGTACATATAGTTCGCATCTGACGAACATGAAATATTTCTTACGCAATTGTAACTCAAAAAGCTTATTGCTTATTGATGAGTTTGGTGGAGGTACGGAACCGCAAATTGGTGGAGCTATTGCCGAGGCTTTGCTCGATCGGTTTAATAATCGCGGAACATTCGGTGTGATAACGACTCACTATCAGAATCTGAAGCATTATGCCGAGCATCATGAAGGAGTCGTGAACGGGGCAATGTTATATGACCGGCACAATATGCAACCTTTATTTAAACTCTCTATTGGTAATCCGGGTAGCTCATTTGCTATCGAAATCGCGCGTAAGATTGGTCTGCCCGAGGATCTGATTGCTCATGCATCAGATATTGTTGGTAGTGATTATATCGATATGGATAAGTATCTTCAGG
Organism: Bacteroidales bacterium; assembly: GCA_051657165.1. Classification (GTDB taxonomy): domain Bacteria; phylum Bacteroidota; class Bacteroidia; order Bacteroidales; family UBA7332; genus UBA7332. The sequence continues at coordinate 18,487 of JBOFKD010000233.1, read as the reverse complement.
ATATTGTACGCGATAAACGATACTGGGAGAGTAAACGACAGGAAGTGCGTAAAAAAGAGAAGCGCCTTGAAGAGACAATCGAGCGCTATTCGGCAGATCTTTCCGAGCTTGAGAAGCAGCGAAAAGAGATTTTGAAAAGTGCGAAAAGTGAAGCTCAGAATCTGATAGCTCAGTCTAATGCTAAAATTGAAAATACAATTCGTGAGATCAAGGAAGCTCAGGCTGAGAAAGAAAAAACGAAGCTTATTCGTTCAGAACTGGATATCTTTAAAGAAAAACTCCGGGAAGAGGCTTCGGATCCGGAAAGCAAGCTGAATCGTAAGATCGAGAAGCTGAAAGAAAAGGAAAAAAATAAAGGCAAAGCCAAACAGAAAGATACAACTGTCGTTAAACCGAAAGAGATTCTGTTCTCGCCGGGAGATCAGGTGAGAATAAAAGGGCAGACGACTATTGGAGAGGTAATGGAAGTGAATAATAAGCAGGCCATTGTTGCTTTTGGATTGCTTAAGACAACGGTTAAGACAGATCGTCTGGAAAAGATGAGTAATAATCAGGTAAAGAAAGAGAAAGCGAAGGTGTCATTTGTGAGTTCGCATACTGCTGATGATATACGTGACCGTAAACTTAATTTTTCGCACGATATTGATGTGAGAGGTATGCGTGCAGATGAAGCACTTCAGGCAGTAGCTTATTTTATTGATGACGCTATTCTGGTATCTGCCGGTTCGGTGCGTATTCTGCACGGAACAGGAACAGGAGCGTTGCGGCAAGTGATCCGGCAGTACTTATCCACTGTTCCCGGTGTCAAACGTTTCCGCGATGAGCATGTTCAGTTTGGTGGAACAGGTATTACAGTTGTTGAGTTTGACTGATAAGAATCGGGTTGATCTCAATGTGAAATAAGACTAAATAAGAAAGTGGATGCAACGAATGTGTCCACTTTTTTGTTTATTTGTAAATATCTTTTTTAGCAATTTGTTACCGTAATTTATTATAAAAATGAAAAATGGTGCTAAAATGCATGCGACCTGTCATTTAAACATTACATTTGTCGCAATAGAAAAGGAATAATACTTTTTATTTGTAAACTAAAACCGAAAAGCTATGGCTAACATTAGAACTCTTAAGAAAACGATTAATGCAATCTCAGATGAATTAATCGGTGAATGTTTAGTTTGTCTTTATTTTATGCCTGAAGTAGACAAGGATAAAGTAGTATCACTGGTAGATGAAATCTCCGGATTACGCGCAGAATACTTGTCCAGAGTAGGTAAATGTGGTGGTAAAGAACCAAAAATGGTGAAAACATATTATCGTTCTTTGATTCATGACTACAGCAGTAAAGTTGCAGGCATAGTTGAAGAATTGAATAAGTTGGATAAATAATATAAGTAAGATAATTGTGGGGATGAAAAAAACGTTAAGTAGATTGATCTTGAAAATGTTTGGATGGCAGTGTAAAGTGACTGTGCCGGACTTACCTAAGTGTGTTATTTGTGTTGCACCGCATACAAGTAACTGGGATTTTATTGTGGGTAAGTTATTTTACAATGCAGCAGGAAGACATGCCTCTTTCTTAATTAAGAAGGAATGGTTTTTCTTCCCGATGGGTCCGATATTCAGATCAATGGGAGGTGTGCCTGTTGAAAGAGGTCGCAAAAACGATATGGTTCAGCAGATGGTGGATCTGTTTAGTAAAAGAGACCGTTTCCAGTTGGCAATTACTCCGGAAGCTACACGTAAGCGAAACCCAAATTGGAAAAAAGGATTTTATTACATTGCTAAAAGAGCCAATGTACCGATCGTTTTAGCTTATATGGATTATGGCAAAAAAGTAATGGGTATGGAAGTGGTATTTACTCCGACAGACAACGAAGAAGCGGATATGAAATACATTAAACACTATTTTACTCAGTTTACAGCCAGACATCCGGAAAATTTTGCAACTGGAGATGAGTAAATTGCTGCGTGTTTCTTCTTACCAGATGGATATTGTCTGGGAAGATAAACAATCAAATCTGGCAAAAATTGAAAAGATTGCCGGACAACTTTCCGGAAAAACGGATATGATAATCTTGCCCGAAATGTTTTCGACAGGATTTTCGATGCATCCGGAGTTATTGGCAGAAGATAATGACGGTGAGACTATCTCTCGTCTGAAAAAACTTGCCCGCGAATGTGATCTTACATTCGTGGGTAGTTTTATTGCATCTGAAAATGGATGTTTTTATAACAGAGGTTTTTTTATTACGACTGAATCATGTTACTTTGCAGATAAACGTCATCTCTTCAGAATGGGAGAGGAATCTAAGCATTATAGTGCAGGAGATAAGCGTTTAGTTGTGAACTATAAAGATTTTAATATAGCTCTTTTTATTTGTTATGACCTGCGCTTTCCGGTATGGAGCAGCAATTACGGGAATGCATATGATCTGGCTATATATGTTGCCAGCTGGCCTAAACCACGGCGCAAAGCCTGGACTACGTTGCTCGAAGCAAGAGCTATCGAAAATTCCTGCTATGTGTGTGGTGTGAACAGATGTGGTACTGATGGACTGGGACTTGTTTATACGGGTGATACACGCAATATCTCTCCGAAAGGAGAAGTGCTTTCGCAGGCGACAGAGTCTCAGGAAGAAGTCGTGACGTATGAATATGATCTGTCTCAGCTTCAAGAATACAGAAAGAAATTTCCTGTCTGGAAGGATATGGATAACTTTATGCTTACAGACATTTAAATAACTGAAATCAACTATCAACCTAACAGTAACAATAATATTGTAATATGAGAACCAATTTAAGTTCGTTGATTACATTGAACCGTATTCCGCTTAAATACTATAAGCCAGCGAATGCTTTCGAACGTTCTGTAATCACACGTTATGAGAAATTTAGTACAGATATTTTCGAATCAGAAACAGAAGCTGCAAACAATGTAGCCCGTGAAATAGCTGCTACTATTCAGGACAGACAAAAAAACGGACAATTGTGTGTTTTAGCTTTACCGGGTGGTTATTCTCCGGCAGCTATTTATGCAGAACTTGTACGCATGCATAAAGAAGACGGATTGAGTTTCCGTAATGTAGTTGTATTTATCATCAGTGAATTCTATCCATTATCAGATAATCCACCTCACAGTAACCTTAAAATGGTTAAGGAATACTTGTTGGATCATGTAGATATTGATGCTAAAAATATTCACTCTCAAGATGGAACTATCGCGAAAGAAGATATCGCTGAACATGCTCTTCAATACGAACAAATGATTGAAGACTGTGGTGGACTGGATATTGCTCTTACAGGTATGGGCCGTCTTGGTAATATTGGTCATAACGAACCAGGTTCACGCCTGAATTCGAAAACTCGTCTGGTATTACTTGATAATGAATCATTGAAAGATACTGCCCGTTTCTTCAGTTCAATGCAAAATGTGCCTAATTGTGCGATTACAATGGGTATCGCTACATTGATGGAAGCTAAGAAAGTGATTCTTATTGCTTTTGGTGAATCGAAATCAAAAGTAGTGAAGCAAGTGGTAGAAAATCCGATTTCGGATATGGCTCCTGCAAGCTATTTCCAGAACCACAATAATGCTAAGGTTGTATTGGATCTTAACTCAGCAGAAAAACTTACACGTATCCGTACTCCATGGTTAGTTACTTCGTGTGAGTGGAATGATATGATGGTACGTCGTGCTATCGTTTGGTTATGCGGCAAAACAGGTAAGCCAATTCTTAAACTGACAAACAAAGATTACAACGAATTCGGATTACAGGAGCTTCTTGCTCTTTACGGTTCGGCTTATAATGTGAACATTAAGATCTTCAATGATCTTCAGCATACAATCACAGGATGGCCGGGAGGTAAACCAAACGAAGACGATAAATATCGTCCGGAGCGTGCTAATCCATTCCCGAAAAGAGTATTGGTGTTCAGTCCTCACCCGGATGATGATGTGATTTCTATGGGTGGAACATTCCGTCGTCTTGTAGATCAGAATCATGATGTATATGTAGCATACGAAACTTCAGGAAACATTGCTGTAGGTGATGAAGAAGTGATCCGTTCTATGTCTCTTTACAGAAGTTTGATTGAGAAATTTGATCCTCAGAACACAGCAATGCTTGAGAAATATGATTCTATCGTTAACTATCTTCTTCACGAGAAGAAAGAAGGCGATATGGATCCACTTGATATTCGTTACATCAAAGGACATCTTCGTCGCGAAGAAGCTCGTTCTGCTTGTCGCTATGTAGGTGTAAAACCTGAGAATGTAAACTTCCTTGATTTGCCTTTCTATGAAACAGGAGCAATCAAAAAAGGAGATTTGAGCGAAAAAGATATGCTGATCGTTAAAGATCTTCTTGAGAAAGTACAGCCTCATCAGATTTTCGTTGCCGGTGACCTTGCGGATCCGCACGGAACACACAAAGTTTGTCTGGATGCCGTACTAGCTGCTATAGATGAAGCTAAAGGATCAGAATGGCTGGATAATTGTCGTATCTGGATGTATCGTGGAGCATGGGCTGAGTGGGAAATTGAAAATATTGAGATGGCAGTGCCTATCAGTCCTGAAGAGTTAAGACAAAAACGTAACTCAATTCTTCGTCACCAGTCTCAGATGGAAAGTGCTCCGTTCTTAGGTAACGATGAGCGTTTGTTCTGGCAGCGTGCTGAAGAGCGTAACCGTGCAACAGCAGATTTGTATCAGCAATTAGGTCTTGCTTCTTACGAAGCAATCGAAGCTTTTGTTGAATACAAACCTTTATAATAAAACGTAAATGAATAAAGCGGGTTTTCTCTCAGGGGGAAATCCGCTTTTTTAGTAAAAGGAAGATGTTACTTACTTTAAGCAAGACTATGAAAAAACAAAGAAATGTACTTATAACAGGTTCGAACGGAGGGATAGGGAGAGAGCTTGTCCGTTCATTCAGAACTGCAGGTTATGTTGTGTTTGCTACGGATATTAGCGATTGCGTTTTTTCTGAACCTGATATCATCTTTATTCCGGCAGACCTTTCGGATGAAACCTCAGTTCAGAATCTCTTCCGTATTATCCGGACTCAGTCCGATACATTAGATGTGCTGATTAATAATGGAGCAATAAGTAATTATTGTAAGCCTCTTGCCGATTTAACGGTAGATGAGTTTGATGCTGTTATTCGGGTGAATTTGCGGGGAACTTTTATTTGTATAAAGGAGTTTCTGGCATTGCATAAGCCGGATACATCCGGAGCAATCATAAATATAAGCTCTACTCGTTCATTTATGAATGAATCAGGTTGGGATGCTTATGGAGCATCGAAGGGAGGAGTTAATTCTCTGACAGTTTCATCTGCTGTATCATTGTCCGGAACAGGTATAACGGTCAATGCCATAGCCCCGGGATGGATTCAGGCAGAGGATTACGATAATCTGTCCGAAACGGACCATCATCAGCATCCGTCAGGCAGAGTAGGGCGGCCGGATGATATAAGTCGCCTGTCTTTATTTTTGGCTGATCCGCAAAATAACTTCATAAATGGTGAAGTTCTAAAAGTTGACGGAGGGATGACTGCAAAAATGATCTATACAGAATAAAAAACGGAGCTGTCCCGATATATAATTGAGGCAGCTCCGTTTCTGTATTTTAGTAAATGATTACTCAAACATTCCAATTGATTCGCAGTAATCCAGTTCACCGCGGATAACAAAGATAACTTCTTCAGGATCGAAATCAGCAACCTTGTCTTTCTTCGCGTTCTTAACTACGTATTCTACTAATTTGTTTTCGTCAATTTCGATTTCTTCGTCATCATCAGCATTGAAAACTCCTGATGTTTCAAAGTATTCATAAATTAAATCTACAATATAGCAAATATCGTCATTTGTGAACTTCTCTTTCATATCTTGAGGAAGATAGTTCTTGATGAATTTCAACGACTCTTCATCATCGTACAAAAATAGATCGTCTTGGTTACTCATAATATCTTGTGTTTAAATTCGACTTCTGAACGTAAATATATAAATAAATTCAATAGTCAATACGCAAAAACTTTTTTTTTCTGTATGTCCTGATTTTTTTTCTTTGATTGTTTTTTAATCAAAGAATTTTTAGACGAAATAAAAAAGAATAACTTTGCGGCATTAAGTAGTTCAAAACAATACATGAATTTATTTGTTTTAAACTACTTGACAGAAGTTCATATTTTAAAGATGCAGATGTATGCTTATAACTCACCGGATGGATTATAAGCATACATTCCTTTTCATTATAAATTACAAAGAGAAATGAATGTTGCGATAGTTGGAACAGGCTATGTCGGATTGGTAACAGGTGCTTGTTTTGCCGAAATGGGCGTGACGGTATGTTGTGTCGATATAGACGTAGTGAAAATTGAGAATTTAAAAAAAGGTATTATTCCTATATACGAACCCGGACTTGAGGAGCTTGTTGAACGTAATGTTGCAGCAGGCCGTCTGCATTTTACAACAGATCTGACAAAATGTCTGGAGGATGTGGATGTGGTGTTTAGTGCTGTAGGTACTCCGCCGGATGAAGACGGAAGTGCCGATCTTAAATATGTCTTAGAAGTAGCCCGTACTGTCGGCAGACATATGAATGATTATAAACTGCTCGTAACAAAAAGTACGGTCCCTGTCGGAACTGCTATAAAAGTAAAACAGGTGATCGCTGAAGAGCTGGAGAAAAGACATCTGGAAATTGATTTTGATGTTGCTTCTAATCCTGAATTTCTGAAAGAAGGAGCTGCGATTAATGATTTTATGAGTCCGGATCGCGTAGTAGTAGGAGTTGAATCGGAGAGGGCTAAAGATCTTTTGACGCGCCTTTACAGACCATTTCTGATTAATAATTTCCGTGTGATCTTTATGGATATTCCGTCAGCAGAGATGACCAAATATGCCGCGAATGCAATGCTGGCTACGCGTATCAGTTTTATGAATGATATAGCGAATCTGTGCGAAATTGTCGGAGCTGATGTAAATATGGTCCGTAAGGGGATTGGATCAGATGTGCGTATTGGGAATAAATTCCTATATTCGGGTTGCGGCTACGGTGGCTCATGTTTTCCGAAAGACGTAAAAGCACTTATCCATACAGCTCAGGATCTCGGATATGCGATGGAAGTCATTACGGCTGTGGAGAAAGTGAATGATAAACAGAAACAGATTTTATTTGATAAGTTCAAACGTTTGTATACCGGTGATATCTCCGGCTCACGTGTAGCAATCTGGGGACTTAGTTTTAAACCTGAGACAGATGATATGCGGGAGGCAACCTCTGTTGTCCTGATTGAGCAGTTGCTTCAGGCGGGAGCAAAAGTTATAGTGTATGATCCAGTAGCGATGGATGAATGTAAACGCATATTCGGAGACCGTGTGGAGTATGCTAAAGATATGTATGAGGCCGTTTTAGATGCGCACGCATTATTTCTGGTTACGGAATGGAAGGAATTCCGGATGCCAAGCTGGAAAGTTATTCAGCGTACGATGGCCGGAAATATTATTCTCGACGGACGTAATATTTATGATCCGAAGGAAGTGAAAGATGCCGGTTTTACATACGAAGGGATCGGAATTAAATAAACGATATATAAAAGGGTTCTTCTTGCTCGAATGAAACAGTAAGAAGACCCCTTTTTTTGTTTTTTTGCATATGAAAAATGGCTCGTTATAGTATCACTTTATTACATTTTACCCTCTAAATACAACGAAACTAGGTAATGCAAGGAACTAAACGCGTGCTTTAGTTATTTTTAACTTGAAATAGGCAGTACAATTGTTCTACAACTCTATTTTTGTGTTTATAATCCTAATATAGAAACTATATTAATTAAAAATATTCAAAATATTATTCTTATGAATCAAGCGATAGATATCAGAGAATTAAATGAAAGAATCGAAGCGAAGAGCTCTTTTGTAAACGTTTTGATGATGGGTATGGATCAACGCATAGTTGGTCAGAAACATTTGGTGGAGTCTTTATTAATCGGACTTTTATCAAACGGGCATATTTTACTGGAAGGGGTTCCCGGTCTGGCGAAAACGCTGGCTATTAAAACCCTTTCTGAACTTATCGAAGCAAAATACAGCCGTATTCAGTTCACACCGGACTTATTACCTGCCGATGTTCTGGGTACAATGGTTTATAGTCAGAAAACGGAAGAATTCCATATCAAACAGGGACCTATCTTTGCTAATTTCGTATTGGCTGATGAGATTAACCGTGCTCCGGCAAAAGTGCAGTCTGCTTTATTGGAGGCTATGCAGGAACGTCAGGTGACAATCGGTGAGAGAACATTTAAACTGGATGATCCGTTCCTGGTTATGGCTACTCAGAACCCGATTGAGCAGGAAGGTACATATCCGCTGCCTGAAGCTCAGGTTGACCGTTTTATGTTGAAAGTAGTTCTTACTTATCCTAAAAAAGAGGAGGAGAGATTGATTATTCGTCAGAATATGAATCCGAATCCGAAACCAATCGTTCCGGTGGTAAAAGCTTCAGAGATTATTGAAGCCCGCAACCTGGTTCGCGAGATTTATATGGATGAGAAGATTGAAAAATATATCGTAGATATTATTTATGCAACACGTTTCCCGGCTGAATCAGGTTTGGAATCATTGAAAAATATGATTTCATTTGGTGCATCTCCGCGTGCGTCAATCAGTTTGGCTATTGCATCCAGAGCTTATGCATTCATCAAACGCAGAGGATATGTGATTCCTGAAGATGTACGTGCCGTATGTTTCGATGTGCTTCGCCACCGTATTGGTCTGACTTATGAAGCTGAAGCTAATAACCTGACTACAGAAGAGATTATCAGCGAAATTTTGAATAAGGTTGAAGTGCCTTAATTTGTTTATTAATAAACTTACTCTTTAAATAATGGAAACAAGTGAATTATTAAAGAAGGTAAGGCAAATCGAAATCAAAACGCGCGGGCTATCCAATAATATTTTCGCCGGACAATACCATTCCGCTTTCAAAGGTCGGGGTATGGCTTTTTCCGAAGTACGGGAGTATAACTACGGAGATGATATCCGGGATATTGACTGGAACGTGACAGCCCGATATACGAAGCCATACATCAAAGTTTTTGAAGAAGAGCGCGAGCTTACCGTAATGCTAATGGTCGATGTGTCGGGTAGTAGTGTTTTCGGAACGCAGCATGCTTTAAAAAAGGAGATTATCACTGAAATTGCAGCTACGCTTGCTTTCTCAGCCATTCAGAATAATGATAAGATAGGTGTGATATTCTTTTCGGATAAGATTGAGAAATTCATTCCGCCCCAGAAAGGAAAAAAACATATCTTATATATCATTCGTGAGCTGATCGAATTTAAGCCCGAAAATCAGGCTACGGATATTGCGCAGGCACTTCGTTATATGTCGAATGCTCTGAAGCGCAGATGTACTGCTTTTCTGATTTCCGACTTTATCGATACGAAAAATCTGAAAGATGCACTGACCATTGCTAATAATAAGCATGATCTGGTTGCTATTCAGGTTTATGATCAGCGTGAGGCCGAACTGCCGGCTGTAGGTTTGATGAAAGTCAAAGATGCAGAGACAGGGTCCGATAAATGGATTGATACTTCATCCTCTAAAGTTCGCGATGCATATCGTGACTGGTGGTTGAAACTCCAGACCTCTACAAAAGATGCTATGGCCAAGAGTCGTGTGGATTTTGTTTCGATAGCTACAAACCAGGATTATGTGCAGGCGCTTATGACATTGTTCAAACGCCGTCATTAAACCCGATAATGTCTGAATGCAACCTGTCTTACCGGACAGGGTGCATTCATCATTCATAATATTACAAACCAGAATAAGCGAATGAATAGATTACGTTTAAAAAAACTTATTGCTCTGGCAGCTTTCACTTCAGTCATTCCTTTTGCTCAGGCACAGGATGATGTGACTCTGAAAACTACCATTGATTCAGCTTCTATCTATATTGGCGATCAAACGCTCATTCACTTAGACCTTTCTCAGAAACTGGGAGATATTGTGCAATTGCCTTTCTTCCCGGATACAATTACAAACGGGCTGTACGTATTGAATACAGGTAAGCCTGATACTGTAAACATCGGAAGCGACAGAATCCAGATTAAGATGGATTATCTCGTAACCTCTTTTGATGAAGGTCTTTATTATATTCAGCCATTCAAAGCTATCAAAGGACAAGACACAATATTATCTAATGATCTTGGTCTGAAAGTTTTGACTTTCAATGTTGAAGATACAACGGATGGTGCTTTTTTCGATATCAAACCTGTATATAATGCTCCATGGGTATTTGCAGACTACTACTTCCTGATTCTCGGGATTTTCGGAGGTATCTGGATCATACTTATGGCATTAATTGCGCTTAAGAAATATCGTCAGCGCAAAGCTGGTATTGTACCACTTAAACCGGAAGCGCCACTTTTGCCGCCGGATGTAGAAGCTTTGCAGGCTTTGGAGTCTCTTAAACTGGCAAAATTATGGCAGACTGGTAACGAAAAAGAATATTATACACGAATTACAGATACGCTTCGCCGTTATCTGGAACGTCGTTTTGATATGAATGCAATGGAAATGACTACTTCTGAAATCATGGATACGCTTCGTTCGTCGGATGAGGTGAAAGAAGTCAAAAACCAATTGCGTAATATCCTTGAAACAGCCGATTTTGTGAAGTTTGCTAAAATGAGTCCGATGCCGGATGAGAATGAAGCAAATCTGAGTCGTGCGGTTCAGGTTGTCAAAGAAACACGTCCGGTAGTAAAAGAAGAGGAAGCGGAAACGGAGTCTGAAAAGTCAAACAAGAGTTCTGAAGCGAAGTAAAAAGCAAAATGTACTCATAAAAAATTAACTTATGCTTGAATTTGCAAAGCCTCTATATTTTATTTTGATGGTCATTCCGTTGGCTATGATTGTCTGGTATATTTTCAGACAATCCAGAGCGGAAGCAACCATTCAGTTTTCTACAACACTTGGTATTGATAAGATAAAACCGGGACTGAAGGTCTATTTGCGCCATCTGCCTTTTGTGTTCAGAGTGCTGGCTATTATGGCTCTGATTGCTGCATTGGCACGTCCTCAGACATCAAACAGCTGGGAGAAAGTTTCGACAGAAGGTATTGACATTATGTTGTCAATGGATATTTCGACGAGTATGCTTGCTGCCGATCTTAAACCAAATCGTCTGGATGCAGCCAAAGAGGTTGCCGCTCAGTTTATCAACGGTCGTCCGTATGATAATATCGGTATGGTTATTTTTGCCGGTGAAAGTTTTACTCAGGTTCCGCTGACAACCGATCATGCTGTGCTTCTGAATATGCTTCAGAGTGTTCAGCCGGGTTTGATTGATGACGGTACTGCTATCGGAATGGGGTTGGCTAATGCCGTATCCCGTCTGAATGAAAGTAAGGCTAAATCCAAAGTTGTTATTCTGATGACGGACGGATCAAACAATACTGGTGATATCTCTCCTGCAATGGCAGCCGATATAGCTCAGTCTTTCGGGATCAGAGTTTATACAATCGGAGTAGGGACAAACGGTATGGCTCCGTATCCGGTGCAGACTCCCTTTGGAGTTCAGTATCAGAACGTGCCTGTAGAAATTGACGAGACAACGCTTAAACAAATTGCATCTGTAACAGGCGGACAGTATTTTCGGGCAACCGATAATCAGTCTCTGAAACAGGTTTACGAGCAGATTGATCAGCTCGAGAAAACAAAGATGCAGACCAATCAGTATAGCAAGCGCCACGAACAATACAAATATTTTGCATTGCTGGCATTCTTGTTATTATTGATTGAAGCTGTTTTGCGTTACACTATTTACAGAAAAATCCCTTAATAAAGAATTGATATCATGTTTAGATTTGCGAATCCGGAATACCTCTATCTTTTGCTGATCGTCCCGGTTCTGATTCTGCTCTACGTATATGCCCGTTATATGCGTAAAAAAGAATTGGCTAAGCTGGGTGATTATTCAATCATGAAGCAATTGATGCCCGGGGTATCACAATACAGACCGAAATTCAAATTCTGGTTTTTACTGACTGGTATAATACTGGTTATATTTACCATTGCCGGTCCTCAGTTCGGAACCAAACTGGAAACAGTGAAACGAAAAGGGGTGGAAGTAATGATTGTTCTCGACGTCTCTAACTCGATGATGTCTGAAGATGTATCTCCGAATCGTTTGGAGAAGGCAAAGCAGATTTTATCACGTTTAACGGACAGACTGAAAGATGATAAAATCGGATTGATTGTATTTGCAGGTGATGCTTATACTCAGCTGCCGATTACATCTGACTTTGTTTCTGCAAAAATGTTCTTTTCATCACTGAATCCCGGGTTAGTTCCTTCGCAGGGTACTGCTATCGGTTCAGCTATCCGTCTTGCAACACGCTCATTTACTCCGAATGAAGCATCAGATAAAACGATCATCGTTATTACTGATGCCGAAAATCACGAAGATAATGCTGTGGATGCTGCCAAAGCTGCACTGGATAAAGGTATCACCGTGAATGTAGTAGGGGTAGGTACTCCGCAGGGTGCACCCATCCCGACCGGACAATCATCTCAGTTTATGAAAGATAACGAAGGAAATGTCGTAATCACGAAATTGAATGAAGAGATGGCACAACAGATTGCTGCAGCCGGTAAAGGCCTTTATGTAAGAGCAGATAATACCAACAGTGCGTTGAATGCCGTTGCCGGTCAGATCGATAAGATGAATGCGGTAGATATGGAAAGTAAAGTGTATTCAGAATATGACGAACAATACAACGTTGTGGCATGGATTGCACTAATCTTCCTGATTCTTGAATTCTGTTTACTGGAAAAGAAAAATCCGCTTTTCAAAAACATTCATTTATTTAGATAACGAGCTTATGCAAAAAATAATATTTATCGTATCTTTTATGCTTTTAGCCTCTTTCTCATCCTTTGCACAGAAAGCCGAACGCAGCAATGTGCGTGAAGGAAACAAAGAGTATGCAAAAGAAAAATATACAGAAGCTGAAATCTCTTATCGTAAAAGTCTGGATGTAAACCCTAACTCGAAAGAAGGGAACTTCAATCTTGGAAATGCTCTTTATAAACAGCAAAAATATAAAGAAGCTCTCGAGCAATACCAGATTGCTGCATCTAATGATCCTCAGAAGGCCGCTGCCGCTTTGCATAATATGGGAAATGTCTTTATGACTGAACAGGATTATGCTAAAGCCGTGGATATGTACAAACGCTCTCTGATGATGAATCCTAAAGATGACGAAACCCGTTATAATCTTGCCTATGCTCAGAAAAAGCTGAAAGAACAACAGCAACAACAGCAGAATCAGGATAAAGAGGGTGAAGATCAGGAACAAAAAGATCAGCAGCAGCAAGAGAAGGATAAAGAGAAAGAACAACAACAAAAACAGGAGCAACAACAGCAACAAGATCAGAATAAAGAGCAAAATAAAGAGCAGCAGGAACAACAGGCTCAGCCTAAACCGGACCAGATGACTCAGGAAAATGCTCAGCAGATCCTCGATGCTTTCCTTCAGGATGAGAAACAGACTCAGGAAAAAATGAAGGAGAAAAAAGCTCAGCAACAGAAAAAACAACCTAGGGCTAAACAGTGGTAATAACCCTGTTCAGAACCTGTAACAGTGAATAATATTAAACTCAAAATGAGAAAAATGTTTAGAAAAAAACTTTTTCTGGTAAGTCTTTTTGCCATTCTGGGTATCCTTAGCGGATATGCTCAGAACGTTACATTCAAGGCTTTTGCTCAGTCGCCTGTGGTGGTAGGACAACAATTCAGAGTTTCCTATACGCTTACAAATGGTGATGCCCGTGATTTCCGTGCACCCGATTTTGCAGGTCTGGATGTGCTGATGGGGCCATCGCGCTCTACCAGTTCTTCGACTCAGATCATTAACGGTTCTATGACTTCCGAGACATCTGTGACATTTACTTATGTTCTGATGGCTTCGAGCGAAGGTTCCTATAATATCTCGCCTGCAACGGTCACGTCTAAAGGACAGCAATACAGTTCAAATGCACTGGCTGTGAAGGTCCTTCCTCAGGATCAGTCAGACAAAGCATCACAGGCTGGTCAGGGCGTAAGTTCGGCAGGTGTCTCTAACGACAATCTATTTCTGCGTGCCATTGTTTCTAAAACAAATGTCTATGAGCAGGAAGCCGTTTTAGTAACTTATAAAATCTACAGCCGTCCCGATATCTCAGGTCTGACTGCACTTAAACTTCCTGATTTCTCGGGTCTCGTAACTCAGGAAATTGAGCAGCCTCAACCTCAACAGTTGGGAATGGAGAATTACAAAGGTCTGAATTACATGACACTTGTTGTTTCTCAGCGTTTGCTTTATCCGCAACGCTCCGGAGAGATTTCTGTAGGTCCGTGTGAAGTAGGAGTGTCCGTTCGTGTTCGCAATCAGCGCCGTTCGGGTAGTATTTTTGATGACTTCTTTGATTCTTACAGTGAAGTGAAGAAAGATCTTAAAGCTCCGGGATTTAAATTGAACGTGAAAGCACTTCCGGCAGGTAAGCCTGCAGGTTTTGCAGGAGCTGTCGGTGATTTTACATTGAAATCATCTATCACTCCGCAACAGCCTAAATCAAACGAGTCAATTACGCTGAAACTGGAAATATCAGGAACAGGTAATCTGAAATATATCAAAACTCCTGAGGTTGAATTTCCGGGATCGTTTGAACAGTTTGATCCGAAGGTTGATAACAATCTCAATGTGACTACTGCCGGAGTTTCCGGAACAAAAACGATTGAGTATCTGGTTATCCCTCGCAGCGAAGGTAAGTTTACTGTACCGGCTGTAAACTTCTCGTTCTTCGACACGAAATCAAACAGCTATAAAACACTCTCTACTCCTGAGTATACGCTGGATGTAGCGAAAGGAAAAGGTGGAGGAAGCTCTTCTCAGGTAAATAATTTTACGTCTAAAGAGAATGTGAAACTTCTGGGCCAGGATATTCGTTTTATCCGTCCTGAATTTAAACTATCTAAATCAGGAAGCTATTATTATGGTTCATGGATCTACTGGATGTGCTACATCATACCGGTGATTGTTTTAGGTATCTTCTTTGTGGTTTATCGAAAACGTATTGCTGAAAATGCAAATACGTCACTAATGAAGACTAAGAAGGCTAACAAAGTAGCAACGCGCCGTCTGAAACAAGTGGCTGTTTATTTACGTGAGAATAAGAAACAGGAATATTACGATGAGTTGTTGAAAGCAATCTGGGGTTATATCAGCGACAAGCTGTCCATCCCGCTTTCTAATCTGACGAAAGACAATGTTCAGGCTGAACTGACTAAATTTGGAGTTGATCAGCCAACCATTGACGAGATTATCCATATTCTTAATACATGTGAGTTTGCACGTTATGCTCCTTCACAGGATAATCAGATGATGGATAAGCTTTACAACGAAGCCGTAGATGTGATCAATAAAATAGAGTCGTTAATTAAAAAATAAGAGATAAAAGTCATGACTAAATGGATTTTGCGTTTGACGCTATTGCTTATTCCGACTCTTCTGTTTGCTCAGACGGATGTACAGAAAGAGGCTGCTGCAGCTTATGAGAAAGGTGACTTTGCTAAAGCAACCGAGCTTTATCAGTCTCTTGCAGATGAGCACGATCAGTCAGCTGATCTTTATCTGAATCTGGGGAATGCGTATTATAAAAGTGGAAATGTGGCACAGGCAATTCTGAATTATGAGAGAGGTTTGCTGATTGCTCCGGGCGATGCAGATCTGAAAACAAACCTGGATATTGCGCGCCTGAAAACTGTAGACCGTATTGAGCCTGTCGGCGAAATATTTTTACAGCGCTGGGCAGATGCTGTTCAGAACCTTTATAGTTCAAATCAGTGGGCTGTGATAGCTGTCATTTCATTCATTCTTTTGCTGGGCTGTTTTGCTCTTTACTTTATCGGAGGAAAAGTGTGGATGAAGAAAGTAGCATTCTTTGCTGCTCTTCTGCTTATTATTGTCACTATTTTCGCAAATGTGTCGGGTGCAGCTCAGAAAGATAAAATGGTTAATCGTGATCAGGCTATCGTATTTGCTAAATCGGTAACGGCTAAAAGCACACCGTCCGATAGCGGAACAGATTTATTTGTTCTTCACGAGGGCACTAAAGTTCGTGTGAAAACAAAAGTTGGTAACTGGAACGAAATTGAACTGTCAGATGGTAACATTGGCTGGATTCCGTCAGATAAGATAGAAATTATCTGATCCGGATAATCAGTATATATAGAAAACGGGACGCTCTGTTAGAGAGTGTCCCGTTTTTTGTTATGTCGGGCATGGTGTTAAGCTGACAGGTCACAAATTTGTTCGTTATGCAGATGATTGCAATATCTACGTACACAGCCAAGAGGCCGGTGATAGAGTAATGGAATCAATCAGCATAAAAAGATATTAAATGTCAGACCATGGCAGAGATGCTTTTATCAGACATTGTTTATTAGCTCCTTGCAAACGAAAGTTTGCTACTTGCAAAACTTATTTTGCTACTTGCTAATTTCCAGTTTGCTCCTTGCAAACGGGCATGATCAGGCAGTTGGAAATTTGCTTAAGAGAAATTCGAAATTCTCTTAAGAGAAAATGGAAAATCACTTAAGAGAATCTGCGGAAGCTCTTAACTCTCTTCAGGAAAAACTATACACAGAGTTTTGCAGTTTGAATTGCAACCAATTGCAACCGCATAGCTGAATAATTTGTAAACACCTATTATATAGTGATTTGTAAGGTATTTAAAAGGTTGCAATTGAGGTTGCAAATGGTTGCAAATGGTGACGATTGATTGCAATTGAGGTTCTTGAATTGTAACCTGTATCGTATTGTTTAACAGTGTGTTATGTAGGATTGCGATTGGTTGCAATTGAAATCAGGAAAATTTGTGTGCAGGAGTTTTCCCGATGAACCATTTGCATAAGAACTCTAATAGCGGAGATGTTTATTCTGTATTTTCTACACAGAGTTTGAGTTTTGAATCGACACAATCAGCACTTTTAAATTAAATAGATGATTAACAGGTGCATAAGTGTGCTGATTCACCTCAGATGAATCAGCACTGAGGGCTTCAATCAGCACACTTATCAGCACACTTGTTGTTGGTGTATCTGTTTGATTATTAGATGTTAGAGATGGATCGGTGCTGATTGTGCTGATAGTGCTGATTGAAAATCAAACTTTATGTGCGTTATGAGAGATCAGCTTTATTCCCGTATTTGCCTGCCGCGAAATACGTATATCTTTGCTACGAAGTACGTATATCTCTGCCACGAAATACGTATTTGCCTGCCGCGAAATACGTATATCTTTGCTACGAAGTACGTATATCTCTGCCACGAAATACGTATTTGCCTGCCACGAAGTACGTATATCTCTGCCATGAAATACGTATTTCCCGGCGTACAAATACGTATTTCGTTGAGCAGAAACACGCATTTTGTATCGTCCTGAATTTAGTATTATCGCCAGATTGAACTTGCAATGCATTGCAGACTGAATTCGTAATTAGTTTCCATATCTGTCAACCTTTTCAGTAAAAGTCACAATATACCAATACAGTTAATTTTTCATACGCATCTCTTAGAAGCTTCATTTAAAAGAACTTGCGCGTTCTTACGTATGAAAATATATATTCATTTAAATGATCTTGTACGTTCATAGGAATGAACGCGCACGTTTATAGGAATGAAAATTCAGACTAGCCTTTCGTTTACAATAAATACACTACATGAAGTTTTTGATTTTCATTTGCCATCATTTGCCATACGCGCCAAAAAAGCTATATAATCAGCTAATTATCAATATTATATACTATGTAGATTGCTATGGCAATTCATGGCAAATGAATTTGATTTGCCATAGCATTTGCCACATCAATTGCCATGCGTTAACTGATTGTTGTCTAGCTTATTAACTGTAAAAATAGACCCCTATGGCAATTGATGGCAATTCAAAACAAAAAACTCTGTGTATCGTTTTTTAGGATCAGTGCGGCAACATGTAGATGCGATTCTCATTATCATTTGTTTTGTTCTTTTACGCCGAAGGTGTAATTAGTCTGTAACCGCGTTTTGAAACCTGAAACGGAACGGATGAAGGATTCAAAGCGTGGCTCATTGCCAGCCTTGCAACACAACCCCGAAGGTGGTTGTTTGTGAAATAACTTACAATGAAATACGGATCAACGGATAAACTCGGTTGGTCTGAAAGCTACACAAACAACCACCTTCGGGGTTGTAGAGGTAGAGGATGATCGCTTTCCGGGGGTTGAAACAATCAAACTCCTTCGGAGGATTGTTTCTACCCCCGGAATTCTAAGTTTAATCCAAATGTTTTGGCAATTATCCTTAGTTAAATAATGTATATACAGCAGATAGCCTATATTGTTATTTTCAAGCTGTTAATTTGAAGTTTAAAGCTTCAACATAAGCCTTTTGTCTTCTTA
>JBOFKD010000232.1:0-1947 GCA_051657165.1 Bacteroidales bacterium | reverse complement strand
CATTTGTTTTATTCTTAGGCTGTTTTGCTTTATACTTTATCGGAGGGAAAGTATGGATGAAGAAAATTGCATTCTTCTCGGCTATACTTCTTTTTATTCTGATTCTATTTGCCAATTCAGCAGCTTCTGCTCAAAAAGAGAGACTTGTAAACCGGGATTATGCAATTGTATTTGCCAAATCGGTTACAGCAAAGAGTACGCCTGCAGATAGTGGAACTGACCTGTTTGTTTTACACGACGGAACAAAAGTGAAGGTGAAATCTAAAGTAGGAGAGTGGTATGAAGTGGAACTTGCAGACGGTAATATCGGATGGATTCCTTCTTCGAAATTAGAGATAATCTAAGTATAGACCTAATAAAAAAAGTCCTTACACGATAACGGTTGTTATCAGTAAGGACTTTTTTTATTATATCAGCCAGGTAACAAAATTATCCAGCTCTTGTCTGGTTTTGTGAGGAGGTTCCATATCTCTGTATCCAAATGCAGCCATAACGGACAGCGAATACATGTCTGTGTCGATATGTAAATCATTCTTTAAGACTTCGGCCATTTTCTCGGGATTAAAGCCTTCCATAGGACATGAGTCTATACCGAGCATAGCAGCTGTTGTCAACATATTACCTAAAATGATATAGGCTTGTTTGGATGCCCAGTCCAGCATCTTTTGCTCATTCTGCAAGAGCTTGTATTCATCTTTAAGAAAATGATCGTAGTATTTCAGACGCATAGCTAAATCATCATTCTGAAGTTGTTTTACCTTAAGAAGGAATTTCTTCAAGTGATCACTGTCAGCTTTCATATATTCAGGCTTTAGCGTTAATAGCATAACCAAATGGCTACAGGAGGTTACTTGCCCTTGTCCCCAGGCTACTTCTTTGATTTTTTCTCTTAATAACGGATTCTGAACGACCAATAAGTGTGTAGGTTCAAACCCAAACGAACTAGGAGAAAGTCTTCCTGCTTCTAATATGGCATGAAAATCAGAATCTTTTATTTTCTTGTCATGTTTGAATTTCTTGCAGGCAAATCTAAATTCAAATGCGCTTATAATTTCTTTTGCATTCATAATATACAGATTTATGTTCTGTATATTATAACACAAAGGAGGGATAATTGTTGTATGCTTTACTTATGAAAGACTAAGGAAGTAGTTTAAGATAAATATGAATATTGTGGTCCCGATAAGAGGAATAATATTTCTTTTTACCACTTCAAAGGGAGAGATTTTAGCAATAGCAGAAGTTGCGATAATTAATCCTGCAATCGGAGAAAGCGCGCGCCCTGTGCTTGCTGCAAGCTGCATTGTCACAATCATACGACCCGTATTTAAAACCTCAGCAGAAGATTCAGACAGTTGATTAACAATATCAGGCACTAAAGGACCAAATGCAAAGAATGAAGCATTCCCGCTGCCAAGAAGAACGGATGATCCAAAAATCATGGACGTCATCACTCCGCTAAGTCCGGTAAAACCTAATCCGAGATGTTGAGATATATATACCAAAGAGTCTATGAAGCCTAATTGTTTAACTCCTTCGGCAAAGAATTCGGCACAAATAATAAGTGTTACGACTGAGGCAAAAACCTCTGCTGCACCTTCCCAGAATGCTTTTGTACCATTACAGGCTTCACGGAAGTTTCTGCTTCTGGCAAATTCAAGCAGCATAGTAATCAGCATTGATGTGATCATCGCAACCGGCGCATTGATATGTATATCCGAACCCAATAAATCAGAAAATATAAAAAGCATAACGATCGGTAATACAGGTAAAGCAGCGTAATAGAGAGGGACATTACATTTTAGCTTTTCTGTCGGTTGCTCTTCCATTTGAATGTTTTCTTTTTTATCAAAATATCTGTTCGTAAACAGATACAGAGGAATCATGATCAACACAGCCGGTATCGTAAGAGGCAATTGATAGTTAATAAAGTAATTCATACCACTC
>JBOFKD010000231.1:0-4340 GCA_051657165.1 Bacteroidales bacterium | reverse complement strand
TGAATTGGTGCGGATGAAGGGACTCGAACCCCCACGCCTCTCGGCACTAGATCCTAAGTCTAGCGCGGCTACCAATTACGCCACATCCGCATGACGATTACGGTTACAAAAGTAGTGCTTTTTTTTATATCTGCAAATTATCAGAGCTTTTTTTTACAAAAAAGATATCTGAAGCATAAATATAAGAGAATGTCAGCTATTTAGATTCATAAAGATTCAAATGTTAATAACTAAAAGCACTAATACTAAAAAAGATAAGGCTGATCTGGTCCCGGTTCAATAAAAAAATAAATAATTATTTAACACGTCGCATAATAAAAGTGTTAAAATAATCGTTTATTAAGCAATCAACATGTATATTTGCACGCGTAAAACAACAACAACAAACTCTCGACCAAACAATTAGTTGATTTTTAATCAAATAAGCGAGAGCCAACTAATCCAATAAAAAGAATGAAGGAATCATTAAAATATAGTCTGCTGCCGCTGATAGTTCTCTTTGGAGTCCTCTTTTTTCAGCTATCGTGCAACCGTTCGCACAACCCTAAAAGAACGATTGCGGTAACCATCCAACCTCAAAAATATTTTGCGGAAAGATTAGCCGGTGACAAATTTGATATTTTCTGCGTTGTTCCTTCGGGCAGCAGCCCGGAGTCGTATGACCCATCAGCATCATTAGTTCTGCAACTCGGAAAAAGCGATGCTTACTTTAAAGTAGGAGAGCTTGGTTTTGAACTGGCATGGATGGATAAAATCCAGCACAACAATCCGGATCTGAAAATATTTGATCTTTCACAAGGCATAGAACCAGTTGTCGGCACACACATGTGTATTCATGATGAGGATGACTCTCACTCTCATGAAATATCTTCAACAGATCCGCACTACTGGAACTCACCTAAGGAAGTTAAGATCATGCTTCAAAATATGTGCAATGCATTTATTGAGCTTGATCCGGAAAACGAAGATTATTACAAGAACAATCTGAAAACAATACTTGAGGAGGTTGAAGATGTAGATAGTGAAATCCAGTCGATCCTGACAAATAACAAAAGCAGTGCTTTTCTGATTTATCACCCTGCTTTATCCTATTTTGCAAGAGATTATGGATTAAAACAATTATCTATTGAGGAAAACGGAAAAGAACCTACACCAAACCATCTTAAAAATCTTATAGATTCAGCACGTACAAACAATATACATGTTATATTTGTTCAAAGAGAATTTGATACGAATAATGCTGCTGTTATCGCCGGGGAAACTCAATCTATGATTATTGAAATTGACCCTTTAAACTACAACTGGAAGCATGAGATGATTCGTATCGCAAATGCTTTCATTCATGAATAAAATATTAGAACTTGACAATATATATGCGGGGTACTCTCACAAAGAAGTACTCCGCAATATTAATTTAACGGTCCGCAAAGGTGATTTTCTGGGAATAATCGGACCAAACGGAGGCGGCAAATCTACCCTTCTGAAAGTTATACTAGGTCTTATTAAACCCAACAAAGGGAAAGTTTCCTATTTTCTGGACGGAAAAAAACAAGACCGGATATCAATTGGCTACCTGCCTCAGGTGTCAAATACTGACAAAGATTTCCCAATTTCAGTCAGAGAGCTTATCCTCTCGGGCTTACCTCCTAAAAACACACTTTTCTCTACCTACAATAAAGATCAGATAAAACTTGTTGATGAAATCATTCACAAAACAGGTTTATCTCTTCATGCCGATGCTGCAATATCTGAATTATCAGGAGGACAATATCAAAGAGCTCTTTTAGGGAGAGCTATAATATCAAATCCCGATATCCTGATTCTGGATGAACCAAATTCATACCTTGACCGGGAATTTGAGATAAAGCTGTATGATATTCTCAAAGAAATTAATCAGACGACAACGATTCTTCTGGTTTCTCATAACATATCAGCCGTATGTTCCATAGCAAAGAGTCTGGCATGTGTGAATGGTACACTTCACTACCATCCTACCAATAAAATATCACCCGAATGTATTTATGATAGTTTCAGAATGTAGTTTTAGAAAAAATGTCGAAAAAACAGCATAACACTTGGACTAATCAGCGTAATTAGTTAGGTTTGCATTCAAAGAAAAATCAAAAGCTATCGAAAAGCAATTATATTTTTCTTTTATAGTGAACCTAATATCAATATTAATATGACAGTTAAATGTATCGGTATTTTGACCTCTGGCGGTGATGCCCCGGGTATGAATGCTGCAATCAGAGCAGTAACCCGTAGTGCTATTTACAATGGCATTCAGGTAAAAGCAATCTACAGAGGTTATAGAGGTCTTATTACCGGGGAAATTGTCCCTTTTAAAACACAAAATGTTAGTAACATTATCCAGCAAGGCGGTACAATCCTGAAGACTGCCCGTTGTAAAGAATTCACAACACCGGAAGGTCGCGAAATTGCATTCAACACAATGGCAGCAGAAGGAATAGATGCTCTTGTAGTTATCGGTGGAGACGGTTCG
Source organism: Bacteroidales bacterium (assembly GCA_051657165.1). Classification (GTDB taxonomy): domain Bacteria; phylum Bacteroidota; class Bacteroidia; order Bacteroidales; family UBA7332; genus UBA7332. The sequence continues at coordinate 1,837 of JBOFKD010000231.1, read as the reverse complement.
CTTACAGGTGCACGTGTATTTGCGGAAGAATATAATATTCCAATTGTCGGACTACCGGGAACTATCGATAATGATTTGTTTGGTACAGACACGACAATCGGCTATGATACAGCGCTGAATACAATTATGGAAGCTGTGGATAAAATCCGCGATACAGCCTCTTCACATGATCGCCTTTTCTTCATCGAGGTTATGGGACGTGAGTGTGGATTCCTGGCTCTAAACGGAGCGATTGCATCAGGTGCTGAAGCTGCTATTATCCCGGAAATGCAAACTCAGGAAGATCAGCTGGCTGAACTTATTCAGAACGGTTTCCGTAAATCAAAAAACAGTAGTATCGTTCTTGTGGCTGAAAGTGAACTTACAGGAGGTGCAATAGGCCTGGCTGAACGTGTGAAAAAAGAATTCCCGCAATATGATGTAAGGGTTTCGATTCTGGGACACCTTCAGCGTGGGGGATCTCCTTCAGCAAACGACCGTATCTTAGCAAGCCGTATGGGAGCTGCTGCAATTGATGCATTGTTAGAAGGACAACGTAATGTTATGATCGGAATACAGAATGACCAGATCACCTACGTTCCATTCTCCAGAGCTATCAAAAACGAAAAACCTATTAACAGAGAATTACTGAACACATTACGTATTCTTTCTATTTAATAGAGAATTCAGCATAATACAAAGGAGTTATTCGAATCTTTCGGATAACTCTTTTTTTATTTTAGAGATATTTCTGTTTAATATTAGTATATTTCGCACGTTTTCTCCACTTGAATAATAATATTAATAATATAAACCTATAATAACAAGTTATATGAAACGACTATCGCTTATTTATCTTATTGCGTTTCTAAGCTTTTCGATAAACGCATCTGCACAGTTTGGTAAGAAATTAGTAGGAAATAATAAATACGTAACCATAACGAAGCCTATCCCTGATTTCACTCATTTAATTATATGGCCAAAAGTAAACGTGTACTATGCTACAAATCCGGATTCGGTTGGTTTTGCGCGCATTCATGGCGAAGAAAATGTAGTTCACTTACTTGACTTCTCTGATAAAAAAGGCAAACTTGATATTGCATTTATCAACAATATGTCTGTTGATTATGGGTTCATTACCATCACTCTTTACTCTTCGTCTTTAGCTGAAGCAAACGTTGAAGGTGCAGGAGTACTTGAGATGAAAGGCAAAATCCAGTCTCCTGAATTAAAACTTTCCATCGGTGGAAATGGTCAGATTATAACATCAGATCTGCAGGTTCAGAATCTTAAAGCAAATGTTCTTGGATCAGGTGGGGATATTTTATTAAAAGGAAAAAGCAACAATGCGACGTTCCTGGTAACAGGAACCGGAGATATTCGCGCCAGAAATCTTATTGTCGATGATTTATCAACCCGTACAACAGGTACAGGCAATATATTCTGTCATGTGGAAAAGACATTAAAAAGTCGCATATTAGGTACGGGTAGCGTTTTTTATTACGGCAAACCCGAGGTTAAAAAAACAGTTATCGGAAGCGGTGTTGTCGCACCGATACCGGACGGTGAATAATTTGCGATTTTTTACGCCTTATCTAACAAACAGACATCACACTACTATTCAGATAGTTAACGCAGCAAAACCCCATCTATAAAGGGTTTGCCGAGAATTTATTTCAAAAAAAAGCATCTGAAAATTTGCAGATATAAAAAAAAGCGCTACTTTTGTAACCGTAATCGTCATGCGGATGTGGCGTAATTGGTAGCCGCGCTAGACTTAGGATCTAGTGCCGAGAGGCGTGGGGGTTCGAGTCCCTTCATCCGCACCAATTCAGAAAAAGGAGTTTCAGAAATGAAG
>JBOFKD010000230.1:0-1827 GCA_051657165.1 Bacteroidales bacterium | reverse complement strand
CAAGTTGATTAAACATCATAAACGTGTTTCTATCTTCAGGAGTTTTAAATCGCATACTAGTAAGATTTCAATTCATTAAATATAATAATAAACATTTAAATATGAAATTGCTTTATGAGATATTTTTCACACAGTCTGCGCGGGTCACGCCCCTACATTAAGAGGTTGTTTTACAAACAACTGGTGGTTGAAAACCACCGAATATGAGATACAAGGTACAACCTTGCACCAGAATAAAAGAGGGCGCCGGGATGGGGACGTGGACGACATTTGTTTTTTCTTGTAGGGCGCGGACCCGTGTTTCCGCCCGTGCTGATAACCTGCACACCGCTTCAAATAACCATCCAACAACATTTTGTTTGGTATTGAAGCATTCGTTTATCGTCCAAAAAGGGCGGACACCCCTATATTAAGAGCTTGTTCAATGAGTATGGGATAATACTCAAACTATTAAATCCGAAGAACGTTATAATCTGTAGAAATCCGAAGTTGTTTTGATATTTCAGAAGCCTGTTCATTAAATCCGTAAAAGATAACCGGATATTAAAGAGTTAAACTGATTTGCTTCAGGAGATTCAAAGCTGCTTCTTAATAAATTCTGTCTATTATGTTTAACTTTGCTTGTACAGGTATTTCTCTTTCTTCGGCTGATGCAAAATTTGTATTAGGAAGAACTATAGAATGGTGTGGCTCTGCACTCCCGAGTTATTATGTGGTATGTCCCAGAGGATATGAATTTAAATCGATGACTCCTTCCGGGAAACATGGGTTAAGTTATAAGTCTGAATATGGATGGGTAGGTTTAGCTGTAGTCCGTAACGAATTTGTTGCTGAAGGAATAAACGAAGCCGGGCTTTCCTGTGGTTTATTTTATTTTCCGGGCTATGGCGAATATATCAGATATGACTCATCTCTGGATAGTATTTCCTTATCGGACATGGAGCTTGTATCCTGGATGCTTTCTTCTTTTAAGACTATCGATGAAGTAAAGGCACGCATTAATGAAATACGAATAATTTGTGCTATCCCAGAAAAGGGGTCTTCGACTTTGCACTGGCGACTGGCTGATGCAACAGGAAAGCAGGTTGTAATAGAAATAGTGAATGGTGGTGAGATTCACTTTTATGAAAACACAGTTGGTGTAATCACGAATGCGCCCGGTTTCCCATGGCATCTCACAAATTTAAGCAACTACGTAAATTTGTTTCCGGGAAATGCTCCGGCTATTAAACTAGGAGACAGAATTGTTGCTCCTATCGGATCAGGTTCGGGCATGCTTGGTATACCGGGAGATTTCACACCTCCGTCCAGATTTATCCGTATAGCTTTTTACAGAGCTACTGCTCCGGAGCAGAAAACCGGATTTGATACTGTCATTCAGTGTTTCCACCTTCTGAACAGCTTTGATATACCTATAGGCACAGAGCATCCACAAGGAGAAGTAGCAGACATACCAAGTGCGACGCACTGGACATCTGTTATTAATATTTCTGACAGAATGATCTATTACAGAACGTGCTATAATTCGAATATCAGATGTATTGATCTGAATAAAATAGATTTCAATCAAATTGAATATCATTCATCTCCTTTAGATAAGAGTCTTATTCAACCGGTTGAATACATTTCTATCTAGTAAAAAGGCTAAGCAAACGAATCTGCTTAGCCTTTTTAGTTTACATAGATATTAAATCGGATAGGAGGTGATGGATTAGTTCCATCACCGACCTTCCACAGCACCGTACGTACCGTTCGGTATACGGCGCCTCCTTAATTTACATTAGCAACCTTGCGGTAATAATCTGAAAAGAAGATATAACCAGACCG
>JBOFKD010000229.1:0-1670 GCA_051657165.1 Bacteroidales bacterium | reverse complement strand
TAAAACGCACAGATTACAACGTAAATCTGTATGTGTACGACTCATTCAATAAATCCTCCAAAGAGTTGCTTAGTCAACCGGGCGTCGAAAATGCAGATCTTTTAATCGCAGCTCCTACAGGCAATCAGTTAAAAGATTTTTCAATGTATGCCGAGCAAAGCCATAAAACACTGGTTCTGCCATTTACTTCTAAAAATGAGGAAATCGATAACAATCCGTTTTTGGTACAAATCAATACACCTCAGGCATATTTATATGATGAAGTCGTAAAAGAGTTTGTCCGCAGATTCAGTAACAAACAAATCGTTTTCCTGGAAGAAACAGGAAAAGCAGGAGCTAAAAGAGACTTCTGCAATGAATTAAAGCAAGCCCTCAAAGCACGCCAGATACCTTTCGCTGTTCAGACTTATCAGGCAACGGATATCGAACTGGCAGGTTTCGTTGTCGACGAGAAAAAAGAATACATTTTCATTCCTGAAAGATCAGCATCGGAAGATTTGAAAATCGTATTACCTCTTCTTCAAGCGATGAAGAAAATGAACCCAATGATGAATACAACATTATTTGGTTATCCTGAATGGCAAACTATGGTGAATGATTATATCGAAGCATTCTATGAACTGAATACTTATATTTACTCCTCTTTCTATGCAGACAACAATTCTCCTGCATTGAACAGATTCTATAACAGATATAAGCTATGGTTCCATAAAGATATCCTGAACTTGTATCCTAAATTCGGGGCGCTCGGATTTGACACAGGTTTATTCTTCTTGCGCGATTATGCCAAGTTCGGAGAAAAAGCGATAAACGAGATTCAACGTAAACAGTTTGACGGTATTCATCATGGATTCTATTTCCAACCTATAAACAGTAAAGGCGGTTTGATTAATGAAAATATTTATTTGATTCATTACTCTCCAGACTTTTACATAACTAAGATTCAAATACATTAACTATGATGAGAACGACCTTTCTTCTCTGTTTGCTACTTATCGGTTCTTTAGGACTTTCGGCGCAAACTAAAAAATATATTCCTGAATATTATGTCGGGGCTAATGGCGGGATTACGTTATCATCAATGCGTTTTCAACCGACTATTAAGCAAGAGATGAAAATGGGAATGAAGGCTGGTGCGACTTTCCGATATATTTCGGAAAAGCATTTCGGTATTCAACTTGAAGCAAATTTTGCTCAATACGGATGGAAAGAAGCTCCGACCTATCAATATCCTAAACTATATGAACGGACATTGAACTATCTCGAAGTTCCCTTCTTATCTCATATATTCTTTAATATAAAGAAGACTCGGATATTCTTTAATCTGGGACCGCAAGTTGCTTTATTTTTGAATGATAAAGAGAAAAGTGAATACGAACCTAATGATTCAAGAGGCTACGGCAAAGCTGTAGAAAACAGATTTAATTATGGTATCTGCGGAGGTATGGGATTTGAATATAAAAGCAAAATCGGATCATTCGGAGTTGAAGGACGCTACTACTTCAGTTTAGGCGATATCTTCAATAATACAAAGAAAGATCCATTCGAAGCTTCTGCCCCACAGGTCATATCGGCTTCGGTCTATTATCTGATTCCGATTGGAAGAAAACAATAAAAAGAAAAGGCTGAATGAAAAAATCATTCAGCCTTTTCTTTCAATATCCATATCG
>JBOFKD010000228.1:0-40010 GCA_051657165.1 Bacteroidales bacterium | reverse complement strand
CATGATCTGCTGCGACTCTTACTTTATTTTACCTACGACATCACTTCTTTCCATTCAAAATGATCATTTATCCAGACAGCTATCAGATAATTCTGTACTGATTGCGGAGATTCAAAAACATCAATCATAACCTCAATGCGAGAAAATAAGGCTTCCATATCAGTAACTCTCTTTTGTTGACAAACCAGAATCTTATGATGACATTCAAGGACCAGCAATTTCTCAAAAGCAGCTAAAATCATTTCCGGATTTGCGGACCATTCGCACTGAACACCCAGTTCAATTTTAGACAGAAATCCATTCTCCCTACGGTTCCACATAAAATCAACAGGCGGAACTGTATGAGTAGAATCACTAATATCGGACAAAGCCGGCCGAATGACAACCTCCAACTCTTTCGAAATACCCCATAAAGAAAGATCTTCAAACAGCAGATTATTCCATACACGGTCATATTCATCCTTTTCTTTTCGCTCAATCTCACGAATAGCTACATTTTCAAGGATTCGTTTAAATTCAGAAAACAGATGATGAGCTTCCATAGATTTTGTTGTATTTGTTTTTCATTTAGAACAAAATAAGGCAACAAACAGTTTTTCTATTGAGTGAAAGGGCTATGCTATGGATTTATATATTCTAGTAAATATGTCATAAGGAGTAGCGTTTCATGACTCGGAGAGCAGTCTTTTCTGACAAATTATTCATAAAAAAAGAGAGTTACAACAGAATATTTCCGATGCAACTCTCTAACCGATTAAAAGAACTTAGAACTTTCTTATAACAAAGAATCAAGTAATGCTTTAAGCTTAGGATCTGAAGGACGTTTAGCATTCGCATCTACCAGATTTCCATTCTGATCAATTACAATAATACGAGGTACTCCCCGGATTATATAATTTTTAGCTTCATCAGACTTATAACCAAGTGGAAGGTTAAGGTTTAATGTTTCATCGCCTTTATCTTTTACTATGTTTTTCCAGGCTTCAGTAAGTTGTTTTCCTGAGTCAAGAGAAACAGAGATAAATTTAATCTTCTGATCTTTCATATTTTCAGCCATTTTTTCCATAACCGGCATTTCAGCCTTACAAGGAACGCAACCTGAAAACCAAAAATCAACAACGACAACATTTCCTGCAAAATCAGACAGTTTGTATTCTTTACCATTCATATCAACACCTTCGATCTGAGGGGCTTTAGATCCTCGTTTCAATGATGCGAAATTTTGCTGAATCTTAGCATATTTATCTTTCAGCATCTGAAGATCTGCCTGATCTTCCGGCAACACATACGCATTGACTTGTGCTATATAATTCATATAATCATCATTATATCCCATATCAAGTGTATGTGACAACATGGCGATAATAAATTTTGATCTGAGTTGTTTATCTGGTATTTGCTGTGCATAAACTCCGATATAATTCTCTTTAGATACAGGAATATATCCTTCTTTCTCCATCTGCTCGAATGCTTGTTTCATTGTAAGCCACCATTTTGGTATTTTAGTGATCACAATATTATCAAACTTCATATCTTTAAGAAAAGAGAAGTAATTTGGTGGTAATACTACTTGTTCGCGTCCGAACATAGAAGCATTAGCAGGTCCTTCTATCTTATTTTTATATGATTCGAATAGCCAGTAATAAGTTTGGTATTGATTAAAATCTTCCGGAAAACCAGCTTTTACAAGTCTGTCATTTAAAGAATCCAGCTCTTTATCGCGCTCAGATAACCATTCAAGTGAATAGTTTTTTGTATCTGATCCACTTGTATACCCTACATAACGATTCTTATTTATAAATTCATTAATTCTCTTATTATCTCCCTCAAAAGCAATCGACTCTGGAGTTTCGATAAGAACAACTGATGCACCTGGTGTCAGATACACAAAATTGTAATTTTGATTGGCAGAAACATATATAAAACCATGTCCCTTTGAAAAATCGTCTACTTTTAATACAAACTCCCCTTTTTCGTTTGGATCAATTCTCTGGAATCCATATGCACCTTCTGACTGGAATGTTCCAGTCTCTTTTTTTGACCCCTTTACAGTTATTGTTGCTGATGACTGAGCCAAAGCTGTACCGGCGATCAGACTTGTAAATACGATTACATTTATCAATCTCTTCATAATTTATATCATCTTTAAGACCCGGACAGAATCAATGCTCACACTAAAACTGTCCGGTCTAATTTATTTACTATTCTGAATTAATTTAGAGTTAGTCTCCATTGCATCAACCGGGAACGGCAATATATATATATGAGATTCCGGATTCAATATGAAAGAATGCACCTCCCCTGTTTTTTTATCAGTAATCTTTTTCGTAATTGTTTTACGATATTCATCCTGAATATTCAGACGTTTAAGATCTGAAAGAGTATTTGGTGTAAGCACCAGCTCAATGCGTCTTTCAGTGATAACGATATCCATTGCTTCTTTACGTGAAGAGGCAGTCAAAGGCACATAATCCTCCGGAAGAATACGTTTTGCTCGCAGTTCATTGATCCATTTCATAGCCTCCGTATAATTATCCTGACGTGCATAACATTCAGCCAGAATCAGGTATACCTCAGACAAACGCATCCCTGAGACATTATACTGAATGCGGTTATAAGTATTGAAACAGATGGATCCGGCCTCTACCTGAGGATGAGGCGTTTGTCTGAACCATAATAGTTTTCGGGTATCCCCTTTCACATATAAGTCAGCCACTTCTTTTATTACATGTGTCATATTCGGATCGAACTGATTAAAGCCTCTCAAATGAAGTAAACATTCCTCATTATCAAGCGGCAACATAGCAAAACCACTTGCATCCCTACGATAGAAGTCAACCATATCCACCAGGTCATTGCCTAACTCCAGCGATTTTTTTGCAGCTTCCATTGCCTGATCATATTGTTGCAAATACAAATGCACCTTTGCTTTAAAGGCATAACCTGCTGCTTTTCCGGGAACAACAGCACTTCTTGTTTTAACCGGAAGATTATCAATCGCATCATTAATATCCTGAAGGATGAAATCATAAACTTCCTGAACTGTACTTTGCCCCAGTATATTCTCCATATTAAACACCTTATGAATAATAATCCCTCTGTCTGAAGACGCAGTCTGAGGATCATATGCTTTGGCGAATACATTTACCAGAAAGAAATAGTTATAAGCTCTCATAAATTTAGCCTGAGCAATACCCATTACTTTATCAGCATCCGGACCTGTTGCCGAAGGCATACCTTCAATAAGAATATTATATTTTGCAATACGACTATAGCATCCGCTATAAGCAGCATCCTGTGTTATATAACGTGCACGGTCATATGATTCATCAGCCATAAAATTGGCTGAACTCACAGGATATTTATAATTAAGTACATCGTTAGCCATATAAAAGATCATTTCAGGCGCGATATATCCGGTATTCTCACTGCCATAATCGGGAGAGAGCTCCTCTATAAGCCCCAGATACTGATCGGTTGTTTCAATTAGAGATTTACCTTTAGGGATTACATCCAGATAGTCACAGGATGTAGTGGCTAAAAGACCTGATAAACAGAGTGTGTATATAATTTTTTTTGCTTTCATAATTGATAAAATATTAGTATCTGCTCCTTAAAAGTTAACATTCAGACCTATTGTATAAACTTTTGCAAGCTGGTTTGTACGAACACCGCTATTAGCATAGAATGCTTCAGGATCTATTCCCTCTTTATTAAACGCAATATAGAATGGATTATCTACCTGAAAGCGCAAAACCAAAGAGCTCATTTTCAAATTACGAATCATCGCTTGTGGAAAAGAATAGGATACACCAATATTTCTTGCTTTAATAAATGAAGCTGTACGTATGTGTGCATCTGCATATTTCCAATGATTCGGTCTGTCAAAATCAGATCCGTATTTCCCCATTGCCGGCACATTGCCTTTGTTCGTTTCAGTCCATCTGTCTGCAATATCTTTGTGTATATCACCATTATCCACACTTGTATAAAGTGGTGTTACATCATTTCTCAACGAATGACCTGCATAATAAACAAAACGAGTAAATAATTCCAGACCTTTATATTGCAAAGAAAGATTCAGAGCGCCACTCACTTTCGGATCAAGTTGTCCGGTAGCAATAAGTGCATCGATATCACGTACAGGCAAAGCAGAAACCTCATTTCCATCTTTATCCAGAACAATCGGATCACCTGTTTCATTAATACCTTTGTACTGATATGAGTATATAGTATTATATGCATTACCCTGCAAATAATAGCTGCCCGGATAATATAAAAGATCAGTAGCTGTACTTGGCTTAAAGTCGATTTCCGTAATTTTATTTTTATTATAAGCTAACGAGAAATAAGTATTAAACTTCCAGTCTCCACTTTTAATCCAATCATAACTAAGACTAAACTCGACTCCTCTGTTGGTCATTTTACCATTATTTGTTTTACCCTGATCAAAACCTGTAGATGGATCAAATCGCTTATTTGTAAGCAAGTCAGAACTACGTCTGTCATAATATTCGAAAGACCCGTTCAGGCGATTAAAGAATGAGAAATCGAATCCAACATTAAACGTACCTGTTTTCTCCCATCTCAATAACTTGTTAGGAGGAGTTATAATTGATGTTACATTCTGACCTGTCAGATATGAGCTGCCAATATAGCCAATAAGATACGGAGTTGAAGTCTGATCAACATTTCCGGTTATACCATACGTAGCACGGAGTTTTAACATATCAACCCATGTATATGGTTTCATAAAAGACTCATTACTAACATTCCAGCTTGCACCTAAAGACCATAGCGGACGATAACGATACTTCGGATCTGTTCCGAATAAATCGGCCTGATCCATCCTGACACTTCCGTTCACTGAATATTTAGCATCGTAAGTATACCCTACATTAGCATAAGCCGAAAGATAACGGTGAGTTACATCATCAATACTCATATTCTCACTTATCTTCTGAGGTTGTGCATTTAATATACCATTAACCCCAACAGATGACAATGTTTTAAAGTCAACCATCTGATACGTCAGTAATTGATCATCATACCCGAAACGTTGATCATAAGTTGTCCGAATTTTATTCTCACGAATCTCTCCTCCTAAAAGAGCCGAGAAATCATGCAACTTGTTAAATTGCTTCTGATAATTCAACTGCGCACGTGAATTAATGTTTTGCAAACGACTATGAATTGCGGTTAATCGCCCTCCCTGCGGAATATGGTAAGTTGCATTATCATAATCCTCATTATAGACTGTGAACTTATTTATCAACTCTCTCATTTCATATGATTTCACAGAGTTGTAAGTATTATTATCACTGGCGATAGTCTCGTACTGAAACTTCACATCCAAAGTCAGACCTGAAAGAATATCAAACTGAGCATCTGCATTTGCACGCACATACGTAGATTTAGATTTCGAGAATGAACCGGACTCATTATCTGTCAGCGGATTATAGAACATATTCTGAAACAATGGATTGGAGTTAATCCAGTCAACATGTCCGGCATTCATCTTCACCATATTTGTACGATTCCCGTCATTATCAATAATCTGCTCGTATGGCATCATATACTTTGTAGCACTTCTGTACAAATCAGCATCTTCTTTTAACTGATCCTGATTAAAGTTCAATCCGGTAGTCAGCTTAAACCATTTCGTGAAATTAAACGTACTCCGAAGATTCATTGAGAAACGATCTGAATCAGAACCTTTTTCCGTTTTATTATCTCCCTGATAACGAGCTGAGAAATAAGTATTCGCAAAATCAGATGACTGCGAAACAGACAGGTTGTAATCCTGCATGAATCCGGTTCTTCTGAAATGTTTCAGATACTCTTTGCGATAGTCATTCCCACGCAAGGAGTTTATTTGAGAGTCAACTTCACCCTGAGTCATTTTCCCCTGTGCCATCTGATAGTAAAGCTGATCAACTTTACTCATATAACCTAAACGCTGAAAGCTGTTTACGTCATTAAAATAAGACATCGGGTCTTCTTTATAGGTAGGATTATTAATCAGATATTCAATCTCATAATCTATAATATCGCTAGTCGAAGCCAGATCATTATAACTCAGCCCTGTTTTCTCAGTCACATAAAAATTAGCTGAAAAATTTACAGCCGGACGACCTGACTTACCTTTCTTAGTAGTTACCACAATCACACCGTTGGATGCTCTGACACCGTATAACGAAGTCGCCGCAGCATCTTTAAGCACAGTAATCGATTCAACATCTTCGGGATTGATCAGATCAAGTCCGCTTATTACATTTATTTTATCTTCATTTTCATGCGGAGAAGTGATATTCTCAATAGGCATTCCATCAACTACTATTAACGGTCTGGAGTTAATGGCAAAAGATGATGTACCACGAATACTCATCTTTCCACCATAATTATTATACCCGGGAATCAGACCTTCCAGATTAGAAGATATACTTGGTGCTTTTACTTTATCCAGCTTATCTTTATTTACAATAACGGCTGATCCGGCTGAGCGCTCGCGCGATATTGTCTGAAAACCTGTAACTACAACCTCGCTCAAAGCTTTCTGGTCTTCAGAAAGAAAGACATTGAAGTTCTTACGTCCTTTAATATTCAATTGTTGAGGGACAAAACCAATATATGAATATACCAGTGTTCCCCCTTCCGGAGCAAAAATGGTATATTTACCATCATAATCAGTAATAGCAATCGTGCCGGTTTCGGGAACACGGATAGTTGCTCCCATTAACGGTTCATTATCAGGCCCCATTACAATTCCGCTTATTTGCTTTGTATTCTTAAGTTGAGAATGATCAGCTTTAGGTTTTACCAAAACATGATCTCCTACAAATTCATAAGTATATCCTAATGCCGGAAGCACTTTCTTCAAAACATCTTCAATACGCTGATTCTGAACATTCACAGAAATTGTTTGCGCTGTGTTTATCTGATTCGCAGCAAAATCAATCGATACCTTAGCCTGCTTCTCTAGTGTACTGAACAAGCCTGAGAGTGGTTTATCTTTCATTTCGACCGATACCCGTTGGTTCTGACCATGCGCGCTCAGCATCATTAAAGCAAAAAATGCAGTAAAAGCAGAACGTCTGAACATTCCGTTATTTACAAGTTTTGCTACTGGCATTTTCTTCTTCTTCATAGAAAATAGTAATTGTGTTTGTGATTAGATCTAGTTTATTTTAAATATACCTTCCGGCCGCTAACGTGATATCCCGAATAGTCAGTAAGACTGATCAATACTTTCAGCACCTCATCCAACGGTTCTTTATTATGAAATTTCACATTCAGTTGATTGCTATTATTAATGGAAGGATCATATATAAAATCAATATTATACTGAAGAGCAATCGCATCTGTTACCTCATCAAACGATGCAGATTCGAAATTTAATTGTCCGTCATACCACATACCCAACTTTGTTGCATCAATTTTACGGATCTTCACCTCATCAAGCTGATGATCATAAACAGACTCCTCATCCGGTTTTAAAAGATAGGATTCAGCAGCAGCTCCGACAGCTGTAAGACGAACAAGCCCTTCTTCAAGACGAGTAACTGTTAGCGAAGAATTAGGATAGGCTTTAACGGTAAATGTCGTTCCAAGAGCTTCAATTATCTGGTGATTGGTTTTCACCACAAAAGGTTTATGCTCGTCTTTCGTTACACGAAAACGACCCTCACCGATCAAATGGATTGCGCGGATTTTACCTTTGAAGTTTTTAGGATAGATAAGAATTGATCCTGCATTTAACCAGACAACAGATCCATCGTCCAGCGTGATAGAGATTTGTTCTCCCGGATCGGCAGATACCTGAATCATTTCAGGCTGAACTGATCCATTCCCGGCAGATGGTATTATGTATAAAACCAGTGTTGCAATTGTCAGAGGTAAAAGCAGGAACATTGCTATTTTGTACATCCGTCTGCTCAGAGATTTAATTTTAGAAACTCTGGTATATTTCTGACGGAAACGATTCAGATGTTCTTCTGCATTAATTTCGGAAGGAATAAATGAATCATCGAACAATTCCTCAAGAGACTGATTTAAATCCTGATTCAGTCTTTCGCGAAGAAACCATTTCTGAAATTTATCCTGGATTGTTGCGGATAAATCATTTGAGAAAAATTTTTGAAGAATACGTTTATTTTGTTGCTTATTCATTCTTTTAGTATTTGTCTATACTATTGAAATCATTAAGCTCCCGAAAACTCACGTACAAAAAGAACTATTTAATATTCATTAACAACGCGAAGATATAAACAACCGTCCCCAGCTCTTTGATCACAAGACTCAATGTATTCTCTACAGTGCGTTTGCTTATTTTTAAACGAAGAGCTATTTCTTCATTTGAAAGCCCCTCATGTCTGCTCATTTTAAATATCTGCTGACGACGCTCACTCATAGTTGAAAGAGCCTGATCAATCATTGTTTCCAGTTCACGTGCATAAAATTCGGGCTCTAAACTATATTGAGAATCCGTTTCTTTTATTGTCATTAATGCCCTGCTGTGAATCTGCTCTTTATTATAATGTGCAAATACTGCATTTTTAGCCATTTTGAAGAGATATGGCTTTATTGATTCCAGATGTTCAAACCGGGACTGATTGGTCCAGATTTTATAGAATATATCTTGTGAAAGATCTTCTGTATCTTTTTCAGATTTAATAAATCCGAAAATAAAACGATAAACGACTGGATAATAATGCAGATACAACTGGTCAAAAGCCCTGCTGTCTCCACGTGTCATATCCAATATTAAATCTTTTTCGGAACTTAAAGTCATCTTTTGCTATCTTTAGTTTACAGTATCGGCTGCAAACATAAATATTTTATAAAAAACAAGCAAAAATTCAGGAATACATTCTAATAAAAAAACAACAAGATAGCTCTGAGAATTTATTTTTATCAGAAAACAACCCAAATAAAATTCTATTTATAAGCCAGAACTTCTTTTTTATTAATAATTCTCACAATACTCCAACATCAACAACCTGAAGAGATTACATGATAAAGCCACAGAGTGTTAAATCAGACTAACCAACAAAGCTACATTCAGAATAGTAACCAATAGCCCGAGAAGCACCAGTATAATAGTTGTAAAGCGTGAATTGACATATTCGCCCATCACCTTTTTATTAGATGTCAGATATACTTGTGTGAAAATAGTAACAGGTAACTATACACTCAGAAACATCTGAGAATAAATAAGCCCTCTGAAAGGATCACCAATTACGAAAATCAATAAAGTTGCAGGTATGAAAGAGAGCAAAATACCCAGTTTCGAATGCAAATCTTTATAATTATAGGTTTCGCCGAAAAGTCCGGAAAAGATAGATGCTCCCGCAATGCCGGATGTAACTGTAGAAGAGATTCCGGCAAGCAATAATGCCAAACCGAAAACCACACCTGCATTATTACCCACTAAAGGAGTAAGTAGCTGTTGTGCCTGAGCCAGATCATCCACCTTAATATTTTTTGAAAGAAAGTCGCGGCAGCCAGAATAATCATTGCTGAATTAATGGCCCATCCAATTATCATAGAAAAAAGAGTATCGTAAAATTCTTATTTCAGCTTACTCTTCTTAAGCGTTTCATCTTCCAGGTTCCATTCCCGGCTTTGTATAATTTCGGAGTGAAGAAACAGATTATGAGGCATAACTACAGCTCCGAGTACACTCATAATAATTAGCATCGAATTTGCCGGAAAATCCGGTTTAACACTACTTTCCATCGTTTGTATCCAATCAACATCTACCAGAGCCAGTTCATATAAGAAAGATAGTCCGATTACAGAAACAAAAAATATAATTGCACGCTCAATCCTCTTATATGCATTCACAAACAACAAACCTGTACAGGCGAGCATAATTATGGAGGCTCCTATTTTTAGCGGAATATGAAACAGCATATTTAAAGCGATCGCCCCTCCCAGAATTTCAGCCAGAGAAGTAGATATACTTGCCATCATCGCAGAAGCAATAATTGTACGACTTAAGGGTTTAGGCAAATATTTATTTGTTGCTTCCGACAGACACAAACCTGTCACAATACCTAAATGTGCGACATTATGTTGTATTATAATGAGCATAAGTGAAGAGAGCGTTACCACCCAAAGTAGCGCATAACCAAACTCCGAACCCGCGGCCAGATTTGTAGCCCAGTTCCCCGGATCAATAAATCCGACTGTAACCAACAGACCGGGACCTATATATTTAATAAGATCCCTTGCACCTGATTTGAAGTGGTGCTTCTCTTTTAATGATTTCAATAAATTCATACTTACTTAATGTTCGTCGGTTCATTTAAGTTCGCATGCTTACAAAATATTAACCTTAAGAATATAATAACCTTCAGACTTCTTCCCGACAAACGTGAGCAAGTCACTCAATATACCTATCTACTCAACGGAATATACGTATGAATAACCCAAAAGATAAGGATAAATAATATCTAATGTACGTACAATTAACTTCTTTCGTACGTATGAATAATTCAGGATCTGTACAGATCCTTTTTTCACCTTGTACAGCTCCTTGTAAGGATCTGTACAGGTCCTTACAAGGAGCTGTACAACCTATAAATTAATCATCCTTGCAAATGAAGTTATTCCTGCTTTGAAAATAATTAATCAAACGTATTTCTACACTTATTCAAAGGCATTTCCGACACGAAGAATACGTATAAACTCTCACGCTCTGAAGCATATAAATATTTGCATTCATAAAAAAGAGGATACATCAGAAAAATTCTTTTCTGACATATCCTCCTTATAAAATTCTTATTCTCTTCTTATTTAATGGTTTATTTTTTATTTAATAATAACTGGTAAAGCGATGCGGTCACCGTTTACGGTTATATTTAAAATATACGTTCCTGCTGAAAGATCTTTAACCGGAATCTGTTTTTCAGTAGACTCTTTCACACATTGTCCGCTCATTGAGTAGAGACGTACCTGAATAGGCTCGTCATCCAGTCCTTTAATGGTCAACACATCAGAAACCGGATTCGGATAAACAGATACAATACCTTTCCAGATATCAGGAATAGATGTAATAGCCTGATTTGTTGCATGCAGGTTATCAAAGTTTAATTCACTGAATTTAGCAACCGGACTATCCGTTTTCTTCACAATCAATGACTTCAAAGCATATGTTTTGCCTGCTTCAAGTTCTGAAAGCGGAGTTTCAATATATTTCCAGCCTGAGAAATTCAATGCCGAAACTTTTACTTGTTTTACATCTGAGCCGGAAACGAATTCTGCATATAAATCATTACCTCTTCCATCACCATAAACATTCATACCGAGATAATGCGTCGGAGTGAATTCCCCTATCGCCTGATTAAAATCATAATGAGCCACAGCACCTTCGTCCGATAATTCTGAATTCAACTGGTAAGCGTATGATCCATATAGTTTGCGTGTGGATGTTCTTGCAACTTTAGATGCAGTTACTCCGATTGATTTTTCTTCATTAAATGCAATCAAATCATTCGCTTCAAAATCCTGAACCAGTTGTCCAAAATCAAGATTATCAGTTATTGTACGGAATTTCATGCGATCATTTTTGCCATAAGGTATATTTACGATATCAATAATTGCACTGTCCATCTCAATGAAATATTCAGTATCTGGCGTAAGAGCTTTTGACAATTTGAAAGAATAAGATCCATATGGTTTCTCTATCTTATTTGTATAATGCTCACTTCTGACATTCTTAACTAACTCTGTACCCTGAGCATCAACAACACGAATCTGATCTTTGAGATTACCTGACAATACATTATCAAATATAAACATGAAATAAGGAGATGTTGATACATCTACTGCTCCTTCATGCGGATAACCATTAATCAATTCAAGTTTATTACGTCCTTTGGTCGTAAATTTAAAAGTAAAGTCATCCTTCATTGTCAGATTATCCGGATGTTTCGCTGACTTATCCAGTTTAACAGTATAAAGCGTATTCGTATCATATACGCCATCTACAACAAAACGCATTCTGTGTGAATTATTCTCAAACTGAATCTTACCTTTAACGGCCGGAGTAATTGAAAAAGCATCAATTACAGACTTCTGATCCATATCCCAGTTAAAATCGATCACGATATTAGCACTACACTCAATACCCTCGGGATCATTAACCGGACTATATGCTACAATCTGCGGTGCAGTGTTTCGCTGCATTGTCAAATCTGTTTTGGCATAAGTTACTTTGTGCGACTCAACCGTTACATTCTGAGTTGTAAGATGATACCCATCTTTCTCAATTTTAATCTGATAATCACCCGGTTTTAAATCATCAAACATGAAGAATCCGTTTGATAATGTATCCGTATAATACACTTTATTATCTGGTAACAAAGTAATTTTAGCTCTGTCTAATGGTAACTTCTTGTCACGGCTGTTTGCAATAATATTGTATTTTACCTCCAGCTCCTGATTTGAATCTCTGACATCTCCTGCAATAGCACCTGACTCAATTGTACCTTTCTTAAAATGCTCTACAACAGTCTTGAAATAATGCCATGCTTCCAGTTTTTTATATTCCGGACTCATTAAACGATAAGTTTCAGGAATATAATCATGGAAAGACCCTTCACACAACATTCCTTTTACCTGAAGATTCTTCAAAACTCCCAGATGATATCCATAGAACGAAAGATCTCCACGGATATTCAGAAAATGGTGAGTCCAGGTCGTTACCTGGTTCGAATATATATTATTCCACAGGATAGCAGACAAATCTTTTGCTTCCTGATAACGGGGTTCATCATCCGTACCCGGAAATAGCATCAATGTGTAATTAGTTAAGCTGTTATGGGCATTACTATGCAGAGAAAAGAAAAAATCCGCATTGCTGTTATTTGCCAACTCAGAGATCTGAGATAGCGGAAGATCATCTTCTTCTCTGTTTAAAGTACGTGACATAAGAACTTCAGCCCCTGCATCCTGCAACATTTTACGTAAGTAGAATGCTTTATCCAGATTTGCTTTCGATTCCCAGAATCCTAATGTATCTCCCGGAGCGAATGGTGCAATAACAACATTACGATCATTTGCGCCATTGTATCCTCCATGACCAGGATTCAGATATATTTTTAAGCCGCTTAAGTCCTGAGCTGAAACCGTCAACGACAAACAAGACAACAATAATAGTGTACTCTTTTTCATTGTATTCAAAAATTAACGGTTAACATCTAAATCTATAACAAATACTTTCCCATCGGCTGTAGCATAAGCTATTCTTCCCGATTGCGATGCAACTGAAGGATATAGTGCTATTTCTTTAGCGTCTGAAAGTTTTATCTTCTCTTTTCCATCAGCACTTACAAAAAGCACCTCTGATGCTGTGATTGTATGTCCGTCATCTTTTGTCAGCATACCAACAACCCAACTATCATTGTACCATTTCGGAGCTTCAAGTTTACCAAGATCGGCTATGATTTTTCCGTTTAAGTCCATAATATAGGTATTCAATCCGGCTGCAGTAAACAGAATATAATCTGACTTTTCAGAAAGAGAAGCCCACAGGTATCCATTACGGGCATCCTTTATCGGGTTAAGTTCTTTCTCTGTCACTCCATCAATCAAGATAATCTTGCCGTTACGGGTAGTAACTGTTTTCTGAGTTGTATTCAGATTACGAACTGATTTAAGAGGTTTAGCATCTGAAAGAATCTGTACACTTGCCCCTACAGAAGACAATTGTTTTTGAGATCGCGAGAAAGGCATTATTTCTGAAGTAGTCTTTGATTTCAGATCATAAAGTTTTACTGCGCTGTATTTTCTCCCGTTTTCATATTTATTACTCTGATATACTACCTGATTTCCTTCCAAAAGCGGATTATATCCGGCACCTGAATCTTCAGTAACAATAAAATATGTATCTGTATTCAAATCATAATAGCTTAATCCTTTATATTCCGGAGATGAGATAAGAAGTGCATCTCCTTTATCATTCATAACAGGATAAGCACCCGAAAGCTTCAATTCACTCTTTTTTGAAACCTTCACATTCTGAGCTTGTAAAAGGGTCGCTCCTAAAAGAAGCGTCCCCAAAATAAGTTTATATTTCATAGTGATTAGTTTTTAATCTGAACCTTAACTGTTTCAAATTTATTTCCTACTGCCACCTTCAGGATATAAGTTCCTGCTGGCAGATGAGAAATCTGAAGAGCTACTTCACCATTCTGAACCTGTTTAAAGGATTCAGATTGTATGAATTGTCCCTGTAAATTATATAACTGTGTAGAAACATCTGTTACCTGATCCAGGCACAAACTCAAATACATTACTTTATTTGTTACCGGATTCGGATATACTCTGATTCTGGAAAGAAACTCAATATTGTCCGAACTTAATGCTACATCTTTATAAGAAAGAGAGATATTATTTAGTTTAATGGAATATGGAGTATCTACGGTATGAGATGCATCTTTCAAATAGAAGATCAGGCTTTCGAATATTATTGGGTATACTTTATCCGGATCTGTATCTTTAATTATATCATTTGTAACATCAATAAATATTTCCTGTTCAGCATTTGGCAGAATTTCATCGTTATTTATAATTATCGAAGATACTGAATTCCCTACTTTCAACTTCATTGACACTTTATTAAGCATTGACTCTCCGTTATGAAATGAAAACTTGATCGTATCCGGTTTGCTATACAGTACAGATTGTTTAGACAATGTCAAAGAAGTTCCTCTTCCTTTTTTATAAATAAAGTTCAATGCTGTGCCATCCTCATTACGATCCAGAGACTTCGTGGTAATCGTGGATGTTGAAGATAAACTGAACGATGAAACATCTGAGAAATTTTCATGAACTATAAAATCAGGAGCTATCTCAACTTTTACATATAACGTATCAGTTGCACTCCCAATACGACCAATAACCTTAGTTTCTCCATTTTTCAATCCTTTAATCATTCCATCATTCACGCTACAAACAGATGGATCTTTGATCTCCCATTCAAGCACTGACGTTGTAAGTTCATACTCCTCACCTTTGTATTTCCCGAACACTTTAACAGGATAATCTTCTCTTCCGTCTAAAATAATCGAAGACAGATCGAAAGAAAACGAGTCAAGAGATTCCAGTATCTTTACATTTGCTACTGCTTTTATTCCATTATAATCTGCCTCAATTATTCCTTTTGCTCCCGGTGTTGTTGCGACAAAACATCCGTTCTCATCAATATAGCCAATCTCTTTTGAACATGTATATCTGACATCTTTGAAATCGGCGTTCAGTAATATTCCGTATTTATTATAAGATATGATTGTCGGACGAACAATTCCTCCCGGTATGATTGCTAGATTTGGTTTTAAGAACACCAATCGACTTATTTTCGTATCTTCAGGAGCAGAAGAAACTGCAAATATGCCGTTTGCAACAGCTCGTTCCGAACCGTCACTTACATTATTCACTACATTCAAATCTTTTATATACATAGCAGAAGAGCCACCTCCATCCATATTCATAGCATTGTAAGCACCGGCACTACGCATTATATCACCCAGGCGTTTGGTTGTTACTCCTGCGGACAATGTAGAACGGCCATCCACAACACACATGATTATTTCTGTACTGTCTTTGGAAAAGCCAATACCTGTACGCGGATGATTTTCAGCCCAGTCATTTTCCTGGATCTCTCCATTACGAAGCATTACGCGGTCACCACCGAAAAGACATTTCCACTGAGACTTAGAGTTATTATATTTTCCGGTATACACATGATTGATTTCAATAATGTCACCTTGTTTCAGGCTCGTTACAAATGCTTCTTTCGATCCGTGTCCTGAAAGATAGACATATCCGTTACGGATCGGATTTGTTCCTTTTTTAGAAAAGACCTGAACGACTTCGCACTGAACGGGTTTGTTTACATCCCATTGCGAAAGCGGACGTAATTGAACCTCCGATCCATAATTATTCGTTCTGGTTGTTTTCCCGTTATATTGGTTATAAAGGACTAGTTTATTTTCGCCACGAGGGTAGTTCACTTCATCGATAATCGTTTTAACGCCATTTACGGTAACACTCATTTCTGTACTCAATGCATCCATGAATGGCATATTATTAGCTCCAAATCCCATTAATGGTCTTGAACTATGTGGCTTACGGGCAACTTGTCCATCAAGAGCTGTTCCGTTTATAGGCATCCCTTTCATTGATCCTGTATCATAGAAATCCGCATTTGTACCTGCGAACAACACATGCCCCTGATTACTTTTGCGGGTTGCCATGCGAGATGGTACTTCATTGCCCATAATTGAGTCATGACTCAATACTGTTTCAAAACTGATATGCGGATTTTTAGCATCAATATTTAAAAAATATACCGCTAACGGAATTTCAGGAATATTTATTTGTGTATAAACTGTTCCGGGACCAACAGCCAAATGCGTTATTGTGTCCGTTACATATGTTTTATCCAGAATATTAATTGTTCCTTTTTGTGCTTCGGCAGGTAAAGAAGAGAATACAATTGCTCCTAATGCACATGTTTTCAGAAATGTATTCGAAGAGAAAAATTTCATGGATATAAATAATAAGTGTGTTTAGAAAAAAAGGGTGCCAATTGACACCCTTTGATTAATTTATCTCTGAGACAGGATTATCCAACTACGATTTTTTGAACCTTAGTTTTACCAGCCATATCAACAGCTTTAACAATATAGATACCTTTCACTAAAGAAAGAGTCGCACGATTTACGTTTGCATACTGAGCAACACAATTACCAGCAACAGCATAAACATCTACTTTTGCTGCTTCTTCCGAGAATACTAATTCACCACCAGCAACATGAACTTTCATAGCCGAAGCTTTTTCTGCGTCAATTGAAAGTGGATTCAATGATAAGCGATATGCAGCTAAACCATTAGATGCTCCGTGAATAAAAATATTAGCATTATTTTCATCTATTAAATGAATAACTGGCTTAACAGAAGGTGCTGAGGGTGTCAAATTTCCTAAACCATTAGCTGGAAATAATTGAATATCTTTTGCAGCACTCATTCCATCTGTTATATCAAATAATTGTGCCGAATTTTTTGGTAGTCCAACAGCTCCACCATGATTATTCGCTGCTGCAGCCAAAAATGTTCTGCCACCTAATTCAAAATCAACAACACCATTAGGAGTCGAATTTTTAGTACAAACGCCTCCAGTATCAAAACCATCTAATATATTACCTTCGAAGTCATATAATGCAGGATGTGAATTACTGCCATCAAAATAAAACGCATCATTACTTACAGCTTTCACACGTGGAGCTGTACCATTCGTTGTTGCTGCAGGCACATAGCTTTGGATCCAAATAGGCATTGGCTCATCTGCCACTACCGCTCCTCCAACAATATCCCATTTTAATACAATATCTGAATAATTTTCAAGATCACCACCAATAGCTGCAAGAATATATCCATCACCATAAATATCGCCATAGACATCAAAAAAATCAATACGAAGACCTTTTAATTGACCTTGTGGCCATAAAGCGACCATTAACTCCTCTGGTTTATCAATGGCATCTTTTTTCATTCTCCAAACGTGGAACCCTGAATTCTGAATATCTAAAGTAAGGTTACATGCAGCTAAATTACCTTTTGAATCTGCTGCTAAATCATTAAATGCATAAGCTATATCAGCTCCAATCAACTTTTTCGGAATTTTGTAGGTATGTTCAAGAACACCTGTATTACCATTAAATACATTAATTTGATGATCAATATCACCTTCGCCACGCATTGGAACGTAAACATTACCATCAATACAAGCAATACCTCTTGTACCTCCTGAATTAATTAAAGGATTTCCATTATCCGTACCTGCAGAATACATCCATAGTGATTGAAAGTAAGTTCCTTCAACAGACTGATAAGTTGCCGGATCTTTAACCGGTTCAACAGCATTCACAGCACTCATACCTGCTAATAACATTGTTCCTGAAAGTAAAAAACGTTTCATAATCAATAAAATTTAAAGTTAAACTAAAGAATTATTTTAAAGGAATTTCTTCCTGATTGAGATTTCAATACAACTATAAATGCTCCTTTCCCTATAGATTGAGGCATTTCAATTCGCGTTTCTAATCCTGCGTTCAAAGATAGCGATGTACGATAAACTTCCTGTCCCGCAATACTATACACTGAAATTTCATTATCTACAAAGTTCTTATCAGATAGAAGGACAATTATTCTCTTATCTTTTACAGAATACATCTTTAGACCATCAGTCTCATTCTTATTTAAAGATGTAGTAAGCATATCAATTTGTATAACATCTGACCATTTAGCCTCATTTATTACAAAATTCGCACAGACTCTCAGATAATAAGTTCCTTCTGGAATATCAGAATAAGTAGTATTATATGTAAATGCTTTTACAGTTTTAATTTTCACTTTCTTTACAGGAAAAGTCGGTGAATCACATAATTCAACTCTGAATGAATTTGCTTTAGGATCTTCCTGCCATTCGACCAAAAGATCCGTACCTGAAAGTTGTTGCATATGCGTTGGCTTCAGAATAACAGGAACATCAGGAATCAATTCTTCTGTAGTAAATGAAACCACTGCAGACCACGATGTTTCTACTCCTTCACGAACTCCTTTTATTCTTATATAATACAATTTTTCTGCCTGTAATGTCTCCTTAGGAATAGTTATGCTCGTACCCACAATATTATTGTATTCAGCTAATACATTTCCAAATGCACTACCTGTAGATATTTGCAAGGTATAGGTATAATCAGAACCAATAGAGTTCCATTTGACAGTTGGTGTCACTGATACATCTTTTGCGTTATTTACCGGAGATAATATCTCAAGTGAAACAAAAGAAACTCTTCTTACTTCTGAGTAAGTATCCATTGTGCCGGGAACTCTTGAACGAACTCTCCAATGATAATCCGATCCATTTTTCAACAAACTCATATTCTCAGCAGTCATTGAGTTTTCAGTTGTCTCAAAGCAATAGATCAAATTTTCAAAAGCAGGAGAATCTGAGATTTCCAGAAAATAAGAAGAAGCATCAGGATGATGAATCCAGTTAAATACAGAAGCATGAGTCATACCATCACCATCTAACGGATAATTCAGAATAATCTTATCATTCGTAAGAACAGGAGCATCCAGAATAGAAGCAACTGATTCATTTCCGAAACGATCTAATGCTACAATTGCAAATGTATAATCAGAAGAAATATATTTCTGAGGTATAGTATAACTGGTTGCATAAGAAATACCTAAAAGATTATCCGATGATAAATAAGCTTTAGGGTCATTCAACGCACTCTTATTAATTGCATAAACTGCATATCTTGAAATACCCGAAACCGCATCCCATTTCAGTTCAGAATCAGATAAACGTAAATTTGAAGCAGGTTCATACAAGGCAGTTGATTTCCAGTGTATCGCAGGCGGTAAGGCATTTGTTCTGAACACCGAATTCAATAAACTTGGTATAAATCCTTTTGTATAAAAACGATTTGCACTATAAAATACAGATCCCGGAGCATCATTACGATCAGAAGTCCTGTTGCGTTCAATCTGAAGAATATATTCAGATGGTTTCAAACGTGGTTCAACCCGCATTGTTTTTTCGATCAACGCAACTTTTTCACGCATTGAAATACCATTATTTATCTGAACTTCAACACCGTTTATCCGGGCTGACTTCATTGCTAATGTAACACTTTCCAAACTAGACAAACTCTGGCTTGAATAAAAATGCTTTCCAAATTTAGCTGCTAAATCAGACCACCATGGAGCAAGAACATCATAATCCTGACCTGCTGAAGTCGTCGGCCAGTAAAGTTGTGGTGAAATATAATCAACCGTACCTTCTTTTAACCAGGCTACCGGATCACAATAGATTTCAGCATACATATTTCCGCCAGTTATCCCTGATGGTAATGGAATACCTTCTTTTTCTGCAACCTTCTGATCTGTAGTCCATATTCCGAATGGAGAAACGCCAAAAGTAATCCATGGTTTCTTCTGCTGGATTGCTTTATAAACCAAAGCAATCATAGAATTCACATTTTCACGTCTCCAGTCATTCACATCTTTTCCAGCCGGCTTATATTTATCCTGAGCTGCTTTATCTAAGGTAGAAGGAGTTCCTCCGTAAGCATAAAAATAGTCATCAAATGTAATACCATCAACATCATAATTATCAACCACTTCCATTACAATATCACGAATCCGTTCGGATACAGCCGGAACGCCCGGATTTAATATTGATTTACCATCAGAGTAAACCATTACCCAATCAGGGTTTGTGACTTTATAATCACCTTCCTGACCAGTCCATTGATCTAACTGAGATTCAAAACGGTAAGGGTTCATCCACGCATGTAATTCCATTCCACGCTTATGACACTCTTCAATCGCAAACTGAAGCGGGTCATATCCGGGATCCATACCTCTGGTTATTACCAAATCAGAAGACCATGGTTCATATTGGGATTTATACATCACATCACTGCGTGATCTCACCTGAAAGAAAACCGTATTCAAATTCGCGCGCTGCAATGAGTCCAGCATACGGGTTAGTGCTTTTTTCTGACTATTTATCTGAGCAACATCTCCTGTGTTGGTGATTTTTGAGTTAGGCCAGTCAATACCCCAAACCGTTGCCAACCAGGCAGCACGCATCTCTCTTTTGGGATTTTGTGCAAACATAGTTGCAAAAGCCATCAACATTCCTAAAAATAAGCCTAGTCTTTTCATCTTTAATATAAGGTTAGAAGATTTAATTGATAACTAACTGCTTCCATGTTTTCAGGAAGCAGTTAGTTTTAATTATTTAGAATAATTGAGTCTCCTCATTGTTTATTGTAATACCATACGCTTCAACACCATCAACAACAGATTCGATCAACTTTGTTGTTGGATTATATCGTTTGATACCTGTGTTCAATGTTTGATTTTTAGCAGGTGCTCTGTAAGCAAAATATACAGAACCATCTTCCGGATCAAGCACTAATTGTGAAATATGAACCATTTCTGTCGTCCCCTCTCCATCAGGAGGAAGAAGTTTCACACAATAAGGTTTTAATGTAGACTCAGAAGTCACTTTAACCAAATCTGCCATTGGAATCGCGTAGAAACCTGCAATCGCATCTGATGAAGGAACAGTTATATATACCATCTTATTTTTAGAATCAATTAAAGTTGCCTTAGCTGCAATATTTGGCAATGCAATACCTGAAGCCGGTGCCGGT
This sequence comes from Bacteroidales bacterium, assembly GCA_051657165.1. GTDB lineage: Bacteria > Bacteroidota > Bacteroidia > Bacteroidales > UBA7332 > UBA7332. The sequence continues at coordinate 18,765 of JBOFKD010000228.1, read as the reverse complement.
TCAGTTCCTGAACCAACTGTACCAGGTTTTATATCTGAATTCTTAAAGCGGAAGATACCCATTGAAAGGAAACTTTTATTCCACCACCATGTATCACCGTCTTTTGTTATCCCCGCATTACCTGCGCCATAAGCAATACCATTACCATAATAACCTAAACGGGCATTTTCTACCCAGAACGGATAAGCAGTTCTGTTTAATTTCTCATTTCTCTTATCCAAAGTAACCTGAGAAATACCTGTATTACGGTCTGTGAAATGAAGAGTTTTCGATGAAACATCCAGATATCCAAAGTAAGGATCATCAAAAGCATATCCTCCGATATTATCTAAAATTGTTTCTACAGTAGAACCATCTTTTGATATAACTGAGATTTTACCATCGCCCAGTGTTTTATCAACATCATTGATATAAGTAAACTGTTTACCTGCATCCAAAATATATACGGCTGTATCATTAAAAAAGATATTGAATGGATGCTGACCTGATTTTACGCCCAGGTTAAATGGTGAAACTTTCATTTCTGAAGGCTTATTTTTGATCAGCTTATATGCTGCAAGATTACCACCTTTCACGGCATAATACAATGTTTTAGATGGTTGAGAAAAGCCAACCTGAACATCAATTCTTACTTGAGGTAAAGAACGTCCTGCCAGTTTTGTTTTCAGAACAACCCCCTGAGATCCAACATTTGAAAATCTGAGTGTCCCCGGATTTATATCAGATGAGCCCGGTAGTAAATTACCGTCTTCATCTGTTGTTCCTTCAGGAAAAACCCATTCATATGTTTCCTGTAGATTTTCAGGATTTGGCAGCTCAACATCAAATGTGATATCCGATTCCATTGCCAGACAGATCGGTGTAGAAATATTTGTCTTAATAATCGGTGTGATATCACTGATCATGATTGATTGTTTTCTATGTCCTACACCATCCAGAGATAAAGTAACTTCATAAGTTCCCGGTACCGTATATTTGTGTATCGGATTAGGCTCATTTACTTCTGGTGATCCATCACCAAAGTTCCATGTTACAGTTCCTTGTTCTGAAGATGTATTTTCAAACTGAATAAGAGATCCGACATAATAATCAATCGGATAATCCCCTTTTACAGAATACATAAAAGCAACTTTATCATTCGGGATATCTTCAACTTTAGGTTCATTATCAACACAAGATGCTGATAGTAGCAAACTTAAGATCAGAAATCCTTTATATATTGAAGTAATTTTCATATTTACTATTGATTAAAAGATAACAATAAATTAATTTACTTTAATCTGTTTAGTTTCAGAGAATCCAATTCTATTGTTTTCATCCATTACTCCAAATTTTGAGTTCAGGAAATATTCTCTGACATAATTGATTTTAAATTTCTGATTCGCTTTATCATACGTCAATGAATCAAAAGGTATTGTATTAAATAACTCTTTCATTAAATTTTCAGATTCCTGAGTTTTAAAGAAATAATCATAACGTCCTGAATTATCATTGAATGTTGAATCGAGATGTACATCAAACGCATCTGTATCCATCCTCGGATTATCTACTGTCAGGATTTTACGATAATCCATTACCTGAAGTTTTGAAGCAACACTATCTTTAAATTCTTCTGCAAAATTTTCAGGGAATAACTCATTAAAGAACTCAAGGTCAAAAGTTGTTACATCCTCCATCGTAACAGGTGAAAGCGTATAACTGATTTTAAATTTATCATTCAACAGATAAGCTCTTTTTGTCTGATCCCATAACTCTTCTGTATGAAGAAATTCATGTAACTTTTGAGTCTGACGTACTAATGCACTATTATCAAATGAAACACTGTACTTAAAAGTAGTAACCAATGGACATTCCACTGTATAAGTAATATGCTCATTTACATCATGCCATACAGATAACTGTTTAATAGCAGGACCATCTGTATAATATTGCGCTGTAAACTCAGCATACTGACCATATTTAATTTCAGTAGATTTCACTTCCCAGTAAGATGTCGGAACGCGCTGACCGATCATTGCCAAATCATCAATCTTGTCATTTCTTTCACAACCAAATGCTGCAATGCAAAAGACTGGAAGCAATATTTTATTTAGTATTTTCTTATTCATAACTGATTATTTCATCAAGATTTTTATCCGAATTATTTATTCTCATTTAGACCAGATCATAGGCTTTTTCAACCATTCCGGATTACGATAAGCACCTAATCTTTCTAGTTCAGCCTTATTGTATTTCTCTTCTGTTTCCGGATCATAATTGATACGTTGAACCCAGTCATTCGGATTAGCTAACCATGATGCTGATAAGTTATACGGACGTCTTAATCCCGGATAAACCACTACGTTATCATAAGTAATGCCATTTGTATTGTTACTATATTTGTAACGACGTACGTCATTCCACATTTCAGCCTGCATATACATCGCAATATATTTCTGACGCATCAAATGTCCGATTGTATATCCTGAAGCCGGCAAACATGTAGGTTTTGAAATATATGTATTCGCAACTCCATCTGCTATTTTATATCTCTGCATACTTAATTTCACAGCTTCAACTGCAGTTCCATGAGAAGCCTCCTTCTGTCCTGCCCAGTATTGAGCTTCAGCTTTAATCATCATCAACTCCTCTGTCATCATCAATGTCATACAAGTATCATTTCTGGTTTGATACACATTTTTTAGCAGGTCAGGATAATGTGATTCTTTCATAGAAGCATCCATACCAAAGTTACTTTCCAAACATCTAAAAGCGACTTTACTATTTCCATCAGGTCTTTTAGCCATTAGAGCCTCACTCTTAAGACGCGGATCTGCATAAAAATCATTGATTGAGCCATTCGTATTTACTTTTGCGCCTAACATATCTACCATAAAGAAACGAGTCGGAATCGATTTATCTAATTCATTTTTACGACTTTCCCATGAATTAATTACTGGTTGAGCAGGTCCCCATGGACAGTTTTTCTCGCTAATTCCTCCATCATACATATAAACTGGTTCATTCCAGTCTGACAAAGCTTTTTCTGCAGCATCAATAATTGTCTGACATGTTGCCAGTGAATTATCCCAGTTTGGCAATTTCCGCAGATAAAGACGTGCTTTCAATCCATATGTAAACTGTTTCCACTTGTGCAAATCGCCTTCAAAAATACGATCGTTTGCTTTTGTTATTCTTTCGTTTGTTGCAGCCTGAGTTAATGCCGGATTATCATAATCAGCCAATAGTGCATCTACCTCCTGGAACATCCAGTCATAAATACTCTCCTGTGTATCATAATGAGGAGCTGTATTCTGATAAGCTTCTGTACGTGGCATATCTCCAAACATATCAGTAGTCAGCATCATCGACATCAGATTAATCGTACGTCCAATCAGCATATAGTTATAGGATTGTTTCGCCTCTGCATCACGTGTCATCAATAAGATATTTTTTCCAATGTCATAAAAGTGACGACGCCATTGCGGATGACGATTCATAATCTGAAAATCCCAACCACTTTTATAAGCAAGTGATCCTGACTGACTACGTCCACCGGTGGTCAAAGCTCCTGCCAGATAAACCCCGTACTCAGCGTGGTCATAATTTGTCTGAGAAGCATAAAAAGTAACAACCGGTAATAATTCTTTTGCCGGAGCAGTTGAAGCTTTATCCGGATTTTGGTTTACATCCAGAAAGTCCTCACATCCTGTAAACAGGAGACTTAGGATGAATAAATATGATAAGTATCTGAATTTACGCATAATGATTCAAGATTTAGAATGTTACATTTAAATTGAATGAGAAACTTCTTGTACTAGGAACGTTCAGGTTATCAATACCCATATCACCTGATCCTCCTGATGACTGACCCGATACGATCAATGGATCTGATCCCTGGTATTTAGACCACAAGCACAGATTTCTACCAGTGAAAGAAACATTCGCTCCTTTGATTATTGAGTTTTTTAAATATTTACTCAAATCATAAGCCAGTGTTACATAATTCAGACGAATAAAGCTACCGTCTTCAATGAAGTTTGTACTTACCGGATTATAATAGTTATTTACAAAATCCTGATCAAAAATCACTTTTTTAGTATTTGGTGCAAAACTACCGTCTGCTTGTTTCACCATACCTTCTACTAAGATTTCTCTGTTTCTGTAAGTTTCTAATGTTTTATGCTGACCTGATGACATTAAAGAACGTCTTGTTCCATTAATTACATCACCACCTTTACGGAAGTCAAACATAAATGAAAGCGTAATATTTTTATATCGAAGATTACTTGACAAACCTACTAAGAAGTCTGGTTCACGATTACCAATATAAATACCTTTCGCAGGATTAATCATTGGATAACCATTTTCATCTACAATAACCTGACCTGATTCAGTACGCATATAGTCTTTACCTGAAATACCCATAGTTGAACCATTCAGATAAGCTGTCGGATAAATATCAGCGCCAACTTGTGCAGAAGTATTAGCTAACTCAACAATACCTTCCGGCAAGCTAACTACTTTACCACGGTTCATACCGAATGTAGCCAACGCACTCCATGTCCAGTCTTTATTCTGGAAAATTTGCTGATCAAGAGAAAGTTCAATACCATGATTTTTGATAGTACCTTCATTTTTTGTCATCAGAATATATCCTGAAGTAGGAGATACACGTACAGTTACAATCTGATTATCAACCACTGTTGAATAATAAGCAACATCTAATTTGGTTTTATTTTCAAAGAAACGTAAGTCAGCTCCAATCTCCCATGAAGAAAGCATTTCCGGCTTAAGTGTTTCAAATGCTACTGCTTTCGTCGGGTCAATACCAAAACCTCCGTCAGGGAATAACGGGAATGGTTTAAATGCCTCATCAAAAGCAAACGGACTTGTTGGTTTACCAACTTTTGCCCAGTTACCACGAATCTTACCAAAAGAGAAAATATCATTTGAGATATTGAATAATTCAGAGAACATAATACCCCCTGTTACAGAAGGATAAATATATGAGTTATTCCCCGGCGCTAATGTAGATGTATGATCGTTACGGATTGTAGCACCCAGATTAATCATGTTTTTATAATCTAATTTAAACTCACCAAAGAAACCATATAATCTTTTTCTTGAGCGATACAAACTTACATCACGACCATTTACAACGTCGATCAGATTCTGCTGGCTATAAAAATCTCCCGGAATAATAAATCCTTCTCCCCCTAATTCTGTAGAATGAGATTTCCACATTTTCAATTCTGTTCCAGCCAGAAAGTTCATTTCCAGATCATTCGTAACTTTCAAATTATAAGTTGCTAAAGCCTGAGCTGAGAATAATCCACTACGACCACTTGTATAAGAGTGTCCGCCAAAAACTGAATTTTTCACACCCTCAAGCTGATCTTCTGTAAAGTCACTTTTATTCCATCTTGGAGTCCAGTAACCATCATAATAAGAATTAGAGAAATCATATCCGATACGTCCATCCAGTTTAAAACCTTTAAAGGCTTGCCATGAACCGTTTGCCTGCATGATATTACGTGTTGATTCATTTTCACTTGAATCTTCAAATCTTGACCAGTAAGGATTCAAAGGAGAATCTTGTTTAAGATCTGCTTCATACAACCAACGGATAGAACCGTCTGTATTCTTATAATTACGCATGTTATCGTTGATAGGCCAGCTATAGATTGTACCCATCACACCATTACCAATACCACGACTTTTTGAGTTCATGATATTCGCATTAAAATTAAAGTTTACAGTTTTAGAAGGATTAAAAGAAGCTTTGATCATAAAGTTAACGCGATCCAGATAATCACCAGGAGCAACCCCTTCGTGATTACTATAGCTACCTGATACATAAGCATTAAACATTTCAGATCCTCCGGAAACAGCTAAGTCATATTTCTGAAGCAAACCTGTGCGGAAATAGTCGCCTACGTTATCATAAATTTGCTGATCTGATGTTAGAGGAGATCCCCATCCACCCATAGTTTGTTCTTTGTGAACACCACGAACACCAGGCCCCCATGTAGACTGAATCTCCGGAGCTCTTACGACGTTATCAATTTGCCATGAAGCATTTGCATTTACCGTAATTTTACCACTTTTACCACTCTTAGTAGTTACCATGATAGCACCTGAAGCAGCCTCCTGTCCGTAAAGTGCAGCAGCAGCAGCACCTTTCAATACAGTAATATTCTCAATATCATTCGGATTGATCTGGGCAGCAGCAGTTGCTCCACCACTCACAGGAACACCATCAATAATAAACAATGGCTCATTACTTTGTCCTGGATTCACAGATGAGATACCACGAATTACCATACGGGAAGCACCATTCGGAGAACCTCCGGCACTTGCTAAATTAATCCCGGCAACCTTACCTTGTAATGCATCCACGAAATTCGTAGGTTTTGCAACCATAATTTCATTGGAATTTACGGTAGATACAGCAAAGTTAAGATTTTTCTTTTCTTGCTTAACCCCCATTGCTGTTACAACAACCTCTCCTACTTCAATAGTTGCAGGTTGAAGAACTACATTGATTTTTTTTCCTGTTACTTTAAGCTCTTGTGATTTCATCCCCATATAAGAAAACACAAGTGTAGAATTTAGAGGAGCATCGATCGAGTAGTTACCATCAAAATCAGTAACCGTTCCTGTTTGCGTTCCTTTCACCATTACAGCTGCACCGATAATCGGGAGCTTGTCTTCTGAAGAAGTTACGATCCCTGTCACTAAATGCTGGGCTTGCGCCAGAATAGTAGAACAGATCAGAAAAAGAAATAGTAGCCTTTTTCTCATGACACTAAATTTTTTTGTTTTTGTTTTATTTAAAATTGATTCTATCCCATTAATCAACTGGAATTCTAATTTAAGTATTCATGTACTACTATGGCCGGGTTATTAACGATTTGGTTTCTTCATCAGTATCAGCCAGAGTATTAGAGAGCCTGTACCAAACAAAATAAAATGACAGATGTATTATATTTCCTTAATCTATATATATAAACATAATCATGTTTGTATTGTTTAGTAAATCATAGTAAAAAAATTACACAACACTTATTATTATATATATAATAAATGTACTGGTTTTCTCATCATTTCTTATCATTACGCACTTTTTGGTTACCCAATACATGTATAAATCCACTTCACTATATCATCAAATGCATTAATTTCTTAACGCTTTATTGCAAATATATGGATAAGGGTTAAGTATTTTCAGAAATATCCAAATAACTACTCACGAACATAAATTATTACTATTAATTCACAATATACATGTATTTATTTTCATAATATTTGTTAGTTAATATACAGTATATTTATTTTTTTGCATTAAAACTGCAATATCTGATATTTTAATCAGAAATCGATCAATCAATCAAACTACCCACACCCAACAATTAACATTTATTTTAAGCCTCAATATTACTATAGCAAGTCTGGAAAAGAACAATGAAATACCAATGAAATTATACAATATTCGAAAATCAGAGTAAGAGAAAGAAATAAAGCAAAAGTGAATGATAAACAAAAATCTTAGATACAACCTGAACAGAGTTAAAAAAATATGATATACAAATTAAAAAATACGGTATATTTGCAACAAGGTCATCCTGACTTCCGGTAAATAATCAATTTTCAGACTATTGTCCCAAAAGTCAAAATGAGCTCTTTATTACTAATTCTCAAAAAATACCCTATGAGTGATTTATTCTCCTTCGCATTCTTATGCTTCTCGTCATTTTTCACTCTGTTCAATCCATTTGGTATGATGCCAGTTTTCGCATCATTAACAAGTCAGCTGGAAGAAAAAGAACGACGAAAAGTTGCCATGAAAGCATGTACCGTAGCAGCTTGCATAGTTATTGCATTTGCTTTATCAGGACAAATGTTATTTAATTTTTTCGGTATTTCAGTCGACAGCCTCCGCATTGTCGGTGGAGTTATATTCTTTATTATAGGAATGGATATGCTCCAGGCCAGACTGAGCGAAGTAAAACTAAAAAAATCTGAAGTCACCGGATATGTAAGAGATATTGCAATTACACCTTTAGCCATTCCGATGTTATGTGGCCCTGGAGTTATTACCAATGGAATTGTTCTGATGCAGGATGCTGAAAGCATTGAAAAGAAAATTGCATTAATTGTCATGATTCTGATTGTATTGCTTATAACTTACCTTGTCCTGATTGCCTCTGGCAAATTACTCAGACTTATCGGAGAAACTGGTAACAATGTAATGATGAGACTTATGGGTCTTATTATTATGGTAATTGCAGTAGAATTCTTATATGCCGGCTCCAAACCTCTTATAGTAAATATCATACAGACAGCTCTTGGCAAATAAACAACAAAATAAAACCAAACAACAAATTTCTATCAATGGAAAATAACAAAAAGACAGGACTTGAACTACCTGAAAACGCGTTTCGCGAACTAAAACCGGGAGAAAAGTACACCCCTCTTCTGGACTCAAACAACAACATTGGGGAAGTCACTCCCTGGTCCGTAACCTGGGGGATATTAATGGCTATTTTATTCTCTGCTGCCGCTGCTTTTCTTGGGCTTAAAGTCGGACAGGTATTTGAAGCAGCTATTCCTATTGCCATTATTGCTGTCGGTGTATCGGGAGCTGCAAAACGGAAAAACGCATTGGCTGAAAACGTCATCATTCAATCAATCGGAGCTTGCTCCGGAGTAATTGTTGCGGGATCAATTTTCACGCTACCTGCTCTTTACATCCTTCAGGCAAAGTATCCAGAATTGACAGTCAATTTTCTGGAAGTATTTATCAGTTCTCTTTTAGGTGGAGTTCTTGGTATATTATTTCTTATTCCTTTCCGTAAATATTTCGTATCTGACATGCATGGCAAATACCCTTTCCCTGAAGCAACAGCTACAACTCAAGTACTTGTTTCCGGAGAGAAAGGAGGCAGTCAGGCTAAATCGCTTGCTATTGCCGGATTAATCGGAGGACTTTATGATTTTGCAATTGCCACATTCGGGGCATGGACTGAAGAAGTATCAACACGTATACTTCCTTTTGGAGAAGCTTTGGCAGATAAAGCCAAAATTGTATTGAAAGTAAATACAGGTGCCGCTGTCCTGGGACTAGGATTCATTATCGGATTAAAATACAGTATTATAATCTGCGCTGGTTCATTCTTTATCTGGTTAATGGTTATCCCGGGATTGAATTTAATTTTTGGAGACACAGTTCTAACTCTTGGAAATGATGCAATCACTCAAACTGTAGCATCCATGTCTGCGGAACAACTTTATACGACTTACGGTCGTCACATTGGTATTGGTGGTATTGCTATGGCCGGGGTAATCGGAATAATCCGTTCATGGGGAATCATTCGCGGAGCTGTAGGGCTGGCAGCAAAGGAACTTGGAGGAAAAAGTGCAGCAAGTGTTGAAAACACAAAACGCACACAAAAAGATCTTCCAATGAAATTCATTGCTATAGCAAGTTTCATCACATTAATTGCAATTTTGCTATTCTTCTACTTCGGAGTTATACACAATCTGACTCAAGCAATTGTAGCCTTGCTAGTTGTTGCTGTAATTGCATTCCTCTTCACTACTGTTGCAGCAAATGCGATTGCAATTGTAGGATCTAATCCGGTTTCAGGAATGACACTTATGACATTAATCTTAGCGTCACTTATCCTTGTAGCTATAGGTCTTAAAGGTACATCCGGAATGCTGGCCGCCCTTCTTATCGGTGGAGTTGTCTGCACCGCGCTCTCAATGGCCGGCGGATTTATCACTGACCTGAAGATCGGATACTGGATCGGTTCAACACCGGCGAAACAGGAAACATGGAAATTCTTAGGAACACTTGTTTCAGCTGCTACAGTTGGAGGCGTTATCCTTATCCTTAATAAGACATATGGATTCACAGACGGACAACTGGCAGCCCCTCAGGCAAATGCCATGGCTGCTGTTATTGAACCTTTAATGTCCGGACAAAGTTCTCCATGGATCCTTTATGGAATAGGAGCTGCATTATCCGTAATCCTGACATTCTGCGGGGTTCCTGCACTGGCATTCTCTTTGGGTATGTTCATACCTCTTTCACTCAACACTCCGTTGCTTATTGGCGGATTGATTAACTGGTATGTTGGTAGCCGCTCTAAAGATGCTGCATTAAACAATGCACGTATTGAGAAAGGAACATTATTATCTTCAGGATTAATTGCCGGTGGTGCATTACTTGGTGTTGTCAGTGCTCTTATCCGCTTTATGAACTTTGATTTTATTAATCCGGAATGGGCTTCTTCTATGGGAGCTGAGATTGTTGGATTCATCATGTACATTGCTTTGATTATCTATCTTGGAAAAGCAAGTATGGATACAAAAGAGTAATATCGACAAAGAAAGAGTTCATGACTAACCTCCCTTAAATAAGGACGAACTCTTTCAATTACTCGCTAAACACATTTCTATAACAGAAATGACCTCTATTAAAAAGCTGTTGACGAAATAACATATCTCGTCAACAGCTTTTTTCATATATACCTATCTTCTTACCTAAAATACAGGAAAAGCTCTCTTCTTCTAAAAACTATATACAAAGACTAAACGTTATTTTATTGCGTAATATGAATGAAACGAAAAATTCAGATAACTATGAAAAAGATATCTCTTAAAATTCTGCTTTGCGCATCTATTTTTTGCGCATCGACATTAATTCCTGCGTACGCGAAGAATATCAAATACGCACAATTACCTGCAAACGTGCAGTCTGCCGTCAAAGATTATTGTAATCCGGACAGTATAATTAAAGTTGAAGACAGACCTTACACCTATCTTATAAAATATGGTAAGGACAATTATGTTGAATTGTATAAGGATAAGTCAATATGGCGTAAAGTTTATATCCCGAAAGGTATACCTCAAAAGCTATTCAATACTCTGCCTGAACCTATTCTTAAATATGTTAAGGAGAATTATCCGAAAAGCAAATTTATCAGCATGGAGTTCTTTGATGACGGAACGACCTATCAATTAATGATGTCCGATAAAGTTGAACTCATGTTTGATAGCCAGGGACAATTCATCACATTGGAAAATTAAGATATAAGATTATCCCGGCAGACTTTGCCAGACTGGGATATCAACGATAATTAAATACCTAAACTATTAACTAAACACGCAATAAAAATGAAGAAAATTCTATTTCTAATTATGATGGTTATGTTTCAGTTGCCTTCTTTTGCAGACAACAATAATCATTATATAAACTTCAATCAGCTCCCTGATTCACTTCAACATTTCGTAAAGAAATGCTATGGTAATCTACCGGTTCGTAAAATAAAACAAACGAACAGCAGCTACAAAGTGTATTTCGACAACTATGATGAGATAACATTCAACAAAAGCACGCTTCAATGGACTGATGCAGAATCTCTTGCCGGCGTTCCGGTTCCTTTACTCGGGACATTACCCACAAAGATCATCGAGTATCTGATCGAATATCATGATGGTGTTGCAGTCGTTGAACTCGAACGTTTAAGCAATAACTGGATTGGGTTAGAACTCACAACAGGCGAGGACGTTCTGTTTGACTCAGACGGAGTATTCATACAAACGAATCATGGCCCGGGATTAAATGATCCAAACAGAAATCCAAACTATCCTTAACAAGACACTTTCAACAATGAAATATCTACACACACTATCAATCCTTCTTGTTATCGTCATTTCTTCCTGTAATGGAAATGACGATAATAAGAAAGCTCCGGATAGCGAATCGGATATAATCTTCAATGCCAGTATCCATGAACTGGCATTGAAAGGTTATGCTTCAAATCCAATAAATCAGGGAGTTAAAGCTACATTTTACGCATTCAAATCAGGCACTGAAACATTAGCCGCTCAAGGCAATTATCTGGCTGATAAATCCGGACAAATGACCGGTATAAATAATTACATCATGTATCTTCTGCCGGGATCGTATGATTTTTATGGTATTTCACAGAATGACACCACATTATTCCAGCTACTAACGAACTGGCAAAGTTCAGAATTACAGAATGGTATTGATTATTTATGGGCCCATACGGCCAGTAAATCAATCACAGAGTCCAGCACTTTTCTAGCTATTACTTTTGATCATATTGCTGCTAATCTGGTTTTCGAGCTGGAGAGCGGAAATCATGTATCCATAAATACACTGGATTCAATCCTTATTCAAACTCCGGTTGAGAACATAAAACTCAATTTACTCGATGCCGAACTTCCACAATCCGGTCAATTGAGCAGCGAATTTACACCTATGATAATATCAGGATTAATGGGTAACTATTATATTTTACCTGTTAATACCACAACACCTCTTGAGACACTTTTTTATCTAAAAATAAACGGAGAGACAAAAGAAACGGCATATAATCTCAAAATACATCTGCCAGAAGGAGGTTATGTCTCGGGCAAATCTTATAATTATAAATTAAGCATAACCGAAAGTGAAATAATCATTAAGGCATTCACAGTTTCTGACTGGATTGTGAATGATTTCACAGACAAACCTATATATCCGGATAATTAACCATCAAAAACTTAGCAACATGAAAAATATATCATCTTTATTACTATTTATCATTTTATGCATATTTTCAGGCTGCACGAACGAACTTTATGAGAATACAGAAAATATCTCTAAGGAAGGGAGTCCGGTTACATTTTCTATTCAATCAGCCAACACTTCCCAAAGGAGCAAAACCTTTATCTCAGATAAATTAATATTGAACGGCTACGATACTTTGTCGCCCCGCTTCACCCCGGTTGAGAGCAAAAGTCCATCTGTTTCACCTATTCCCATTGGCACTACTATACGCGTAGTTGCATACAAAAGGAGTCCCGGAAATAAGACTCCCGACACATCCATTGATAAATTCATTACCTCTCAGTCTTATAAACTTAGCGGTTCAAATATATTAACACCTGTCAATGTCAACGCTGAAGGAAGCATCATTCCAGGTTCTGCTACCGAAATGTATCTGCCTGCCGGAGAGTATGATTTTTATGCCTACTCTCCAGCCATTCCTATGCTTAATGATTCAACGGTTGCCATCCCTCAGGGTACGGACTATATAACAACATCCCTGCTTGCAAATATTGTCAATACAAACACGAATACAATAAATCTCCCAAATTTCGATCGGAGAATGGCACAGATTGAGCTGATCATACAGGCTGATCCATCTGCTACAGAAATAACATCTATAGAGCCGAAAGATCCCGGTATCGCATTAATTCTTCCGGGAACAGCAACCATGAATGCCCAAATTGGCAACCAGCTGAACACAGGAGGTGCCGGAAGCTATTATGTCATACCTGAAGACAGCTGCAAAGAAGTTTCTGCGACGAAAATTATTTGCACTGCCTGCGTATTTCCTACTTCAAATTCTGTTATAGGTATTGAAATGAATCTTGAAATAGACGATGAAGTGAAATTCTATAATGCTTTTATTGATCCCGCTACATTCACAGAAGGAAATAAATATATATATCAGATCAATATTAAGAGTAGTAATATTGACATAAAACCTGTATCAAACTCATACATGGTTCAACCGGGAAAACCAATCATGTTCCCGGTTAATCAAATTGAAGCAATGGGCAGTTTCAACGCTGCCACCCAAACCTGGGAAGCTTCTGTATACTGGCAGACATCACCGGGACTCATTGATATTATGATGGAAGATCAGTCAAAAGACCTGTTACAGGTAAAAAGCAATGGTGAAGGAAACGCTTTAATCATTGTTACACCGGCAAATTCCAATACCATCCTCTGGAGCTGGCACATATGGAGTACTAATTACATACCGGATGAAGGTTTATCAGCACCAGTTACCAGTTCTGTTCCGGGCGGTCGTGTAATCAGACTAAACTCTTCCCCTTTCGCAGGTAAATCAATTGTAATGATGGACCGGAATATGGGTGCGATGTCTGCATCTCATGATTCATCAAGCTGGGGCATGTACTATCAGTGGGGACGAAAAGATCCGTTTCCTCCATCAACACGTAAAGTATACGGAGAACAGATAAGCTACTCACTAGCTTACCTGTCAAGCTATTACACATCAATATTAAATCCAACCACATTTTACTACGGATATTTTAACTGGTTGCTAAACGGCAGTAATTACTTATGGACAAGTCCTGAAAAATCCATATTTGACCCTTGTCCTCCGGGCTGGAGAGTTCCTACTTCTGCTACATTCAACGTACCTATGGCAAACACCATTAAATGGAGTAAGTCACCCGGAATATACAATGACGGAGCAACTTATACCCCACAAAATGTATGGTACCCGGCACAGGGAGCGATTGATTATTTTACCGGTAATATCAAATGGAAAGGACAGTACGCTTATCTTTGGTGCACAACAACCGGTTTTTTTGACGATAGCTATTCACTGGCCATAAGCCGGAATTATAATACTTATGCAGAAGATAATGAGAGAGCATACGGAATGCCTGTCCGCTGCATACAAAACAAGTAGGATAGAGACACCGCCGGATAGTTGCTGAAGAACGAATCTGAATCGCCGGACTAATAAATATTCGCTAAAAAAGCAATAGTAAACATAAATCAGCAGACAAAAAAAGAGATAAGATTTTTTGTTTATCGATTTTGTTCGTACTTTTGTAACCCGTAGTATAGAAAAAGAAGTACAAATTTTAATTCACATAGTTGTGGCAGATACAAAGTATATTTTCGTTACAGGCGGCGTTACCTCTTCATTAGGAAAAGGTATTATTTCGGCATCCCTGGCAAAGTTATTACAAGCCAGAGGATATAGTGTTACAATCCAGAAATTCGATCCATATATTAATATTGATCCGGGAACGTTAAATCCGTATGAGCACGGAGAATGTTACGTTACTGAAGACGGACACGAGGCCGATCTTGACCTTGGACACTACGAGCGCTTTATCAATATTCCTACATCTCGCGCCAACAACATCACTACGGGACGCATCTATCAGAATGTGATAGAAAAAGAACGTCGTGGAGATTACTTGGGGAAAACAGTTCAGATTATTCCGCATATCACAGACGAGATCAAGCGTAATGTCAAATTACTTGGCACTAAGCACAAATTCGATTTCGTGATTACTGAAATCGGAGGAACGGTAGGAGATATCGAATCTCTTCCTTATCTTGAAAGTGTAAGACAACTTCGTTGGGAGCTGGGCAAAAACTGTCTGTGCATTCACCTGACTTATGTACCGTACATTGCAGCAGCAAAAGAACTAAAAACGAAGCCAACACAGCATTCTGTTAAACAACTTCAGGAAGTTGGAATTCAGCCAGACATTCTTGTTTTGCGTACAGAGCATGAGCTTACTCAGGATGTTCGCCGCAAAGTGGCATTATTCTGTAATGTTGAGCCAAATGCTGTAATCCAGTCTATCGACGTTCCGTCAATCTATTACGTTCCTCTTAAAATGCAGGAACAGAAATTAGATGAAGTTGTTCTTCAGAAAACAGGAATGCCGGTTCATGAAATGCCAACACTTGGTCCATGGAAGACATTCTTAAACAGAATGACAAATGCTGAGAAGATTGTTACAATCGGATTAGTTGGTAAATACGTAGAGCTTCCGGATGCTTATAAATCAATCAATGAGTCTCTTTTCCAGGCAGCTACATACAACGACTACAAGCTTAAACTTGTATTTATCCATTCAGAAAAGCTGAACGACGAAAACGTTCATGAGAAACTGAAAGATATGGATGGTTTACTAATTGCTCCGGGATTCGGACAACGTGGGATTGATGGTAAATTCGTTGCTTTAAAATATGGACGTGAAAACAATATTCCAACACTGGGTATCTGTTTAGGTATGCAATGTATGGTTATTGAATACGCACGTAACGTATTAAATATGAAAGATGCCAACTCTACAGAGATGGATATCAAAACTCCATATAATGTTATTGACATTATGGAAGAGCAAAAAAACATTACACACATGGGCGGAACAATGCGTCTTGGAGCTTACGACTGTGACTTGGCCGAAGGTTCAAATGCAGCTAAAGCCTATGGAAAAACACATATTTCAGAACGTCACCGTCACCGTTTTGAATTCAACAACGAATTCAAAGATGCTTTTGAGACTGCCGGCATGAAATGTGTAGGTGTAAACCCTGATACGAATTTGGTTGAGGTAGTAGAGATACCTGAACACAAGTGGTTTATCGGAGTACAATACCACCCTGAATATAACAGTACGGTATTAAATCCGAATCCATTATTCGTAGCATTTGTTAAAGCAGCAATCGAGAATATCAAGAAAGATTGATCTAAAGCAGATACGAACTTATAAAAACAGCTGTAAATCCCTGCCTCAGGGGCTTACAGCTTTTAACAATTTTGATTAAATGGATAAAAACACGATTATTGGACTTTTACTTATCGGAGCTATCCTGATCGGGTTCAACTGGCTTAACCGCCCGACTCCTGAACAAATGGCCGAGATGAAACGCAAGCAAGACTCTATTGCATTAGTTGAAAGTGCTCAGCAAAAAGAATTTAAGCAAGAGAGCGCTACCTTAAATCAAACGCCTGATATCCAGGGGAAGGACTCTTC
Organism: Bacteroidales bacterium; assembly: GCA_051657165.1. GTDB lineage: Bacteria > Bacteroidota > Bacteroidia > Bacteroidales > UBA7332 > UBA7332. The sequence goes on along the minus strand of JBOFKD010000228.1, from coordinate 2,157 downwards.
TCAGTTAGCAGGACAATTTGGGGCTTTTGCTTCTCTTACTCAAGGGAAAGAAGAATTTACTACACTTAACAACGGTGTTTTAAACCTTACTTTCACAAATAAAGGTGGACGAATTTACAGCGCTGAGCTTAAAGATTACCGTTCACACGATTCTTTACCTCTGATGTTATTCAAAGGTAGTGATGCTGATTATGGGTTCACTCTTGAAACAAGAGCTGGTCAAAAAATCAATACAAACGAATTATACTTCACTCCTATTGTAAGCAAAGACCAGGTGACTATGCGTGCATCTGTAGGAGCAGAACAATACATTGATTTCGTTTATTCAGTTGTTCCTGACAACTATATGATAAACTTCGACATTCAGTCAAAAGGACTTGCTTCTATTTTAGCACCGAATACCCGCACATTAGAAATGTTCTGGTATGAGAAGTTAAAACAACAGGAAAAAGGACGTAAGTTCGAACAAAGATATGCGAATATCAACTACAAACTTAAAGGTGAAAACTCTGTAGAAACTTTAAGTGAATCTAAAAACGAAACGAAAGATGTAAACGGAAACGTACAGTGGATCGGATTCACGGATCAGTTCTTCTCTACAATCTGGATTTCGGATCAGGAAGGATTCAGCTCGGTAGTATTAAAATCTACTGTACTTGACCAATCTATCGACTATCTGAAAGAATACGAAAGTGTTAGTGAAGTTTCATTTGATCCGACAGGAGCCAAAGAAACAAAATTCAATATCTATCTTGGACCAAACCACTTCCCGACTCTTCGTGCTTACGACAAAGACAGATATACGGAAGATGAGCTACACCTTGATAAAGTTATTCCTCTGGGATGGGGTATTTTCAGATGGATCAACAAATGGTTAGTTATTCCGGTATTTAACTTCCTGGATAACTACATCGGAAGCTACGGTATCATCATTTTGTTGCTAACTATTTTCATCAAAATGATTCTGTTCCCTTTCACTTATAAGTCATACAAATCGACAGCTAAGATGCGCGTATTGCGTCCTCAGGTTGAAGAAATTAACAAGAAGTTCCCGGGTCAGGAGAACGCAATGGAAAGACAAAGAGCTACAATGGAGCTATACAGCCGTGTAGGAGCAAGTCCGATGGGCGGATGTCTTCCAATGTTGCTTCAAATGCCAATCTTATTTGCGATGTTCTCATTCTTCCCTGCTTCTATCGAGCTTCGTCAGAAGAGCTTTTTATGGGCGCCAGACCTTTCATCGTATGATTCGATAATCAGCTGGAATGAACAAATTCCGTTTATTTCAACTTATTTCGGTAACCACTTAAGCTTATTCTGTTTGTTAATGACTATCACAAACATCGTTTATACGAAGTTTAATATGGATCAGACAAACACAGGCCAGGAGCAGATGCCGGGTATGAAAGCAATGATGTATGTAATGCCACTTATGTTCTTATTCATCTTCAATGAATATGCAGCAGGTTTAAGTTACTATTACTTTATCTCAACATTGATCACAATCATTCAAACTCTTGCTTTCCGCAAGTTTGTAAACGAAGATAAAATCCTTGCTCAACTACACGCTAATGCTAAGAAACCTAAGAAAAAATCTGGTTTTATGGCTCGTCTGGAAGAAGCTCAACGTCAGCAACAACAAGTGATGCGTGACAAACAGCAAAAAGGTAAAAAATAATTTATCTCTTCAATATCAAAGGAGATTGTCTGAACAGGCAATCTCCTTTTTTTTATGCCTTCATTTTACGTAATGTGTATATATTGATAGCAATTATCAGGATTCAAAACGCGGTTACAGACAAATTACACCTTCGGCTTAAAAGAATAAACAATGAACAGGGAATATCGCCTCCGTCAATGTTCTGTACTTAGTTTAGGATTACCCATTTCTGTTAAATACAATCCTAGTTTTATTGCATAGAATATTATAATCAGTCGTTTGTTGTGACCATGAGACGATATTTATACATGTTGTAGCAACGATTATATACATAGAAGAAATAGATATAAGAGTCTAATTTTTATCCTGAAAGGATAATTTGTCTGTAACCTTTAGTTTTGTAACGCGTAATAATTGGAAGTATTGATGAAAATTATATACATTAGCACTTAATATAAGTTAACCAAGAAGAGGAGCTATCTAAGTCTGTAACAAGA
>JBOFKD010000227.1:0-5007 GCA_051657165.1 Bacteroidales bacterium | reverse complement strand
AAGCGCCTGCATTTACAAATACCGTTGCGGTACTTAAAGAATCGGACGTTCCGGTCATCGCTAAACTTGGAAGGACAATACGCTCACCATCCTTTTCCAACGTTATTTTTACGGATGCAATATCCTGAAGATCTTTAATGTCATACGTCGTAAGCTTTAAGAATTTAAAGTTTACTCCTCCCTGACCTGCTCCCATTCCTACCTCCTGTACGTCATCACTACACGAAGTGGCAAAGAATGTCATGCTGCATAAAAGCAGCATGAACATATATAATTTATTGATTTGCTTGATCATTCTTATTGAATTCAAATAATTACTTATTAGTTATTTAACGGACAATCAGGAATTCGGTTAGGAACATTATTGAAGCCCGGACGATTTCCATTCGAATCTTTAATACCATCCTGTCTAAAGATAAAAGTATCCGGATTCCAGCACCCCAGATACGGATGTTTCAAAATCCACTCAGGTATTGATCCGCTCAGGAAGTTGAAGTTCAACGATAGCTGTTTCAGATTCGGCATAGAACCTACCGGCATATCCGGAATTGAACCTTCAAAGAAATTTGTTGCAAGGTTCAGGTATTCCAATTGATCAAGTTCAAAGATTTCAGCAGGAATATTTCCACCTAATCCGGCATCCGGATCATCCAGTGTTGATAAATCTTCTGTATTGTATCGTCTGTTACCTATAAATGATAATGATTTCAGATTCGGCAGATTTTTAAGCACATCCATTGGAATCGTACGGAACTGATTACTACTTAAATCAAGTGTTTCCAATTGTTTCATCTCACTCATTTCGGGAGGTAAAGAACCAAACCCATAAGCAAACAGATCAAGATGTTTCAGATTTTTCAATTCACAAACCTCCGGTGTCATCTTAATACTTCTTCTGTCACTATTTGTATTACTACGTATAGAAAGAATCTCAAGTTTTGTAAGGAATTTAACCTGGTAAGGTAATGACTCTTTTGTATTGATCAGGAATAATCTCAAACCTGTCACACGATATTCAGTCTGACCCGGCTCTCCATTTTCAACCGGAAACTCATCCAGCTTCACGATATCCCAGTTAAGCATTGTCTTACCGGTCAACGATGGATCCTGTGTCTGAAGCATACGGCACATAGCCACAACTGCCAATGAGTCACCCTGACGTGAAGGGATAATCTCAGGAGCAGCGCTCTGACGGATATTCAAATAAGCCGGTTCGGCTTCTTTATCTTTATCAAGTGCAGGAACCAGTTTGATATTGGCCGTACGCTCTTCAAATCTTGAATTGATACCGTATTTTACTTTCAGCTTGCGCGGTCTTGGAACAGATGACACATGTGCATCGTCTTTTGTTACTTCAACCCATTCTGCACCGGCCGGAAGTTCTACATTAAAGTCTATATTTGAGAACACTGTTGCTTCGAATACAGCTTTGTCGATCTGTTCGTAATCAGGAACCAGATATTCAGGCTCTTCAACACGAATTACTTTTTCGAATCCGAATTGTTTCACACTGATCTGACGAGCTTGTGAACCTGAGTGGAATGTAAGGATTGCTTCGCGCTCTTTGTATAAATAACTTGTATCTACACGCAGTTCCACATTCGTGCTACCCAAACCGTTACCCGGAGAAACCAGACACCACTCTACATTCGACTCAACTGTCCATGCATCAGAAGCCACGATTTTAATATCTGCATGACCTCCTTCAGCATTAAATTGAAGATCAGACTCCGAAAGCGAGAATTCTTCTTTTACATCCAGCTCTTCTTTACATGATGTTGCTCCGAAGATTATACCCGAAAGTAAAGCTGTGAAAGCTATATTTTTTATAAATGTTTTTATCATTATCTGTAACTTTGGAAACAACTCTTCCGAGCGGAAGAGCTGTTTCTGTTATTAAATACCTATAATATCTTGATTTTCGTCAAATAAGAATTTGAACTGACCTGTTATAATACGGTAAAGAATCACCTCAGGTACAGTAATGCTCATATTCGGATTGTCGTGAATGTCCAAATAATTCAACAAAACAGGGAAATTAAGAACTTTTCTCATATCATTTCCATGTACATCCAATACACGCAATGTCGGCTGTTTATCCACTCCATCAGGCCATTCTTTCAATGATCGTTTACCCGTTGCCGGATCGAACTGATTCGAAATACGTAGCTCTGCAAGCTGACAATAAAGAACCGAGTATGGAAAACGTGCAAAATTATTGTAACTCAAATCCAGACCTGTCAGATAAGGAAGTGTCTCTACATTAAATTCACTGATTACCGATTTCAGTTTATTACCTTTCAGTTCCAATGCTTTCAACGGTTTGAAGTCAGCAATGGAAGCTTCCGTAATCGTGTCAATTTCATTGTTTGAAACACGTAAGAAATTAACAATAGAAGCCGTTGCTGAGAACTCCTCCGGCAATGATGTCAGTTTATTTGAATTCAGGTTAAGTACCTCAATATTCACACCGCGGAACTGATCTGTGAAGGATGCAATTTTATTCCCTTCCAGACTAACTTCTTCTACCTGGAATTTTGATGTCGCTGAGAACAGGTTAGGGAATGTTGTCAGTTGATTATTATCTGCAAGCAATTTCTCTAAATCTTCTGTTACGAACCAGTCATCCGGAATATGCTTAATACGGTTGTCATTCAACAAACACTGAATCAGCGAAACATCTTTACCCAACATAGGCAGTGTTTCGATCTTATTTGCTGAAAGATCCAGCAAGCCAAGATTTGTCAGATTAGCCAGATTAGCCGGAAGTGTTGTCAGACTATTTTCATTCATATAAAGAATCTGCAGCGTAGCTTTCGATCCTGATGCACAAAAACGCTCAAAAGAATCCATAAACTTTGGATAATTCAGACCTTTAATACGCGAGAAGTTGAATGCTACTAACGTATTCATGCGTGTGATACATTCCGGAATCTGAGTCATATTTAAGTTATACAACTCAATATCTGTCAGATTAGGAAGTTCGCTTAATGATTCCGGAAGATCCGTTACCAGGTTGTTTGCCACTGTCAGAATGCTCAATTCTTTACACTTTGCGATTTCAGGAGAAATACCTGTGATACGGCTTGAATAACCCGTATAATCATGTGCGAAGTAAGGCACTGCATATTTGATCGGTGAATCACCTGTTGCTGATTTATACTCCAATGAGTATTTCTTTGCAGGATATTTTAATTTCAATCCGTCTTTAGCAATGTCCATACGGTTTTTGAAAATATCAACTCCCTGACGCTGAAGCTCGGATTTATCCACAACAACTGTTCCGATTGCCGGATCAATTTGTGCGGCATCTGAGTGGTTACCCAAATATAAACTTTGTAGTTCTGTCAGCTGACCAATCTCGTCGGGAACCATTCCTTTCGGATTGAAACCTCCGATTGTTAATGAAATAACACGGCCACGGCCATCAATGGAAACACCCGGTTGTGAACCCCACATATCCAACGGACGTGGTGTCCCGTCCGAATAACGGAATAACCAGTTAGACCCCTCTTTAAAGCCCATTCCATTCCAGTACCAATTCTCACCGTCCATTTTTTTCCAGATATTATATAAAGCAATATAATCACTGAAAGCCGGTGTCAGAGGCATATCTACCGACACTGTATCAATTGTATGAACCTGATTACGAAGTGCAATTACAGAAGGTTGATCGATAACCATTATCAGTTTATTCTTTTTATCCAAAAGACGTACCTGATTTACCGTATAATCATTCTCGCGTAATGAAATCGTATCGGTATGGAATAAGTAATCGCTTTTCTTTCTATGCGTTTTAAATACATACTCGCGGGTCGGACCACTCAAACCAGCTTTCATATCCACTTGAATGGATGCGATATTACTGTAGTTAAAATCGTCCGGATTGTATCCTGCACGAGCCGGCTGAATATTTGAGAAATCTTTACCAATAATTAATGACAGTTTCCCTTTAAGCTGAGCAACCACATCCAGATCGATCAATGTCAAACGCTGATCTTCGATCGTGAAATAAGTTGGCTCATCCGGCTCACCCTCCTGAAGGACCGGCGCTTTGTCTTCGGCTGAAGAACCTTCTACATACTCTCCATAGATACGATAAGCTGTAAGTGTATAACTACCTGTCAGCAATTGCATCGATTCGGATGTAATACCAAACTCAGCCGCCTCATCACTTACCGACAGTAAGTTCAACGTCTGCGTGATTTGTCTGTTGTCATACAGTAAGTCAACCTGAACTTTCTTCGCATCTTTCAGGTTTTCCAACTCAGATCCGGCTGTAATACCTTTGGTCTGAGCTTTACGAAGTTTCAATTGAAAATAACCGAATGACTGGTTATTTTTACCTAATTCATTGTCGTCCGAACATGCAGATACAATCATCATACATGCCAGAAAGCATAGAAGCAGGTTTATATTCTTCATTATTTTTTTCATCGATTCTCATAAATGGAGGAGAATCAGTTGTCCTCCTCCGGTTTGTAAATTACATGAATTCCTAATTGTATACTTATTTTGCTTCCTGAGTTACAGTAAACTCATATACAACTTCTTCTGATTGTGTTGCTTCAACCCATTCAACGATTGACACAATCTGAGATCTGCGTTTACCTGACGTATTGGCTTGTGCCTTCACTACTACCTCCAGAGTGTAGTCTTCTGTCCAGTTGAAATCAACTGCTAACCACGAAGCATCTTCTACTACAGAACCTAATGTCTCAGAACCTGAAAGGATAGCAAATCTTTGCTCCGATGCACCTGCTTTAAATATAACTTCAGCCGGGATTTCCGATTCAAACGGAGGACGTGTAAGACCTTCCTGACCAAAAAGTTTAGCTATATTCTGGTATTCAAGTTTCAATTCGCCAGACTGATCAAACAGATCATCGAATGTTACATTTTTAGGCGTAACGATCATATAAGCAAAGCGTTTTTCGTATGGATTCGCTTCCATATATTCGTTGCGATCACGTACATAAAGTGATAATCGTTTCGAAATAAGTGGCG
>JBOFKD010000226.1:0-50692 GCA_051657165.1 Bacteroidales bacterium | reverse complement strand
GTTCATAGGAATGAACGCGCACGTTTATACGGTTGAAAATTCAGACTATCCTTTCGTTTACAATAAACACACTACACGAAGTTTTTTAGGATCAGGAACGGTATAAAACAAAAAAAGCCACATCTTTCGATGTGGCTTTTGTGATCCCGACAGGATTCAAACCTGTAACCTTCTGATCCGTAGTCAGATGCTCTATTCAGTTGAGCTACGGAACCGTGTTTCATTTCTGATAACGGGTACAAAGATATGCTTTTAACACATAAGTTCCAAATGAAATGCCATATTTTAACTTATAAAAATTCACACACAATCAGCAGAACCCCTTAAACACATATTAATCAACACGTTCCAGAAAAGTCAATTTTGAAGAATCTACAGAGCGATCACTACTATTATTCAGAATACAGATATAATCCTTTAGTAAAAGATGCGGCTGCATCACTCCCCGTTCCCAAAAATCATTCGCCAATCCTTTTGTCCGCTTCGAATTTGCATACACATTCCCCGTTTTAAATGCTTTAAAAAAGGCATGCTTATTATCTGCTGCTTTCAGTTCATTCAATGATGACGAATTAACATTCACCCAGACATCAGCCGACTTAAAGCGACTCAAAACTTCCTCAGTACTCAACGGCAAACTCCCGTACTCCGGAGTGTCAGCATAGGCATAATCTGCACCGGCATCTCTAAAGAGTGTTGCCATCCAGTTATTACCTCCCGGCATATACCAGGTTCCTCTAAAGTTTTCACCTGTCATTATACTAGCCTTTTTATCATTCCCTGAGGCTTCAGCTCTAAGCTTTTCGTAAGCAAGAGCAACTTCATCAAAGACAACTCCGGCCTGCTCTCTGCAATCAAAAAACACTCCCATATACTTAATCCATTCAGCCCGGGCCAGTGGAGAAGTTTCCATCCATTCATTCACGAAAACAACAGGGACGCCTGTCTGAGCCATTCTGTGACTATACTCATCCTGCTGATTGTAACCGCTAGCTATAATCGCATTAGGTTTTAATGCAATCAGTTTCTCAAAGTTAATCATAAACGGATCTTCCAGATCTGCGATTTTACCTTCCGAGATTCTTTTACAGATCGTATCATTATAGATCCGGTCGGCATAACAGATACCGACAATCCGGTCTAACTGATCCAAACTCTCCAGGAAGCCGATATGCGTTCCCGACGTTACGGCACTTCTCTGGAGCGGTATCTTTATAAAACGCCCGTCAGCCGGGACTGAATCAGCCAGAGAATCATGTCGTCCCAGATAATAACGCGAAAGCACTACCCGCTCTTCACTCCAGGGGTTAAAAACCGTCACCCTGATTAAGCCCGGCACAGAATCGATTTCAAAACCTTTTGCATATTTATTGTCAGTAAGTTTACATACCACAGACATCTCGTTCTGATTGGATACAGAATGACAGGAGCTTATAAAGGAACTAAACACAAGTACCAGAAGCGAATAAAAGAAAATATTTTTCATGCATCTATCGTCTAAAATAAAGGTAAGACACATCAAATATGTGTCTTACCTTATTATATCTGTTTATTCCGGAGGTTTAGCATAAATAAAAAAACAGCCGGAATAAAACTGGTTATCATTTTACTTTGCCAGATTTGTAATAATCCGGACAATTACATCCCTCGCCTTTTCTAACGAAGGAACAGGAAGAAACTCAAAACGACCGTGGAAGTTATGTCCTCCTGTAAAGATATTCGGACAAGGCAGTCCCATATAAGACAACTGAGAACCATCTGTACCTCCGCGGATAGGTTTAATCTTAGGAGTAACCCCTTCTTCGATCATTGCATCGCGAACAATGTCCACAATATGAATCATCGGTTCAACTTTCTCACGCATATTGAAATACTGATCTTTCATTTCCAGTTTAATTGCGCCGTTATATTTTGCATTCAAACCTTTAACAACATCTTCGAGCAATTGCTTGCGTTTCTCAAACAACTGACGATCGTGATCACGAATAATATAAACCAGCTTACTTGATTCGATTGATCCCTGAAAGCTCATCAGATGGAAAAATCCTTCGTAACCAGTTGTCTGTTCCGGAACTTCATTCTGAGGTAAACGATCTGCTATTTCGCGGGCAATCGTGATGGAGTTAATCATTTTATTTTTAGCATATCCCGGATGAACATTACGTCCGGTAACGGTGATGGTAGCACCGGCTGCATTAAAGTTCTCGTATTCAAGTTCACCGATTTCGCCTCCGTCAATCGTATAAGCCCACTGTGCACCAAATTTAGCCACATCAAATTTATGTGCTCCTCTACCAATCTCTTCATCCGGAGTAAAACCTACACGAATTTTACCGTGTTTGATTTCAGGATGCTCTATCAGGTACTGCATAGCTGACACTATTGCTGCGATTCCGGCTTTATCATCAGCGCCAAGAAGCGTTGTTCCGTCCGTCACAATAATATCCTGACCTGTGTAGTTTTTAATTTCCGGAAAATCAGCCGTTTTAAGAATCACATTATGCTCCTGGTTTAAAACCACATCATTCCCGTCATAATTCGCAACGATACGTGGTTTTACATTTGCTCCGGTTAAGTCGCAACTAGTATCCATGTGAGAAATAAAACCAATAACCGGAATATTCTGATCCGTATTTGACGGCAAAGTAGCCATCAGATATCCATTTTCATCCAATGATACATCCTCAAGGCCAATTGATTTTAATTCTTCTGCTAAAATTTCCGCAAAAGTGTATTGTTTTGCAGTTGATGGAGTTGTTTCTGATGCAGGATCTGACTCTGTATCTATCACAACATATTTAAGAAAACGATCTACTATATTCATAATCATCATCTATTTTAATTATTATTATTTTCACAAAGATAAGTAATCTCAAAAATTTATTGTCGTGTTTCGAAAAACAATACAACAAATCCTTACCTGTTTCTTATATAAAATCGCACAAAAAATCACATTAAGGATCTCAGTTTGAAAGAACCTGATATATGAATCCCTGAATAAGGAATAAAACTCTCCAATCCTGAAACTCTGGAGCGGACCAAAGCCGGGACAAGTCTGTTTAAAAAAAATAAAGGAACTCTTTTTGAGAGTCCCTTATATTTTTGGTTCATATCAGGCATTAGGGTCCATTTTAAGGTAAAAAAGATTGGTTAGGTTTATGTCGCAAATATCAAGTATTTTTAAGGAGTCTCCAAATAAAAAGTCACCTTTTTCACACCTCACCGGGAGGCTAAATCAGACATTTAGAAACAGGCTTAAAGTCACTGAGTTTCAACAAAGTCACTTTTGCTCTACATTTTTTCAAAAAACAAGTATTTTAAAAGAAAAACGTCAAACAAAACTTTTATTAGCTATCTTTTTTTTGGACATAAAATCAAAAATAGTCAATGTTAAATAACAATAACGCATACCGCAAAAAAATTAAAAGCTGCACTTTTCTCTCATAATCTGAAAGAAAAGTGCAGCTTTCTTTATCTGCGAAGCATCTATTATTTAGCGAACTTAACAGCAACCCAGTTATTGCGTTCTTTGAAACCGATCAGACGAAGACCCAGACGATTTGCCTCTTCTTCAATCATCGGAATATCCTGCTTGTAGAAACCACTCATAAATAAATGAGCATTGTCATTCATTTTGGCCACATAAGCATGCATATCATTCAGAAGAATGTTGCGGTTGATATTAGCAAAAACTACATCGAAGCCTTGCTCATCATTCAACAGAGAAGCATCGCCTAAAAGCACTTTAATATTTAAAGTATCATTTAATCCGGTGTTTTCTTTTGCATTATCAGTAGCCCACTCGTCAATATCAATTGCTGTAATCGGATCAGCTCCTTTTTTGGAAGCAAGAATAGCCAGTACAGCTGTTCCGCATCCCATATCAAGGAATGATTTTCCTTTAAGATCCTCTTCAAGCAGGAATGTAAGCATCAGACTTGTTGTTTCGTGATGCCCGGTTCCGAAAGACATTTTAGGATCAATAAGGATATCAAAGTCAGTTTGTGGAATATCTTTATGAAAAGAACTGTGGATAACACATTTATCTTCAATAATAATCGGTTGAAAATAATGTTTCTCCCATTCTTCGTTCCAGTTTTTGGCTACAACTTCGTTTGCTGTATAACCAATTTCAGCATCAACCGGAAAATCAGCCAGAAGCTCTTTTAGTTCTTCTTCGTGATATAACGAAGATTGAATATAGGCATCCAGACCTGTTTCGGTTGCTACAAAACTTTCAAAACCAATCTCTCCGAGCATAGCGGAAAGGATATCAGAATTTATTTCGTTAGCCGGACTGATTGTAAATTGAAATTCAAGATAATTCATTGTATTTAGCAATTTATAAGTTGTTTATTTGCTGTTTATTTCTATTTTTGTCTATAAATCAATAATTTATTGATCGTACAAAATTAAACTTTTTATCTGAAAGATTGTCCTATATATTAAAGTGATCTCTCTTTCATAAGTAGGTTTTAACATAAAGCGGAGGATTATATATGAGATTAATTAGATTTTTAATTCCGGCATTGTTCATGATGATACCTTTTGTTTCATGGGCGCAATATATCCCGGAGGATGATTTATACGTCACCAAGAAGGATGAGAATGCGATTGTGAAAGCTCAGAAGGCTAAGAACAATATGAAAGCGCAGCAGGTTGTGACAAGCACTAACTCGCGCGACGTAGATGAGTATAATCGTCGTACTCCTATCGGGTCTGTTATTACTCCTGACAATGACACTATATATCTTGAAGAAGGAAAAAGTTATGTTTTCGAAAATCCTGAAAATGGATACGTAAACGGATTCAACGGATCTTCTAATGATTATGAAATGGCTGAGCGTATACGTAAATTTCACAATCCGAAATTCACTATACATATCAGTGATCCCATGTATAATGATATTTATTTCCTAAGCGGAAATGACTGGAACGTTTACGAAGATGGTATGTACGCAACGGTTACGCCAACATGGACAAATCCGTATTACTGGAATTACATGTGGGCTCCTTCTTTTTATTCGGGATGGAGCTGGAGATATGATCCATGGGGATGGGGATATCCTAACTTTGGATTCAACTTCGGATGGAACACCGGATGGTATGGCCCGGGATGGGGTAATTATTATCCGGGATGGGGTCCTGGATGGGGTTGTGGATGGTATCCGAACTGGGGATGTGGCGGAGGATGGTATCCCGGTGGCGGATATTACGATTCGGCTTACAAATACTCTAACGGACGCAGCACAGCCGGATATTACACAGGCGGACGCAGTAGCGGAACATCCGGTTCGTACGACAGATCTAACAGGTATACAGGCGGACGTTCGTCTGTGAACTACGGAAGCAGACCTTCTGCGGGATCAGGCGGAACAAATAACAATAACAGTGGTATTTCTACTTCGGGCGGACGTTCATCCAGATATCAGTCGGGAAATACAAACACGAATAATGTATATCGCCCTCGCGGAGATCAGTATCAATCGGGCAATTCGAATGTATCGACCGGTAATTCGAACAACTCAAACAACAGAGGTGGCCGTTCAAGCCGCAGTTCATCTGAAAACAACTCCGGAAACTGGGGCACATCCAGACCATCATACGACAGAGGCAGCTCATCAGGCAATAGCGGCGGAAGCTATGGTGGCGGAAGCAGAGGCAGTATGGGCGGTGGAAGAAGTTCCGGCGGACGAAGATAACTAAACACATAAAAGCTAAGAACTTAGAAGATACCTATATTGTTTTTCATATGTAGGATTACTATCCGGGTTCTTAGCTTTATTTTTATTCATATCCGATTTGCCTTTTGCAGATCAACAAAACGAAAACTAAAAACGATCATCACATTAATTGATTGACCTATGAAAAAGAATATTATTCTAACATCCATGTTTCTGGCCGGTGCAACAACAGTCTTTGCTCAGGGAGAAGCCGATGCAATACGAATGTCTCAGAGAGAAATAACAGGTAGTGCCCGATCTATGGGTATGGCCGGTGCATTTGGTGCATTAGGCGGAGACATTTCCTCTCTGTCAAATAATCCTGCCGGAATCGGTGTTTTCCGTAATTCCGAAGTAGCTGCTACTCTTGATCTGAGCTTCATTAATACAAATACGAACTGGAACGGAACAGGCACAAGTTACGACCGCACGCGTTTCATGTTTAACAATATCGGATATGTAGCAACTTTCAGAGGCGGAAGTGATTTCGGATTTAATGTTGGGGTAGCCTACAACCGTAAAGCTAATTTCTACAGAACTTACGAGGCTAACAATCATAACATGGGAAGCTCCATGACGGATTACATGGCCGATAAAGCTTTTGGAATTCCAATGGGAGCTATGGATGATATAAAAGGTAACGATCCTTATGCTCCTTCAGCAGGACTACCGTGGTTACCTGTTCTGGGATGGAACAGTTTCCTGATTAAACCTAATGGTATGGCTGATATAAATGGTCAGCAATATCAGTCCTACACCTCTCCTTTCCCTACTGTGAGCGGATCATCCTCCAGACTTCATGTGCGCGAATACGGACATGCAGATGAGTACAATTTCACATTTGGTGGGAACTACGACGATATGATCTACTTCGGTGCAACATTATCTGTAACTGATTTTGCCTACAATATGACAGTTGGCTATTCAGAAGATCACCGGAATGACGGAAACTTCTATATGGAAAATTCATTGCGTACGAGCGGAACGGGCTTTAACTTTGCTGCCGGTATGATTGTACGTCCTGCTGATTTCATGCGTCTGGGTGTATCGATAAAAACACCAACTTATTATAGTATGACAGATCGCTTCGGTGCTTTGGTTGATTACAATAATATTCTGGACGAATATACTGATGAAACAGGCAAACCTGTTTCAAAACTTGAATCCGGAACTGCTTCTACTCCAAACGGAGCAATGGACTATAAGATGAATACTCCTTTTGAATTTATGGGGTCTGTTGCTTTTATCCTGGGTAAGAAAGCTATTGTAAGTTTCGAATACAACTTACAGGATTATTCTTCTCTTAAATTCAGAGACCTGGACGGGTATGATTTCTCGGACAATCAGTATATAAAAGAAGATACACGTTCGGTAAATACATTCAAATTTGGTGCTGAATACCGCGTAACGCCTCAATTCAGTTTACGTGCAGGTTATGCGCATCAGTCATTTCCGGTAAAAGATTATGTACTGGATGGAAACCAGGAAATACTAACAGCCGGAACAATGACCAATTATCTGCTGCCAAAATCTACTGAATATATTACAGCCGGTTTCGGATACCGCTTCGGAAGAGTGTATGCTGATATGGCTTATGTATATAAAATGCACAAAGATGTGGGATATGCTTACTCTCCTATTTTTATAGATGGTAAAACTTTTGTATCTTCGGACCCGTTTTCGTTGAAAACAAAAAAATCATCTGTATTACTAACACTAGGATATAAATTTTAACTAAACAAAAATGAGTTTATTTCTTCTTTTGGGCTCTGTAGCAGAGAAAGTTGCGGCGTCGGACTCAGCTAAGCATTCGGCATCACAAATTGTTAAGCAGCTAGAGAACACAACTTTGCAGGACATCATGAAACAATTGGTTTCATTTGCTGTCAGCCTGTCACTAAAAATTGTAATTGCGATTGTAATCTACCTTATTGGTAAATGGATCATCAACCGCATTAAATTTGTGTCACGCAAGTTAATGGAGAAAAGAGACGTTGATCACTCTCTGCGTTCTTTCCTTCTAAATCTGATTAACATCACACTTACTATTCTGTTATTTGTGATCATTATCGGTATTCTGGGTGTTGAAACAACATCAATGGCTGCACTTCTGGCATCTGCCGGTGTGGGTATTGGTATGGCTATGAGCGGAACACTACAAAACTTTGCGGGTGGAGTAATCATCCTGTTATTGAAACCTTACAAAGTGGGTGACTTCATTGAAGCTCAGGGACAACTTGGTACAGTAAGAGAGATTCTGATCTTTAATACGGTATTAAATACAATTGACAATAAAGTTATCTATATTCCGAATGGATCTTTGTCATCAGGTATTATCAATAACTACACACAATCGGATATCCGCCGTGTGGATCTGAAATTTGGTTTTGCTTATGGTGATAATTATGATGATGCTAAGAAAATGATCCTTAGCTTCCTGGAGGGTGACAAACGTGTTTTGAAAACTCCGGCAGAACCATTCATCGGATTACACACACTGAACAACAGTTCTATTGACATTGTGGTAAGAATCTGGGCCCGTACAGAAGATTACTGGAGCTTGTATTTTGATCTGACTGAGAAAGTCTACAAAAACTATGCAGCTCACGGCCTTAGCATTCCATTCCCACAAATGGATGTTCATATGTATCCGACAACAAAAGCATAAAACAAAAAAGAGACTCAGTAAACTGAGTCTCTTTTTTTATTAGGTCATCTAAGAATTATTCAGCCGGAGCCGGTTCCTGAGCCAGAATCAATCCTAAATCAAATGATTTAGCATCTGTCATAATCACATTCATCTCCTGCATAAGTGATTTAATTGGAAGTCCTGCTACAACCATATCATCCGGAATAAGTGATACCATCATTCCAATCATTGGCTGCATCATAGCTTTATCCACATACATATTAATGTTTTTTCCCTGCGCCAAAGCGGTTGCAGGTTTCAAATCTTTTTGAGAATAAAGCAAAGGCATTGCATAGTATCCTGCTGTTTCTTCAAGTGGAAGTTTCGAGAAATCTATTTTCCCTTCAAGCATTGGTTTCAATAAGTCAATCAAAGCACCGTTAACAGCAAGATATATTTTATCTTTTTTGGTAAAGAATTTCAGATCTCCTTCTTTCAAAATCTGTCCGTCAGGAAAAACCACATCGGGAGTCTGTGCGTCCAGATCAAACTGAAGAGAAACATTCCCTTTTTCATCAAAATTAATCCAGTCAAGACTTTTCACATAACCGCCCAATATGCCCTGAAGGAATGTTTCAACCTGAACCGGTCTCAATTCCTGATTCATAAACTTAACAATCTGCTTATCAGTCTGTAGTTTTGCTATCATACATGGTTCAGTCTTAATATCTGTTCCAAATTCAGGAAAACCAGGGAAAATTTCTTCTTCATATTGCGAATACTGCAAATACCATTTCCCAACAACTGCCGATACCATCTTTTGCGAAACATTCAAAGTAAGAACATCCGAAGAAGTCACATTACCCGTTACATTATATTCGGCATCATCCAGAGTCATAGCTCCGTTAAGAGACGTCGTTCCATCCTTTTCAGAAGTTGCTACAGTAAAAATAATATTATTATAACCTACAATTGCATTGTCCAGAGTAATCTGGGCTTCGTTAGAACTCAGATAGCTGACTACTGCCTTTTTCGCACTCAGCTCTTTACCATTCAGACTGAGTTTCAAAGCATCATTTTCATAAACGACACCTGTTCTAAGTTTGTCGTTGTCATCTTTACATGAAGAAAAAACAGCCCTGACAGGAGACCTGTCAGGACTGTTTATACTAATATAGCGGAAAATCAAATATTACTTAAGAGCATCTAAAGCAGCCTTATAATCAGGCTCTTCAGTAATCTCAGGCACCATTTCTTCGTACTGAATCACACCATCTTCATCCAATACAATGATTGCACGTGCGTATAATCCGGCCAAAGGACCGTCTACGAGGTTGACTCCTGTTTCTTTTCCAAACTCACAATCTCTGAAACCAGAAAGAGCGATTACGTTTTTAATGTTCTCAACAGTACAGAAACGTCCTGCTGCAAACGGAAGATCTTTAGAGATACAAAGAACAACAACGTTATTAAGTTTTGCGGCTGCTTCATTAAATTTACGAACAGATGTAGCACAAACCGATGTATCCAGACTCGGGAATATATTTAAAATTGCTTTTTTACCTTTAAGCTCTGCCGAATTAAACTCGGACAAGTCTGGTTTTACTAATTTAAACGCGTGAATTTTAGTACCCACTTTTGGCAATTCACCATTTGTGTGAATTTCATTTCCTTTTAATGTAATTGTAGCCATATCTTTTAAATTAAAATGTTAGAACAAAGCTATATCTTAGAGTAAACGCTAAAGAATTCTATTTGTTCAGAACGAATGAATAGTTATTTAGAGTATTCGAACAAATTGTGTTACTTTCGTGTGTATTTATAAAACAAACGGACTTATATTAAATGATAGATCAGATTACCATAGACAAAATTATGGATGCGGCACAGATTGTTGATGTCGTATCAGATTTTGTATCCTTAAAAAAACGAGGAGTAAATTATACGGGTCTGTGTCCTTTTCATGATGAGAAAAAGCCATCATTCAGTGTATCCCCTACAAAAGGTATATGCAAATGTTTTAGTTGCGGGAAAGGTGGAAATGCTGTCCATTTCATTATGGAGCATGAACAGCTATCTTTCTATGAAGCATTAAGATATCTGGCAAAAAAATACGGTATCGAAATACAGGAGAGAGAACTTTCTGCTGCGGAAATACAACAACGGACTGAAAGAGAGAGTATGCTCCTGATGAATGCCTTTGCGCATACCTATTTTCAGGACACACTGCATACCACTCAGGAAGGAAACAATATAGGGATCAGCTACTTCAGAGAAAGAGGATTCAGAGATGATATTATCCGGAAATTCCAGCTGGGTTATAGCCTGGAGAATCGGGAGGCTCTGTATAAAGAGGCTACCAAAAAAGGATATAAAACCGATATCCTTGTAAAGACAGGTCTGGTTATAGATGCCGGAGAAGGTAAATACTATGACCGTTTCAGAGGTCGTGTAATGTTCCCTGTCCATTCGATCTCAGGTAAAGTGGTTGCATTCGGCGGACGCATACTGAAAGCCGACTCTAAACTCGCAAAATATCAGAATTCGCCTGAGAGTGAAATATATCATAAAAGCAATGAGCTTTATGGTATCTATTTTGCAAAAAGTGCCATTGTGAAGCAAGACAATTGCTTCCTTGTGGAAGGATATACAGATGTTATATCCATGCACCAGTCGGGTATAGAAAATGTGGTCGCATCTTCCGGTACCGCTCTTACTCCCGGCCAGATCCGGCTAATTCACCGTTTCACCGAGAATATTACAGTCTTGTATGATGGTGATGCAGCAGGAATGAAAGCTTCACTCAGAGGTATTGATCTGCTGCTCCAGGAGGGAATGAATGTTAAGGTTGTTCTGCTCCCGGATGGTGAAGACCCCGACTCCTATGCACAACAACACAGTGCTAGCGAATTCATGGAGTTCATCAAGCAGGCCGAAGTAGATTTTATACGGTTTAAAACGAACCTCCTCATGAAAGATGCCGGAAATGATCCCATCAAAAAAGCATCAATCACGGGTGACATATTGAACAGTATTTCGATTATTCCGGACAATGTTAAGCAAAGTATATATCTTCGGGAGACCAGCGAAATAATGAATATTCAGGAAGCTGCACTTGCAGTCAGCCTGAAGCAGCTTAATCTTAAAAGGAAAGAAGCTGAATTTCAGAAAAGAAATCTGCCGAACAGCTATACTGCACAGCAACCTCAAGGACAACCGGACATACCACCTCCTTTCGGAGCTGCATCTGCCATAGAGAATATACCACTGCCTACACAGGAAAACGGAGAGGCTCCGTTTATCCCTTATCAGCAGACAGAGGCTGTATATTCGCGTTTTGATCAGAATGAACTGGCTATTATCCGTCTACTAATCAGATATGGTGATCAGGGCTTAAAAATTCCTTTAGGAGATGGCGAAATGTGGGAAACAAACGTTGCGAAGTTTATGCTTTCGCTGATTGACGATGAAGGCATCACTTTCGAAAACAGTTTATACATCCGAATTCTGGATGAAACGAGAAAACTGATTTGTCTGCCTGAGTTTAACAGCCAGAAGTTTTTTCTTCAACACATAGATACAGCCATTAGCAGACTGGCCGCAGAAGTTTCAGCCGACAAGCATATATTAAGCAAGTATCATGCAAAAAAGCAAAAGGTGGAACTCGAACCGGATTGTCTGGAAATCTTAACCCAAAGAGCTCTTCTGGAATTGCAAAACGAAAAGATTTTGTTTGATTTAAAGCAAAAAATGCAACGTCTCAACTCTATTCAGGACGCAGAGGAACTGACAAATGCAATGCTGGAGATTAAAGAAATCAAGGAATACCAAAAAGCAATATCCAAGCAACTTGGTGAAAGGATACTCATACGCAGTAAATAGACATTGTCCGTATAAAGAGATTCGTACCGGACTTTAGATAGATAAAGATTAATAAACTCCCGAAAGACGGGATGTGTATATATAAAAAAAGCTGACGAAAATTCGTCAGCTTTTTTTATTATTCTGCAGTTTCTTCTGCTACTTCTTCTGTGAAGTTTGTCATTCCGTTAGCAGTAAGAATGTTGTACCATGTAAGTACTTTCTTAATATCTGTCGGATATACTCTCTCATCATCATAAGATGGTAAGATTTCAACAAAATAAGCACGTAAAGCTTTAGCATCTGATTTTGGATCTACAGATGTCTGAGCCCCGTTTTCTTTAGCTGAAATAGCAGCAAAAACCTCTCTTAGCGGAGTTTCACCCTCTAGTGTATAAATAGAGATATCATTCAATGAAATTACTTTATCATGTGCGTAAGCAGGCACTTTCTTTTTATCTACTAATGACTCAACAATAATATTTCCTCTCCCCTGAGAAACTAGTTTAAACAATCCAGGTTTTCCTGAAATGGATAGAATTAACTTCAACATATTCTTTTCGTTTATTAAATTCTTATGCAGTGTTTGACAAATGTAATAATAATCTTCATATTGAGAAACTGTGCTAAACCGATTTTACATCCTTAAGTAAATTGTTTAGCATCTTTTCTATTTGAGGAGTCAAAGCCACATTGTCATTATTATCTATTACAAAGTGTGATTTATTAGTCCGGACATCATCCGCAATCTGATTGGAAATACGATCAGCCACAGCCTGAGGCGATATATTATCACGCTTTACAGCTCGTTCAGTCCGGATAGATGCACAGGCTATTACATTGACGATATAATCAACATGCCTGTCAAAAGAGGATTCAAAGAGGATAGCTGTCTCCATAGCCACGACAGGCAGATGCTGAGCATCAGCCCATCTTCCGAAATCCCTGATCACAGCAGGATGAACCAGCTCATTTACTTTTTGCAAAAGAGATTTATCATTAAAAATTCTGTCAGCGATATACTGCCTGTTCAGCATTACGTCAATATATGCAGCATCTCCCAATAACCCGGACAACTCTGCTTTCAGAATCTCATCCTGATTCATTATCCGCTTTGCTTCTGTATCACAGTTATAAACCGGAATCCCGGCATTTTTAAGATAAGCAGAGACAACACTTTTGCCGCTGCCTATTCCCCCTGTCAGACCAATCTTAATCATGAATTATCTTATCTTCAATTATATACTCCACACTATCTGTAGCCAACTGGACATTCGTCACAAATAAAGGATATTCAATCAAATTAATTTTCAATTTATTAGACACTGACGATTGCGTTTCCTTAAAGTCAATCTGCAATTTAAAAAGATTTTCAGTCAGCTCTTTGTATTTGCTCAGTGCCACAAAACAGGTTAATGACGCTTTCGCCGGAAAAGTTCTTAAAGCTTTATCAGCCGGTAAGTTTATGATTGTAACAGGTACCTGAAATTCTTTTTGCGTAAAAGATTCAACAGGCACTTCTACCCGAACAACATCAGGATAGAACTTCACACCCGGAATTCCTTTTATATTAACTTCCTTCGTGAAATTTTCCGACAGATTTAATGCCGTGATTGAATCAGTCTCACAATAAGTCAGACCCGACAATACATCCTCAGGTGCATATGCTGTGACCATTTCAGGCTGAACAGCAATAGGACCAGAAATCATATACTGTTGTTTGGTAATAAAATTACCCCTTACCTCTACCGGAATCTGCTTAGACTGGCCGATTGAGTAATACAATACAAAATTATTGGGATAAACAGAAACGACCTGAGATGTAGGAGGCAGACTTTTTTGTACCAGACTGAGGATATCGTCGGTAGTAAGTGTATATCTGCCACTTTTCATATCCTTCGGATTAAAATTTAAGACAAGTGTTTCATCGCCTTTCCGGAGAAAGTTAAACATATTTGCCCCCTGATCTTTAAACTTTACTTCAAGATCAGGAACTTTCGAAGTGATAAGAATATTCTTAGGTATATCTTCAATATTTACTCTGAATGAATACGTAGTTGTGATGTCCTCCCGGAGAATTTGCAGAAACCAGAAGAATGCAGATAACAACAGGAAAAACGAAAAGGTTAGAAGCTCTCTATTACTGTGACGTTGAATAAAGCTCCTAACCTTTTTCCTGGTAAGTAAATAAACGTGTACTATTTTTCGTTTATAAAACATAGACCATTAATGAATTACTTTTGTTGAGTATCACCTGCTGATGCAAAGATTGAGCTTTTATCAACTCTGATATTTACATTATTTGCAATTTCCAAAGTAATTACATTGTCCTGGATATTCTTAATTTTCCCGTAAATACCACCTGAAGTGATTACTTCATCACCTACAGCCAGATTATTACGAAAATTAGCTACCTCTTTCTGTCTTTTCACCTGTGGACGAATCATAAAGAAATAGAAAACAGCGATGATTAAAACCATCATACCGACACTTTGTAACAAAGAGCCTCCGGCTGCATTTAAGAAAACGGTCAATAAGTTCATGTGTTTATCGTTTTATTATTGGTAATGATAATTAATTTCCTGTGAAAGGATTATTTTTTAAGCAACAGTCCTTCTTCTTTCAGATTTCTCACAACACGATCCAGGACCCCGTTAATGAAATATCCGCTTTTCAATGTACTGTATTTCTTAGCCAGATCAATATATTCATTCAGACTCACCATTGTAGGAATAGCAGGGAATGTCATTATTTCAGCCAATGCAAGCTGCATAATAATTATATCCATCAAAGCAATACGATCAATATCCCAGTTACTTGAATAAGACTGAATATAGTTTTTATATTGCTCTCCGTTTACAATCGCATTTCTGAATAAAAGAACCGCAAATTCTCTGTCTTCGTCCGAACGGAACTGAGGAAGAATCTGAGCTTCTTCAACGGGTTTGAATTGTTTTATTGTTTTCAGAACGAATGACTGAACAATATCCAGATCATCATTCCAGTACAAGCTTGTTTCTTCTAACAGATCAGACAATCTTTCGTTATCACAAATGAATGTTTTAAATAAAACTCTCCACAGTTCACGATCAGCCTCAAAAGAACGCTCTTCCGAAGCCATATACTCTGTGTAGATTTCAGACGAAAGAATCAAATCCAGCATATCACGTACAAACTCTTCGTCCCACGCAAGTTTATGCTGAGACAGATACTTACGGAAATCAGGATCTTGTCTTAAATGATAAACAAAGAGATTATCGACAAATTTTGTATTTGGATTTAAATCCTCTTCGGATGCAAGAAATTTAGATTTAGCTATCTCTATTCTTTTATTCTGAGCATCAGTCAGCTCAACCATTAAAAGCAAAAGATAGTTATACAATTCGTATGCCTTATCCAAACTAAAAAGCAATTCCTTTTCAGCCTTTACAATATCTCTCTCTTCATTCTGATAGTACGAATATAGCAATTGTACTACTTTAATACGAATTAACGCGCGATTTATCATTTGTATAGTCTATTTTTTATCGAACTACAAATGTAGCATTTTTTTTAGGGATGATTGTCGTTTTCCCCTGGCTTTGTTATATTTTAAGTATCAAACCTTCAGCTCATGCTCAATTTTCGACAGTGAATAAAGAAGCTATATGAACTGAATGTTCTTTATGAAATAACAAATTCAAAAAAAATCTGTTCATTAAGCTATTAATTTTGGAACATATAATGATGATTATTCATAATCACAGAATATATGCCGAAATAAGATCAGACATACTTATTAATACCCGGAGAAGATTACAGATACTCCAATTATCAATCAGAGGGCAGTAACTAACAGATATAAAAAAAAGCAGCCTGACAAAAAAGTCAGGCTGCCCCTTTTTATATCTTTATTCTGAAGACAGAATTAGTCAACATTCAAAGTAACACGTTTGAAAGCAACAGCAGTCAAATCTTTGTTAGCAGATTTCAAGTAGTTAGCTACAGAAACCTTAGAATCTTTGATGAAAGCTTGCTCCAATAGAGTTGACTCCTGGTAGAATTTATTCATACGACCTTGAGCAATTTTATCAAGCATTTCTTCTGGTTTACCTTCTTCACGAGCTTTTTCGCGAGCGATTTCAAACTCTTTCTGAGCGATTTCAGCAGGTACAGCATCTTTGTTCAAAGCTACAGGGTTCATAGCTGCTGCTTGCATAGCAACATCTTTACCTACCTGAGCATCAACATCAGCCTGGTTGAAACCAACGACAGTCGCTAGTTTGTTACCCGGGTGAATATAAGCAACTGTAGAAGGAGCAGAAACGAATTCGTAGTATCCGATTTCCATTTTCTCACCTGTAGAACCGATTTTTTCAACGATCAAATCAGCGATAGAAGTACCACCAATTGTCAATGCGTTAAGTTCTTCGATAGTTGCAGGTTTGTTCTCCAAAGCAGCATCAAGGATTTGTTTTGTAAGAGCAACAAACTCTTCGTTTTTAGCAACGAAGTCAGTCTCACATTTCAAAGCCACGATTGCAGCGAAATCACCGCTAGCCGCAGCAAGAACACAACCTTCAGAAGCTTCACGATCAGAACGCTTAGCTGCTACAGCTTGTCCTTTTTTACGGATAATTTCCATTGCTTTATCGAAATCGCCATCAACTTCAGTCAACGCGTTTTTACAGTCCATCATACCAGCTCCGGTCATTTTGCGAAGCTTGGTGATATCAGCCATAGTAACTGCCATAATATCTTAATCTTTATTCGTTAAATATTAAAGTTTGAAGTTTGAGGCCGGATAGCCTCAAACCCCAAACAATAGAATATAGAAATTAGTCTTCTTTAGAAACGAATTTATCAGCAACTTTTGCGTTTAGTGCTTCTTCGTCTTCTTTTTTAGTTCTCTCTTTCTTCGCTGGTTTAGCTTTAGCTGTTTTTTTAGCTGGAGCTTCCTCGTTATCGATTTTCTCAGCTTGTCTTTCAGTAAGACCTTCAGCAATTGCACCGCAAACTGCACCTAAGATCACGTCTACTGATTTTGTAGCATCGTCATTCGCAGGAATGATGAAATCGATATCTCTTGGAGAAGAGTTAGTATCAACAATTCCGAATACAGGAATACCCAAACGAGTAGCTTCTGCAATCGCAATGTGTTCTTTCATTACGTCAACTACGAAAAGCGCAGCTGGAAGGCGAGTCAAATCAGAGATAGAACCTAGAGTTTTCTCCAATTTAGCACGTTGACGAGTGATTTGAAGTCTTTCTCTTTTAGAAAGATTTTCGAAAGTACCATCTTTAGTCATTTTGTCGATAGTACTCATTTTTTTAACTGACTTACGGATTGTAGTGAAGTTAGTCAACATACCACCCGGCCAACGCTCAGTAACGTATGGCATATTTACTGCTGCAGCTCTGTCAGCGATAACATCTTTAGCCTGTTTTTTAGTACCTACGAATAGGATACGACGACCAGACTTAGCGATTTGTTTCAAAGCTTCAGCTGCATCTTCTACTTTAGCAACTGTTTTGTGTAGGTCAATGATATGAATACCATTGCGCTCCATAAAAATATAAGGAGCCATAGCAGGGTTCCACTTTCTCTTAAGGTGTCCGAAGTGACATCCTGCTTCTAATAATTGTTCAAAAGAAACTCTTGACATTGTTTTAAATCTTTAATTCGTTTACATTCAACTAATTCAATCACACGGTAGTCACAAAAGTGAGTCCGTCCGATTTGGATACTAAACGTGCGTCTATCAAGCAATTGATTATGCCAGTATCCATTAAGCTGCGAACATCAGGCCACAAGGCATTGTCCGGAGCAAAAAAACATTAACGTTTGCTGAACTGGAATCTTTTTCTTGCTTTTGGTTGTCCCGGTTTTTTACGCTCAACAACACGAGGGTCGCGAGTCATGAAACCTTCTTTTCTTAACGCAGCTTTATCTTCTGCATTAATTTTAACCAACGCACGAGCAATAGCTAAACGTAAAGCTTCTGCCTGTCCTTTATAACCACCACCGTCAAGATTAACGTTGATGTCATATTTCTCAGCAACACCTACAGTGTTTAGAGGTTGTTTAACCACAAACTGAAGGATTGTAGAAGGAAAGTAGTTTGCTAGGTCACGCTTGTTGATAGTAATCTTCCCTGTTCCCTCGCTAACGTAAACACGAGCAACTGCTGCTTTACGTCTTCCGATTGCATTAATTACTGTCATATCAATTATTTAAGAGAGTTTATATCAATATTTTTTGGTTGTTGTGCTTGGTGTGGGTGCTCAGTACCTGCATACACATACATGTTACCGATCAACTTGTCACCAAGTCTGTTTTTAGGTAGCATACCTTTAACAACTTTTCTAAACAAACGATCCGGACCTTTTTTCAATAAAGACGCCGGAGTGTTCTCTCTTTGTCCACCTGGGTAACCTGTGTAGTGTAAGTATACACGGTCATTCCATTTGTTTCCTGTTAATTTTACTTTGTCTGCGTTGATGATAATTACGTTATCACCGCAATCAACGTGAGGAGTGTAGTTTGGTTTGTATTTACCTCTCAAAAGTTTCGCAACTTTCGAGCCGATACGTCCCAAAACTTGGTCTGTTGCATCCACAACAACCCATTCTTTTTGTACAGTTGCTTTGTTCGCAGAAATGGTCTTATAACTTAAAGTATCCACTGCTTAATAAGTTTTAAATTGTTAATAATAATTTGCTTGATAGTCAAGCAATCTACATTCTCGGACACTGAGAATCATAAATCTACCCGACAATCTTCTTATTGTTGGAATAATAATCGGCTCGCAAAATTACTCTTTTTCTTTGAAATACAAAATAATAAACCGAATTATCTCCCGATTACACTTTATTTTTATTTTATTTCACGTCTCGGGAATGATTTCTAATAAATTATTTAAGAGACTGTTCCATACTATTTCATCCTGATAATACAACAAAAAAAATCAGGACCTTACAAATGTTTATGCAGGAATTAAAAAGATCAGATTATTCAAACCGCATAACATCAAAGCTGGTCATTTTCGCATATTTACGCAGAAGGACCAGTGTTTCAGCCACACAATCATTAAACTTCAGACCACCCTCATATCCATTTATAATCATAAGAAGAGAAGTTGTATTTAGCTGCAACTGTGTACGCTCCTCATCACTCGTCGGAGTTCCGACCGGCCCGGTATGATCCCTGTAAACGGGCAATCCTTCAATATTAAGTTCTCCTCTCCCGATTGCCTGAAAGAGTTCACCATTCATTCCAACTCCAAGCTCCAGATCTCCGTTTATGCAATCACAATCAAATCCTCCGATAGAGTAACCATATTTTATGGATATATAATTAATCAAATCCACCAATACAGAAATTCTGTACAATGGCATCCCTTTCAACACTCTCCGGCAAAGAGCTTCAGCTGAAGGCCTGTAGCGATTAGGATCTTTTCCTAAAGCTTTATACACTTGCCTTGTTTTCTGAATTTCTATTCTCTTATTCAACTGAGGCAATTCATATTCCTGCCGTATATTTTCTTCAAGACGGGATATAAGATCCCATAACTCTACGGATGCTTCACTATTAACAACGCTTGCAAAAACGGCAACACCTTTAAAATCAGGAGCGGCCTTCTTTATAACATCTGCTACCTTTATTTCCATACCATCATTTATTAATCCTCCTGCAAAAATAGAAATTTGTATTCTAAAGCAAATCATTTAAACAAGACTACAATAATACATCTGTCAGCCTCATCTGCAAACGCACGTTAAAAAGGAGATTACAACTAACCAAATTTTAAGCTTTAACAAAAAACAAACCCCTCAACAACTTAAATTACGTTAATTAACTCCATTTTTACACCTGATTGCTTTGCATTTCTGAATCCACGCTCTATATTTGCAACATGTTTTTCATGGTATTAGATTTAAGGTTAATTAGGGTTTAGGTTGTCGCGAGACAACCTTTTCTTTTTTATATACGTCTCGTCTTATTAATCAGTCATTCCGGCTCTTTAATTCATCATATATTTTAGCATATTCAGGAGTATCTACTCCCAGAGCAAGTCCTTGCTTAACGA
Source organism: Bacteroidales bacterium (assembly GCA_051657165.1). Taxonomy (GTDB): domain Bacteria; phylum Bacteroidota; class Bacteroidia; order Bacteroidales; family UBA7332; genus UBA7332. The sequence continues at coordinate 30,410 of JBOFKD010000226.1, read as the reverse complement.
TATATCCGGTTAGTGAATCAACCTCCGTATTCCGGTGCGCCATAAAATCCCGCTGCATAGAAGTAGTTGTATCATAAGGATATTTCTTCATTATATGAAGGTTCTTAGCCATAATACCCTCTCTCATATGAATACCTTTCTTCAAAGCTATTGCTTCAAACTCTAAGAAAAGCTTACCTAACAGCTCCAGATCCGAATCAGATTCAGCAATTGCACCACATGGTTTCTTCAAATATGATGTTATTGTTGCAATCGGTGAAATATAAGAAAACTTCTCCCATACGGTTCTCTCGATTTCAGGATCAAAAACACCGTCTACACCAGCTTCTCTAAAAATATATTCAAGACCCTTCATTTTCTCTTGCGACAATTGTCTGCTTCCAAAACAATAACGATCAAGCCCTCCTGTTTCCAGTACGATGCCCGGAGACTCAATAAAACCGACAATATAAACACATCCGTCCATCACAATATGGCGGGGATACATCTCTCGCAAAACTTCAGTTCCATCCACACCATTCATAAATGGAACAATAACCGTATCATCCTTCAAAAATCCGCGCAAATTCTGAGCAGCGGTTTTCAGATCATAACTTTTTGTACAATAAAAGACATAATCCATCTCCGGCAGTTGAGAAGGATCATCCGAAACTCCATCCGGTCTGACCGTAAATGTATGCTTTGTACCTTTCAGCGTCAGACCTTCCTGCTGTACAACTTTCAATGTTTCACCGCGTGCTACAAAATAGATTTCAACATCGGATTTATTTGTATAATGCTTTGCCAGCATAGCTCCGAGATAACCTCCTACTCCGCCTAACCCGACAATAGCCAGTTTTAATTTTTCATTTCCCATAAGCTCTGTTTTTAATAAATAAAACGTCCGAAAGTTAACGATCTTTTTCATAAACAACACATGATCTGCTACTTATATGATACGATTATATCAAATCTGATCACACATACGAACTACAGATCAAAACGTTACAGATAATATAATAACCCAAATCATTAACCTTTCTAAAATCAAGAATACTCTCCACTAACAAAAAAGGAGAAAGATGTATCAAAAAATCGTATTGCCCGGACTCCATATAACGCACTTAAAGTTTGATTTTCAATCAGCACAATCAGCACAATCAGCACCTACAGGATGCAACCAGCATATAATCAAGCATATATACTAATAACAAGTGTGCTGATTCAGTGCTGATTGGAGCTCTTAGTGCTGATTCATTTGAGGTGAATCAGCACACCTATACACCTGTTAACCATCTATTTAATCTAAAAGTGCTGATTGTGTCGATTCAAAACTCAAAACTCTGTGTAGAAAATACAGAGTAGGCGTCTCCGCGATTAGATTTCTTATACGAATTGCTCATCGGGAAAATACCTGCACACAAATTTTCCTGATTTCAATTGCAACCAATTGCAACCCGACATAATACACTGTTAAACAATATGATACAGGTTGCAATTCAAAAAAAATCAATTGCAACCAATCGTCATCAATTGCAACCATTTGCAACCTCAATTGCAACCTTTCAAACACCTCACAAATCGCTATATAATAAGCATTTACAAATTCTTCAGCTATGCGGTTGCAATTGGTTGCAATTCAAACAGCAAAACTCTGTGTATAGTTTTTTAGAGAGTTAAGAGCTTCCGCAGATTCTCTTAAGTGGTTTTCCATTTTCTCTTAAGAGAATTTCGAATTTCTCTTAAGCAAATCTCTAACAGCAGGATCATGCCCGTTTGCAAGTAGCAAACTGAAATTAGCAAGTAGCAAAATAAGTTTTGCAAGTAGCAAACTTTCATTTGCCGGTAGCTAATAAATATTGTCTGATATATCTCCATTCCTTCAACAGCAACCGTATATTTTAGCAAGAACAAACCGGCAATTAATTACTGTATATAAGATATTTAGTTCATTCATCCGTATTCTTTAGAATTCTGCTCCGGAGGGGTTATTATTCCGCCCCGGACCGGTTCTATTTCCGCTCCGGAGCGGATTGTATTCCGGTCCGGAGCGGAAATAGAAATCAACCGTATTTCGTAACTAAATCAACCGTATATAAAAACTAATCCCTCCTTTATTCCGGCTAACAGATACGTATATACGCTTGCGTTTATGCGAATATTACAGATAACAATAAGTGGCAGATAACAGCAAGTAATTGTTGAATCTGCTGTATTTATACGCTAATCCCCCAATACCAGGCACGACACAGCAAAAAAAAAGAGAGGTTGTTCCTTTTAAGAAACAACCTCTCTGCGATCTATATTACTATACTATTAAAAAGCTAAACCAAGTCTGAAACCAAAGTTATTCAGATTATCCATAGTATAACCTAACACATGACTTTTATTTGTTGCATAGCTATAATACAAAGCTACGTGCAAACCTACTGTCTGATTAGGAGTAAGCCATATGTTTGTACCAATCTCCGGAGACAAATAGAACCCCCATGTACGGTCATAAGCTTTGAATGTTGAGAAATACGATGCCATTTGAGTGTAATTTGCACCTAATTTCATTCCAATATATGGATCAAATACTCCGCCAGGCATAATTCTGTATCGTCCGGAAACCCCGAAAGGCAATTGAAATACCGAATGCTGCTGATTAGTAGTCAGAGTCGCGTTTTGATACATTAATGTTTCTGTAGGCACATATTTATGATTTGTACTGTAGTTAAGGAAAGCACCCACACCCCAGTTAGGAGTAAAGTAGTAACCTCCGTCGAAACTCATACCCCAACCACTTGCTTTACTTGCGAAGTCGTTACTAACAGGTATATTAAACTGCCAGTCTCCATTCAAATAATAATTATTAAATGCCGATGATGAGTAGTTCACTACTCCCGATTGAGCATTAGCTACAGCAGGAATTGAAAAAACAATTGTTGCTAATGCAAGCATTTTCAGGCTTATATTTTTTATAGTTTTCATTGTATGTAACTTTATAGTGATTAATCAATAGAAATAATAGGAGTATTATCTCTAACAGATTTATTTAAGTGTTGTTTTCAAGTAAGTTGACTGATTAAACGATTGATTGATTCCACTTACAGTTTTAGTAATATCAATAGTTTCGTTGCCTGACAACAATCCACTAATAAAGCTATTCCACAAAACAGTCATTTTTTTATCTGTTCCCGGAGTTTTAAGGTCAACTAATTCTGTCAACAAAGAACCTGTAGAATAACTGTAAACAATTGGGAAAGGATAATACCATCCGTAATTATTCCAGCTTGATCCCCAGTAACCAGGTCCCCAGTAACCAGGATATCCACCCCACCAGTTATCGTATGGATAATCTACAAAATAGTTTGTATTCTCAATATAGCTAACCTGCAAACCTAAATCGGCTTCCTCTTTATCGTTTGTTTGTTTGTATCCTCTGCTAGTCATATTGGCAACATAAGCAGCGATAATCTGTTTTGCATTTGAATTTTCTGCATCAGTCCAGTAAACAGGTTTTTCACTACCGCCAATAACTAATATACTATCCGGAATATAAAAAGCACTGTCTTTCTCAAAATTAGCATCTTTATCATACTGGGTATAAACCATATACTGATTGTGCAATTTGTCAGTATCCGGCTCTTTTTCGCACGATGCAAACAAAACCAGTGCGAATAGGAAAGGAATAAACTTTTTCATATACAATAAATTTAATTTAATAAGTTAAGGTTTAGGTCTCATTATCTAATCGACAAAATAATAACAACGTATTATTTCAAAAGTTTCTATTCTCAGACCGCACCAATAGCTAAATAAAACTACCTTTTCCAAAATAATATATTAAAAAACCGGTCGTATTAATTAGTAAGTTTAAAACAATTCATCGAACGAAATATTTAAAATACTAAAATCAAGTAAGATACAAATAAAAAAGCTCTGATCACGGATTGCGATCAGAGCTTTTTTAAAATGTTAAACTATTGCAGAATTTCAAGTAATTTATCAAGCTTCGGAGCCATAATTATTTCGGTTCTCCGGTTCTTACTCCGCCCGTCTGCCGTCTCATTATCTGAAACCGGCATAAACTCAGCTCTTCCACTCGGAACAATCTGAAGCGGATTCACCCCATAATCTTTAATTAAAATACGGGAAACTGACGTGGCACGAATCACACTCAAGTCCCAATTATCTTTAAACTGAACCGTATTAATTGGCTTACTGTCTGTATGCCCTTCAATATAAACATCAATATCGTTTTGTTTATTCAGCACTTCTGCCAGCTTGCCTAACGCCTCAATCCCCCGTTTATCCAATTTAGCGCTACCGGATTGAAACAAAAGTTTATCAGACATTGCTACATAAACTTTGCCATTTTTCTGCGTCACTGTCAGCTCTTCACTTCCGAATCCAAGCAAAGCATCCTGCACACTACTCAAAAGCTGAGCTACACGATTATTCTGAGCATCTATCATTGATTGCAACTCATTTATGGTTTGTTCGCGCTGATCCAGTTCTTCGCGTTTTTGCTGTAGCATTGCATCGAGCTTTTCCTTCTGACTCATATTTGAGCTAAGCATAGCCTGAAAGGATCTGGCTTTCTTCCCCAGCTCTGTTGTATCCTTCTGAAGATCACTGATACGTTTACTATAGTGTTCATTCGTAGATTTACTCAAAGCCAGCTCTCTTTGCAAAGCATCGCCCCGGCTGATAGCATCCTGACGTCCGGATTCAGAAAGCAAATATTGTTTTTTACTTACGCAAGACGTTGACATCAATAATGCAAGACTACATAATGAAAGTGTTTTTCTCATATTTCTTTAATATATTATTTGAGACTCGTTATTCTTTTTCATAAATATCAGGAATGGATTGAATCAAATCAGCATATAAACTATTCTGAGCAATCAGCTCCTTATTACCAACCAGAAAGAGTTGCTTCCGCGCTCTCGTCATTGCCACATTCAGCTTCCGGTCAATCTGATAACCATTCTCTTCTATCGTATTGCACAGAAACGAAAACTGATAAAAACGATTAATACAGAATGAATAAATAATCACATTTCTTTGTGATCCCTGAAAACGCTCTACTGTATCAATCATCACCTCATCTACATTTTCGAATCCGGCATCCTTCAATGACTTACGGATCAATGCTATCTGACTCCGGTAAGGAGTTATAATACCAATCTCTTCCGATAATATAAAGGGTGAATTAACTTCACGATATAATTTCTCTAATCCGGCAACTATTGCCCCGATCATATCAGCTTCGTTCTTACTGGTTTTTACGGAAGAAGTTACCATCTCTTTCCCAGAATTAAAGAACGCAATTCGCGATGAAGCTAATACCGACAATAGTTTATCCGGTTGTTCTGTCCCGAATGGCAAATCTTCCTGCTGATGAGGTAAAGGAATAGGCAGCAATTTTCCTTCGTAAAAAAAACGGTTTGGAAAATCAGCCAGCACAGGATGCATACGGCCGGTACGCACCAGCATATCCATCTGATCTGTATTATTTTCACAAAGAGCCTTGCGGTAAAGACGTTCAAAAAATGAATCTTTCAAATTATGAATCCCCAATGCTCTCAGAACCGGCTCCCTTACCTCCGATTCTTCTTCGGTTTGCAAAATTACAGCCGGCAATTGCTTATGGTCGCCTATCAGTACAAACTTATCAATTGCATTCGCTCCGTATTTATCTCTCGCACAGAGCAGAGACAGAAGCTGAGGTTCCAGCAACTGAGTCGCCTCATCCACCATTGCAACCTGAAAATGCTTCAGACGAAACAGCTCCATCTTACTACTTACTGACGAAACAGTACCCACATAAATCCGGCATCGCTCCAGCTTTTCCTTTACTTCTTTGCGGTTATTACATTCCTGCAAATAAGAATCCAGTAAATGATCTTTATACTGTTCTTCACAGGCACTCTCTGAACTGATCCGTACATAGTCAACCTGATCGCCAAATGTATCAAGCATCTGACAGATTTCATCTACAGCCCTGTTCGTAAAAGACAATAAAAGAATATTGGCATCTGACCTGAAGAAGTATTCATCAACCATCCTCCTAAGTGCCTGAGAAGTCTTCCCCGTACCGGGAGGTCCCACTAACAGAAAGTAATCTTTAGCTGACTTCACTTTATCCGTAATTCTGTCAAGATCTTCTTTTTCGGCATCCATCTTATAACCCGGAGTATCGCCATAGCGACCTCCATGCAGCAACCACTCTCTTCTGTCGGGACGAGCTTTCAAAAAAGTAGCCAGCCCTTTAAACATAGAAGAATAACCGACATCCATAAAATCATGCTCTATTGCGTACTTGTGAGACTGATCAAACAAATTCGCATGACGCTGAATCATTCGCAGCCGAAGTTCGATGTGAGTATCTGATATCTCTGAGACAGATGCCTTGAGAATCTGGCGGTTCGTCACGTTCGCAAACTCATCATTACGCGTATAAAACACAACCACATCACCTACTCTGAAATTTGGCAAAAGCTCACACTCATATTGAGGTATCGACAACCGGATGGTATGATTATTATCTATAATTTCGGATTTCTCGATCGTCAAATCATACAGTATCTCTCCGGCTTCAATTTTTTCTTCAAATAAAGCATCCCAAAGCATAGATATTCCTCTGTTTGAATCATGAGAAGCACTACCTCCGGCTTTAGAAAGATAAAGTTCTTTCGTGATAAATGTATACATCCGGAAAAAATAGATTCTCTCCTCCTCTGTCAGATTCTGAATACTTTCCGCAAAACTATCGATTACCGGACGCAGGTATATTTCCCAGAAACGCCCTGATAATTGTTGACGGTTCAATTTATCAGCTGTTATCTGAGCAAAGAACCCGGCTGTATATTCAGCAGAATTAGCTTCATTTATCTTATATTCAAATATGACTATCTTATTTCGCAATTGAATGGATTCCCTCACCAAAGCCCAGTATGGCTTTTCGGGATAAAGAATACCATGCTTCGAGTACATCAGAAAGGCCTGAATATCCTGAGCGTTTGATGATGTATTAAAAGTCAGAACAGCAAAATAAAGCATCATTTGTACGAAATGATTCTCGCGATGAGCCAGACGTCCCTGCTGATCATTTGCCTTTCCCGATTTCAATTCTATGAATTTCGAATAATCATCCAGCATTAAATCCAGACGTCCCTGCAAGCCAAGAGCCTGACAAATAAAAGAAGGCTCAAGAATAGCCCTGCTCCGGTCTATATCATAATTAGGATTCGAAAAATCAGTACGCACGATTTGTGCTATTTTATCAAACTGAAGCTTTGTTTCCTGAAAAAATTGCCGTTCCGCAGCCTGATCATTAAGATCCTCACAGGTAGAAAATTCAAATGGAGAAAGCCGGAATACTTTTCGCATCGCTTCCATATAATCAACCGGATTATCATCCGTCTCATTAATCAGCTCATCCAGAAAAGCATTAGCCACATTTCCTAAAAGGATATGCCGTGTATTTTCGGCAGGGGTCAAACGCGAAAAAGAATAATTCAGCTCGTCATGCCCGTAAGGCTTAAAACATTCAGCGATAGCACTGATATCAATCAGATAGTTTGGCTCAACAACAATGATATCCGGAAAATTCTCCTCTTTCTGCTGATTCAGAAAAATCAGATTCAGATACGTATCCGGTGCTAAATCTCTTAAATAGCGGGAATCCTCTTTAATGCGTATCTTCAGCTGCTCATTCACCTCATCCTCACGCTGAACCAATATCAGCATATCATCTTCACCATCGGCTTCAATAAAACGGACAGGTATTATTTGCTTATGCTCAACAAATTCTTTTTTCTTCCCGCCTGATTCTGCATTTTTTGCAAAGGGCAATGAAAGATGAAAAAGATTTTCAAAAAGATGCTTTTCATTTTCCACACCCTCCAGTCGCTGCATCAGGGAGTATAATGCATATAATTCCCAAATATATTCTTCTTCGTTCAGTTGCAGTCTTTCTGTACGAAGCTTATTAGTCTTAACACGAAAAGCATTTATACGAAAGCGGTGAATCATAGCCAGCTCGCATCGCTTCATCAGACTTTCGAGTCTGGATGCCTGATTGGGATAAACAACGCCATCCCCTTTTGTTTTCAAAAGCACATAGCGGTTCAGCAACAATCGCAGTTTTTTATACTTCACCTGTATCTCATCCGAATCACTCAGATGAATCACCAGCAAATCCGCCACAAACTCATTCATCATGAATATCTTCTTCCTTTCTTTTTATAAAACAAATCCACAAACGGCTGAGAAAATTCCCGTCTCAGCAAAGATATTCCGAATCGGGGTTCTCCAAATTGTCTAGCAAGACGGTTTATTGTAAAATAGTAGAATAAGAAATAGAGTAATGAAAATTTCACAAAAATCAATGCAAAAATCCAGTTACAAAAATATCCTTTTACAATAGACAGAAACAATACGATCCAGTATGAATAACGAACCAGCGGTTCCGGTTCCCACCATCTGTAGTTTTTGTTTTTATAATATTTTCTTGACAGTGAATAGCCCATTTTCCGTTCTCTCCAGGCCTTACTCAGATACTGGTATTTGACTTCTGTAATTGACTCAGGTGATAACTCAACTCTTGTATTGCGGCTATTCGCAATTCTGTTCACCGGTATATCGTCCTCCCCGACCGGGATATTCAAGATTCCGCTAAACAAACGCTGCTGATAAATACTCTTCCGGAATGCCAGATTATTACCCACACCCATATAAGGTTTATTACATTTAGCCAGAGCCAGGTACCGCAACTGAAAGAACATGTTATCCATTTTATAATATGTTCCCCTGATTTTCGTAGATCTTAATCCCGAATAAGCCAAAACGACTTCTGCCGTTTCATCCATATTCCGGCCAAGTGAGCCAAGCCAGTTACGGGAAACCGGATAAGTGTTCGCAGTTGTCATAACCAGCCAGTCGTAGCGGGCAGCCTTAAGCGCCATATTTAAAGCCAGCTTTCTGCGACACTGCGTTTTTGCTTCTTCCGGCAGATAAGTATGATATAAATTCGGATATCTGGCTTCCAGAAGTTTTAACTCCTCATTTGTCTCATCCGTTGAGCCGTCATTAACGACGATAACCTCAAATTGCGGATAGTCCTGCTCCAGAATCTCAGGCAGATTATCTTTGATATATCCTGCATCATTACAGGCGTACACAATTACAGATATTGCCGGCAATGCAGGATTATCTGTAGTCTTCTGCCGCTTATATATTGCTTTTCTGTATATAATTAAATAGCACGTACGTATCATCAGAATACCAGTCAGAACCAGTATTATAAGAAATTCCTGCTGAGAAATATATTTATATAGTTCACTCATTCAATCTTGCATTTTTAGTTCCATAATTACTCCGTCGCCAGTTTGTCAGGAATAACTTAATAAGAGCTTCAAAAGTAGTAATTCAGTCAGAGCCAGCAAACAGAATTCACAAAAAATCCCGAACAACTATTTCTAATTGTCCGGGATCATACATTATTTAATTAATTATTTGGCTTATAGTAATAAAATGCCTTCAGTGCCTTCATCAGACTAGCCATATGAATTGCCAGATTACGGCTCTGATTCAGAATAGCCAGATACAACACGCTACTTTTAGTAGACACATGATATTCTCTTAAATAACGAAGGTGATCTTTCTGCAACTCTGTAATTAAAGTAAGAATTTCATCACGTCCGTCAAAGACCGGAGTAAAGTCATCAAATCTCTTCTCTTTCAGATAACTCAGAATCAGCTTCATGTATGAATCAAACTTCTTCTGCAATACTCGCAGAGCATCATTCTGTTCCTCATGAAAAGGAGTATGATTATTATTGATATGCTCGTAACCCGGCTGCGTAATAAATGTAATGCAATGAGCGATCTCACGCATCTGATCGAGAATCTGAACATAATAATGACCTGTTTCGACAGACTCTTCTGTCATATTCGCCATTACTTCAGGAATATTTCTTTTTATATTCTTCGTATACTGATTAAACTCTGCGGCTTCTTTATTGACCGCTTTCAGCTCCTTGAGTTTATTCTGCGAAATGCTATCTATTGCCGTATCAAAAAGGATACTGATACGCTCTGCTGCATTTTCAATACGTTCATATGTTGCATTAAATATACCATTCTTATTAAGTGTTTCTGCAATCAGGCTCTCCGGCATTGACATGATATTATCATCCTCTCCTTTCTTATGGATGAAATTGGATGAAATAATCAGATAAATAATCACAACAGCCAGAATAAGAATAGCTATAAATCCGCCCCACATAACAATCATACCCATTACAAATGCCAGTGTAAAGGCACTAATACCAGTAAAGAACCAACCACCGATAATGGTAATAACACCCGAAACACGGTATACGGCGGTATCTCTGCCCCATGCCCCGTCAATAAGTGATGTACCCATAGCCACCATAAACGTCACATAGGTTGTAGACAAAGGCAGTGTTAATGCTGTAGCCGATGCAATCAGAATACTTGAAACCACCAGATTTACAGATGCTCTGATCTGATCGAAAGGAAGAACAGCAGCACCGGGCTCTACTTTAGGTTTCTCAAAACGCTTATCTACCCAGTTAGTCAATTGACTCGGAATAAAGCGATGAATAACTTCACCTATATTAAGTACCACTCTCACAATTGCTCTTGAAAGCGGAGTCGATTGAAAGTTTTCCTTATCCTGACTCTGACTGCTCAACTGAATAGAAGTTTGTATTACTTTCTTTGCTTTACGGCTGAAATAAAGAGTCAGTACCATCACAAGACCAGCTGCCAGCAAGAAATAGGTTGGCGTCTGTACCGAATTATGAAGACTATGCATCATCATATTTAAGGCATTCGAGTCTCCTCCGCTCGCCACAAAAGTATTATACGACTCCAGCCCGGCCAGAGGCACACCGATAAAGTTTACCAGGTCATTCCCTGCAAAAGCAAAAGCCAGCGAGAAAGTACCTGCCAGAATTATAAACTTCAGAATATTTGTTTTGAATAAAAGAATAAGCGACTGAAATATTATTGTTAGCAAAGCGAAGGTTGCCAGAAGAATCGGGAATGTATGTGCATTTATATAATTCAATACTTCAGCCGGCATAAAAGACGATCCTTTTGCTCCTTTCATTATCAGGAAATAAAAGATAGCCGTCACAGACAAGCCTCCAAAAATACCACCGAAGTATTTGTATGTCTTCTCATAACTGAATGTAAATATGAGGCGCGATATATATTGGACAACACAACCTACAGTAAAAGCTACTACCACAGATATCAGAATACCACTTATGATACCTAAAGCGTTCGCCGTGTTTATATATTCGCCGATAGCACTTAGTCCCTCTTCTGTCCCCGACAGCTTATACACTGCTACAGCGACCGAAGCCCCCAGCAAGTCAAAAACAAGCGACACTGTCGTAGAAGTAGGCAAACCGAATGAGTTAAATATATCTAATAATATAACATCAGCTACCATTACCGCTATAAAGATCACCATCACATCCTTAAATGTAAACATATCCGGGTTAAACATACCGCTACGTGCCACCTCCATCATACCACTGGAGAAGGTAGCACCTATAAGTACTCCTATTGCTGCGACCAGCATAATTGTTTTAAACGATGCAATTTTTGATCCTATCGCAGAATTCAGAAAGTTAACAGCATCATTACTAACCCCTACGATCAGATCAGTAATAGCTAGTAATCCAAGGAAGATTACAATGATTAGATAGATATGCTCCATAAAGTTTTTTGGTCGTTTAATTTTACGACAAAGCACGATTCTTTTTGTTTCATTTCCATTTCAAAAGCATGACATTTACTGAAACACAACATTTATTTACCATTGATTCGGGACCTGCCTTATAGGTCTCAGGATGAGATAGTTTAATAAGAAGAAGTAATTCCCAATAAAAATGTAACATAAAAGAAATATTTTTGTGCGGAACTGGCATTATCTTTGCATGCAGAACCACGAACCAATAATTAATTATTCATTTATGAGAAAGAATTTACTCTTTTTTGTTCTTCTATGCTTAAACAGCGCCATCTTCGCGCAAGGCTATTCGCCTGTTTTCACGGAAACGTTTACGAACTATTCATCACTGAATGCCGGAGGCACTTTCTATTTCGAAGATCAGAAACTAACCCTCGATGAAAAAGCCGACAATAAAGGCTGGGGACAGTTTCAGTGTTACGAAAGTGAAAGAGCTCTGAAAATGGCTGATAAAGCGAACGACGGTCGATTAACCACTCCTGCGATCACTTTTACGGGTGATAAAGAAACTGCTTCTGAAATTAAAATCCGTTTCAAAGCACAGGCATGGGAAAAAGACACGAATGTAATCCATGTTATGATTGACGGGGACATCAATACGACTCAGTCTGTCCTTCTGGATAAACAAAACATTTCTGACAGAACTCTCCCTGCTTATGAAGTTACATTTAATAATGTAAATGCGAACTCCAAAATCTCTTTCAAAAGTTCGAAAAAAACCTATGCCCGCTTCTTCATCTCTGAAATCACTATTTTCGAGAAAGTAGAAAATCCGGCTCCTCACTTCCTTCTTTCTACAAACTGGCTACAATTTAATACTATTCAATCCGGAACAACTGGCAACACTCTTCGCTTTTCTGTTGAACAAACCGGACTTACAAATCCTGTCGCATATACTTTTGACGAAGCTGACCCATGCTTTACAATCAGCGAACAAACAATCTCTGCAAACAAGACTGACTATTTCGTAACTTTCCATCCGCGTCAGGCTGGCATCTCTGAAAACAAAATTACATTTACAGATGAGCACGGTAACAAAAAGTCTATCGTTCTTAAAGGTGAAGCATTCATTGTTACTCCTCAGCTTATTGCAGCAAATAATGTTACTGAAAACGGATTTACCTGTAACTGGGAAGCTCAAAACGGAATTGACGAAATTCATCTGAAAGCCTATTCTCTTGAAAATGATAAACTGGTAGCCGAAGATCTTTTCTTCTCAAAATATGTAGAGGGAACATCTAACAACCGGGGACTTGAAGTATACAACGGAACCGGAGCTGATATTTTCTTAGGTGACTATAAAATCACGATGCAGGAAAACGGTGGCGGAGCATTAGATAAATACACTTTCGACTTCCCTGAGCGTATGCTTAAATCCGGCGAGAGTTATTGCCTTATGGATAACAACTCCAAACTAACGGAAGCTAAACTTGCGGCAGACACATTAATAGGATATCCTTCTCCTTGTAAAATTCTTTATTTCACAGGGAACGATGCTTTATTCCTGGTTAAAAACGGAGAAATCATTGATATGATCGGCGAAGAAAACAATGCAAACAGCATTCTTCAGGATCAGACTATCTATCGTAAATCCGCAATATATGCCCCAACGCGTAAATTCTACGCAGAACAATGGGATACATATGCGAAAGATCATGCTGACAACTTCGGAAATCACACAATGGACAACGAAGGACCAGTACGCAAATACATTGCCAATGAGATTCTTGATCCGTCAACTACATCTTTTGAAATAACAGGCGCTCAGAAAGAGACTACTTATTTCTATACAATTAAGATTAAGTCTGCTGGTAAAGAAACATACTATGCTCCTCTTCAGGAAGTATTCACAGCTGACCCTAACAGCAACACCGATGCTGCTGAAAACAGAATCCGTGTATATGCAGCCGGACAAAACCTGATTATCGATGCCGCAGATACAGCTTACACTTCTGTTTACTCGATCAATGGTCAGATGATTCTGAATCAAACTTTCGAAAGTGGCAGACACACAATTAACGGATTACAGAAAGGCGTATACATTGTTCGTATCAACAACCGTTCATTCAAAATTTGTATCTGATAACAACTACAGATAATACTTTCTAAACAACTTTAGAAGCGTCATGCCACAACCGGCATGACGCTTTTTTCTTTTATACTCGCAGGACCGATCTTTCGTTCATGAATATTTTACAGATAAAATTGATCGAAACGACTTATCAAACAGTCAATTTGAAATAGTTTTTTATTACTTTTGCCATTTCAATAAAAGAAATAATCAACGTAAAGTTCAATATAGAATTATAAAACGATGGCAAAAGAGTTGAAAGAATTGACACCACGCAGCGTAAGCTACTCTCAGTGGTATCAAGATTTGGTAATCAAAGCCGACCTGGCAGAGAACTCTGCCGTACGCGGCTGTATGGTAATTAAACCTTACGGATACGCTATTTGGGAGAATATGCAACGCGAACTGGATCGCATGTTTAAAGAAACAGGTCACGTAAACGCTTACTTCCCGTTATTTATCCCCAAATCATTTTTGAGTAAAGAGGCTGATCACGTAGAGGGATTTGCCAAAGAATGTGCGGTTGTAACTCACTATCGTTTGAAAAACAACCCCGACGGAAGTGGGGTAGTTGTTGATCCGGAAGCGAAACTTGAAGAAGAACTGATCGTTCGTCCTACATCTGAAACAATCATTTGGAATACATATAAAAACTGGATCCAGTCGTACCGCGATCTTCCGATCCTTTGTAATCAGTGGGCAAACGTTGTTCGCTGGGAAATGCGTACACGTCTTTTCCTTCGTACGGCAGAGTTCTTGTGGCAGGAAGGCCACACAGCTCACGCTACTCGTGAGGAGGCTGAAGAAGAAGCAGTAAGAATGCTTCATGTTTACGGTGATTTCGCCGAAAACTTCATGGCTGTACCTGTACACAAAGGTGTTAAATCGGCTAACGAGCGTTTTGCCGGAGCTGTTGAGACATATACTATCGAGGCTCTTATGCAAGATGGTAAAGCTCTTCAGTCAGGTACTTCTCACTTCTTAGGTCAGAACTTCGCCAAAGCATTTGACGTACAGTTTGCAACTAAAGAAGGCGGACGCGATTACGTATGGGCTACATCATGGGGTGTTTCTACCCGTCTGATGGGTGCTTTGATCATGTCTCACTCGGATGACAATGGTCTTGTACTTCCTCCGAAATTAGCGCCAATCCAGGTTGTTATTGTTCCTATCTACAAAGGAGAAGAGCAATTGAAAGCTATTGCTGATAAAGTTGATCCGCTTCTTGCTAAACTGAAAGCACTGGGCGTACGCGTGAAATTCGATGATTCAGACAACAAAAAACCGGGATGGAAATTTGCTGAATACGAACTAAAAGGTGTACCGGTTCGTATGGCTATCGGTCTTCGCGATATGGAAAACAATACTGTAGAGATTGCTCGTCGTGATACATTGACAAAAGAAACTGTAAGCTTCGACAACATCGAAACTTATCTGGTTAATCTTTTGGATACAATCCAGGCGAATATCTTCCAGAAAGCATTTGACTACCGTAAAGAAAACACCCGTACGGTTGAAACTTACGAAGAGTTCAAAGTGGAACTGGAAAAAGGTGGATTCCTTTTGGCTCACTGGGACGGAACTCCTGAAACAGAAGAGCTGATCAAAGACGAAACCAAAGCTACTATCCGTTGTATTCCTTTAGAGGGCGACAAAACTCCTGGTAAATGTATGGTAACAGGAAAACCTTCTGCTCAGCGCGTTCTTTTCGCAAGAGCATATTAATATAGAAAAAGAGTGATAGTGGATGTTTTTTCGGATACATTTCACGAATCACTCTTTTTTCATACACGAAACATTCATTCTATTTAAGCGATAAAACATCTTCAGTATGAAAGGTAAAATTTTAGTAACCGGAGGTACCGGATATATCGGTTCTCATACGGTTGTAGAACTTCAGAGCGAAGGCTACGAAGTAGTGATCGTTGACAATCTTTCGAACTCTAACGTCGAAGTATTGGACGGCATCGAGAAAATCTCAGGAATTCGTCCTGCATTCGAACAAGTAGACTGTGTTGATCTTAACGCAATGAAAGCTGTTTTCGAAAAACACAAAGGCATTCGTGGTATCATTCACTTTGCAGCCAGCAAAGCTGTTGGTGAGTCTGTACAAAAACCATTGTTGTATTACCGCAACAACCTTGATTCTTTATTGAATCTTCTTGAGTTGATGCCTGAGTTCAACACTGAAGCGATTGTATTCTCTTCTTCTTGTACAGTATATGGTCAGCCTGATATTCTTCCGGTAGATGAAAACGCTCCTATCAAAGTTGCTCTTTCTCCTTACGGAAACACAAAACAGATTTGCGAAGAAATCATTCGCGATGATGTATACTCAGGAGCACCATTGAAAGCGATCATCCTTCGCTATTTCAATCCGATCGGAGCTCACCCGAGTGCCGAAATCGGAGAACTTCCGAACGGAGTTCCTCAGAACCTTCTTCCATTCGTTACACAAACAGCGATGGGTATCCGCAAAGAACTTAGCGTATTCGGCGACGATTATGATACTGTTGACGGATCTTGTATCCGCGACTACATCAATGTAGTTGACCTTGCAAAAGCTCACGTTATTGCTGTTAACCGTATGCTTGAAGGTAAAAGCCTTGCAAACGTTGAAACATTCAACCTTGGTACAGGCCGTGGTTTGACTGTATTGGAACTTATCCGTACATTCGAATCAGTTACAGGTGTTAAAGTTCCGCACAAAATCGTAGATCGCCGCGAAGGAGATATCGAAAAAGTATGGGCAAACCCTGACCACGCTAACAACGTATTAGGCTGGACTGCTATGGAAACTGTTGAAGATACACTGGCTTCTGCATGGAAATGGCAACAACGTCTTCGCGAACGCGGAATGATGTAATTTCAGACCTGAAATAATAAACCGCAAAGGCTTTTGTTCTTCACGAACAGAAGCCTTTGCTTTTTTTAGCCCTAAGCGCCCGTGTACCGATACATTTTAAACCATTCAGTTTTTCACAATAAGAAAAGAATGTGTACGTTTGTATAACAGAAAGAATAAAATTCAAAGAGAGATATGACTAAGACAGAAGAGATTCGAATAGAGGAGTTTGATTATCCGCTTCCGGATGAACGAATTGCGAAGTTTCCTTTGCAAAAGAGAGATACGTCGAAACTTTTATTATACAAACAGGGTGAGATCGAAACTCACTCTTTCGGAGATATTGCGCAATATATACCTGAGGATGCCCTTATGGTATTCAATAATACGAAAGTTATTCAGGCACGCTTGTTTTTCAAAAAAGCAACCGGTGCTAAAATTGAGATATTTTGTCTGGAACCCATCCTGCCTCATGATTATTTATTATCCTTTCAGCAAACTAAGTCCTGTGTATGGCAGTGCATGATCGGCAATCTCAAGAAATGGAAAGAGGGTGTATTGCATCTGACTGTTGAGACTCCGAAAGGATCTGCAATTCTTTCGGCCGAGAAACTGGGAACGAAAGGAAATACTCATGATGTACGTTTCAGCTGGAGCAATCCGTCTCTGACTTTTGCCGATTTACTGGACTCTATCGGAGAACTTCCGATTCCTCCGTACCTGAATCGCCGGACTGAAGAGAGTGATAAGGAGACTTATCAGACTGTTTACTCTAAAATTGAAGGTTCTGTTGCAGCTCCTACTGCCGGACTTCATTTCACGCCTGACGTTCTTGATCAGCTTAAAAACAAAGGGGTTGATCTGGGCGAAATCACTCTGCACGTTGGAGCGGGTACGTTCCAGCCGGTGAAGAGCGAACATATTGCAGAGCACGAAATGCACACGGAGTTTATTTCCGTTCAGCGTTCTCTGATTGAGAAGTTACTGAAACATGAAGGAAAGGTTATTGCCGTGGGCACTACATCCGTACGCACACTGGAAAGCCTTTACTATATTGGCAACCTGATTGCGAAAAAGCCGGAAGCTTCGGCCGAAGAACTTAAGGTGACTCAATGGATGCCTTACAATGGTTCGGCTACATTATCAACCCGGGAGGCTTTGCAGAACATTCTGGATTATCTGGACCGTAACCATACGGATGTACTGATGACTTCTACGCAGATTATGATTGCACCGGGTTACAGTTTCCATATTGTCAAAGGTATCGTTACGAATTTCCACCAGCCAAAGAGCACTTTACTGCTATTAGTTTCAGCATTCCTCAAAGGCGACTGGAAACGTATTTACGACTATGCACTGGCTAATGATTACAGATTTCTGAGTTACGGCGACAGCTCTTTGCTGCTGCCCGAACAGATAGATTAATTACGAATGAAGAATATCGCACGTCTTATTCTCTTTCTTTTCATAGTACTCACCTCCTGCAAATCGGCATCCATGAAGACTGCCGACGATCAGTTCAAGCAAGGTGAGTACTATGAATCTGCACGCACATACCGCAGAGTTATCGGCAAAATTTCCGGTAAGAACAAAGAAGAAAGAGCCGAAGCTTATTTCAAGATGGGACGTGCCTATCAGTTATACAACCAGACAGCACGCGCAGAGTCTGCATTCAACTATGCCATCAAAGCCAAATACTCCAATCCGCTGGTTTATTTATACATGGCACAGGTTAAACAGAAGCTCGGACGCTACAAGGAAGCTGTCACCAATTACAAGCTTTATCTGGAGTCGGATCCAACCAGCCGCGTTGCGCTGAATGCTCTCGAAATGTGCGAACAGATTGATGCATTCAAAAAGAATCCTACGCGTTACACGATTCGTATGGCTCCTACGCTCAACTATACCGGAGGTTCGGATTACTCTTCGGCTTTTCTGGGAAAAGAGGGCGAACAGGTGTTCTTTGCCACAACACGCCGTCAGGCTAAAGGCAAAGACAAAAGTACGATCACGGGACAAAAGAATGCGGATATCTATTTCAGTGTTCGCGACGAAAAAGGACGATGGGCTAAACCTAAGGCTGTCGATGGCGAGATTAATACACCGGCCGATGAAGGTGCTGTATCTATCAGCGGCGACGGAATGCGTATGTACTTTACCCGTTCCCGCAATCAGGACGAAGCCGTCACGGAGATCATGTATTCTCAGCGCAACGAAGATGAGTGGGGTAATCCTCAGTCTTTATCCATTACGAAAGATTCGCTTACAGCCGTCGGTCACCCTTCCATATCGCCTCAGGGCGACTGGCTTTATTTCGTGGCCGAAATGCCGGGGGGCATGGGCGGACTGGATATATGGCGGGCTAAGATGATGGGCGATGCTGTTTCGTTTATCGAAAATATGGGCGAAGAGATTAATACGCCCGAGGATGAGCTCTTCCCTTTTATCCGGGAGGACGGCACGCTTTATTTCTCCTCAAAAGGTCATCCCGGATTCGGAGGACTGGATATATTTAAAGCCTCTCAGACTCCTGCCGGAACCTGGAAGGTCGAAAACATGGGACTACCGCTTAACTCTCCGGGAGATGATTTCGGCATTGCCTTTTACAACCTCGAAGAGAAAGGATTCTTAAGTTCTGACCGGGGTGCAGCACGTGGCTTCGACCGCCTTTACTCCTTTGAACTACCCGAATTGAAGTGTTTTCTGGAAGGGACAGTAAAGAATGACCGCAAGCAACCTCTCCGCGATGCCCGCGTTCACGTTGTGGGCGACAACGGATTCTATCAGAAACAACCCGTACGCACGGACGGATCATTCCGCTTCAAACTCGAACAGGGTGTGAAGTATGCCGTTCAGGCCTCTTGCCGGGGATATCTCAGTGTAGCAGATTATTTTGACACGCCTGTGGAGGAAAAGGATTTTATCTATAAGAAAGATTTCATCCTTATGCCAATTGCCAAAACAATCCGGGTCGATAATGTATTGTTTGATTTTAACAAAGCTACTCTGCGTCCCGAATCAAAAGATGCACTGAATTATCTGGTTATGATTCTCAACGAGAACCCGAATATCACGATCGAACTTGCTTCGCATACCGATATTATCGGTTCTGCCGAATACAATCTCGAATTAAGTAACCGCCGTGCTCAGAGCGTGGTCGATTATCTGATTGAAGCCGGAGTAGACAAAGAACGTCTGACACCAAAAGGATACGGAAAAACGGTTCCTGTAATTGTTGATGATGATATTGCCGACAAATTCCCGTTCTTAAACTATGGCGACATACTGACCGAAAGCTTTATCAATTCGTTGCCTGAAGAGCAGCAGGAAATAGCCCGTCAGTTAAGCCGGAGAACAGAATTCCGCGTTTTGCGTACTGACTACAAGCTTTACTAAATATAATAAAAGGCTGAGTAAACTTAGATTTACTCAGCCTTTATTGTCTGATTTCATGCAGTTTATGCAGTTACTACCGAAAATATGGATCAGCATATATATATGCTTAACACATAAAACCATCGTTTTTTAAATTCACACACAGAAAAAAAGCAAAAACATATTGTCATATTGACATTCCTCCGCAACACACTCTCTCACAACCCATTACCAATGACAATAATCATGCCGGTATGTTGACACTCCACAAGTATATTGTCATTCCTCTTTTCGTATAACCGGTACATAAAATACGTATAAAGCCGGCAAATCTCACTGCGAATAAGTAATAAGATACGTATGATTAATTTTTTACAAGGCAGAAATAATTTATTTTGACCGTATGAATAATTAAGGAGACGTACGTCTCCTTAAAAGGATATGTACAGCTCCTTTGAAGGACATGTACGTCTCCTTCGAAGGAGCTGTACAACCTGCAACTTAATCATACGTGCAAATGAAGTTAATTACCCTTTGATAAAAGTTAATCAAAGGTATATTCCAAAATATTTCTACGTATTACAGAGCAGATTACTCCTGTTTATTCTGAACATTAAACAGGAGAAGACAGACGGAATACAAGCTGATCAGAGATGCATCATTACATGTTCCTCCTGCCGGATTCTCACACACAGACTGATTGCGTAAACAGGTAATATTAGGATCATCGTTGTCCAGGCATGGCAAAGCAGACCTATTCCGGCTAATTCAGGAATAATATTCAGAAAATAGTTAGGATGTTTTACGTAACGAAACAAGAACGAACGATTTATCTCATGATTCTTAGCAATATACAGCTTCACGGTCCAGACCTTCCGAAGCTCATAAATCACATACAACAGCATTACATATGAAAACAGAAACAATCCGATTCCAATATAACCCGTATCGTCGAGCTGCACTTTACCGATCCATGCTTCGCAGGCTGAAGACACATAAAACAAAACATGAAGAAACGTGAGCACCAGAGTATTCAGCTTACCAAACTGCACCGCCCCTTCCCTCTTCAGACGAGCCTCATTCGCAAGAGAAATAAACAGTGTAAACAGACGCAAAACAAAAAACAATGTAAGTAATAATAATACGGTATTCATAATGGTTTAAATCAGTTATTGCTTATCCGGTTACATCCATCGGGATAAAAAAGCGCCGGAAACTCACGTTTCCGACGCCCACCAGATAAAAAAATGAAACTTGTTTGTATAAGTTCAGAAAACTAAAGAATATATTATTCTATATCAGGATTAAAATACTGAGTTCATCATTTCTTACAGATAGTTCGTCACGATGAACTCATAGAGAAGCGGGTTATTCTATAATTTTATCATCATAACTGTTCCATCCGACTGCCGTTTTATATACAGCGGCTGTACCTGCCGGAACTTTAACAGACTCAAGATCATACGGGAAAGCTTGCCATGCTCCGGAAATAGTTCCTGCAACAGGGGGAACAGTTCCTTCGATTATAATATTTTTCAACGTTGTATTCCAGAAAGCACTATATTCAATCTCTTTTACAGTAGCAGGAATAACCAGTGATTTAAGCAGTGTAGAGCCCGATACCGTATTCCATCCGATAATCTCTACTCCTGCCGGAATTTCAAAGTGATTCAGATCCGGACAACGTTCGAATGTTGAGCTTTCCATTTTACGGCGAATATCTTTATCCTCACAAGGAATCACATTCCCGAAAGTCTCTACACGCTCCAACGAACGCGACAGATAAAACGCACGCTGATCTATAAAGCAAACACTGTTAGGCAATTTCAGATTAACCAGTCCCGACTCACGGAAAGCTTCGTTGCCTATTTTATGCAATCCTTCGGGAAGATTGATTTCTTTCAATGACGTTGCATCCAGAAAAGCCTGATATTCAATCTCATTAACAGATGCCGGCAGCTTGATACTCTTTACCCCCGAATTCAGGGCAAAAGTTTCGTGCGTAATTTTCCGGAGTGCAGTCCGGCTAAGATCCAGTTCCGTAAGTTCTTCGCAACCGTAAAATGCGGCTGCCTCGATTGTAGTCAGTGATGAAGGAAAATTGATCTTTGCTATTTTCGACCAGGCAAAAGCTTGTTCTCCGATAGAATTAAGACCTTCATTAAGGGTTATTTCTGTTATACCTGAAGATCTGAAGACATTCTGCTGAATAGCCTTCACATGGTCAGGCAGCACTAAAGTCGTAATACCCCGTTCAACATATGTAAGTATGCCTTTTTCGACTTTCACCGGCAACACTTTCACAGCGAAAGTAGCCGTAAACTTTTCGATCTCCAGCGTCAGAGTAAGTTCCTCTGCCGATTTCTCCGATGAAAATCCTTTAATATTCTCTTCTGCTACAGAAAGTTTAGCCTTGCTGTTATCGTTATAAATTCCCTCTACAACTAGTCCATCGAGAGAAAGGGTCTCACCTAGCGTATAAGTTGTTTTTGCAGGAAGCGAAGCTATTTCAATCTTAACCAGTCCGGCTTTGGATGGCTTCACCTCTGTAAGAGGTTCATCGCCCGAACAGGAAGTCAGCGAAAATACCAGGGACAGCAATATCAGAACAGTAGCTTTAAATGTTTTTTGTTTCATACAATCAGTAATTAATGAGCCGGGGCTGGCTCAGTTTAGATTTCTCACAACCCGCACAGATAATCCGAAATGATTATCCGGACGGATCGCATTTTATAGTAAATACGCAGATAAGCTAAAAACCCCCTATTCAGAAAACTAAAAAAATTCAAAATAAAACTTCTTATCCATGTTGTCCCCCCTCCTACGAACGATTGGAGTGCGCATTCTGAAAGGACAGAACAGTGTTTTTCCGTCTGAACTTTTCAGGAGGAGGACAGTTATTCGTATATAATTTAAATCTTCCGCCAGCATGAAAATGATTGCTATCAAATACTTTACCAATATGCCTGTCGAGAAACTGAAAGGTCTGAGCGAGGGAGATCGGATCGAACTTCTTACGTATAAAAAAGACCGGAAAGTAAGTATCCTTAAATACGGAGACCACCTCTGTCGTGTAGAAGAAGATGGATTTGAAAAGAAAACATTTGAAGAGATCGGAGAGGCTCAATTGCCTAAATTGCTGAAGCAGTTACAGCGAATTGAGTTTCCGCGCAGCAACATCTTTTTCATGAATATTATTCCGGCTGTCAGAGAGGGATACTGATGAATGAATCTTAAATAATTTACGACTATGGATTTAAACGTAAGCATTGAAGACAACAGATATATGGAGAAGTTTTTTCGTAAATTTCCCCAATACGAAGAAGAGGTAAAAGAGAATATTTACCACAAATTACCGGATATTATTCTGAACAGACCGCATAAAATAAAACCGGCATATCACCTGAAAAGAAATAATCAGACGATATATGAATACAAAGTAATAGTGAAAAATGCGAATTTCAGAGCAGCATATACGCAAACAGGAAATAATGTTCTCGTATTTTTCATCTCTGAAACAACCATCAAGCGACAGTTTGTCAGTTTACTGGAAAGCACCAGTCTGGTCGATTAGAGGAAAGAGAGGACTCCCTCTCTTTTCTTATTTCCCTCCACATTTGCAGCCGACCAGATGATCATTCACAAATCCGGTAGCCTGAAGAAAAGCATAACAGATAAGAGTTTAGTTTATGATCTCCTTCTTATGTTATGTCCAAAGAAACTCATCTGTCCAGTTATCAGGAAATCCCATCGCTGCAATATCGACAGTAGGGTACTTATCCAATATCTCGATCAGCTTTTCCTTGAATGAATTATGCGGTGATACTGAAATGAGTAGATATTTAATAATACATAGTCGAAAATAAACTCTTTGAATATCGATATACGCAACATTAGATATCCATTTGTGAGTGGTTTTATGTGGTATTACAGGTTTTAGTTTAAGAGTTCGATTCCATAAACGACCATGATGACAACATATATTTCTAAGTCCGGCTAAAGTCAATATCCATGATTCAAAAACGATTGGTTGTAGTCCAAACTTTTTTGCAATCTTCTTTTTTAGAGAATTGTCTTTGATATTTTTATATACATGACATATACCGCCAAGTGATAATATTTCAGCAATAGTCCATGCTGGAGGAAATGGATTGCTATACTTCTCTCTAAAGTGGATAATAAAATCCTCTGAACTATTCCGTATGTCAGATTGAAGATCAGATATAAACTTAGTAAAGTGAGTATTATTAATGAATCTGGATGGATCGGTCATCCAAAATATATCTCCGAAATGTGCACAAGCAGTATTAATAACAATACTTCTTATAGCAACTTCAATTTTCTCTATTTCATTAAAGATGAGCAGTCGTAATTTTCTATCAAAGCGATATAGATTAAGTATCTGGTTGAATGAAGCCCCATTTTTGTATTGATGACTACTTTTAGGCTGTTGCAGTAAGGGATAACAGTAAGCACTTAATCTGAAATAACCGATATTCTGTAAATAATTTTCGGCTTTAATATCATTCTCTATATGTAAGCCTCTTGCTTTTAGTAAGCTGACCAGATCTTTGGGAGAAGTGTAATATTTTGAATAATTCATCGTGTTCATGGTTATATAAAATAAAAAGACCTGCCTATTTGAGCATTGTTAAGAGGCTTGGCAGGTTCTATAGTGTACAAAGTTATATGGTAATATACTATAAACCAAATAATTCTATATTTTTTTTCTGATTACATCGTTAAATTATTTTGTTCTACAAATCAACTATACCAGAGGTATAATCAGCTAAATCATTTATAATCAATGGAAACCCGAAGAGAGAAGGGTTATCCGTAATATTTGCAGCCGACCAGATGATCATTCACAAATCCGGTAGCCTGAAGAAAAGCGTAACAGATAGTGAATCCAAAGAATTTGAATCCCCGCTTCTTCATATCCTTACTCATAGCATCCGATTCGGGCGACGAAACCGGAAGCTCACTCAATGACCGGAAGTTATTTACGATTGGCTTCTGTTCCGGAAAGAACGATAGCGTATAGTTATAAAAACTCCCAAACTCTTTCTGAATATCCAGAAAAAGCCGGGCATTGGAGATCGTCGATTTAATCTTCAGCCGGTTCTTCACAATCCCATCAAAAAGCATCAACCGCTCCACTTCACTCTCCGGCATTTGTGATACTGCCAAGGCATCAAATCCACAAAAAGCCTCGCGATACCCCTCTCGTTTACGAAGCACGGTTATCCAGCTCAGCCCTGCCTGAGCACTCTCTAAAACAAGAAACTCAAACAGCGTCTTATCATCCGTCACAGGCTTCCCCCACTCATTATCGTGATAGTTTACGTATAGCTCGTCGGTTCCGCACCAGCCGCACCGGTCGTTTATCAGGTTTTGCATAGTTTTTGGTTTTGTTTGTTTTGGGGTAAAGATAGGATTTGTTTTTTGGAATCATACTCTTCATGTCTAAAGTCTTAAGCAATTACACTAAGTGAAATAAATTGCACTTTTTGCTTGCTAATAAAGAAAAAGACATTAGTTTTGCAGCAAAGAGGTAAAATATTGCACTATGGAGTTTTATTCAATTATACGGGAACGTCGCTCCTTGTTAGGCTTAACTCAACAAGATTTAGCTGATTATTCGGGATTAAGTTTGCGGATTATCAAAAGTATTGAGGTTGGCAAAGGTAATCCGTCAGTGAGTACGCTTACTAAAATAGCTGAAGTTCTTGGTTTGGAATTAATATTAAAGGTAAAAGAGGTAAATAGATGAGACAGGCTCAAGTATTTAGCAATGGTGTTTTGGCTGGTATACTAACTGAAACCGATAGCGGAAAATATATATTCTGTTATGATGATTCATTTTTGATTGACGAAAAACAGACAGCCATAAGTCTTTCTTTCCCAAAAAGTCAGAGAGAGTTCTCTTCAGAAACACTTTTCCCATTCTTTTTTAATATGCTTTCCGAAGGGACGAACAAAGCTATCCAGTGTCAAACGCTTAAAATTGACGAAAATGATGCGTTCGGGTTGTTGTTAGCAACGGCACACACCGACACCATCGGAGCTATAATAGTGAAAAAGATATGAAAAAGATAGAAGTTTGTCCCGGCAACTTAACTCCGGGATATGATACATATAGTCCTTCTTGTCTAAAAAAACTTTTTGACGGCAAGCGGGTCAGTCCTGTTTTAGGCTTTGATTACGATGCTGATAGCATTGATCTTGCTGAGAGGATCAATCAAATATCGGTATCGGGAGTGCAGGAGAAACTATCTGCTGTGGTGCAAAATGGGCAAATCGTCCTTACACCACAAGGCGAACGTGGACGCTATATTATCAAGCCTGCACCAGGTTATAAAAACCTTCGTTTTAGAAACTTCATACCCGCAAACGAACATTTAACGATGCAGATAGCTAAACAAGTGTTTAAAATGAAAGTTGCTGAAAATGCAATTGTATTTTTTGCTAATGGCGAAGCAGCTTACATTACTAAGCGTTTTGATTTTGATGTCTATGGAAATAAAATCAAACAGGAGGATTTTTCATCTTTGGCACAAAAGACTAGTGATACGCACGGAAAAGATTATAAATATACCGGGAGTTACGAAGATGTAGCGACACTATTGAAAGCTAATGTCTCTGCGTGGCGAGTGGAGATGAGCCACCTGTTTACTTTGATTGTGTTTAACTATTTATTTGCCAATGGCGACGCTCACCTAAAGAATTTTTCATTGCAACAGTCTGCTAATGGCGATTATTTGCTGTCTCCTGCTTATGATTTAATGAATACTTCCATTCATGTGCAGGACGAGGATTTTGCTTTGCAAAATGGTTTGATGCCCCAAAGTGAGCATTCTGAAATATACAGTAACAGTGGTCACCCTTGTAAGGATGATTTTATCACATTTGCCAATCGCATTGGAATACTGCCAAAGAAACGTGATGCAATTATTAAGATGTTCTCAACAAATAATCCGCTAATAGATGGGCTGATCAATAATTCATTCCTGGACGATAGGACAAAGCGAATGTACAAGCGGTCGTATCAAGAGCGGTTGAGCCGATTTTTGAGAGAGGGGTAGCTTCCCTCTTCTATCCTGAAAGGATAATTTGTCTGTAACCGGGCGGTTGAAGCAATCAAACTCCATCAGGAGGATTGCTTCTACCCTTGGAAAGTGATAATCTCTCCAAAACCACAACCCCGAAGGTAGTTGTTAGTGAGACTTAGCCCATTCATTATCGTGATAGTTTACGATATAGTTGGTCGGTTCTGTACCAGCCGCACCGGTCGTTTATCAAGTTTTCTATAGTTGATATTTTGTTTATGGGTAACATTATAAATAATAATTTATCGTTATAATTGGCAACTTTGTTTGTTGGAAATCTGCAAATGTTAATCGGCACTTTATATAGAATTAATAGAAAAACGTTCAGGTTTTGATAAACGGACATACGCTCTAAAAATTCTGCAATTATTTAAAATAACAACAAATATATAATAATAAGCTATGATAAACAGAAATGTAAAAAAGAACCATATTTTAAAAGCTCTGAACTATATTGATCAGAATGGAATCCCTGTAAGAAGAAATTCAACAAAATTTAATTTGTATTATAACGACAAATTATATCCGCCCAAATATGTACTGTCAATCGCCACGAAAGTTGCGACAGGTAAAGAACTTGATTCTTCTGAATTTAAAGGAGGAAAAGAAACTAATAATTTTCTAAGAGAGTTTGGATTCATAGTTGAAGAGTAATCCATCGGCAACCTCCATCTTGCAAAGTATTACACAGAAGAAGGACAAACTATTAGAATCTATTCGAATTTGAATAGTTTGTCCTTTATTTCTATGAGATTTCGATAGAACTCTCATAGTATTTGTTTTGAGCAAATTTCAGGTCATTGTTTGTCCGAAAAGTGATTTTTGCAAGTTATACGGTTAATTCATCTAAACAAACAAACAACCACCTTCGGGGTTGTGGTTAGTGGGGGTGCATCTTTTCCACGGGTAGAATCCTTCACCCATTCCGGTTCAGGATTCAACGCCGCGGTTACCAACAAATTATACTTTCAGGATAAAAAGGCAGTTCCCTGATTGACCAGATTAACGTTTCGTTTTTTCGACTTCTGGATTTATATAAGATTCTTATTTAATTCCTCATAATATCGGGTGTAAGTTGGTATTGAGGCTTACGTTTGTTTTGAATTACGGAACGCCTGCCAGCGTTCCCTACAGATTAATTATCTGTTTAATTTTTAGTCTGATATATTGAAAAGAGCAACTAATATACAAGGAATGATGTGTCTAAATATAATATTATTGGTTATACTGTTTTATAAAATATCTACTATCTTGTCAAGCAATAAAAGGACACAGATATTTCTGTGAATGTAATCAGTCTATTATAAACTATTTAAATCTAATCACTATGAATACAGGAGAAGTCTTACTATATACAACTTCAGATGGGGTAGCAGCATTAGATGTAGTATTGAAACAAGATACGATCTGGCTTACACAAAAGCAAATAGCAGAATTATTTGGGACTAAGCGACCAGCTATAACCAAGCATCTGAAAAATATATTTATGTCAGGTGAATTGGAAGAAAATGTGGTATGTTCCAAAATAGAACATACCACTGAGCACGGAGCAATAGCTGATAAGACACAGACAAAAGAGGTGAAGTATTACAACCTTGATGCAATTCTTTCGGTAGGTTATCGTGTAAATTCCAAAAATGCGACTCAGTTTCGTATCTGGGCAAATAAAATTCTGAAAGAGTATCTAATAAAAGGATATGTGGTAAAAGAGAATATTAAACTCGAGCAGTACGAGGATTTAAAACAAACTATCAAAGTACTGGCAAATCTGCTAGATCATAAAACACTGGATTACTCTGAAGCGACGGGATTATTGCGTGTTGTAACTGATTATGCTTATGGGCTTGATACGCTTGATAGATATGATTATCAGAATCTTGAAATAAACAATACTACAAATAGGGAATTATTTAAAGCGACTTATGAGAATGCGATGGCTGCTATTGATGAATTGCGCGAAAAGTTTGGAGGAAATTCTCTTTTTGCTAACGAAAAGGATATGTCGTTCAGAAGTTCCATTAGTACAATCTATCAGACATTCAATGAAGAGGATCTTTATCAAAGTATTGAAGAAAAAGCAGCCATGCTACTTTATCTGATTACTAAGAATCATTCATTTACTGATGGTAATAAACGAATCGCCGCTTTTCTATTTCTTTGGTTTATGGAACGAAACGGAATCTTGTACCATTCGGATGGAACGAAACGAATCGAAAATAATACACTTGTAGCTCTTACACTAATGATTGCTGAAAGTAGAACTGAAGAGATGAGAGTAATGGTGAAAGTTATTGTAAATCTGATTAACCAAGATAATTAGATAATTTGCATCTTTTAAAAAGAATGCTCTCTATTCAGGTTTTGGTTTATCAGGCATACATGCTAAAACTCCTGTAACTCTGTGTGAAAAGTTGGTATTGTGGCTTTCGTGTGTTTTGCAGGATCCCGTCCATTGACAAAACCAAATATTCTGCGAAACTTGGTCATATTCTGACCTGTTTTTAATATTTTCAGATGTAAACACCTATCTTTGTGGATATTAAATCTATTTATTATGAAAAATATTATTGAAGCATCCCCTCTTGATGCTTTTATTCAAGAGATAAAACAGTTGCTGCATAGCGCAAGGAGCTATGTAGCCAGTCAGGTAAATACCATTATGGTTTCTACTTATTTTGAAATAGGCAGACGTATTGTTGAGCAAGAGCAAAACGGATCACCAAGGGCTGGATATGGTGAAAATGTTCTCAAAGAGTTGTCTGAAAAGTTGACTCAGGAATTTGGTAAGGGATTTTCTACGGTTAATCTTCGTCAAATGAGGGCGTTCTATATTGCATATGAAAAACAGCAGACGGTGTCTGCTAAATTTCAATTAAGCTGGTCTCACTATCTGAAATTAATGAGAATCAGTGATGTGTGCGAGCGTAAATTCTATGAAATAGAATGTGTAAGCAATAATTGGAGTCTTCGTAAGCTTCAACGACAATTCGATTCAGCCCTGTATCAGCGACTGGTGTTAAGCCGGGATAAAGAAAAGGTGCAGGAGCTTGCCGGGAAAGGACAGATAATAGCAAATGCACAAGATATACTAAAAGACCCATACGTTCTTGAATTCATAGGGTTGCCGGAACAGAATACGTACAGCGAAACGGAACTTGAACAGGCTTTGATAAACAAGTTGGAGCATTTCCTTTTAGAATTAGGAAAGGGCTATACGTTTGTGGGAAGACAGGTGAAATTTACTTTTGA
>JBOFKD010000225.1:0-2288 GCA_051657165.1 Bacteroidales bacterium | reverse complement strand
TTCCTCATTTGCTGGATAAAAAAGTAGATGAGCTGTCGAAGGGGATGCAGCAGAAAATACAGATTATCTGTACACTGATTCATGAACCTAAATTATTGATTTTTGATGAGCCGTTCAGTGGTTTTGATCCTGTTAATGCTATCTTGCTGAAACGCGAAATACTTCGCTTAAAGGATGAGGGCAGTACATTTATTCTTTCCACTCATAATATGAATTCAGTAGAAGAGTTATGTAGTCATTTGACGCTTATTAACAAATCACAGGTGGTGTTAGAGGGAGAAGTCGATGCTATCCGGCATGCTCATAAGTCTGACATTTTGTCTGTGACGCTAGATCATCGTCCGAGAAATATTGATCCCGGATTAATTGATATTATCGGCGAAAAGCTGGTGGTAGGGAAGACAGTTCTGAAAATAAAAAAACGAAAATCTGTTTCAAACCGGGAGCTGATAACGGCTCTGGCAAGTGAATCGGAGATTTATGGTTTCCAGGAAGAGATTCCGAGCATGGAGGAAATATTTGTACAAACCGTTTCAAAAAAACAGGAGGAAGGTCATGAGTAAAATAGGGTTAGTAATCCAGCGTGAATATACATCGAAAGTGAAGAACAAAACGTTCTTGCTGATCACTTTTCTGACTCCGTTCATTATGATTGCAATGATGGCAGTTCCTTTATGGCTTTCGACTCTGAAAGACAGTTCGGCGAAGAAAGTAGGGTTGGTAGATTATAGCGGGCTTTATAAAGAGGTCTTGAAAAATACGGATCAGTTTGTTTTTTTTAATCTGGAAAATGAAGATATAAAACTGAATGCGGGTGATGATAAAGCGGAGGATGCTTACGATGCATATATCGTGATCAATGCTCCTATCACAAAAGAAAATAATAAAATCTCTTTTATCTCGCTTAAGCAAATACCTGTAGAATTACGGGCTTATGTGGAAGGGAATCTGGAGGAGTATGTCTATAATCAGAATCTGGCCAATAGCGGGGTAGAGAATATCAAGAATATAATAGAGGATGCTCGTGTACGTATAAATGTCGATACAATCAAGCGTATGGATACAGGTGAGGAAGTTTCTTCATCAGGAGAGATTGCGGGTGTGATCGGTATCTTTACGACCTTCCTGATATATATGTTTATTTTTATGTACGGTGCACAGGTAATGAATAGCGTGGTTGAGGAAAAGACGAACCGTATCGTGGAGATTCTGGTATCTTCGGTCTCGCCTGTTGAGTTGATGATGGGTAAGATCCTGGCTATTGCATTGGTTGGTCTGACTCAGATGATGATTTGGGTAGTTATGATCGGGGCAGCAGTTACTTATATGGGAGTGGCTTTCGGATTGACTTCTAAAGGTGTTGATCCGGCACAAGTTGCAGGTATGGCACAGATGGCACAAATGCCTGTGAGTGGTCCGGCTGCCGAAATATTTGGCGTAGTTACAGGTTTTAACTGGAGTTTGATTCTGGGCATGTTCGTGATTTACTTTATAGGTGGGTATCTGTTATATTCATCAATGTTTGCAGCTGTAGGTGCGGCTGTCGATTCGCAGGCAGATACTCAGCAGTTTATGTTGCCGATCACATTGCCGATTATCTTTGCTTTGTATGCCGGTATATACAGTGCACAGAACCCGGACGGTCCTTTAGCTTTCTGGTGTTCATTGATACCATTTACTTCACCGATCGTTATGATGGTGCGTTTACCTTTTGATGTACCAATGTGGCAAATTCTGCTAAGTGTGGGATTACTGATTGTTACATTTGTCGGAATGGTGTTTATAAGTGCGAAGATTTATCGTGTCGGAATTCTGATGTATGGTAAAAAAACGAATTACAAAGAGTTGATCAAATGGATTCGTTATCATTAATTACAAAGTAGTCTGAAATAAGAAAGCTCGTGAAAAGAATATCCGTTCTTTTCACGAGCTTTTCTTTATAGTCTTTTGAGATAGACTAATGAATCGTTGATATTTAATTCGGGATGGAGTATTTGGATATAATCACGCAGAATTATGTGTGGCTCTATCACGCCTCTTTCCCAATATTGATTCGCAAGGCCATTGGTTTGAGCATTGTTATT
Organism: Bacteroidales bacterium; assembly: GCA_051657165.1. Taxonomy (GTDB): domain Bacteria; phylum Bacteroidota; class Bacteroidia; order Bacteroidales; family UBA7332; genus UBA7332. Next base: position 204 of record JBOFKD010000225.1, on the reverse strand, counting down.
GAAAACTTGTTTGGTTTTGTAAGCTTCGAAAAAACTGTGTTTGGCATCTGCTGTAATCAGTTCATTCATATCTTGAGCATTTACGTTAAACCAGTATGGAGCGCGATAGAATTTGCTCATAACCTCTTCTGTACTCATGGGGATGCTTCCTGATGATTCATTCAGGTCGAAATAATAATCGGCGCCTGCATCACGGAATAATTG
>JBOFKD010000224.1:0-1161 GCA_051657165.1 Bacteroidales bacterium | reverse complement strand
AGAAACCAACAGCCCATGGGTTACTCAAAAAGGCTGCCGATATACTTGAAAATCTCTATAAAGCATCACTGGTAGCAGTTTTAGAATCACCATATATCAGCGGGGATGAGTCTTATCACACTGTCTTATTGGATAAGGGAAGTCGAAAGGGTTATATATGGGGATTACACTCACAAACAAACCGTCTTATTCACTTTTTCTTCGAGAATGGATCACGATCTGCTGAAGTGTTACATAAGAGATTGGATGGTTATAAAGGAACAATACAGAGTGATGGATACAGTCCTTACAGAGCTTTAGAGACGGAACAGTTTCCTGATATAAAACGAATAGCCTGCTTTCAGCATGTGAAGCGTAAGTTTATTGATGCAAATGAAGATCCAAAAGCTCAGCATATTGTTAACCTGATCAATAAACTATATCAGGCAGAGCATAAACATAAAATAGGGATTAATGATTGGACTGTTGAAAAGAACTACGCATACAGACAGCAATATTATCCGCCAATCATGGCTGAAATAAAGAAAGAACTATTGAGTATTAAGAATTCTCTGGATTATATCAAAAGTAGTGATCTGGGAAAAGCTGTAGAGTATATGTTGAATGAGTGGAATGCTCTTGTAGATATATTCTCCGACGGAGCGTATAATTTAGATAACAATCTAATCGAACAATGCAATAGATACATATCCTTATCGAGACGTAACTCTTTATTCTTTGGAAGTAATAAAGGGGCTGAAAGAGGTGCATTGTTTTATACTTTAGCCGTCTCATGCAGGAATAATAAAATAAACTTTCTGGAATACCTGACGGATATATTAAATAAAGCTGCACTTTTACCACCAAATACTAAACTTGAAGTATACAGAGATATGCTTCCTGATAAATGGAAAAAAGAAGCTAAGGTTGAATAAAATCAATCTTAGCTTCTTTTTTTTATACAATAGACCATCGCGGAGACGCTTACGGTGACGGTAAACATTATTTACCGTCACCCACCGTCACCGTCACCCGTATATTGTTGATATTATGAGAGATATGTCAAAGGTGACGGGTGATGGCGAAAATCGGGCAAAAAATTTCAAATTGAGACCTGTGTATGTTAAAAGTTTCTACTGTGCTTGAAACTTTTAGTAGTTTTGCCAAAAGTTTCGAGTACAG
>JBOFKD010000223.1:0-1912 GCA_051657165.1 Bacteroidales bacterium | reverse complement strand
CAGCTTATATCCTCTATTTCTTTATACTGTCTCTTCCGACCCTTATCTATATCATGGGGTTGTCTTTTTTTGTGATGCTGCTTCTGAAAAATCAGGCGCTGACGTTCGTTTCTGTACTGGGGTATATCGCTTTGACTCTGTTTTATCTAAAAGAGAAATATTACAACTTGTTTGATTTTCTGGGTTTTGGCCAGCCATTAATGAAAAGCAACATTGTGGGGTTTGCCAACTTTGATCAGATCGTTTCGTTACGTTTTATCTATCTGTTTATGGGGTTAGGATTTATAGCAATGACGATTCGTATGTACGGTCGTTTGCCTAACTCGAAGAAGAAACAGAAGATATGGACCGGTGTGGCGATCTTTTTCTTTGTGCTGGCTGCCTCCGGCATAGTAAAACATGTGAACGGGTTTAATCGTGACAGTGCTTTGCGTGAAGTATATCTGGAGATGAACAACCGGTATGTGAATGCTCCGGTCATAGAAGTGGATAGCTTCGAAATAGTACTGAATCAGCAACCGGATGCAATAGAAGTAAACGTAAGTATAAAAGGACGGACAGATGAGGCTTCTGATTCTTTTATTTTTACGTTGAATCCATCTTTACACATAACATCTGTTTTTGATAATGAGAGTAAGAAGGCATTGTTATTTGATCAGGATCATCAGATTCTGAAAGTAAAAACTCCGACTCAGCTCGGAGAGGGAGATGCTGTTAATTGGTCATTTTCATATAAAGGGAATATTGACGAATTGATTTGCTATCTGGATATTGAGAAAGAGGAGTATGAAAAAATAGTTTCGCGGAACATGCTTAATCTCAATAAAAAATATGCTTTTGTTGATGAAGATTATTTGCTGCTTACACCGGAAACGTACTGGTATCCGCGCCCGGGTACAGGATTCAGTACCGTGAACACGAAATGGCTTCGAACTTTTTTTAGTCATTTTTCGACCGAAATACATACACAAAAAGGATTATTCGGACTAGCTCAGGGCGATTCGGTTTCGTTTTCAGATAATATCTACAAATATAAAACGGATAAACCTGTATTAGGGTTGACGGCAATCATCGGGAATTATGAACAACGTTCCGTGAAAGTCGATAATGTAAATTTCAGTCTATTAACCTTTAAAGGCCATGATTCCTTTAGGAGTATAACAGATTCAATTCAGGATACGATCCCTTCATTAATTAAAGATATAAAGCAAGTTATTGAAGCTGGCAATAATTTAGATTATCCTTTTTCTCGTTTCTCGTTGGTTGAAGTGCCTGTTCAATATACTACTTATGCTCGTCAATGGAGCAGTGTGCAAGATTGTATGCAGCCGGAAATCGTTTTGGTTGGCGAGAAGGGAGTATCAACTTCTGATTTTAATATTCAGGGGAATTATGAGAATATGAAGAGGTGGCAGAATAGGAGACAGCAGAAGAGAACAGAGAAAGAAATGAGGATTGAAGTGATTAAGACGTTTCTGTTTGTCTTTAGTATGCCTTTGCATCATGCAAAAATAAATTATCAAGGAAGAAAAGGAATATCTATGGACAATAAAGAGAATCCATACTATGTCTATCCTCAATTATTCAATTTTAAATTCAATATCATATCACCAGATTGGGATATTACAAATAAGATTGTTGAAAACTATTTGCTTAATGCTCAATCGATAAGTTATATCCGTCAGTTTAACGGGATCAGCCAGGAGGAAGAGTCGAATTTATATTTGCAAAAAGAGTCCTTGAGAGAGATTCTTGCAGGAGATCACTCATCAACAATTAAACGTAATGCCATTAAGCAGAAATCTAAAGAACTGTTTATGCTTCTGGAAAGGAAAAGTTCATCAAAAGAGGTAAGAGATTCGCTATTGAGTTACTTGAATCGCTATCCAATGCAGAACATTTCATTTGATTC
>JBOFKD010000222.1:0-2890 GCA_051657165.1 Bacteroidales bacterium | reverse complement strand
TAGATATTGCCAAATTCTTTCAATCCGAAAAGATTGGCTCCGTGTTCGGCGTTATTAAAAGTATAAGCAGTCGTTTGATAAAGCGGTACTGCTCTGGAGTGTGTTGTAGGATCAGCCTCCACGTACCCTGCATGCACTTGCAGAGTTTCAAAATGCAACTTTTTTGTTTCCATATAGCTAAATTTGTCGGTAAAACTACTTTTATTAAGTAGTTATGCTATTAATATACTGATTTCGCAAAAATAATGGATTCATTCAATAATCAAAGTAATTTGCATATTATATTATTTTCCCGCCTCAAATATTCTAATTTTAATATAAGAATCGTGTAATAAATCTTCTTATTGACATTTATATCTCCCGGAGTTTGATTTTCAATCAGCACTATCGACACCAACACGTTAACTAACTATTAATTAACAGAATAAAGGTGTCGATTGATCTGATTGAATCGACACCCCAATCAACACCAATAAAATTGAATAAACACCAACTTTGAATTACTCGTTTCAGATGCCATTTTAATCTAATCGGACAATTTGAAATTTATCTGCCTGAAAGTAATTATAACTACCTGACAACTAATATTTTTTAGGCTGTAATTAATAAATTACGAAGCTGTAATAATTTGTTAACTGTAGGTCGCACAAAAATGCGGTGTACTTCGCACTTTTGTGCGACCTACTTCGCAATTTTGCGCGACGTACACCGCAATTTTTATTTGCATCGAAAAAAGAATTAATCTGACCGCGAAAAAGATTATATTGCCTTTGAAATAATTTATTTAAAGGACGCAAATTCAGCAAGAGCCTGATCAAATAATTAAAAGCCACTATTTTTTGACCTGATCCTAAAGAAGAGCGATAAACTCATAAAGAGATTAGGAGATATGAACCACATAATTTCTATCTTTGTTTCGAATTTAATATCGAAATCAAGTTATGGAATTAGCAGGAATAAAGAATATTGTATTTGATTTGGGTGGGGTATTGATCAACTTGAACAGACAACGCTGTATTGATGCATACAAAGCATTAGGTTATGCAGATGCTGAAAACCTATTAGGAAATTATCGTCAGGAAGGGTTATTTCTTCTTTTGGAAGAAGGACGAATCAGTCCGGAAGAGTTTCGTAATGCAATTCGTAAAGAAATTAAACAAGAAGTTACAGATAAACAGCTGGATGATGCATTGATGCAATTTCTGCTGGATTTACCTGCATATAAATTAGAGTTGCTTCGCCGCTTGAAAAAAGATTACAAAGTCTATATGCTAAGCAATACAAATAAGATCATGTTTGATCATATTGTACCTCATTATTTCGGACAAAACGGAACAACAATCGATGATTATTTCGATGGATTATTCCTTTCGTTTGAAATGGGAGTGGCTAAACCGGATAAAAAGATTTTTGAAATGATGATCGAACAAGGTCAGCTGGTTCCGGAGGAAACTTTGTTTATTGATGATTCATCACTAAATACAGATGCCGCTTCAGATTTAGGTTTTTATGTATACACAGCAGAACCGGAAGAAGATTTTACATTTTTATTTGAAGAATAATGATTTTACTTGATAATAAGAAGATAGAAGAAAAAACAGGATTGGTAGCTACAGTCGGTTTCTTTGATGGTGTCCATCTCGGACATCAGCATCTTCTTTTGTCGTTAAAGGAAGAAGCTGCGAAACGAGGTCTCAAGTCGGCTGTTTTTACTTTTAATGAACATCCACGCAAAGTCGTAAACTCAAATTATCATCCTCTTTTACTGAATACTTTTGAAGAGAAAGTAGAACATCTTATTTCTACAGGAATCGACTATTGTATCGCCATTCGGTTTACTCCGCAGCTTTCCAGGTTAACTGCTAAAGATTTTATGCAGAAGATTCTGAAAGAAGAATACAATGTAGAAGTTCTATTTGTAGGTTATGATCATCGTTTCGGCAGAGATCGTGTGGAGGATTTCGAGGATTACAGACGTATCGGTGAAGAATTGGGTATAGAAGTTTTACAAGCTCCTGTTTTCATTCTGAATGATCAGGCTGTAAGCTCATCATTGATCCGCCGCTTACTAAAAGAAGGAGATATTTCGGCTGTAACAAAAGCCCTTTCGTATCCGTATCACTTAACAGGATTGGTAGTTGAAGGGTTTCAGATCGGACGTAAGATTAATTTTCCTACAGCAAATCTATTGTTGGAAAATCCGGATAAACTGATTCCGAAGAACGGCGTATATGTCGTACGCACACAAATAGATGGTGAACGCTATTTCGGGATGATGAATATCGGAAACAGACCAACAATTCATGCAGAGGGCGGATTAAGCGTCGAGGTTCATCTGTTTGACTTCGACCAGGATATCTATGGCGAATGGCTGGATATCGAAGTACTGGAATTTCTGCGCGATGAAAAGAAGATGAACGGACTGGAAGAGCTGAAGAAACAATTGGAAACGGATCAGATCAATTCACGAACATACATAAAAAAACTGCAAGAGAACTAATATCTTCTCTTGCAGTTTTTTATATTTTGTATTAATCCTGGATTACAACTTCTCTTTTGATACTTTGATCAAGAGAGATAAGAGTTTCAGTAGCTTTTACACCTTTGATCTCTTGGATTTTGCCATTGATCAGATCCATCAGATCTTCATTATCTTTAGCATATAGTTTTACCATGATTGTATAAGGACCCGTTGTAAAGTGACATTCTACCACTTCTGGAATCTTGCTTAATTCAGGTACTACATCTTTGTAAAGAGAACCTTTTTCAAGACGTACACCAACATAAGTACAAGTTTTATAGCCTAAGACTTTAGGGTTAACAAAGTAGCCGGATCCTACTATCACATTCATATCGATCATTCTTTGAACGCGTTGGTGAATCGCTGCGC
>JBOFKD010000221.1:0-1411 GCA_051657165.1 Bacteroidales bacterium | reverse complement strand
GTTTGAGAGGATTTAAAGGGAGTGTATTTTCAGTTTTAGGTACAATCCTTCCTTCATTTCTGATGATTCTGATGATTGTTATGTTTTTGAGTGGTTTTCGCGGGAATGATGCTGTGGAAAAAGTACTGAAAGGCATTCGTCCTGCTGTTGTTGCCTTAATCATTGTACCGGTCCTTACGACAGCGCGTGCAGCACATATTACGAAGAAAAGTATCTGGTTGCCGGTTGTAGTGGCTGTTTTGATCGGCTTTTTGAATATATCACCGATATATATTATCATTATCAGTGCAATCGGAGGAATTATATATTCTCATTACTGTCTGAAAGATCAGTTGGTGAAAATTCCGGAAAAGAAAGAAGAGGAGGAAGAGTTATGATCTATTTAAAACTGTTCCTGGTCTATTTTAAAATCGGTTTATTCGGATTCGGTGGCGGATATGCTATTTTATCGCTTATACAACATGAAGTTGTTGAGGTGAATCAATGGGTAACAACCGAAGAGTTTACTGATATTCTGGCAATTTCTCAAATGACACCGGGTCCGGTAGGAATCAATAGTGCAACTTATATCGGATATCAGGTGACGGGAAGTGTGTGGGGTGCAATCGTCGCTACACTTGCCACAGTGTTGCCTTCATTCATAATAGTTATTCTGATAGCACGATTCTTTTTCGCATTCCGGAATAATAAGTGGATAAAAGGAGCCTTCGAAGGAATACGTCCCGCAGCAGTCGGGATGATCGCTTCGGCAGCTATCATGCTTATGAACGGTACGAATTTTATAGACTGGATAAGTGTTGCTATCTGTGTACTTAGTTTTGTTGCTATGTATTTTATGAAGCTTCATCCAATCTGGATTATCGTAGTCTCAGGTGCTGCAGGTTACTTTATTTATTAAGTACTCGTCAGTATTATTCAAAATACAGGGAAAAGACCAACAAACGGGATGTCACTTTATTCAAAGCTTTTGTATAGGGTGCATAATCCAGGTTTGTCAGGTCTTTTCTTTCTTTATCCAGCACATCAGACAATCCGAGACAAAACTTTATTTCAGGAATCAATTTGAAATAAGGGAAGTAGAAATCACAACCCACTCCGAATTCCAGAAAAGCATTCATGGGCTTCAGCAAAAGCGGTTGATCCTTTTTGCAGGTCAGGTCAAATCCGATACTAATACCTCCGACCAGATAGGGGCGGGCATTATTGAACCGGAAAGCGTGGTATTTGATGTTGAACGGGAAGAGCAGATAAGTTGAACGAATATCCTGTTTCTCTAAATAGGTAGAAGATTCATAATCTATGAACTGCACAGTTTTACTTCCGAAGAACAATGTCGGCGAAATACGAAAGCTGAAATAATGATTCATTCGGAAGTTAGCCAATAATCCTACATTAAAACCCGGAGTGAAAG
>JBOFKD010000220.1:0-5430 GCA_051657165.1 Bacteroidales bacterium | reverse complement strand
GCCATGAATTGCCATAATATTTATCATGGTATATAGTATTGATAATTAGTAGATTATATATATTATAATAAATTAAATCTGGCGATAATACTAAATTCAGGACGATATAAAATGCGTGTTTCCCGGCAGGCAAATACGGAATAATGCTGATCGCTCATAACGCAAATAAAGTTTGACTTTCAATCAGCACAATCAGCACAATCAGCACCGCTCCACCGCTAATATCTAATAATCAAACAGATACACCAACAACAAGTGTGCTGATACGTGTGCTGATTGAAGCCCTCAGTGCTGATTGAACCGAGGTGAATCAGCACACTTATACACCTGTTAATCATTTATTTAATCTAAAAGTGCTGATTGTGTCGATTCAAAACTCAAACTCTGTGTAGAAAATAAAGAATAAGTATCTCCGGGATTAGAGTTCTTATGCAAATGGTTCATCGGGAAAATATCTGCACACAAATTTTCCTGATTTCAATTGCAACCATTTGCAACCCTACATAACGAGCTGTTAAACAGTTCGATACAGGTTGCAATTCAAGAAATTCAATTGCAACCATTCGTCATCAATTGCAACCATTTGCAACCTCAATTGCAACCATTTAAATACCTCACAAATCGCTATATAATAGGTATTTACAAATTATTCAGCTATGCGGTTGCAATTGGTTGCAATTCAAACTGCAAAACTCTGTGTATAGTTTTTCCTGAAGAGAGTTAAGAGCTTCCGATAATTCTCTTAAGTAGTTTTCCATTTTCTCTTAAGAGAATTTCGAATTTCTCTTAAGCAAATTTCCAACTCCATGATTCTGTTCGTTTGCAAGTAGCAAATTGAAATTAGCAAGTAGCAAAATAAGTTTTGCAAGTAGCAAACTTTCGTTTGCAAGTAGCAAATAAATAGTGTCTGATATCTCCATTCCTTCAAAAACAACAACCGTATATCCTTACTTTCTTAACCGTATATATTCGTAAGAATAAACCGGTAATTAATTGCTGTATATAAGAGCTTTAGTTCGTTTATCCGTATGCTTTAGAAATCGCATGCGCATGCGTTGTAATTCCGATGCGCATGCGAATATATTCCGATGCGCACCGGCTGTATTTCCGATGCGCATGGGAAAAGTAAATCAACCGTATTTCGTAACTAAGTCAACCTTATATAAAAAATAATTCATCCTTTATTTCGGATAATCTATACGTATATTCGTTTGCGTTTATGCGAATATTACATATAAAGCAATACCCATGTACGACAGACTTAAAAAGAAAAGAAGGTGTGTCAAATCAATACGATTTTTGACGCACCTTCAACCTGCAAATTAATCATACGTGCAAATGAAGTTATTTACCCTTTGCAAAAAGTTAATCAAAGGCAAATGCAGAATTGTTTTTACGTACTTCGGCGCAGGTTCTTTCTTTTGCTCCGGATAGAAAACGGTGTATCTCTTATGAATCTCAAAGAATACTCTTTGTGTTTATCTTTCTTAATAATAGGATTATGTTTATCATTTATTTTTATTTCTTGATTAATTATTGTTATTTTGGGCTTTCGGATAACTAAATTAGCAATTAACCTTAACGTTTTTATTTGATTGATTATATATTGATGATTGTATAACTAACAGAAATTTAATAATGAAAGATGAGCAAATAATGGTAATAAAGCAGACGTTTGTGTTGCTTTATCCAAAGATGATGTCTGTAGCATGTAGATATGTGGATGAATTTACGGCTAAAGATCTAATTCAGGAGGTTTTTCTGCTCTTTCATGAAAGATACTATGAATTTAAAGCAGAAAATGTTCATGCCTATCTAATGCGTATGTTGCAAAATAAATGTTTGAATTACCTGAAGCACAAAAATATTGAAGAGAATTATGAAGTCGAAGTTGCTTTGGCAGAAGCCAGAACTACTTTTCTGGCTGAACGTTCTGATCAGAACGAAATATATGATCGTTTAGATAAAGAAGATCTTCGTATGCGTCTCGAAATATCGATTAATAAACTTCCTCCCAAATGTCAGCAGGCCTTTCGATTGCATTTCTTCCAGGAATTAACTTATAAAGAAGTCGGAGAAAAAATGAACATATCCCATCGTACAGTTGAAGTTCATGTTCAGCAGGCTGTGGCCTTTTTGAAGAATGACGCGAAGAACTTGACGTTTATTCTATTTATTCTTTTTGGTGTAAAATAATGTTAATGTTTGAGTTTTCTTACGTAGTCGTGCACAGGAGAATTGTCATATATATAAAAGCAGAATAATTCTATGAATGAAAAACTATTATTAAAATATTTGGAGAAAAGATGTAGCAAGAATGAATTGAATGAAATATATAACTGGATGAATGAATCCCATGAAAACAAAACTTATCTGTTTGAAATGGAAGAGGCGTGGAATATGGGCTATGAATATAAATATTCAATATCAGGAGAAATGGATATGGCTATGAATGATCTGTTACATAAGATTCAACCTGCAACTAAAAAAAGATCCGCTTTAAAAAATATATTGTATTCTGTTCCTTTACGAGTTGCTGCTGTTATCGCGGTTATATCATTGTTGTCACTTAATTTATATATGCTTATCAATAAGAGCGAAGTTGAAACAATGAATATTGTAGAGGTTCCGAGAGGACAAAGGGTGAATCTTGTTTTATCCGACGGAACAAAAGTTTGGCTGAATTCAGACAGTCGCCTGAGTTATCCTGCGAAATTTTCGAAAAGTAGCAGAGAAGTTATTCTGACAGGAGAAGGACGGTTTGATGTAGCAAAGGATAAAAATTCACCATTTATTGTCCATTCTCAGGATTTAGGGATAAAAGTATTGGGGACTGTCTTTAATGTTAAAGCATATAATCCGGATGCTATTAGTGTGACTCTGGAAAGTGGCGCTATAGAGGTTGAATTTGCTGAACAGTTCCAGGCATTAAAAATGTCGCCCAATGAGCATTTAGTTTATAGTAAGACAGAAGGTATACGATTAAATAAAAATATTGATGCATCGCTGTCTTCTTTGTGGGTTAGCGGAGAGTTAATATTCCAGGGAGTTTCATTAAAAGAACTGGCGCAGGAACTTCAGAGACATTTTGATGTGAAAATTGTAATAACGAACACAAATATAGAGAATCAGTTATATACATGCCGTTTTAAGAAAGGTGTGACGATTTCCGGAGTAATGGATCTTTTAAAAGCAACAAAAGACTTTGATTACTCGATAGAGGATAAGAAAATAATAATCCATTAAAAAACCATATGAATGCATTCCGAATGAGGCCGATTCAGATTATGCATAAAAGAATAAATAAACTCAGTTAATAACTCAAATCAAATCTATTTATGAATTTTATTGTGAAAAACATGCTATCCAAAGCGGATCCATCGCTTTGGCAAAGGCAACTCGTCCATAAAGTAAAGGTAGGGTGTCTGATTCTTCCGGTTTCGGCTTTACTTTCTTTTTCTACTCTATCTTATTCTGAAGCAACAAAACTCTCACTAAATGTAGAGAATAAAAGTGTTCAGGACGTATTAAGTATTATTGAAAAAGAATCATCGTTTTACTTCACATATAATCTGGCTCAGGTAGATGCTTCCAGAAAGGTGTCATTGAGAATAGATGATCAGAATATTGATGCAATTCTGGATGACCTGTTTACCTCTGAGGGTGTAAAATATACAATAAACGACAAACATGTTGTTCTGTATAAAGATGAAGTAAAGGAAGCTAAAACACAGCAAACTGCAAAAGCTTCCGAAGCAACCCGAAAAATAACAGGTATTGTTACTGATGAGAAAGGAGAGCCTATTATCGGAGCGAATGTTGTAGAAAAAGGAACAACAAACGGGACGATCACGGACTTCGACGGTAATTTTACAATGAAAGTTGGAAACAATGCCGAACTACAAGTATCATATATCGGGTATATCCCAAAGACTGTAAAAATCGGGAAAAGTAATTCATTGGCAATTGCTTTAACTGAGGATACTAAAAACCTGGATGAAGTAATTGTAATCGGTTATGGTACACAAAAGAAATCAAATGTATCAGGTTCCGTAACATCTGTTTCAGGTGATAAACTGGCAAATTTGCCAACAGCCGGTGCAGCTGAAGCTTTACAGGGAATGGCTCCGGGCTTATCTGTCAATTTCGGAGATGGTTCCCCGGGTGCAAAACCTTCGATGATGGTGCGCGGTATGACTTCGTGGGGATCAAGTAATGACCCGCTTGTTATTATAGATGGTACTCCGGGAGATATTAGTTTCCTGAATCCTGAAGATATCAAATCTATGACTGTTCTTAAAGATGCTGCTACCGCAGCTATTTATGGAGCAAGAGCAGCTGCAGGTGTTATTCTGATTGAAACACACAGGGGATCCAAGCAGGCACCTAAGATTAACGTATCCGCTTATATGGGTATGGATGATCTTCCTAAACGAATGGAGGTGTGTAATTCAGAAGAGTACATTTTCGTAAATAAATTAGCATTAACAAATGCCGGTATTCCGGAGAGTAAATGGCCGAAATATATTAAAGCATACGAAGATGATCCGTCACGATTTGCTGATACTGACTGGCAGAAGGAATATTACAGAAGAGGTTTTACCCAAAAATACAATTTAGGGTATACGGCTGGTAATGATATAATGAACGTTGCATTCTCAGGTTATTATTCCTCTACAGAAGGTATCGTGGTTGGTACTAATTCTTCTAAGTTAGGCTTTCGTCTTAATTCTGATGTGAAAATCGGGAAATTTAAAGTCGGAGAGTCTGTAAGTTACGGACAGAGTAATATTAAGCCTGAGGCAAATACGGGTTTTCCGGGGATGTATCAGACTACAAATATTCAGCCTTTAATTCATGTTTATGATGAAAATAATGAAGGTGGATATGGAGGGGCAATTCCCGGATTAGGAATGACAGATGCAGCGAATCCGGTAGCGTTTAATAATTTAATAGATCAGAAGAACGTCACAGATTATTTTACGGCATCCGGATATGTTATGTATGAACCGATTAAGAATTTATTCTTTAAATTCCAGGGTAGCTGTAACATGAACTTTGATCATAATAAATCATTTACCCCAACTTATTATGTAGGTGCAAATAGTGTAAATACCATTGCTTCATTATATGAGACAAGAAGTAAAGCAATGGAGACATTGCTGGAACTAACAGGGAATTATGATGTGACGATCAAAGATAAGCATTCTATTTCAGCCATGTTAGGGTTGTCTCAGGAAGAAAGAAGCTATTCTGACTTAATGGGGTCTGCTTCCCGTTTTGAGAATAATGATATGACTTACCTGATTCATGGTCAGGATAACTTTGCTGTGGGTGGCGGGTATAACAGAAATGCTTTGCAATCAGCATTTGGTCGTTTATGTTACAACTATGATGATCGTTATTTATTAATGGTATCCGCTCGCTATG
>JBOFKD010000219.1:0-2028 GCA_051657165.1 Bacteroidales bacterium | reverse complement strand
ATCCAACTCTTCATGCGGTAACCTATATTTTATTCATATTCAAAAACTAGCGCAAACTTATAAATAATCGACTAAAGATATTATATTTGCGAGAAGAAAATGCGTAAAGTTATATGTTAAGACGAGAAGAAAAAACAACTGGAATGCCGCATAATGCCATTGCAGTAGGAACTACGATTAAAGGGAACATCTCTGCTGAGGAGGACTATCGCATAGATGGAACAGTAGAAGGTGATATCCGGTGTAACGGAAAAATTGTTGTCGGCCCTCAGTCTGTCATTACAGGTAATATCACATGTACTCAGGCTGATATTTTCGGAACTATCAACGGAAATGTGACTTTAACGGACAATCTGATCATTAGATCGTCAGGTAAAATCATGGGTGATATTACAACTCGTACTTTAACTGTTGAACCTAATGCCGTTTTTTCGGGTAAATGCATTATGAACAAAGGATAAAATTAAAAAGTCAGAGACTGTCTAACATGCTTATAATTCATAATATAAACTTATTATGAATCAGCGGATAAATACGTTTTTTAGTATGCGTCTTCCTGATAGTCTGTTGTATAAGAAAAAAGAAGCTAAGATTGATATCATTCAACCTTAGCTTCTTTTTTACATTTATCGAAGAAGAAGGGATCGCTGATAAATAGGGTTGGCAACTCTGGTAGAACGAATAATAAAGATACAGGATAGGTACATCGGGTAGTGATCTCTCATTGCAATTTGCTCTCAATCGCAATGCAATTGCCATGTGAATTGCAATGGGGTAAATAATTGATGTACTGATCTTTGAGGGGGTTTTTGAGACGTATTGCAATATGGCAATTGAGAATCGATACTTCTGGGAGAGTTTATCTTCTCCCGGAGTTTGATTTTCAATCAGCACTATCAGCACTATCGACACCTTTACTTGTAATCAGATGATAACCAGATGTATATAATAATTATTTTGGTGACGATTGGGTGACGATTCAAATCGCAAGACTCCTGGAAAGGTTTGCTTGGTTTGAGTCAATTGGTGAAAAGATTGACTTATTTACCGAAAAGATACGGTGTATCTTCAAAAAGAAACGGTATATCTCTAAAAAGATACGGTGTATCTCTGAAAAGATATACCGTTTCTTTTCAGAGATACACCGTAAGACTTAGGATTTAGATACGTATTAAACGAATTTTTCATAGGTATGATAATTTCGTTTGATACGTATGAAAAAATATTTTGATACGTATTAAAACAGACTGCAATAAGCACATTGATTTTCAATCGCTTATCCTGCTATTAATTGGTGACTTATACCGGAGTTGGTTGACAGATTTGTAATATTCTATGCAACGGTATTCTTAACTACCTCTTCTACCGGTGCAAAACGTTTAGCTACAACATATCTCTTCTTGTAATAAACATCTTCTTTGAGGTTTGATATCTGAACCCCGCCACGAGCACTATGGATAAACTTTATATCGCCGTTACCATTGTTTGCCATAACAATTCCTACGTGACCGACCCGTTTGGTACCGACACCCCCCCGACCATTAAAAAAGATCAGATCTCCGGGTCTCAGACTTTCTTTATTTACAATCTGACCCTGACGTGATTGTTCCGTACTTGTACGCGGTAACTGAATTCCGAATTCTTTGAATACAAATGAGGTAAAACCTGAGCAATCAAATGCTCGTTTAGAGATTCCTCCCATACGATAGGGAATGCCTAAAAGAGTCGTTGCCTTTTCAATCATTTCATTGAAAAACTTTATCGACAATTCCTCATTTGTTAATACCTTCTCATCAGCTAAAGGTACTACAAAATTGAAACTTTTAACTTCAGGCAAAGTCGGGATGTCAATTTTTACTTTTCCCAAATCTAAAGCCTGAGCATTCGCCTGTGACGGACTCACGATAGAAGAGATGGACAAAATAGTAAGTAGAGCAAAGGATTTTAGGAAGTTTCCTTTTCTAAAAAGCTTTTTCATACGCTATAATAATCGTTTTTTTGGAGTTTTATATATAAGGTTTAGTATGT
>JBOFKD010000218.1:0-74447 GCA_051657165.1 Bacteroidales bacterium | reverse complement strand
CAGAAAGGCTATCTTCATTATCAGTGTATTAAGTAAAACACACTCACGTATAATCGTAAAAAAGCCCCTGAAAATAATTGAAAATAATTTTTAGGGGCAAAGTTGGGTTAAGAGAATTTCGAATTTCTCTTAAGCAAATCTCCAACTTCCTGATCATGCTCATTTGCAGGTAGCAAACTGAAATTAGCAAGTAGCAAAATAAGTTTTGCAAGTAGCAACTTTTCGTTTGCAAGGAGCTAATAAATATTGTCTGATAAAAGCATCTCCGCCATGGTCTGACATTTAATATCTTTATAGTATGAAGACACATATCATTATCAAGACATTACTCTTTATTCTTTGGAAGTAATAAAGAGTAATGCTTCCTGACAAATAAAAAAAAGAAGCTAAGATTGAATAAAAATCAATCTTAGCTTCTCCTATTTATTATACAACAGGCCATAGTGGAGACGCTTACGTATAAATTCCAGCAAATACACATATAAAATAATTTATTCCCGTATATGCATATCACGAAATACGTATTTCATTTCAATAATATATATTTCATCACGACAATATATATACTTTGTCTGAGCAATATATATCATAAAAAAAAAGAAGCTGCCTAAACTTGTTAGACAGCCTCTTTTATATAAATAATATCCTTAATTTGTAGGATTTGGATTAACCGGACTTAATTCTTCCGGAGCCGGATTCTGATCAGCCGGAGATAATTCAGGATTTTCATTAATCTCGTTCAACGGAATTTGCAATAAGAATGCACTAACCTCAATCGGAGAGTTAAACATATTTGCCAATTGGAAGTTCGATCCTTTATACGAACGTTTCATTGGCATATTAGTACGTTTCATATCAAACAGATTAAAACCTTCACCCCAAAGTTCAATACGTCTTTGCAACATATTGGAACAACACAAACTCAATCGATAACATTAACACTCAAAGTAAAAAAAAGAAAGTGAATTAATAATTATCTTATTTACTTCCTCCGAATAACCAAATTGCATCTTTATAGACATCTACATTATTAAATGCCTCATTAACAATAGGATTTGATACAACTGAACTATTCCCGTAAGGTAGTCTTAGTGGCCAATAGTTAGCTCCATTCTGATTATTTAAAGGATTAGTAAGTTTGATAAAAGTTTCACCGAGCGACATACAACGACGAATATCATTATATGCCTCGATTTGTTCATCGCGACATTGAGCTAAGTACTTCTGAACCATAACTTCTTCCAATGTCACAGTCAATCCTGCTGCATACTCTGCTCCATTATTAACAAAGCCAGACTTCTCCGGATCTGGGTCTGAATTAGCATAATCAGCAAAAGAAGCAACAATTGCATTATTAAAATCTTCTGCAGCATCCTGTCCCGAACGAATTTTCGCTTCAGCCAAAATAAAAAATAATTCACTTTTACTTAAAAGATGAATTGAGCAAGCCCCATTATCTAACCATGCAGGAGCATTAAGCTCTTTTACTAATTTAGCCTGAACATCATTTCCTGGAGTACCTTGAATATTTTTCCCAAACATATTATAATCATACAACACGACTCGATTATCATTCCTTGTTTTCATGATATTAATGACTGTTGTAGATGATCCTGTATACTGACGGCTCCAAAAGAAAGCCGTCCATGGATTATCTGTAGTTATTCCATTAAACACTGTAAGGTCAGCTCCAGAAAATCCTGCTTCAATAGCACTATTAGCCGCAGAAATAACTTCTGGAAGTACAGCATTATTTCTATAATATGTATGTAGTAAATAACGAGCCTTTAATGCATATGCAAAACCAATCCATTTTTTTGTATCTCCTTTAAAAAGTAAATCTTGGCTACCGGCATTATTCATAGTTCCTGCAGCCTTCAGATTAGCTATAGCATTATCTAGCATTCCAATAACATACTCTTTATAAATATTTTCCTGCTTATCAAGTTTAGGATTAAGAATAGAAGCACCCATACCTGCTTCCGAACACGGAATATCTCCGTGCAGATCAGTCAAAATACCTATATTCAAAGCAAAAAGAGTCTGAGCCATACCCATAAGATCAAGTTGTCCGGAGTTTAGTCCTCCATCACCTGTCTTTTTAAGAATATTCCTAATATTAGCTATATTCCCATATGTTCCGTTCCACTCATTATTAAAAGTTGTAGCCGCTGCAATCTGACTTGGATTCCTTAACTCAACCTGCATAAGTTGATTATTTCCTGTACCAAACTCTTGTTCGGTATATGAAGCTACATTCCATGCGTAATTTCCACTAATTGTTGTGAAAGCAGAACTCATTATTACGTCCGTAATTGAAAATTTTGCAGGTACCACATCAACACCCGGATTATTTGTATCTTTATTGATACGATCCATAGCATCTTCAGAACAAGAAGAAACCAACATCAAAGATGCTATAGCCAATATTATCGTTTTTTTCATTATTTCAAATATTTTAAGATTAGAATGTCAATTTCAAGCCACCTCCATAACTGGAAGTATTAGGCAATGAAAAACGTTCAAAATAACCACCCATATTTCCATTACCCTGAGAAGATTCTGGATCAAAATTTGGCATTTTAGCCCAAATCAACACGTTACGTGCAAACCCAAATACAGAAATATCAACCCCTTTAAACCGCGGCAATTGATATGTCAGTGTAAGATCTCTTAATTTCAGGAAGCTCTGATCATAAATACCTGATTCAGTTATATTGTAATACTCCTGATAATAATCCTGACCATTCACTGTCATTGTTACTTCTTTACCAGTTGATTTAGATATACCTGTCACCTCAATATCGCCTTCATGATAAGGAAGAGACTCTTTTGTAGCTCCAAAGAAGTTCATAACCATATTAGTACCATGATACATTTTACCTCCGTCTTGCCAACTCCATGTTGTACTTAAAGATAAGCGTTTATAACGTGCACCTAAATTAAAGCCCATTATAAAATCTGGAGAGCAGTTACCTAAATCAACACTATTATTTGTACCTAAAGGCATTCCATTATCATCCAAAAGTAACATTCCAGTATTCTCATCACGCTGGAATGCAACTCCGTATAAATTTGGATATGTAGCCCCCTCCTGAGCACGAACCTGGGGCTCTACAAACCCGCCTAACATAATAGATTCAACGCCTGGAGCTAGTTTTACAACTTCATTCTTCACTTTTGTAAAGTTAACACCTAAATTCAATGAATAATTTTTATTATCAAGGATTGCTCCATTAATAGAAAACTCATGCGAATTTGTTCTCATCTGACCTGCATTAGTCTTCAACTGACTATATCCTGTAGCTCCGTCAATAGGCACATTAAATATCTGATCTTTTACATCCTGAAAACTATATGTATAGTCCATACGTAAACGATTATTAAAGAAAGCCAAATCAAATCCTGCTTCAATATTTGATGTATTTTGAGGCTTAAGTTTTGGATCATATAAAAGTCCGTAAGGAGCATAAGAAGACACACCATTCAATGGATAATTAACTGGTGCATATGAATACATACCACCACCATATGAAGGAACAGTCATATAGTTATCATAATAACGACCTGCCTGACCAACCTGAGCAAATGAAGTTCTAATCTTACCAAAAGAAAGGATCTGATTTTCTTTTAATGCTGCCAGTTCTGTAAAAATCCAACCTAAAGAAACAGATGGATAGAAAAAGCTACGACTACCTCTTGGCATTGTAGAAACATAGTCATTACGCCCTGTTACAGTTAAATAAAGCATATTAGCATAAGATGCAGAAATACTACCAAAAAAGCCGACTGTCCGATCTTTTCTTGTATACTCTAATGATGTAAAGTTCGTTGCATTACCAATTACTGGTAAACCATAAAAATTAAAGTTACTTCCAAAATACTCCCAGACTCTATCATTGTTCTGATTTACCTCATTACCCAGTAATACATCAACATGCCAGTCTTCCCATTTCCCAGACCATGTTGCTGTAAATAAGTTATTAAAGATATTTTTCGTTGTTCCATAATTAGTAATTTGTCCTTTAGGATTAGTCGCAGAACCAATTTCAGCAACATCATTATAAGATGATGTATAAAAATCAATACCTAGCTGCTCACGAAAAACAAGCTCATAATTTGATCCCCAGCCAATATTCGGACGATACTCAACATAAGCATTCCCGAAAGCCCGGTCTGTTTCCTGACGATATTCATCATTATCTGCCCACCAGTAAGGATTGTTAAAATTTGTTGCCCGGAATAGAATTTGTTTAGAAGGATCACTTGGTGTATTGTAAGGTATCCCCTTCAGATTATATTCAGAAGGAGCGGAATACACTACGTTCATAATACCTGAGTTTGCTCCAGGAGCTGATGTAATGTTTACATTTGAATAATTAATTGAAAAGCCTGTTTTAAACTCATCTGTCAGTTGCCAGTCAATTAATCCGCGAGCACCCCAACGATTCATGCCTGTAGAAGGAATTATACCATTCTGATATGAATTACTAACACCAAAAGAATAACCAATTTTCTCTTTTGTCTGAGATACCGAAATATTCGTATTTTCTGTAAATCCAGTCCCTAAAAAATCTCCAACATTATCATAAATCTGAGGATTAGTCCAACCTGAAAGTCCAGCATCTTTCAATTTAGGATTATAATACATTCCATGATACTGAGAATCTGACTCTTTATTTCCACCATAAACAGGATCATTTGGTAAATCCACTATTTTTGGCCCCCAAGTCATTGATGACCCAGGATTATATCCTGTTGATATGCTATTACCCTGAGAATAGACATTTTGACGTTCAAATTTACGAGACACACGCTCAGCGCTTAGATTAGTTGAAACTGTAATCTGTGGCTTAGATGAATTTTTCGCTCCTCGCTTAGTTGTTATAACAATTACACCATTAGATGCACGGATTCCATAAAGAGCTGATGCAGCCTGTCCTTTCAGTACATTAATACTTTCAATATCTTCTGGATTGATATCAATACTACGATCCGCTACATTTGCACCCGTAACCGAATTTCCTGTTGAAAAATCAGGTTCAGAACTAATCGGCATACCGTCAACTACATACAATGGTTGATTATTACCTGAGAATGAACGCGCGCCACGAATAACTATCTGAGATGAAGCCCCAGGCATACCTGAAGACTGGCGAATATCTACACCCGTTAACTTACCCTGAATTGCACTTGCCAATGAAGTCGTTCCATCTGTATTCAATTGATCAGACTTAAGATCCTGTGCTGCATATCCAAGAGCCTTACGGTCTCGCTTCATTCCCATAGCAGTAACAACAACTTCATCTAAATCTTGAGATGAAGAAGTCATTTTAACTGTCATTTGAGGTTTTACCGCTTCCTCAAGAGGATTCATACCTACATAGGTAAACTTCAAGATTTTCACACCCTCGGGAACACTCAGAGAGAATTTCCCATCATAATCAGTTACTGTACCAACAGTTGTACCCTTTGCCATAACAGCTGCACCTACGATAGGCTGACCATCTTCGGCCGATAATACTGTCCCTGAGACTTTTGTTTGGGCATGGAGAAGCCCAATGCCTAGAACTAGGCTAAACAATAGAAATGTTAATCTTCTCATAAAACAATCTAGTTGTTAAACATAAAAAATAATATACTCTTTAAATAATTTCCTAAAATCAAAGAAGTGATTTTTCAAACTTTTCGAAAATCCTGAACGCTTCTGAACATATATTCATGTATAGTAAGAGGTTATTAAATATTATCCATTTAAGATTTTCAAATCAAAACACTTTTTTTTATCTATTCCAAACTTTAAACACTGCTAATTTTATTTTTGTTCACATATCAGAGTATCATCCCCACAGTATCACCTATTCTATTGCTTATATAAAGCTCACGCTCTCTTAGATTCAATATGTTAATCCTTATAAATTAGCACATACTTATGCATTCCTTTGGCAAATGTAATAATTTAATTTTATCAACAAAATTTTCATATCATTTTTTTGAAGAATTTATTTACAGATAAGCCACAATAAGGCTTTTAACATATCGTTTTAATAGATTAATCAATATAATAATAACATATAGACACAATTAAGATTTTATACCATAAAATAATATCTTAAAATTCGTATAACAGCAATCAAAACGAAACATCCATTATAAATAGAATAAGATAAGTAATAAATACATCTACAATAATGATTACTTATTAATAATTTGAATATTGCATCTTATCAAATCGCAAATAAACGTCAATCTACAGCATATTCGGTTAGCTAAATAAGCATATATACATTTTCATTATTTTAATACAAGTAAAAAGTATACAGACCACCAATGACGAATATATATTCACACAATCACACAACCATATGTAATAAAATACATCCATTCTATCAAAACGCAGAAAAGCCCGAAGGAAACACAACTGCTCCTTCGGGCTTTTTTATATAAAAATATCATTAACATTTCTAATACGAGCATCAAAGCTCTTGGGAAACCTCGAAAAACTACATACTAAATTACATACTATTTATTTCCCTTTAGTAGAATCACTTCTTCTTCCTCTGTTGAAACTTCTGTAATCATCATATTCAATTTCAACTTCGGGCTCAACTAAAGTATCTCTGTGTTCACACACAAACTGAATATATTTTATATTCAATCCGCGCTCTAACCATTGCTGCTCATAACAGGTACGAATAGAGAGAATATCATCAGCCATCCCGGAGTGATATAAATCATCAGTACAAACATGAACAGGATAGTGATTAGCTTCAACCATTAACTTTGTATATGTAAATAAGAAATTACTATCGCACTTCAAATGAACCAAACCCTGCGGAGCCAAAATCCGGCGATACAGCTCCATAAAACGGGTAGAGGTCAAACGCTTCCGAACCTTCTTCATCTGAGGATCCGGGAAAGTAATCCAAATCTCTGCAACTTCCCCTTCTGCAAAAAAATGATCAATAAGCTCAATATCTGTGCGTAAAAAAGCCACATTTGAGATCCCCTCTGTATAAGATTCTTTTGCGCCTCCCCACATACGTGCACCTTTAATATCTACACCTATGAAATTTTTATCCGGGAATTTACGAGCCAAACCTACGGCATATTCACCACGTCCGCAACCCAATTCTAAAACAATTGGATTTTCATTTTTAAAGAATTCTGCATTCCATTTCCCTTTCATTTCAAAACCCTTCTCTTTTAGCGCTGCAAAAGGATACTGAAAGACGTGAGGATAAGAGTTCATATCATCAAACTTCTTAAGCTTATTTTTTCCCATATACTAAATAAATAATCAAGTCTTTGAAGCAATATAAAGTAATAAATATTAACATCAACCAATAGGAATGAAGGGATATCTACTTATTATTATTCACCTCTGTTATTTTCAAAATCACAATGCAAATTTAAGCATCTGAATCCAATTGTAAAAAACAGAATCAACAAAAGTTGTATATGAATTTGATTTTGTTGTGTCAATATCAGTAATTTATTATTTTTGCGAACAGAAACTATTGATAAAGATGGAAAAAACAGTTGAAGAATTCGAACACGTAATTGGAATATGCCGGGACTTATATGCAAAAAAGCTATCAGACTACGGAGCAGCCTGGCGTATTATGCGCCCGGAGTCAATTACGGATCAGATCTACATTAAGGCTAACCGCATACGTTCACTTGAGACAAAAGGCACCTCAAAAATAAACGAAGGTGTTAAAGGTGAATTTATCGCAATCGTGAATTATGGCATTATGGGTATTATTCAGTTAAGACTTGGATATGCTGATAACGCAGATATGGGCAACGATCACGCTTTATCACTTTATGATCAGTATATGACTGAAACCAAAGAATTAATGTATGCAAAAAACCATGATTATGACGAAGCATGGAGAAGTATGCGTATCAGCTCATATACTGATTTGATTCTTATGAAGATACATCGAACTAAACAAATCGAAAACAATCACGGAGAGACAATCGTTTCTGAAGGTATAGATGCTAATTACATGGATATGGTCAATTATGCTCTTTTTGCTTTGATCAAATTAGAATACGGTGAATAAAAAAGAATCAATACATCTGCCTCCGGTAACTTGGTATAAAAAAGCCGGAATCATAATATCTCGTCTTCTTTTAGGCGGGACTTTTGTATTTTCAGGCTTCTCAAAAGCTGTAGATCCGACAGGATCTGCTATAAAATTCGGCGAATACTTTCATAGTTTCGGACTGGATGTTCTTTCATTTCTGGCAATGCCCGCAGCTGTTTTATTAGCAGCAGCTGAGTTCACAATCGGAGCAAATCTGTTATTCGGAAACAGCTGGCGTAAGAACACAATAGCAGCATTACTGGTCATGCTATTCATGACACCTCTGACTCTATATCTGGCTATAGCCAATCCGGTATCGGATTGCGGATGTTTTGGTGATGCACTGCATTTGAGCAATTGGGAGACATTCTCTAAAAATATATTTTTACTGATTGCAGCCCTTTATCTGGTAAAAATGCGCATCTCTGTCTTTCAGTTATATTCAAGAAATTTCCAATGGTTTATCAGTACTTTAATTTTTCTTTTCTCGATCATTATTTCATGGACATCATTAAATCATATTCCTCTTATTGACTTCAGACCCTACAAAACAGGAACTGAAATAGCAAAAAGCATGATAATCCCTGATGGTGCTCCGGCAGATGAATATGGAACATTATTTATCTATGAGAAGAACGGTAAACAGCAAGAATTTACACTTGACAATTATCCGGCTAATGATTCGACCTGGAAATTTATCGATTCAAAAAGCAAGCTAATAAAAAAAGGATACACACCTCCTATTCATGATTTCGTATTATTAAATCAGGATGGTGAAGATATAATATCCTCAGTTTTAAATGATACATCTTATACATTTTTACTAATTGCTCCCGATCTCAACTCGGCAGATGATGCTAATATTGATAAGATTAACGATTTATATGATTATTGTCTGGATCACGGATATAACTTTTACGGAGTAACATCTTCCACCAGTGATCCTCTGTACGAATGGAGAGATAACACCGGAGCTGAGTATCCATTCTTATTATCCGATGAAACTGCATTAAAAACAATTGTGCGTCCGAATCCGGGAATGATGGTATTGAAAGACGGCATTATTGTTGCAAAATGGAATGCAGCAGATATCCCATCAGAAGAAGTAATTGCCAAACTCCTGCAGAACCCTGCAGAGTTTGACGTAATGGCAAAAAGATATGACCGTTTAGTATGGGTCCTTGTTATTGCCTTCGGAATATTATTACTTTTTCTATTAATAACAGAAAGATCTGTCGGTGCTCTTATCAACCGCTTTTTCAAGAAAAAAAGAAAGCAAGAGAATTCGACTGCCGATATAATTAATTTACATACCAAAAAAGAAACTATTATGAGAAGAAAAATCGTAGCAGGTAACTGGAAAATGAACAAAACCCTTCAGGAGGGAATGGAATTAGCAAAAGAACTAAAAGCTGCTTTAGCTGATAAAACTGTTAATTGCGATATTGTTATCGGAACTCCATTCATTCACTTGGCTCCAGTATCTGCTGAGGTTGAAGGTTCAGTAATCAATGTGTCTGCTCAAAACTGTGCTAACAAAGCATCTGGTGCTTACACAGGTGAGGTATCTGCGTCAATGGTTGCTTCAACTGGTGCAAAATATGTGATCCTTGGTCACTCTGAGCGTCGTGCTTATTATGGTGAAACACCAGAGATTCTAAAAGAAAAAACACTTTTGGCTCTGGCTAATAATCTGACTCCTATCTTCTGTATTGGAGAAGTATTGGAAGAAAGAGAATCTGAAAAACACTTTGAAGTTGTAAAACAACAAATCGAAGAGTCATTGTTCAATCTTTCAGCTGAAGATTTCAGTAAAATTATTCTTGCATACGAACCAGTATGGGCTATCGGAACAGGAAAAACAGCTTCTCCTGCTCAAGCTCAGGAAATTCATGCGTTTATCCGTAAAACTGTTGCTGAAAAATACGGACAGGAAGTTGCTGAAAAAACAGCTATTCTTTACGGTGGAAGCTGTAACGGAGCTAATGCAAAAGAACTTTTTGCAAACCCTGACGTAGACGGTGGTCTTATCGGAGGTGCATCACTTACAGTAGACGCATTCATGCAAATTATTACTGCTTGCTAATTATAATCCTCCAGAGAGAATTATAAAAGCATCGAAGCTGTTTTAAATTTTTCATTTGTTTTAAAAGCAGATCATGCTGTCTTTTGTTCTGTTTGCGTCTTTGAACCTTCTTTTTTTGCTAATAGTCCGCTATTAACTGCAAAAAGAGAATTCAAGTTCATCAGCAAAACAACTAAAGCACATTGCATGAAAAAACTCAAAACAGCTTCTAAAAATCAGAAACTAAAGGCAAAAGCGAAAGCCTTTGCCTTTAGTTTTTCTAATTTTATCAATTATGAGAAATGTTGTAACACTATTTTTATTGCTTTTCATTTCTGTTGCTCCTATTTTTGGACAAACAACCGGAGGGCAAGATTCAACGATCCTTCAAGTGCTGAGTCAACCTAAATTTGGCGAAGGCATCGTAATAATCCGTCAATCAGATGCTATTGCCAGATTATTAGGTAGTCGGTCATGGAATAAAAGTAAAGAACCATTTACTCAGGAAGGTTATAGAGTGCAGGTTTTTTCTGGAAACAACCAGCATAAATCAAAAAACGAAGCATTCTACAAAGAAGGTAAAGTAAAATCATTGTTTCCTGATTTAGAAACATACGTTACATTTAAATCACCATTCTGGCGTCTAAGAATCGGAGATTATCGCAGCTATGAAGAAGCTGACCAAATGATGAGAAAATTAAAAAGAGCTTTTCCTGAATTTGGTAAAGAAATGTATGTAGTAAAAGATGAAATAAAAATAGAGTTCTGAATATGCATTCATTAACACCTGAACAAGAAGCTAAAAGAGAGGCATTAGCCTATCATTACAAAGAAATTTTAAAATTATTAGGAGAAGACACAGAACGCGAAGGTCTTATAAAAACACCTGAGCGTGTAGCTAAATCTATGGAATTCCTGACCAAAGGATATCACCAGGATGCTCAGTCTATACTTCAATCAGCAATGTTTAAGGAAGATTACCGCCAAATGGTAATTGTCAAAGACATTGACTTTTTTTCGCTTTGCGAACATCATATACTTCCGTTTTATGGCAAAGCTCACGTTGCTTATATTCCAAACGGGCATATAACAGGATTAAGTAAAATAGCCAGAATCGTAGATGTATTTGCCCGAAGAATGCAAGTACAGGAACGAATGACTACACAAATTAAAGAGTGTATTCAAAGTACCTTAAACCCTCTGGGTGTAATGGTAGTTATTGAAGCACAGCATATGTGTATGCAAATGCGGGGAGTTGAAAAACAAAACTCCGTTACTACAACTTCCGATTTTACGGGAGTCTTTAATCAGGCAAAAACACGTGAAGAGTTTATGACTCTTATACGTATGAAATAGATCTCTACATTCATAAAATGCGATCACTATGAAATTAAAACTTCTTCTACTTTCATTAAGTATTATGTCTATGACAAACGCACAGAATCCTTTCTTCGGAAAGTATAAAACACCGTATGAAACTGTCCCTTTTGATAAAATCAGATTCGAACACTACGAGCCTGCATTCAACGAAGGGATGAAACGTCACGATAAGGAGATTGACGCGATTGTAAACAATAGTGCAGCTCCTACATTTGAGAACACAATCGTTGCTCTGGAGAAATCCGGAGATCTGTTAAGCAAGGTTAGCAATGTTTTCTTTAACCTTAACAGTAGCGAAAGTAATGATCAAATGATGGATCTATCTCAGAAGCTTTCTCCTGCGCTATCTCAACATTCAAATAACATCAATCTGAATGAAAAATTATTTGAACGTGTAAAAGCAGTCTATGATCAGAAGGATCAGTTAGGTCTGAATCCTGAAGAGATGAAACTACTTGAGAACACGTATAAAGGATTCGTAAAACGAGGTGCTAATCTAAACGAAGCTGATAAGGATAAATACCGTAAAATCAGTATGGATCTGGGGCAAGCAACTCTTTCATTCGGACAGAATGTTTTGAAAGAAACAAATAAATATGAGCTTATCGTTGAAAATGCAGATGACCTTAAAGGTTTGCCTCAA
The DNA here is from genome assembly GCA_051657165.1 of Bacteroidales bacterium. Lineage (GTDB taxonomy): Bacteria > Bacteroidota > Bacteroidia > Bacteroidales > UBA7332 > UBA7332. Next base: position 62,263 of record JBOFKD010000218.1, on the reverse strand, counting down.
CGTGAGATAGATGCTGCAAAGGCCAGAGCTGAAGCAAATGGCAAATCAGGTTATTCCTTTAATCTGAGTGCACCGGTTTATATTCCTTTCATGCGTTATGTTGAAAACCGTGATCTGAGAAAAGAACTATGGACTGCTTATAATTCGCGCTGTATGAATGGTGGCGAGTTTGACAATACAGAAAACATCAAAAACATTGCAAATCTCAGATTAGCAAATGCTCAATTGTTTGGAAAAAACACTTTTGCAGAGATGGTACTGGAAGACCGTATGGCAAAAAATCCGGACAACGTATACAAGCTTTTAAATGATCTTATGGTTGCATTTAAGCCGGCTGCAATGCAGGAGGTTGCTGAAATAAGAGGTTTTGCAGTAGGTCGTGAAGGCAAAAATATTGAAATTATGCCATGGGACTGGTCTTTCTATTCTGAAAAACTGAAAGACTCAAAATACCAGATTAATGATGAGATGCTTCGCCCGTACTTTGAACTAAATAACGTAATCAAAGGTGTATTCGGACTTGCTACTGATCTTTATGGTGTAACATTCAAAGAGAATAAAAAAATACCGGTTTATCATCCGGAAGTAAAGGCATACGAAGTATTTGATCAGGATGGAAAATTCCTGTCTGTTCTTTATGCTGATTTTCATCCTCGTGCAGGAAAGCGTCCGGGTGCATGGATGACAGAATTTAAAGGTCAATACAAAGAAAAAGGAAAAGATAGTCGTCCGCATGTGACAATCGTGATGAACTTCACACGTCCGACGGCAGATACTCCTGCTCTCTTGACTTATGATGAAGTTGAAACTTTCCTTCATGAGTTCGGACACGCTATTCATGGAATGTTTGCCAATACAACATTCGAGTCAATGTCCGGTACAAATGTATATCGTGACTTTGTTGAACTTCCTTCTCAAATTATGGAAAACTGGCTTCCTGAGAAAGAATTTCTGGATAAGTTTGCCGTTCACTATAAAACAGGAGAAAAAATACCTGCTGAATATATTGAGAAAATCGTAGCTTCGAATAACTTCAACACTGGATATATGTGTTTACGTCAGCTTAGCTTTGGTTTAAACGATATGCAATGGCATACAATTACAGCTCCGTTTGAAGGCAATATGTCTGAGTTTGAACAAAAAGCACTTGCTTCAACACAAATGTTCCCAATCGTAGAAGGAACTGCGTTGTCACCATCTTTCAGTCATATCTTTGCAGGTGGTTACGCAGCTGGATACTACAGCTACAAATGGGCTGAAGTACTGGATGCTGATGCTTTTGCATTCTTCAAGGAAAATGGCATATTCAATAAAGATATTGCTAAGAAATTCCGTGACAGTGTCCTTTCGAAAGGTGGAACTCAGGATCCTATGGAACTATATATTCAGTTCAGAGGTCAGGAACCATCAGTAAAAGCTTTAATGGAAAGAAGCGGAATTAAAAACTAAGATTTGAATTACTTCCAATATAAAAAAGGCTGTCGGAAAAATTAAAACTTTCCGTACAGCCTTTTTATTTTTCCGACTCATATGTCCGGAGAACAATTTCACGATCTTCCTTTTTCAGACCTTTGACAACCAATAAGTAGGACTCCCGTACCCATCGCTGGATTAGTTCATCCGGCACATCTTCTGTTATGACAACAGTATTCCAATGTTTTTTACTCATATGGTATCCGGGATGTACAAAGAAATATTTCTCCCGTAATTCCAATGCCTTATCAGGATCACATTTAACATTCGCACTAAGAGGTTTTGATTCAATATCAAACAATAGAAACATTTTCCCCTTCACTTTTATAACCAAAGTAGTCTCATCAAAAGGCAAAGATTCCTCTGCATAAGGTAAAGACAATGCATATTCACGTAACTCTTCTACATTCATATTGTTTTGTTTATGACAGAGAGGTTCCGCCGTTTTACCGACGAAACCTCTCCTATAATTACACCATGTCATTCAAACGATCAAACCCGTTTAAATACATTTATAATTTAATTTCTTTATATTCCAGACCAAACGCATCAGCAACAGCTTTGTAAACCACGTCACCTTTAACTATATTCAAACCTTTATAAAGTTCTGCATTCTCTTTACATGCTTTCTCCCATCCTTTATTGGCAAGCTGAAGAGCATAAGGCAACGTTGCATTCGTAAGAGCAACTGTTGATGTATAAGGAACTGCACCGGGTATATTTGCCACACAGTAATGAACAATACCATCTACCTCATAAATAGGTTCTGAGTGAGTAGTTGCATAAGAAGTTTCAAAACATCCACCCTGATCAATAGCCACATCTACCATTACACTTCCTTTGCGCATAAGCTTCAGCATATCTTTTTTAATAAGAGCCGGAGCTTTAGCTCCCGGAATAAGCACTGCACCAATTACCAGATCCGTATCAGGCAATTCTTTGCAAACATTATATTCCGAAGACATCAGCGTTTTTACATTTTTAGGAAGAACTTCTGATAAGTAACGAAGGCGTGGTAAAGAGATATCACAGATAGTGACATCAGCTCCCATACCAGCAGCAATAATAGCAGCATTAACACCTACAACACCACCACCTAACACAAGAACTTTAGCTGGTTTAACTCCCGGAACACCGCCCAAAAGAATACCTTTTCCGCGGTGAGGTCTTTCAAGAAAGTGAGCACCCTGCTGAACAGACATACGCCCGGCAACCTCAGACATAGGAGTAAGCAAAGGCAATGAGCGATCCGCTTTTTCAACTGTTTCATAAGCCAGACAAATTGCTTTACTTTTAATCATAGCTTTTGTCAGCTTTTCGTAAGATGCGAAATGGAAATAAGTAAACAGAAGCTGGTTTTCACGAATCAGATCATATTCTGGTTCGATCGGTTCTTTTACTTTTATAATCATGTCGGCAGTGGCATAAACGTCTTCAATCGCAGGAAGTATTTTCGCGCCCATAGCTATATATTCTTCATCTGAATATCCGCTATTTTCTCCAGCTGTATGCTGAACAAAAACTTCATGGTTGTGATTCACTAATTCTTTAACGCCACCTGGTGTAAGCCCAACGCGATTTTCGTTGTTCTTAATTTCTTTTGGTACTCCAATTTTCATCTGTTATTAAATTTAAAAGGTTACAGAGAGAAAAAACTTTCTCGTATAAGTTAGATTGTTTTCACTCTATGTATTGAGAATTAAGGTAAAAATTTATTTTGCGGTAAATATAAGGAAAAAAGCAAATCGCTATCAAAAGTTCCATATTTTTATTTGAAAAAGACTAAAAAAAATGAGGAGAGCTCTAAAACCCTCCTCATTATTATACATTTAGTTAGTTGAAAATTACTCAACAATATCCATTTCTTCAATCAGACGTGTACATCCTGCATACTTGTCAATAATGAACAATGTATAACGAACATCCACACTAATAGTACGCTGAAGCTCCGGCTCAAATACAAGGTCACCGCTCATTGCTTCCCAGTTCCCGTCAAAGGCTGTACCAATCAGTTCACCGTTAGCATTTAAAACAGGACTACCTGAGTTACCTCCGGTAATATCATTTGTTGAAAGGAAAGCAACCGGCATACGACCATCAGCCATTGCGTAACGACCATAATCTTTAGATCCATAAAGATCTTTCAGTTTTTCCGGAACAATAAATTCGAAATTATCCGGATCCTCTTTCTGCATTACTCCTTTCAATGTAGTATAGTAATTATAGAAAGCTCCGTCTGCCGGTTCGTAAGGTTTTACACTTCCGTAAGTCATACGAATTGTAAAGTTTGCATCCGGATAAGTTGCTTTGTCTTTATTCTGCAACAAATATCCTTCCATGAATGCCTGACGTGCCAAATTGAATCCTTCCGTTGTAGCTTTCATATCCTCTGACAACTCTACTGCTTTATTCGAAACAGAATTAGCAAAAAGAATCATCGGATCATTTGATATCGCTTTCAAGGACGGTTTTGCTTTAAACTTATCCAGATTAGCCTGATTTGCAAAAATAGAATTTGTAAATACATCCTCTACAAATAAATCCGTATCACCTTTATATTTTGCGTCAATCACAGCAAATACATCAGGACGCTGCGCCGCAGGAACAAGTTCTTTGTAAAGTTTCAGCATTGTTTTTGCTACTTTACGGTCAACTTCCGGATTGTAGTCTTTGTTGGCAAAAGCATCGTATTCCTTCTGAAGCCCTTCCAGTTGTTTTGCAATCTCAGCTTTATCTTTTTTAGATAACGCAGTCTTAAATTCATCTGATACACGTGGTGATCTTGCAAATTCAATTCCGCCTAAAATAGCTTCAGCCAGAGCATTCATCTGGTAACGTTTATCTTTACGACCCTCTACAATTTTCTGAAGAGAATCTACAGCCGCAGCATATTGAGGATATCCATTATCCAAAGCCCATTTTTTATAAGCTTCCTGCTCCTGCTCTTTACGCCCGATTACATCTAACTTCTGAATTCCGCGATTCATACCAATAGAGTTCTTCCAGTAGTTACTAGAACGGGCATATTTACTTGCATACTGAATATTCACTTTAGGATCAGCCAACATTTCTTTCAATAAAACATCCTGTCTGTCTCCGCGAACTTTAATACGCATTACATTATCATCTACTCTCTCTTTCACTTCCCATGAAGTCATGTAACGACTTGTTGATCCGGGGAATCCCATAATCATTGCATAATCGTTCTCTTTGATTCCACCTAAAGAAATCTTTAAATGCTTCTTAGGCTTAAGAGGTGTATTCTCCGCTGAATACTCTGCCGGATTTCCGTTTTTATCTGCATACACACGAAACAGAGCGAAGTCTCCTGTGTGACGTGGCCACATCCAGTTATCAGTATCGAAGCCGAATTTACCGATTGATGAAGGTGGTGCCCCAACCATACGTACATCATTATAAATTTTCTTATAATACATGTAGTATTTATTTCCATTATAGAAAGGTTTGATTTCAGATGTCGTAAAAGGAATCTCTTCCACTTTCCCCTGAGTAGTAAACCCTTTAATTAATCCGTTCAGATAAGATGGTGAAAGGAAATTCATACTATTTGGGACTGTATCTTTTGCCAGCTCCGCTTTCACAAGATCCGTTACATCTACAATTTTATCAATAAATGTAACTGTTAATCCCGGTGTCGGAATTTCTTCCTGATAGTTCATCGCCCAGAAACCATCTTTCAGATAATCTTTTTCTACTGTACTATGCTGCTGAATTGCACCATATCCACAGTGATGGTTAGTCAGAATCAATCCATTCGGAGAAATAACCTCACCCGAGCAACCATTTCCAAAAATCACAATAGCATCTTTCAGACTGGTTGAATCCGGGTTATAAATATCTGCTGCATCCAGTTTAAGACCCAGCTCTTTCATTTTTGCAGAGTTTTGACTAATCTGCGGAAGGAGCCACATACCTTCATCTGCTTTCACAGAAGCGTTGATCAGCCCCAAAGCAAATAAAGAAAGTAAAATTTTATTCTTCATATTATCCATTTATAATTGTATCGAAAGCACAAAAATAAGGATTCAAAAATTAAAAAACGAATGATTTTCAACCCTTAGAGACTATTTTTTTGTATAGAATCCAAAAACGTATTACTTTTGTAACATGTTTATGCGTTTAGTTAATTATAATTGCATAAGTCTGACTTAATATTTCTACCCAAATGACGAAAGAAAAATGGATCGGGCATTTGGCTGTATTAATAACAGCAATTTTATTCGGGTTAAACATCCCGATAGCAAAAAGTCTGATGCCGGAGTGGTTTTCACCGCTCGCCACATCAGCTTTACGAATGTTATTTGCAGCTGCTGCCTTTTGGATAACATCCTTATTTACGCCGTCAGAGCCAGTCTCAAAAAAAGATTTGCTCACACTCTTCGCCGCTTCATTTTTCGGCATCTTTTTAAATCAGACCATTTACATAATCGGAGTATCGCAGACCTCACCGGTGGATTCATCAATTATAGCCACTTCTACTCCAATTCTTGTAATGATTATCGCATTTTTCGTTTTGCATGAACCTATATCTCTAAAAAAAGCACTCGGCGTTATGCTCGGGCTTAGCGGAGCTATCTATCTTATTTATTACTCGCAATCACACCCCACTGAAACCACCTCATCCTTAAAAGGAAATATATATTGCTTCACAGGAAGTATTCTATATTCAATATATCTGGTTATGACGCGTACTGTTTCTCAGCGCTATTCACCTGTCACTCTTATGAAATGGATGTTTTTATTCGCAGCAATTTTCACATTACCTTTTTCATACAGTGAAATCATCAAGTCGAAAGCTATAACCGAAGCAGCTCCTGCAGATGTATACTTAAGACTGGGATATGTGCTTTTTTGTGCTACCTATCTTACTTATATATTAATTCCTATGGGATTAAAACGCATAAGACCTACGACTGTCGGAATGTATAACTATGTTCAACCTTTAGTCGCCTCATTTGTTGCTATTAGTATAGGTCAGGAGCATTTCAGTATGGACAAGCTTTTAGTTGGAATTGTTATTTTCTATGGTGTTTACCTGGTGACAGTCAGCAAATCACGCGCTGATATCGAAAAAGAAACAATCCACAAAGCAAAAACAAAAGTCACTATCAAGGTTAAATCCTGAAAGATAAAAAACTTAATAAGGAACTGCAAACTCTCTTATTAATTGCAAAATAAAAAGTGACATTATTTTTTATTCGTATTTTTGTAATCAAATCTCATATATTTTAAAGTTAAGACAATGAACAACGTTGCAACATTGAACAAAGCGGCCGATAATATCCGTATCTTATCAGCTGCCATGGTAGAAAAAGCGAATTCCGGACATCCAGGTGGTGCTATGGGAGGTGCTGATTTTATTAATGTTCTTTATTCTGAATTCTTAAACTATGATCCGTTAGATTCGTCATGGATTAACCGTGACCGTTTCTTCCTTGATCCGGGCCATATGTCACCAATGCTTTACTCTACATTGGCTTTGACAGGTAAATATACGATTGACGAATTGAAGAGCTTCCGTCAATGGGGCAGCCCGACACCGGGACATCCTGAAGTTGATGTAAAACGTGGTGTTGAAAACACTTCCGGTCCTCTTGGACAAGGTCACACAATGGCTGTTGGTGCAGCGATTGCTGAAAGATTCCTTGTAGCCCGTTTTGGAGAATGGATGGCGCACAAAACCTATGCATTCATTTCTGACGGTGGTATTCAGGAAGAAATTTCTCAGGGAGCAGGCCGTCTGGCAGGTTACTTAGGATTGAGCAACCTGATTATGTTCTTCGACAGTAATGACATTCAGTTATCTACAGATACAGATGCCGTTACAAAAGAAGATACAGCGATGAAATATCGCGCATGGGGATGGAATGTTATCGAAATTAATGGTAATGATGCTGCTGCTATTCGTGAGGCTATCACAACTGCACGCGCTGAAGCTAACCGTCCAACACTTATCATTGGTAAAACAATCATGGGTAAAGGATGTGTAAAAGCTGATGGAACATCATTCGAGAGACAATGTTCTACTCATGGTCAGCCATTAACAGCTGCAGGTGTATCATTCGCTGATACAGTAAAAAATCTTGGTGGAAATCCTGAAGATCCGTTTACTATTTTCCCTGAAACTGCTGCTCTTTACGAGAAACGCAGAGAAGCTTTAATTGCTTATGCACAGGAGAAAAAAGAAGAACAGGCTAAATGGGCAACTGCTAATCCTGAACTTGCAGCAAAACTAGAACTATTCTTTGCAGGAAACGCTCCTGAAATCGATTACGAAGCTATTGCTCAAAAACCAGATCAGGCAACTCGTGCAGCATCTGCTGCTGTATTAACAGCATACAGTGCACAACTTGAAAACATGATTGTTGCTTCTGCCGATCTTGCAAATTCTGATAAAACAGATGGCTTCCTTAAACATCAGAAGGCATTCAAACATCAGGATTTTACAGGTGCATTTCTTCATGCCGGTGTATGTGAGCTTACAATGGCTGCAATCATGAATGGTATTGCTCTTCATGGCGGTTTAAAATGTGCTTGCGGTACATTCTTTGTGTTCTCTGATTATATGAAACCAGCTATCCGTATGTCTGCACTTATGGAATTGCCGGTAAAATATATCTTTACTCATGATGCTTTCCGTGTAGGAGAAGATGGGCCTACTCACCAGCCTATTGAGCAGGAAGCTCAAATCAGACTTCTTGAACAATTGAAAAACCATAGCGGCAAAAACAGTACTCTGGTACTTCGTCCGGCAGATGTTGACGAAACAACAGTAGCATGGAAAATGGCTATGGAAAACACTTGTTCTCCAACTGTTTTGATTTTCTCACGTCAGAATGTAAAATCTCTGCCAGCTGAGTCTGGAAACAGATACCAGGAAGCTCTGAAAGCTGAAATGGGTGCTTATATTATTGAAAAAGACGAAACACCGGAAATTATTCTGGTTGCGAACGGATCTGAAGTTGCAACTCTGGTTGCAGGTGCTGCTCTTCTTCGCGAAAGAAAAGGTATCCGTGTACAAATCGTTTCGGCTCCTTCTGAAGGTCTATTTTTCAATCAGCCTAAAGCATATCAGGAAGAAATCATTCCTTCAAACCTTCCTGTGTTTGGTTTGACTGCCGGTTTGCCATCAACTCTTGGTCGCCTGGTAGGTAAAAACGGAATCGTATTCGGACTAGATCATTTCGGTTACTCTGCTCCTTATACAGTATTAGACGAGAAATTTGGATTCAACGCTGAGAATGTATACAATCAGGTTGTTACATTCTTAGGTAAATAAGACATTTTCATGGAAATAAAAAAAATAGGTCTTTGTGCAGACCATGCAGGATTTGAAACAAAAGAATTCATAAAAGGTTATCTTGAAGCAAAAGGATATACTTGTGAAGACTTCGGTACTTATTCAACAGATAGTTGTGACTATGCTGATTTCGCTCACAAAATGGCTGAGGCTATGGAGCGTGGCGAATGCTATCCGGGTATTGCTGTATGCGGTAGCGGCAACGGAATCAATATGACTTTGAATAAACATCAGAGTATCCGTGCAGCTCTATGCTGGGATACAGAATTGGCCAAACTTGCCCGTGAACACAATGATGCTAATGTATTAACTCTTCCGGGACGCTTTATCGATTTCGAAAAAGCTGCCGAGATGGTAGATATCTTTTTATCAACTCCTTTTGAAGGTGGACGCCACCAGGCAAGAATTGATAAAATCCCTGTAAAATAATACTTACAGTGTAAAATAAAAGAGGCATGTAACAATTCTAAGAATTGATTACATGCCTTATTTTATAGGTATCTAAATCAAACAACATATGTATAATACTAATCAATCAACTCTATTTCAACATTCACACCTGCCTGACTCACCGGTTCTTCTATCGTTTGTTCAATTTTAAACTTCTCAATTATATTTGAGGTTATGGAATTACTCGAACTCAGCCCACCGTCAACTACAATGGTTTGTCCGTTCATAAAACGGGAATCGGATGATGCCAGAAATGCAATACAAGCTGCTATGTCTTCTGTTTCACCAATCAAATGATCTGCACCGTATTTATGAAACGCGTCTCTGATATCTGCAGGCATAATACTCTGAACCTTATTTGTCATGACCAATCCTGGTGCAATACCATTACACCGGATGCCGTCCTTAGCATATTGTGTAGCAATATATTTCGTCAAACTCTTCACTCCTGCTTTTGAAGCTCCGAAGAATGTATATTGCACATCCGCGATATCACTACCTAAACTGGAAATATTAATAATATTCCCTTTTCCATGCTTTATCATTGATGGTAAAACCAATTTAGAAAGATAAATCATACTTCGCAGATTAGTATGAAAGATCTTATCAAAATATGAAATATCCAGATTCAGAATATCCACATCTTTTAGATTATCCGTCACTCCTACATTATTAACGAGGATATCTATTCTTCCGTACTCATTCATTACAAATTTAATCAGCTCATCACAACTCTTGAGTGATTCTGCATCAAAATTAAATGACTTAGCCTCATATCCTTCTGTAGTTAAAGCGATTGCAAATGTCTTTGCTTTCTTATAATTATGATCAGCAATAATAACTTTAGCGCCTTCACGGGCAAAACGCTCTACGGCTGATCGTCCAATACCCCCGGCAGCCCCTGTCACCAGAACAACCTTATTGAAAAATCTTTTAAAATCAGTCATAAAAATATCCTTTAATCATATATTCTTAAAAACAAAAGTATAAAGAATAAGTTTATTTTAAATGTGTTTAAGCTATTTTTTTAACCAAATATTTAAACCAAATTCATAATTAACCCTATATAATAACTACTTAATAAAAATATACCATTCAAACAAACCCGGATAATTAACAAATTGAAATATTTATAGCGCAAAATAAAACCTTCGCAAATCCAATTCATATCCAAACAACAGCAATCAGACTGCCTGCAAACGTGAGTAGGAAGCTTTCGCTTGCCGGTAGCTTAAGAACGCAATCGGACAAACTTCTGTTCTGCTTCAAATAAAACAAACGTATATCATTGTCTTTCCGACCGTATATATTCGTAAGAATAAACCGGCAATTAAACACAGGATATAAGAGACTTAGTTCAGTCAACCGTATCCTTTAGCAATCCGATGCGCATGGGTTGTAATTCCGATGCGCATGCGAATATATTCCGATGCGCACCGGCTGCAATTCCGATGCGCATCGGAAAAGTAAATCAACCGTATCTTGTAACTAAACCATCCGTATATAAAAAATAATCCCTCCTTTATTCGGGCTAGTTTGAAGTAATAGAAATAATTTATATACTCAAAAGCCTTTCATCTATAATCTCTTACAGATGAAAGGCAAATTCAAGTACAGAGCTTCTACCCTGAATACTTACATCAAAAAATATATTTCTTAGTTGGTTTTATCTTTTACACAACGGACACCACCTAATTCCCATGTTAAATTATTAATTAAAAATAAGATACCCGCACTATTCGTTACAGAGAATCCATGACGGCTATCGCCAACGGGGTTCATCGAAAAGCGGGTTCTGGACATATGATTTTCGGCAGTCCATCTTCCATCATTTCCAATGATAGATCTCATTAAAGCCAACTCTCGCTGATTAGGTACACGCCAACCCGAACCTAAGCTTTTGCAAGGAGAGTCATTATTCCGGATTTTATCTCGCACCGCAGTCCAGCTCAATCCACTTCCACTTATTGTTTTAGACACCTCAAATGACCTAAATGGCAAATTATGGCTTTCCCTTTCATGATGCTCGGGCAACTCGGTATCCTGAGAATAATCGCGAATTGAATTCGGGTCTAATGAGTTCATCGATATCACACCTGTGCCAGATGAATACACACCAATCGGAGCAGGAACATCTGTTTCATTCGAAGCTTCAATACCTAAGTTTCGCAAACATCTGTAATATAATTTTTTATATCCTGCATTCGGAACGCCTTCCAGTTGTCCGACCGAAGCCCCTTCAGAAGACCAGAGAACAGTAGGGTCTGCATAATAGGTATACTTAGGAACTATTATACCTCCGGTTCTGATCTTTATTTTATTAATTGTACTGCTTACATACCACATCTCACCCCATTGCCGCTCAAAATCACTACCGGGAATCTCCATCTCTTTTTTGTATAAATAAGCTTCTCTGTCAAAAGACTGTTCTCCAATCCAGAGGTCGGTCAACTGATCTAAGGCAGCTAAATACCATCTCACCTCATCTTTATCAATAATATTATTCCCATTCAGATCACGATTTCTTTGCATACAGGCATATTTAGCTATTTTATAAGCATCATTCATTGCCGCATTTGCAGAATTAACGTATGCAGACCAACTTTTCAAAATATTACCCTTCCATAATTCTATGGTATTCTGTCTTCCATTCTTTGAAGAGTATGGAGAGCTCCAATTCTCATTTACATCCTGCATATCACCATTCGGATAAAAATTCATCTGAGTATTATCCTGAATCATTTCTGTACCCCAGGCTGTCACTAACTCCGTAAGAGCCGGATCCGTATTATACATTGTTTGTATTGACGCTTGCCTGAATGAATAGAATACTTTAGTACGCATACTATTCCCATCAGGACTATATTTATTTTCCGACAAAATATTCATAACTCTTTCCGGAGCATTGACAAATTTCTTCCAGAGTGCTGATTCGAAAGGAATATTAGTTCCGGGAGTTTTATCGTAATAATACTCCTGTATAAATGTCGTAAACCGAACATTCCCATTACTATCATAAAAATTCAAATCAGATTTAGAGGCACTCTTTAAAATACCGACTAACTGTTTCACATCAATCAGTCTATTTGCTGCATTCAAATAGCTTACTGCATCCAAAGGGCCATCATATAGTTTTGACAATCCGGGAAATGCAACGTAGTCTGTCTGATAACCGTCATTACCCTTTGGGTTCAGGCAAAACAAAATCCAGTCAAAATCTTTTCTCATTTCAGAAGCCTCTCCATCATCAAAAGGTGTCTTCACATACCAGGTCAGGTTATCGTCTATGTGGTCTTTATTAAACTCAATCATTGTAGTTTCATAGTGTGCATCAAACCGATAAGTCTTACCTCCTACAACCAGACTTCCATCAGCCCCGGGATGCGACTCTTCACCAGTTTCCACTTCGACCAAAACCCGATCAGCCGAGGCTATTTTCACATTATAGGTATAGAATATATTTCTCCTGACATTATAATCATTTGCTATATTCCCGTTAAACGGATCAAAATATCCAAGATGAACAGTATACGTAACATCACCTTCTACAGGCTCTGTACCTTTCATATATTTGATATGGCCTTTAAATACTACGTAAGTTGCACGATCATGCGCAAAAACAAAATCATCAGATGACGTAACTCCTGCCGGCAGCGAATGACCTTCGCGCGTCCAGTTATACGGACTTTTTTCGCGAAGCGCATACGATTCCCAAACATCATTTGACATAATATCTGCTTTTGCATTACGAAGATGTTCCAGAACATAAAAGGAAAAAGTTTTCCCTAACATCGAACCCTCTCCTTCTGGCTTTTTCCATTCAGTCGAAAAATTATCTTTTCCATCAAACTGGTTCTCAGGACGAGGATATAAACTAACATTTAAAGGAAGCTCTTCTACCTTCCACTCTTTAAGTATAAATTCGGCTCCATTAATGGCCTCGATATTAAATTGGATCTTGGCATCAGCTTTTCTGAGTTTTACCGAACCTAATGAATTCGGATTATTCCCGGGAAGAATATCAACACTCGCAGGTTGTCCATCTTTTTCAAGACACCCCGACATGAGAAATGAGCTTCCTCTTGCCACTATCTTTTGCATCAGATGAGCATTTAGTCCCATCAGTTCATCGACAGTTTGTATCTTTTCCAGATCAGCCAGAGAAAGGCTCATCATATCATTGATTGCAAAATTTGCAACTGCATAAATCCGCTTTTCGGGTCCGCTGTAAGTATCAATAGTAAGCTGCGTGCCTGAAAGTTGTTCTTTTGAATAGTATTGACCTGTAACTTTTGATCCATCACGATTAAATACAAGAAGATAGAGATTATGCACCTCTTTCTCTGTAGCTTCATCTGAGGTTGCTCGTGTCTGTATTTTGTTGGACAAGGCTGAATAATCAATCATTACAGATGCAGGTATATTTTCTTCAACTTTTGTTTTATGATAGTCATCAAAAGTTGTATCGACACATGAATATGTCAAAAACAAAAAAATGAAAGATGTAAGTATGATTAAATTCTTCATAGCTCAGTGTATTAATTGAATCCCGGAAGATTTATAATTTTACAATCCCAGTCAACTACTTCATAGCTTAACGAAACACTCGCCTCGGAATCAGCTACATCATACACAATAGAAATAATGTATTTTATTCCGTCAACAAGCCGGCTATCTACTTTAAAGCGGGTTTGCTCTGCTTTCGTTTCTGTAATTCCGTTTTCCGTTACCTCCAGAAGAATCTCCATAGGCAAGCCCTCTGCCGGTATTGATTGAGGAAGCAATAGCAACGCAGAACCTTCATTATTTATGATTTGGTCTGTAGTTGTTAGCGTTAAATCCTGAAGCCCGTTCAGTGCATTCAGTTGATATGTATCACTGGCAGAACCGGAAAGCGTCCAGCCAGCAGGATAATCCATAGAGTAGGTTCCCGATCCATAAAAACCTTGCAACGTTATTTGTTTGATTTTCACAACAGGGTTGACATAGTTTGTCCGATATTTCCCTTTAAAGATTACAGAAGACAGAATATGACGGAAAGGCAGCTTCACTTCCGGTGCGGTTGTTGCTCCCGGAGAAAGCCCCGGCACATTGAGAGTGCTGGCTACCATAAGATCCGACTGAGCGGACAATCGTGTTGAATTTGAATACGTGATTTCTACGTATTGTTTGTTTCTCAACACAGCACTTATCCCGTTATCGACTGTTGCAAATGGAGAATAAGCCTGAAAAGACAAATACCCGTCATTAGGCCAATACGATATCGGGGAATAGATAAAAGATCCATTTCCGTTTGCCCGGTATACCTGTATGTTTTCCATCTGTATATGAGCATCGGAATTGGGGAATGTGTTTTTGGTATAGATACTAAACATACCCATCGTTTTCACGCCCTGACCTTCTGTCACAAGAATGCCTTTGGACTGAGTCAGGTCAATACCAAATCCGATCTTTGCTCCGCCTTGTGTGTCGGGAGAATCGGTCGAACAACTTACAAATCCTGCAAGCAACAGTAGGGTGATTATTCTGTTTAGCATAGTTTCTTTATTTAATGTGAACGAAGAATTGGGATAGATCACCTATCCCAATTCTAAAATGATAGATGTAAGATACGAGCAGTGCCCGTTTAGTTTTGTTCTGTTATTCAACAGGAGTTTCGCCTGGCTGTGCTGTATCATCAGCCCAATTTTCAACTCCAACTGTTCCAAATGTAACTTCTAACAAATTACCATCATCACCAGATTCACTTGATAAAATTAGATTATAAGTATAAGCCAAGCCTTGCTTATATTCCATAGCAGGAATAGCTATCGTTGCTGTTTTCCCAGCGGTATCATAAGCATTACCCGCTACTGCAACCTGGTAATTAAGAGTCATCGTCATCAAGTCACCAGTTACATTTTGAGGCATTAGCATCAAATAAGCATTATCGGCATTAATTGAAACGTAATCATGTGTTTCAATGATAGTACCTTCAGCAGTTTTAATATCAATAACAGATGATGTTTCCGCACCATGTAATGTAGCACCAGTAGTTATAGTTCCTACATTTTCTTCTGGCCCAAATGTATATGTACCATCCTTTACCATATCAGCTCCATAAGTAAAACTAATACCTGTAATTTTAAACTTCAAGTTCTCTCCGTCTTTTACTTTTGCTGCAAATCCAATCTTAGAAAGGATATGTTTGAATGTAAAATTTACTTTTCCAGAGGCATTAGTTACTTTAGTTTTGTTCAAAACAGAAGCAGCCAGAATATCAATTTGATCAGCTACATTATTATTAATCGTAACTGGCAAAGTCATAGCACCTGCTGCTGCTGGTTGAGCGATATTAAGATTAGCATCATAAGGCGCCACCATAAAGAAAGATAAAGCTTCCGTTTCCGGCCAGTAGTATTTACCATCATGCATCCATTTGTCTGTATTCCAGGACTCTTTCAACTGATCCATAAATACTGAACCTGAATAGTCTGTAGCATCAACTGCATGCTGAACTGCAAATACCTTGAATCCTGTTCCTTGTAGTGCAACATCACCCATCACACTCGCCTTCGTTTTGTTCACATACGGAGCAAGGCGTACCTCCTCACGGTTCATTTGTTCGTAATTCTCAATCTCCTGATTTTGCGAGCAGCTTGAAAGAATAAGGGCACACGCTGCTAAACCCAATAATTGCTTTTTCATAAACGTAAGTGTTAGTTAAAAAATTAGTTTATCGTATAGAAACTTATTTACCTACAGGAACCTCCTGTTCCTCTCCATTTTCCCAGTCTCCCACATCCGGATTAAAACCCGAACCGGAACCACCTTCAATTTCAATATCCGGAAGTTTTACACCATCTGAAATTTTAATTTCAATATGCTGCTTCTCCTGTCCTTCCTTATTATATTGTTCCGTCACATCAAAAGGTGTAGCTACGACAGTCGCCTCCTTATCTTTCAGAGTAGAGAAAAGAGTAAAAAGAATCGTTGACTCCGTCTGTCTGGAATAAACCGTACTATTTTTTCCTTTCACACCACCTCCACCAAAAGTTGTAAAATACCCTCTGATCACACCATTATATAAGTCACCGGGATAGAATACAATTTCTGTAATCCGGAATAGTTTACATCTTACAACGTCCGTTGTATGCTGCGTAGACATATATACTCCTCTATAGCCTCCGTTCGCAACAACCTCGGCACTTTTCAGGTTATTCAAGCCTTCTACATGAATTTCGACCGACACGTTGCGCGTTATTTGCCGTGGATAGAAATAAAGAATATCAACCGGCGCTTTTGACTTTGACTTAACACGCCGCTTGGTTTCATTTACCATTTCATCTGTCACATTATACTTATCCATTGACTCAATCGCCAGAAATTCAGGCTGAGCCACAAATATGTTATGAGCCTCCGGATGATCATAAGAAGGAGCTTCCACATCCGCAAGTCGAACAATCACAGATTCATAAGCTTCGTAGTCTTTTGCAAAGAATGTGGCCGCTTCATCCGGTTTATTATTTGCCACAATAAAAGCATATTGCCCTTTAGGTAAACGAATGCTGGCAATGCCACTTTTCCCAAAAATGACTGTCTTATAGAATTCCGTTGCAGAATCTGTACCATCTGGAACCTGGTCTTTATAGCGGTAAATAATAATTGTGCCATCCTCCGGAGGCAAATCATCATATTCAGTCCACTCAGTGCGGAACTCAAGTTCGGCATATTCATTCAGATCAGAGAGATCGGCCAGAGCTCTTCTTTCACAGGATGTAAAAGCTACAAATCCGATAAGTAGCGATAAGATCATACTTCTGTTTATCATCTTAATACTCCTTTCTTTTTACTGACATAAAACGACGGTCTCCAGACAAGAGATACTTTTATTTTCGTCGGCCCGAAATAGCTGTAATTGCCTCTTTTCTGACGTACAAGTATCCAGTTATCCTCCTTATCTTTTTGTGCATTATATTTTCGGTAGTCTGTATTAAGATATCCGACACCTATGCCATATTCAAGCGAGAAATCCCTTGCTATTTTATGAGCAAACCCGACACTGACTCCGGCTGCCAGATAAAACTCGCCCTGATATCCTTTCTTATGCCATTCAATATCATAAAGACCTCCTCCGGCATATAGTCCTGCATACCATCCTGTCAGATCATTACGCTGCATTTCTCTCCGATTGCGCGAAAACCAGTATTTACCTTCGAGCGTACCACTAAGCACTTGCAGGCAATTCTGATGCTTCTCATCCAGCCACCATGGAAACATCCATTCGGCAGCTATACTCCATCTTTTAGCCAGAGGCACTTCAATCTCCACATTCAAAGCGGTTGCCAGATCAAACAAAAGATTAGTCTTAAATGCGACAGGCTGGATCCGCTCTCTAATATTCCAGAGAGGTTCACGCATTAAATCATCAGTATTTACCGGTATTTCTAAATCCGGATTCACCTTTAACCCCGAAGCATACGCATAGAGTGGTATAGTTATAGAAGATGATTGGGATAAGCTTGATTTTATAATAAGACTTACTTCTCCTGTACGTAAGCGTGGAAAGTATTTTCTGAAAAAATATCTGTAATCAGCCCCATTATTTATATACATTAAAGCCTTTTGAAGCTCTTCGTCAGTAAGCTCTGCTCCGAAAAGTTCCATTAACTCCTGATTCTTCGCAAACGAAGAAGTATCCAGAATACTTTCTAAACCCTTCCAGTTAATACCTCCTGTTCGGGTACGGACATTACATAACGATCCATCCAGCAGATTACTCCGGATAAAACTATACAAAGCCTTAGTCCTGCTCTCCGACAAAACACGATTGTATTGCGCATCCCCTTCAGGTGATGAGTAAGCTTCAATAATAACTGTATCGTTTCTGTTAAGATTTACCCGATTTAATCTGTATCTTAACGAATCCAGCGTTTCCTGATTATTCATGTAGAGAGTATCAACCCGTGATTTATTGAGCTGAAAGTAGAATGTAAACCTTTTGCAATCCGGTTTCTCGGACGCCATACTACTTAGAAACAGGGACAAGAAGAGTATGACGTATAAAAATCTTATACGTGTCTGCATAGAATGTAAGTTTTATAGAAGTAAGTACTTTTATATACATTTCGCCTTAATCGGCATTGCTTCTCTAATGCAATTTCCCTAAGCGCATAATATATATATGACACATTTACTTAATTTAAATTACGACATCAATCATGCTGCAAATATAGTTCTGCTGCAATTCGAGTATTCATTTTTCAGGGGGACAAAAAGGGGACAATTGCCTGTTAATGGGCTTTTTTTGTACGATTTGCTATAAAAATATGATACCTGTGAAATAAAATTCCGTTTTAGTGATGTACTTATACATTTTCATACTTTCACATAAGTCATCTTACTTTATACAATGAAGTCATCCCAACTTTTGGCACGAATTAGAAAGATGATATGTCTTTTATTTTCCCGCTCCTAAATTTTATGTAAGTTTGAGCGCTCTAAAAAAGACAACTGTAATGGAACAAGATTTATTGATAAACGATTTCCTGGAACAAAGTAAAGACGGAATAATTGTGGATGTCCGCACTCCTGCCGAATTCAAGCAAGGACATATAACAGGAGCCATAAATATCCCGCTTTTTTCAGATGAAGAACGAGTTGTAATAGGAACTCTTTACAAAAAACAAGGAAAAGACATTGCCGTTGAAAAAGGACTTGAGTTTGTCGGTCCGAAAATGGCTTCCTTCGTAAAAGACGCTAAAAAAGCCGCAGAAGGGAAAACTATTTATATCTACTGCTGGCGCGGAGGTATGCGCAGCGGAAGTATGGCCTGGTTATTCCGTACTGCCGGATTATCGGTTAAGCGCTTAACCGGCGGATACAAAGCTTATCGTACGTCTTTTACAGAAGAGATACTTACCCGAAAATGGAAAATGATTGTTTTAGGCGGACCTACCGGATGCGGAAAAACAGAGATCTTGCATCAACTGCAATCTATTGGTGAACAGGTTCTGGATATTGAAGGTTTAGCAAACCATAAAGGATCGGCATTCGGTTCTTTAGGGCAACCGGACCAACCGTCAACCGAACATTTCATCAATTTACTCCACGAGGCCCTGAGAAGTCTGGATCCGTCAAAACCGGTCTGGTGCGAAGGTGAAAGTATATCTATCGGGCGTGTATATATACCAAAGGAGTTATATGAAATCATGCAGGAATCACCATTTATCTATCTGAATTTACCGATTGAAGTACGCTTGGACAGATTAATGAAGGAATACGGAAACTTTGATGTTGCTGAATTAGCCGATTCTTTTAAACGTATCGAAAGACGACTGGGCGGACAACATGCTAAAGCTGCCATCGAATATCTGGAAAACGGAAATATTCGTGAGGCTGCACGAATCGGACTTGCGTATTACGACAAAAGCTATAATCGTGCTATCAGCGAACACCGGCATATCCATTATCGTTTAGAACCAGAGACAGACTCACCGGTTGAGGCTGCCCGATTATTAATTGATTTAAAATTAAAAATAGATGAAAACAATTGATACACGCGGACTTCTTTGTCCTGCTCCGCTTATCCATACAAAAAAAGCCATTAAAGCAGCACCGGAAGGTGAAGAGATGGAAGTACTACTGGATAATGAAACAGCCTGTCAGAACGTTGCAGCCTACTTAAAAGAGCTAGGTATTAATACAGATGTCGTATTAAATGAAAGCATACAGCACATACGCTTTATTGTTCCGGAAAAGATGGATGAATCTGTCAGTGCAGAATCTTTTTGTAAAAGTCCGGTTCAATCAAATAACTTTGTAGTTGTATTGAAAAGTGAATTCATGGGAGAAGGCGATCCTCAGCTGGGATCATTATTAATGCGTGCTTTTATCAATTCATTAAAAGAAGCAGATCAATTACCTACTTCAATTATTCTATATAATAGTGGTGTAAAACTCGCTATTGATGGCTCGGATACAGCAGCATCTCTTGCTGAGATGGAGAACCAGGGTGTAACAATCGTTTGTTGTGGTACTTGTGTGGATTTCTACGAACTGAAATCTGTAATCAAAATCGGAACTATCAGTAATATGTTCCGGATTACCCAGCTAACTTCTCAGGCAGGACATATTATTTACCCGTGATGATGTTCAACTCTTATTTTGATAATGCCAGTACCAGCTACCCGAAACCTGAAGCCGTGGCAGAAAGTATCACCCATTATCTCACAGAATGTGGCGGAACTTACGGTCGTGCCGCTTACCAAAGAGTTTTTGAGGCAACTTCTATGGTTGAAAGATGCAGAGACCTTATTGGTGAAGTAGCCGGATGGAAGAATCCTGAGCACATATTTTTCACTCAGAATGCCACTACAGGATGTAATACTCTCATAGCTTCCTTCCCTTTCCGGCAAGGTGATATAGTTTATGTTTCTCCTTTGGAGCATAACGCCGTGATGCGCCCGTTGCATCAGGCTGCCAAACTTTATAATACAGAGATTCGGATTCTGCCTCATTTCTCAGACGGAAGAATAAACACTTCGCTTCTGAATGAAGAGATGAAAGAAAAAGTGGTTCTCGTAATTGTAAACCATCAATCTAATGTGAATGGTGTTATCCAACCGCTTGCCGAAATCGGAGCATGGTGCGATAAGAGTATAGAGTTCTGGGCTGACCTTTCTCAATCTCTTGGACAGACGGACTGTTATCTGGACGAATGGATGGTGGACGCAGCATTCTTCACCGGGCACAAATCATTACTCGGACCTACAGGATCGGGAGGATTTATGACACGCAATGCCGAAGACCGGCTACCTTTTATATACGGCGGAACAGGAAGCAATTCTCATAGTTTTGAAATGCCTGATGAGCTGCCCGATAAATATGAAGCCGGCACACCAAACATGGTTGGTATAGCAGGGCTTCTGGGAGCTTTATTAAACAGACCTGAATCATTGCACAGCAAGAGTGATTTTTTTAAAATGCTTGAATCCATCAGGGAAAACAAGGATTTACAAATCTATTGTGCAAATGATCAGCAGTATCAGGGCGAAGTCTTTTCTGTCACTCACAAAAATCTGCTGCCGTCTGAATTTGCTAACCGCATATATAAGGAGTGGAAAATTGAAACCCGTCAGGGACTACATTGTTCTCCGCTGGCTCATCAGCATTTGAATACATTCCCGAACGGAACAGTCAGATTTAGTCTTTCGCCTTACCATACGACGAATGATCTTAAAGAACTGACCCGAATTTTAATCGAATTATAATTTTATGGAAGTCTTCTTTCTGTTTAAAAATACACGTACGGTCATTAAGGCTGAATCTTTGTGCCGCGACCATGCTATTCAGGTAGAAGTAGTTCCGGTACCGGAAAAAGTTTCATCTGAGTGTGGCATGGCACTTAAGTCTGCTTCGATCAATCATCCAATAATGAGTGCTCTTTTTGAGCAAAACAATATTACTTTTTCGACATATGAAGAATGAATTTGACTTACTAACAACCGTTGAGTATGGTGGATGCTCGGCTAAATTATCTCCAAAAGAGTTAAGTAAATTACTTCAGGATATACCTTTATTAAAAGACAACCGCATATTAGTAGATATCGAAACTCATGATGATGCAGGAGTATTTCTGATAAACGAAACAACTGCACTAATTGTGACAACAGACTTCTTCCCCCCTGTTTGCAGCGATGCAACTGATTTCGGCGAAATTGCTGCTGCCAACTCTTTAAGTGATGTCTATGCTATGGGAGGTACACCTCTTCTCACGCTAAATCTCACCATGTTTCCGTCATCCAGAATCCCGTTGCCGGTATTAAAAGATATTCTGCTGGGCGGACAAAGTAAGATTAATGAAGCCGGTGCCTTTACAATGGGAGGACATACTATCGATGATTATCCTCCGAAATACGGACTGGCTGTAGTCGGAACTATCCATCCGGACAAACTGGTTACGAACAGTGGGCTGAAAGAAGGACAAAAACTCATACTGACAAAACCGCTGGGAACTGGTGTGATTATTGCAGCTAAAAGAATGGGAATGGTCTCTGACGAAAGCTATAATGCGGCTATCGGACAAATGAAACTTCTGAATAAAAAGGGAGCAGAACTGATGCAGAAATACAATGTAACAGGAGCTACCGATATTACAGGCTTCGGATTAACCGGGCATGCGTTCAAAATGGCTCAGGCTTCGCAAGTAACCGTTCAGATACATGCGAATGATCTGCCTCTTTTACCTGACGTAAAAGAGCTTATGGAAGAAGGTTGTATTCCCGGAGGAGCTTTCCGCAACCTGGATTATGCCAAAGATTATATTCACTGTGCTTCTGATCTGCCTGCAGAACTTAAAATGGCCGCATGCGATCCTCAGACATCCGGAGGTTTATTAATGGGTGTGGATGCAGACAAAGCAGAAGCTCTGCTGCAAGAATTACATCTTTCCGGGATTCATCCATACGCCCGGATTATCGGGGAGGTTATACCTTTACGTAATAAATCTTTGTATCTGCTATAGATACTCTTTTTCAGACAAGAAATCGGGATTTTTCATTTATACCTGCAATTTCCGCAGGCAATAATAAATAAGTTTAACAACTGGGCTTAAACCAGTTACACATTTGCCTATTGAACAGCAATTCATTAACTTAGTGATATCAAAAATAAAGGAGCCACATCTTTCGGGTGTGACTCCTTCTTTAATCATTAAAATCAATCGCACCAACGATAATTATGAAAAGCTTATTCACTGGAAAAAACTTACTAAAATCTTTTACGGTACTATCGATTGCGTTTCTTTCCTTTTTCGGAACAGAAGCCAAAGCTCAATCATTGGATTTAGGAAAGCTGGACGTGCTAAAGCCGGCTTTACCGGAAGTCAGAGATTTCAGGCTGACAATTCCGGTAGAACTCGATGAAAACGAAGACTTATCTGAAAAATTCTTCAACAACTTATTGGACAAAGCAACTACATTGCTTGGTATTCCTTATAAATGGGGAGGTTCCACGAAAAGAGCATTTGACTGTTCCGGTTTTACTGCATACGTATTTAAACAATTCGGGATTACATTACCCCGCTCAAGCAGAGATCAGGCACGCAATGGCGAAAACATTGCCAAGAATGATCTTCGTCCCGGCGATCTTATCTTCTTTAACGGAAGACGCGGAGTCGGATCAAAATCAATCGGTCATGTAGGAATTGTAGTAGCAAACAACGGAAACGACGACATTAAATTTATTCACAGCGCGAACGGAGGTGTACAAATATCGAGTCTCAAAGAGGATGTCTATTACAAAAAGAGATTCGTAAGTGCCAAACGTATTACACCTTCTCCTGAAGTTATAAAAGACAAAGTATCCTAATACTTAAGCAATATATAAGAAAGCGGAATTGTTTTGACCGGATAAAATATCCGTTAAAACAATTCCGCTTTTTCCTATGTTCTGCATCAACCGTATATCCGCTGAAGATGGTGAAATACGGGTAAAACAATAGTTATTTACGCATGATACAACTTCCTGCAAAGAAAGCATCAGGTTCAACAGTTAATGTTTTAGTCGTTATATCACCATTAATTTTTCCGGTTTTACGGATTATCAGACTATCATTTAAAATGATATTTCCGTTCACCTCGCCCAGTATATCGGCATGAATACAAGTTATATTACCTGTTATGACGGCCTGTGGTCCTACTACCACTTTCCCCTCACATGAAATATCCCCTTCAATCGTTCCGTCAATACGAAAATCCTCACGAGCTTCGATACTTCCCTTTATATAAGTTCCGTAAGCAATTGCATTATGAGGCAATCCACTTGGTTTTTCTTCTCTTCTTAGCATAAACAAGTATATTTTCTTCGCGCAAATATAACATCTTTAGCCGATTATTTATAAGTTTGTGATTCTTTTAATCAGAGTCAAAAGTAAATCGTAATTTAGATGAAAACTTGGATAGAACTAGAGGAGATGGAGTTTTTTGCATTTCACGGTGTTTTCGAACAGGAAGCTTTGGTAGGAAACCGTTTTCGCGTTGATCTGAAGATGAACGTAGATATCACGGAAGCAATGCTTACTGACGAAGTGACTGACACAGTCAGTTATGCCGATGCGTTTCAGGTAGTCAGCCGTGAAATGAAGATACGGGCTAAACTACTGGAACATTTAACCGGAAGAATAACCGCCCGTCTGTTCGAAAGTTTTCCTTCTATAAATGAGCTTGAAATCAAACTTTCAAAAGTAAACCCTCCGGGATGCGGAGATATTAAACAAGCTTCGGTTATCATTGAAACAAAACGTGAAGACTGGACGTTTAAATTGTAAACAACTAAACTTTAACGCATTAAACGAATCATATGAGAAAAATTATATTAGGAGCGTCTCTTCTGTTAACGCTCTCATCCTTTGCTCAGGTAAATCTGATCAAGCTTTCAGGAGCAAAAGGTTCGGATACGGGACTAAGCTATTATTTGCCGAAAACTGTTCTATTTGTAGATGTAGAAGCTACAAAAACGACGGTAAAAGCCGGAATATATGCACGTTATGCCGAAAAATTCCTGGGAGTAAAAGATGCTCCGCAAGAGAATATTACTCTCTATACAATGGACAATGTCAGCATGGAAACCTGCGGCGAAGTAGATAAGAACGAAGGATATATGCTGCAATACAAATCAGCGAATATTCCATTTATGTATCTGACAGAAGAAGGAGTCATCTGTTCTGTTAATATGGAACCGGATGCTTCCTATAAAGATGCATGTACCCCTCCAATGCCTCAAAACAGAGTGATTCAGAAATTTGCAACGGATAATGATGCTCTTTTATCGGAGGAGTATCTGATGTCGGGCTCCTCCCTTAAAATGGCTGAAGTTGCCGCTAAGCAAATTTATCGTATTCGCGAAAGTCGTCAGGATATTCTGATGGGCGATGCTGAAAATATGCCTAAAGATGGTGAAGCATTAAAGTTCATGATCAATCAGCTTGACGAAAAAGAGAGAGCTTTGACTTCAATGTTTACGGGCAATGCACAGAAAGAAAAGATATATTACCGATTTAAAGCAGACGTAGCTGATCTGGCTGCTTCACAGGTTCTTTTCCGTTTTTCGGACTACTTCGGAGTGGTTGATAAAAATGACTTAAGTGGCGATCCTGTTTATATTGATCTGAAGATTACGGACAAGAAAGAACATGAGCCAGTTAACCCGAAAGATAAAAAGAAATCTGAAGATCCGGGCGTTATGTACAACAATCCGGGTAAGGCTGTCGTCACATTGAGAATGGGCAAAAAGAGTCTGATTTCCGAAGAGTTTTCTTTTACACAGTTCGGAATTAAAAATGCATTACCAGCTTCTCTTTTTGAAAATAAAAAGGTAACAACGAAAGTGTTGCTGGATCCTCAAACAGGAAGTGTAAGACAGTTAATACAATAAAAAAAGAGAGGGTGTGTCAAATCAATACGATTTTTGACACACCCTCGTTTTTTTTGCAGGGTCAAATAAAGGAGATGAATCAGCACACTTATCCAACTGTTAAGCATCTATTTAATCTAAAAGTGCTGATTCTGCCGATTCAAAACTCAATACTCTGTGTATAGTTTTTTGAAGAGAGTTAAGAGCTTTGGGAGATTCTCTTAAGTGGTTTTCCATTTTCTCTTAAGAGAATTTCGAATTTCTCTTAAGCAAATTTCCAACTGCATGATCATGTTGGTTTGCAAGTAGCAAACTGAAATTAGCAAGTAGCAAAATAAGTTTTGCAAGTAGCAAACTTTCATTTGCAAGTAGCAAATAAATGCACTCATAAAAACCTCTGTTTCGCTTCAAAAAACAACCGTATATCATTGCTCTCTTAACCCCATATATTAGCAAGAATAAACCGACAACTAAACACTGTGTATAAGCGATTTAGTTCGTTCAACGGTATCCTTTAGAAATCCGGTCCGGAGCGGAAAAGTAAATCAACCGTATCCCGTAACTAAACCATCCGTATATAAAAAATAATTCCTCCTAAGACAAAAAAAATCCATTAAACAGATCTTACTCTGTCTAATGGATTATTATAAGTTTTATACCTGTTTCCGGAAACAATTGATTTGATTGTCAGCTCGGAAAAAGGAAGATAATCTTTCTGTTATTTTTTAGCTTCAGGTTGATTGTCTGCGTTCAATTTTGAAACCTCAAACGGGCTACGACCTTCCACTTCCCAGTCGAATGGTTCGAAATCATTATCTTTACTTTTCCATTCTTTTTTGTGGAATGCATAAATGATGAATGGGATAGCTCCAAAGAAAACAGTACCCAGAATTAATATTCCTACATATACAGCCGGACTACCGGTTGAGATTTGTGCAGGAGGTATAAAGCTGACGATTGTAGCAGCAAGTGCCCCGAACAATCCGAGTATACCAACAATCCAGATACCTGCTTTTCCACCAGGAATCATGAATGGTCTTTTCTTATTCGGCTGAGTTCTTCTTAATTGAAGAGCTGCAACGTACATGATGATATACATGATCAGGTATATAATTGTAGCCAGCTGTCCAAGAATCTGATAGGCTGATTGAACAGAAGGTAATACGGTCATTACAAAAGTCAGAACTGTAACAAAAATACCCTGGAATAAAAGAATTGGCACCTGTATTCCGTTTTTGTTGGTTTTCTGCAATGAAGGAGGCAGGAATCCTGCTTTACCAACAGAAAGTAAACCGGCTGACGGACCTGCAATGATCACACTAACTTGTCCCAATACACCAAACGCCAGCATAATTGCCATGATATTACCCATCCATGGCACTCCGATAGAGGCCCAGAACTCTCTGTAGGCAATCAGTAGTGTCTGAGTCAGATTAATGTCTTTCTCCGGAATAATAATACCTACAGCCAAAGTACAAAGTACAAAGATCACGATTACGATTACTGTTGCAATCAGGATAGAAATCGGATAATTTCTGGTTGGGTTTCTCATTTCTTCCACGTGTACAGCCTGCATCTCCATTCCGGCAAAGAACAAGAAGATACTTGCTGCAAGTACCAGATTGTTGAAGTCTGTGAAATCCGGGAAGAATGGTTTATCAAGAGGAAGGAATACCGGTTTGTGCATCATCAGATATACAATTGCCAGTATGATTAATATTGCTCCCGGTATAATTGTTCCGAATAACCCTCCTAAAGTACTTAGCTTAGAGGAAGATTTCATTCCACGGAATGTGTTTAATGTTGCGATCCAGTAAACGGCAAGTAATACAACGATCATATATAATTTGTTACTTGCCAGTCTGGCATCAAAACTTTCAGGCCACCAGATGTAAGCTAAGGATACCCCAGCAAAGATCAGTACGGTCGGGAACCAAATTACTACGGCTTGCCACTGGTAGTATATAGCTGCAAATCCCCAGCGCGGACCGAATGCTTCGCCTACCCAACGGAACACTCCTCCTTTTTTAGGGAATGTGGATGCAAGTTCGGCTGCTACCAGCGATACCGGAATAAGGAATACGATTGCAGCAAACAGATAATAAAAAATAGAGGTTAGTCCATACTCTGCCTGAGATGGCATACCTCTTAAGCTTACAATAGTGGTTACGTTCATAATGGCAAATGCCATTACGCTGATCATTGCCGTTTTTTTTAAGCCGGTGTTTGATCCACTATTTTTATTAGGAGTTGATTCTGATTCCATAGTATGTATTTTTAGTTTAAGAATGGTTTGCGCGGATTGCGCAAACCATTCATTCATTATTTAGAATCCAAAAGGTAAGTCGAACCGAATCAA
The DNA here is from genome assembly GCA_051657165.1 of Bacteroidales bacterium. Taxonomy (GTDB): domain Bacteria; phylum Bacteroidota; class Bacteroidia; order Bacteroidales; family UBA7332; genus UBA7332. The sequence continues at coordinate 34,268 of JBOFKD010000218.1, read as the reverse complement.
ATCTGATTGAACTCTTTCATGACTTCGTCACGTGCAGCTTCTACACAAGCCAGCATATGATCCATAACTTCCGGCGTAATAAATACATTCATAGGGAATGATTTAATAGCGTAGATTACAGCTTCCGCATCATGCTCATCTCTGTTGTAGTTGGTAGTTCTGAATCCTGTACTGAAACTTAAGTAAGGAGTGTATTTACCATTAATAGTTTTACCCTGGCGATACCATTCGTACAATTTGTCTCCAATTGCATGGATGATGCGATTGTGTTTAATCAATTCAGAGCGTTTGTTCGGATCGTTTAGTTCTTCTTCAAACTGTCTGCGTGCATCCACACCTTTAGGGTAAGGACGGAAAAGAGTAATGAATCCAGTATCATCCGGATTGGCAATCGCCATATCATCACGTCTCTGGATCAAGTCATATAAGTGGTATTTAACTTCTTCGATACCACCGATAATAGCCTGGAATCCTTCAATACCGAAATATTTCAGTGTAGCCCATCCTGCTAAAGAACCAGAACTTGTACGAGAAACCTCACATGTATAATACATTGGGTTGTAAGGAGTTCTCACCTGTAGATAAGCATCTTCGCCACGTCTGTGCAAATCTTCAAATTCTTTTGCATTCTGATATACGAAACAGCTACTTACGTATGGTGCAAAACCTAATTTATGGAAGTCAATACCAATAGCATCGGCATAGATAATATCTTTATACATCTCAGCATTGCGTTTCAACACAGGAAGTATTTTTTCGGAGAATCCAAGAGGATTTTTATCAAAATCATAATGTTTGAAAGTAATCCATGACCATCCTACTACGCAGTCGCAATAAAGAATAGCTTTCCCGAAACCTTTAGGGTTAGGATATTGATCCATAACTTCGCGAACTTTTCCTACAGGGTCAAATGCGCATGCATCTGTTGTACCCATCGTACAAACAACTGTTGCAACAGGAATACCTCTGGAAGTAAGATCTTTCATTACATAGGCAAGATCTTTTACGTCCATTTGATTGGTTTCAGGGTCTGTTTTAATACGGATTACATTATCCATACCAACTCCCATCCAGTCCGAAGCATTTTGTTGTGCGTAGTGAGCTTGTTCAGAACACAAGATTTTAGCATCTGTTCTGACACCTTTGTAACGGGAATCCGGCAATACACGTGTCAAACCATATTTTACGGCGTATGTCCAGCATCCGCCACCGCCCCAAGTATAAATAGCTCCCGCTTTGGTTGGTTCCCAACCGATAAGATTAGCTATCATACCAGCTGTTTCAAGCTCGGCTTTGTGTACATTATATGAATATTCACCTTCAAGAATATTTGGTGCAAATATCTGGCTAATCATTGATGCAACGATCCCTGCTGTATTACATTGAGGGATGATGTTACACATTGTAAGCGGATTACCCCAGTTCGGTGCTCCCTGGAAAAGATTAACAACATCATCAATAACCTGATCAATGTTTTCTCCCTTTTGAGGCATTTTTACGTTTTTAACTTCAGGATATGTGTAAGTTAATGTAGGATCTGTACCTAAGAATACTGGACCTCCGGTAGCTGCATCCGGTTTTAGCTGATCCATTTTTTTAACAGCTTTGGCAATTGAATCAGCAAGAGGGTCTGCTGTTCCCCGGAAAGGTGAAGGGAATTCTTGTACTTGAATTTTACGATAAGCAGCCCATTTTGGAGCATTCTCTACGATTTGGCCATCTTTCCAGATTTCACCAAAATTCATGTTTTTACTCATAACGAAATCAATTAAGGTTTATTATAGTGTGATGATTATATTTTATAAATACATAAAAGGATTGTGTATCTATAAAATCACCCTGATTTTCTGTTTACCTTCAAAGAACAAATCTGAGTTTCAGAAGGATTGCCCTACTTTCGATTATTATTATTAATTAACTTGTAGGTTGATATGTGTTAATTGAACAACTTTTGATTTCGAAGTGTTTTCATGTACTTGTGAAATTTAACTATATGTAAAATAATGCAAATTACTAAACTATTGTCTGAGTGTATTGGTTTTTAATGACATGAAAACTGAAGTATGTTGCTTGTACGGCACGCATTTCAAATTACTAATTTAAACCTTAATTGTTATGAATTCCAAAAAGCATGCTCCTGTCGTTCAGGAGTTAATTGACCTAATTAAAGCGAATAACTGGAGTGATAAATTTAATCAGGCTCTGAAAAAAGCACAATCGTATAATATTGAAGAAATTTCAGATTTCAAAACCATGGAAGACTATTACGATTGGCTGGATAAACAGTTGACATGGATACCTGCAGAAAATGAAACCGGAAAAGTTGTTTACGAACATGTTTGTAAATTTTACTTTTTATTAGATATGGATCCTGTTAAAGAATTGCAGAATGCAGTTGTACCGCATGATAAAGAACAAAAACTAACTCCGCTTTCTGCCTGGATGGTTAAATATGTAACTGCGTTTGGTGCATTTATGGATACTCCTGAATCACTTACACCGGAGTCAGAAAAATCATTCTATGATTCTCCTATTTACAATATGGATGAATATGACAGACCTCGTGGCGGATGGAAAACATACAATCAGCTATTTGGAAGACGCGTGAAACCGGGTTACAGACCAATTGCTGCGATAAATGATCAGACAGTTATTGTTTCTCCGGCTGATGCTACTTTTGACGGACAATGGGAAGTACGTGCAGATTCTCATGTAGATATTAAAGGAATCCAATGGAAAATTGAAGAATTGCTTCAGGATAGTCCATACAAAGATGCATTCAAAGGTGGTATCTGGTGTCACTCTTTCCTAAATACATTTGACTATCACAGAGAACATACTCCTGTAGGTGGTAAAGTATTGGAAGCAAGAGTCATTCCTGGTACAGTTTATCTGGAAGTTGAGCCTGAAGAAGTTTCGGATCCGAATGCAAAAAATAAATTAAAAATGAAACGTGTGTTTGACGCACCGGATAATCCAGGCTATGAGTTTATGCAAACAAGAGGATTAGTAGTTATTGAATCTGAAATTGGTTTGGTTGCTATTTTACCTATGGGTATGGCTCAGGTTTCATCGGTAATTGTGACTTGTGAAGAAGGTCAGATTCTTCAGAAAGGAGATGAGATTTCTTACTTCCAGTTCGGTGGTTCAGATATCGTAATGGTATTCCAGCGTCAAAGTAATGTTTGTATTACAGCTCAACCGGGCGTACATTATAAAATGGGTACTGCTGTAGCTAAAGCTTATCCGATGAATAAATAATCTTATAGATTGACTAGTTGTTGAGATAAATTAATTTAACGAAAAGGAATGTCTGGATGTGAAAGCATCCGGACATTCCTTTTTTTGTGTCTCAGGATAACGACCAATTAAATCCATCTGTTGTTATATCTTAATAAATCAAATATATTATTATGTTTTATATCATATTTTATGCTCGTAAAAGTCTATTTTACGGGCATTTTTTTTGACTAATTAGAATGTGTAATTTTTTTTAATGAAACATTATGATACTTTTGCTGTTGAACTTATAGCAAAAAGATATATTTAATCGTGTATTGAGAGAATTTGCGTGTTCGATTTTTGTGTAAAGAAGTATTAATTTATAATTCTCTTTTAGGGAGAAATAAAGAATAGTCTAATAATAGCAAACTCAAATCTTCTATTCTTTTCCCTTCGGAATATCAGGATCTCTTACTAAGAGCTTCTTATTTTTCCGTAAAATCCTTTTTCTAATTTATAGTCATATTTTTTCGGGTAACTGGTCAGCCTATATTACGCTGCTTTATACCCGTAGGTTACAGTCATTTTTTTAAGATACCGGGGAACTAAGTAAATGGTTTTATAATAGCAATGAAAAACCTGTAGGGCTACTGTTCCCATAAGTGAATCTGATTAAGAGAAGAATTTAAAACAGAATTTTTTAATAACGGAGACCTTATGAAACATTTTTTACATCTCTTTCCAATTATTCTCTTCTTCTGTTTTGCATCTGTATATGCACAACAGACTCAAGTGTCCGGAGTAGTAATATCTGCCGAGGATCAGGAACCGGTTATTGGTGCTTCCATAATCGTGAAAGGTAGTCCGTCAATTGGTACGACTACTGATATGGACGGGAAGTTTTCTTTCAAAATACCTGAAAACTCAAAACTTCTAACAATCTCATTCATTGGATTAAAGGCACAGGACATTGCTCCGAAAGCAAATATGAGAATTGTATTGCAGCCTGAAACAGAACAGATACAGGAGGTTGTTGTAACCGGCATGCAAAAGATGGACAAACGTTTATTTACCGGGGCGACCACTAAACTCGAGGCGGGCCAGGCAAAGCTGGATGGCGTTGCTGATGTGAGCCGTTCGTTAGAGGGAAAAGCTGCCGGTGTGTCTATCCAGAATGTATCGGGAACTTTCGGTACTGCGCCTAAAATACGGGTAAGAGGAGCTACGTCTATTTATGGTAGTTCAAAACCATTATGGGTTGTGGACGGTGTAGTTGTTGAAGATGCTGTAGATGTATCCAGTGATCAGCTTTCTTCTGGTGATGCTGTAACATTAATATCTTCAGCAATTGCCGGACTAAATGCAGATGATATCGAGAGCTTTCAGATCCTTAAAGATGGTTCTGCTACCTCCATATACGGAGCACGTGCAATGGCAGGTGTAATCGTAGTTACTACAAAAAGAGGTAAGGCCGGCTCAAGTAAACTAAGCTATACTGGTGAGTTTTCTACTAGGATGAAGCCCCACTATTCCAATTTTAATATTTGTAATTCTCAGGAACAAATGGGGATTTACAAAGAAATGGAAGCTAAAGGATGGCTTGAGTTTGCCAGTCTTGCTAACTCTTCCAGTTCAGGTATTTATGGAAAAATGTATCAATTGATAGATCAATATAATACTAGTAGCGGGTTATATGGACTTGCCAATACTCCTCAGGCTATAAATGGCTATCTGCGGGATGCTGAATTTCGTAACACAGACTGGTTTGACTTATTGTTTCGTCAGACATTTACGATGAATCATGCAGTCAGTATATCAAGTGGTACCGAAAAAGCTCAGCTTTATGCTTCTCTTTCATTTATGGATGATCCGGGCTGGACGAAAGCCAGTTCCGTAAAAAGATACACTGCAAACGCTAATGCAACTTACCATATATCAAAAGCACTGAAGGTAAGTTTACTTACAAACGGATCTTATCGTCAGCAGACAGCTCCCGGAACATTGAGTCAGGAGGTAGATGTTGTGAGTGGAGCCGTAAAACGAAGTTTCGATATAAATCCTTATAGCTATGCGCTGAATACTTCGAGAACTATGGAGCCGGATCAAACCTACACCCGAAACTTTGCACCGTTCAATATCTTCAATGAGCTTGATAACAATTATATAGATTTGAATGTAACTGATCTCAAGTTTCAGGCCGAAGCAACATGGAAGATTATTCAGGGGCTGGAACTTAGTGGATTGGCAGCTATGCGTTACCAGTCATCCGTTCAGGAGCATTTTGTAAAAGATCATTCGAATCAGGCCGAAGCCTTTCGTGCCGGAGTGATGCCGGAAAATGCAACCATCCGCGATATGAATCCTTATCTCTATACAAATCCGGATGATCCAAATGCTCTGCCTGAAACGATTCTTCCGAAAGGTGGTATCTATTATAGAAATGATTATAGTGTAAAACAGTATGACTTCCGTGGTACAGTCTCTTATAATAATGCATTCAATGAAGAAAAACATATTGTGAATTTCTTCGGAGGTATTGAATCTAATTCTCTGGATCGGAATGCGGTTAACTTTCAGGGATGGGGCTTCCTGTATGAGAATGGAGGAATCCCGTTTATTAATCATGAGTTATTTAAACAACAAAAAGAAGAGAATTCAAATTACTACGGCAATCTGTGGAGCTACGTAAGAAGCCTTGCTTATTTCGCGTCTGCGACATATTCTTATAAGGGATTGTATACCTTAAATCTTACAGGGCGTTATGAAGGGACAAATAAATTAGGTAAATCCCGTAAGTCGAGATGGTTGCCAACATATAATATTGCAGGAGCCTGGAATGCTTCTCAGGAGAAATGGTTTCCTGAAAATTCACCGGTTTCGCATCTTACTGTTAAAGCATCTTATTCATTAACCGGAGACAGAGGGCCGGCATTCGTAACTAATGCCCAGCCTGTATTTAAGCCTTATTCACCATGGAGACCATTCGCCAATGTGGCAGAATCGGGGCTAGATCTGGTTGATATTGAAAACAGTGATCTTACTTATGAGAAAAAGCACGAATTTAATGCCGGTTTTGATCTGGGATTATTGGATTATCGCATAAACTTATCATTTGATGCTTACACCCGGAATAATTATGATTTGATTGGTATGGCATATACACAGGGTTGTGGTGGTGTGATTGGTAAATATGCGAATGTAGCAGGTATGAAATCTTCAGGATTTGAAGCTACACTGTCAACTAAAAATATTGTGACAAAAGATTTTACCTGGACTACGGACCTGACTTTTGCTAAAATTAAAAATAAGATTACACGACTGGATACCAGAACTAAGGTTATAGACTTAATCTCCGGTGTTGGTTATGCATTAGAAGGCTACTCTAACCGCTCTATTTTTTCGATTCCATTTATGGGACTGAATGAAGAAGGGTTACCTACGTTTATTAACGAAAATGGAGATCTGACTGTTTCATCCATCAATTTTCAGGAGTTTGATAAACTGGATTTTCTTAAATACGAAGGGCCATCAGAACCAACGATTACCGGAGGGTTCGGGAATGTTCTCAGTTATAAAAACTTCCGTTTGAATTTGTTTCTGACCTATTCATTTGGAAATGTCGTTCGTCTGGATCCTGTATTCAGTAATTCATATACAGATATGACTGCTCTGCCAAAGGAATTCAAAAACAGATGGACCTTACCGGGAGATGAATCAATCACAGATGTTCCGGTTATTGCGAGCCGTCGTCAGAACAGGAACGATCCGTATTTGTCGTATGCCTATAATGCCTATAATTATTCGACAGCACGTATTGCAAAAGGAGATTTCATTCGTATGAAAGAAATATCTCTGACGTATGATTTTCCTAAGAATTGGTTGTCATCTGTGAAGATAGAAAACTTACAGATCAAATTGCAGGCTACAAATCTGTTTCTGATTTATGCAGACAAAAAATTAAACGGACAGGATCCTGAATTTTTTAATAGCGGAGGGGTCGCAACACCAATGCCAAAACAGTTCACACTTACTCTCAGACTAGGTATTTAAGAATAACAACTAAACGAAATTAAGATGAAAAACAGATTGAAAATAAATATACTCATCGCTTTGACTTCTTTATTAAGTGTCAGTTGTAGCGATATGCTGGATAAAGTACCTGATAACAGAGCGGAGCTTAAAAGCCCGACACAAATAGCAGAAGTTCTGACAGGTGCTTACCCAAATGCAAATTACTCATTACTGACGGAGTTTAGCGGAGATAATTTCGTGGATAATACCTCTCCTGATAAGAATGGAATTTATTATCCATTATTGAGTGCCCGGGAAAAAATGCACGATGAAATATATGCCTGGGAAGATGTTAAGTCCAGCGAACAGCAGGATAGCCCTTCTTATGTGTGGGAAGCTTGCTACCATGGAATTGCGGTAGCTAATCATGCATTGAAAGCAATCGAAAAACTCGAAAATGAAGGAAGAGCAGATGAAGTGAAAGCTGTTAAAGGCGAAGCTTTAATCTGTCGGGCTTATCAGCATTTTCTGCTTGCAAATATTTTTTGCCAGTCCTATAAGAATGTATCTCAGAGTGAACAGGACTTGGGGATTCCTTATGTAACTGAACCCGAAAAAACTGTTTTCGTGCAATATGAAAGAGGTACGGTAGCTTCTGTTTATCAGAAAATAAAAGAGGATCTGGAGAGAGGTATATCTCTTATTGATGATGGCATTTATCAGGTACCGAAATATCATTTTAATAAAAGAGCTGCTCATGCATTTGCAGCACGATTTTATTTATTTATACGCGACTATGATAAAGTAATAGAACATGCAACGATCGCTTTGGGCAGTGACCCTGCCGGATTTATGCGCTCCTGGGCTGAGGATACTCCTACGTTTGATTCGTTTAAAAATCATTGGGTAAACTCAGAGTCTTTAAATAACTTTTTACTTCTCGCTACGAGCTCAACCTTTAACCGCGTTTTTGGAAACCGTTATGGATTTAACCGTGAAGCTTCCGAAGGATCTGTTTATGGAAGGGGCCCTACATGGACAACTAGTTTTCATCCTTGCTACGAAGGTCGATTGTATTTAAGAGGAAAACAGGAATATGGATTATTCTTTCCGAAAGTTGGTGAGTTTTTCGAATATACCGACAAAGTTGCAGGAATCGGGTTTCCTCATATAGTAAGATGTGAGTTCACGGGTGAAGAGACTCTTTTATGTCGTGCGGAGGCTTATGTGTACAAAAACCAGTTTGATAATGCACTGAATGATTTAAGAGTGTGGGATGATTCGCGCAAGACAACTCCTACAAGGACCATTAACAGTCCGGAGTATAAGACACTTTCTCATCAATTGATTAAGAGCTTCTATACACCTCAGGCTAAATTGTTTGTATTTCCGCTTAATACTACTTTGATGTCTTCCGACTTTGTAATCACTCCGGAACAGGAGCCATATGTTCATTGTGTACTTCATTTTAGAAGAATAGAAACAATCTTTGATGGTCTAAGATGGTTTGATATCAAACGATATGGTATAGAAATTGAGCATAAAATAGGAAGAGAGCGAGTTGAGAAGCTTGTATGGAATGATTCAAGACGTGCAATACAGCTGCCTCAGGAAGTTATAGCCTCCGGAATGGCTCCGAATGACAGATTTGTAGCTCCGTCAAAAGATCAGAATCTTCAATTATCCGAAAAGTGTGTAGTCATTGACTGAAAATCTAAATTTTATCACTTATGAAAAGAAATATCTCTAAATATATAGTCTTCCTCTGTACTCTTCTGACTCTGGGCAGTTGTACTGAAGATAAATTCACTGACTCAATCTTTCAGGACCCATCCAGCGAATTAGATCCGAATTCTGCATCATATCCTTTTGATGCCTGGCTATATGATAATTATCTGGTTCCCTTTAATCTTGATTTTAGATATCGTTTGCAGGATGTAGGTGCTGATATGGATTATAATCTGGTTCCTACACAATATGACAAAGCAATTGATATGGCATTACTGGTTAAATATCTTTGGTTTGATGCTTATTCAACAGCAATCGATAATGAATTCCTGAAAATGTACGGACCACGAATTATTCACTTAATAGGTTCTCCTGCATTTAATCCGGCAAACGGGACTATGATACTCGGACTAGCTGAAGGAGGAATTAAAGTTTCGCTATTCAGGTGTAATTATCTGGACTACAAAGATGTGGCAATGCTGAACGAGTTCTATTTTAAAACGATGCATCATGAGTTTGCTCATATTATGCACCAGACGAAAACATATCCAAAAGAATTTAATACAATTTCGTCTGTTTATTACGAGCCGTTCAGCTGGCAGAACAGAGATCCGAGAGTAGTGGCATCACTGGGATTTGTAACACCGTATGCAAGCTCTCAAACCCGTGAGGATTTTGTAGAAGTAATAGCCAATTATATAGTAAAAGATGATACCGAATGGAATGCTTTACTTCAAACTGCGGCTAAAGGCTGGCAGATAAACGGAGGAAGTGTTGTGGAGGTTCCAGATGCCGATGGTGTTGAGGGTGATAAGATAATTCTTCGAAAACTCAGTATTTGTCGTCAGTGGTTGCGGGATTCCTGGAATATTGATTTAGATAAACTTCGGGATGAAGTTCAGTTCCGTCAAAACAACATTGACATGGAAGATCTGAGAAAACAGCTCGATAAGTATAAACAATAGGTCTATAACTCTAAATTGTATGCAATGAAAAATAATATTAATAAGGTGCTATTTATTCTTTGTGCAGTATGCTTTTTTTCATGTGTGGGCGAAGAAGATGATCTGTTTGATAAATCTTCAGCAGAGAGACTGAACGATGCACAAAGTCAGTATACGGAAAATTTATATGATGCCCCTAATGGATGGATCATGCAATATTTTGCAACAGAGGACTCTCCCGGGAATAATTTTCTGATGAAGTTTGACAAATCGGGAGCTGTTACTATTGGTGCCGATAATGAATACACAAAAGGTTTCAAGACAGAGAAAAGCCTTTTTGAAGTGATCACGGATAATGGTCCGGTTTTATCCTTCAATAGTTATAATACATTATTACATCATTTTTCTGATCCGGATCCTGATGGTAGCGGATTACTCGGAGATTATGAATTTGTGATAATGTCTATGGATCAGAACAAGGGTAATGCGACACTTCGTGGAAAAAAAAGAAATACAAGTATTCTCATGAAGGAACTTCCTGAAGGAGCGTCATGGGAAGAGTATTTTGTAAAACTGGAAAACATTAACCGTTCAATGTTTGGCTATGGAGATGTTCCGCTTACATTCAGATCAGGCACAGATGAAAGCCTCGCTAAAAACGGTATAAAGCATTTATTCTCATTGCAACGCAGCGGAGAAGAAGAGGCTTTTGCAACGAATGTTCCTTTCGTTGTAACCGAAACAGGATTACGGTTTCATTCTCCATTGGAACGCGGCGGAGTAACTTCGCAGATATTTGAATTATCAGCAGATCAGTCCAGCCTCGTTTCAGCAGAAGATAAGAACGCTGTATTTACCGGCCCTGATGTGGTTGTATTTCTATCGGAAAGTACAAGTAACTGGACAATGGATCATGCTGCGATGTCTGATAATCTCAAAGAGGCTTATGCTTTAATGGAAGAGGGATTTAAAACAGCTTTCGCCGGTAAAAGGGATCTTGAATATGTAGGTTTTGGACTGAAATCTCCGGGAGTAAGAAGCTTTACAATAAAAGCCACTTCTACATCGCTGGCAAATTTTTATCTAAAAGAAGCTATCACAGAAGATGGAAAAAAAATTCAACTACTGACTTCTGATTTCACTATGGATACGAATGCACGGAATTTCTATGCCAAAGTACCCTCTATCAAAGTCTTTCTTGATTTATTAAATAATACATTTTCAGTTTCATCTTCTAAACCTTTATCTATTATAGATATTAGTTATAAGTCTAATGATCAGCAAACTTATTTCACCATTACACGATGAATTGGGAAGCGAATTAAGAGTGTTAACCATCAATTAATTTAGTTATGAAAAAAACATTACTTCTTTCTTGTGTAGTATTAGCTACAAGTGTTGCGGGCGTTAATGCTCAAAACTTTAAAGTGCCTGCGAAAAAAACTACGCAAAAGGCATCTCAGTCTGCATTAAATGTGCAAATGCCGGAAGCCGAGGTTGAACATGAGATTTCTTCCTTATCGGATGTACAAAGTCTTATTAAAGAGGCACCGGCGAGTGTGAGTTCTTCAAAATCAGCGATGATGAAGGCTGAAGAACAAACGGGACCAATACCATGTTACAGACAGCCGACAGGTTCATATTTCTATGGCTATTCTGAAAATGGCTATGCTTATAATTCGGTACGTCTGGTGACAAATATGGATAAAATGATTCAGTTTGTAAACACATCATCTTCAGCTAAGTCAACCTTTGAATGGACCGGTTTTGATTTAGATCAGAATCCGTTTAAAAGTACAAATAAACATTTGCTTTTTGCTACTGGTATGGGTGATGCATATTATATGCCGCACCTGAAAGAAACTTTAGCCGGAAAAGATTCTACATTTATTCTGGGTCAGATGGTGAATAAAAAGAATAATCGTTCAATATTTGAAACATTCGCCATGACTGATAACGACCCTAAGGGTGGTAAGTTTGGTCTTACAAATGCGAATGTTGATTTAGGTATTGCTGCCTGGCGTTTTGCCGACAATCAATATTGTTTTGGGACAGGAAATGGAATGCAGGATGCTCTTCTGGCTGTATTTGACAAACCTATGGGACGTCTTTACTTTGAGGGTGTTAAGATATATGCCGGTACTTTTGAGGCACCTGCAAATACTGAATTTACATTGAGAGTCGTAACATTTACGGTTGATCCGAAAAAAGGAATTGTAGCAAAAGATACTTTGGCGACTTCAGTGATTAAAGCCTCTGATGTTACTCAACCAAACTTCTTCACTTTCACTTTTGATAAATTCTTTGCTTTGGATGCAGACGGATTTGAGTCTGAAGTTTCTTATATTGAGACTGATGAACCATTTATGCTGGAATTTAGCGGCTTTAATGTGCCGGGTGTAAAACTGGCAGTTATTTCAGAAAAGGAAGATGAGGATGATCCGGTTGGTTCTTCTTTCTTCTATGGTTATAATGAAAATAATGAAAGAACAATTTATTCCTGGACAAATGTAAGAAATACGATGTTGTTCAACTTAGTTGATGCAGTTGTTGCTTATATGATTCCGGAAGTTGAAGAAATTGTTGCTGATATGAATGGAAGTTCTCATGAATTTAAACTATATCCAATGTTTTCTCAGTATTGGCTAGCTGAAGAATTACCTTCATGGATTAAGTTATCTGTTGACGAAAGTAACCTGACTACAGCCGGCTATTTATTATTTAAGGCTGATATTGATCCTCTTGTTGTAAAAGCGGAGGGCCGTCAGGGGTATATAAAACTAGGAACATGGGGAGCTCAGGCTACAATACCTGTTACTCAGGGAGAAGTACTGAGCGCTGATATGGCTCAGGCTGATATTGTAACAGCTTATTTCCAGGGTGAGAATTTAATTTTGAATTATGCAGAAGGTATGGAACGGATGTCTGTATATTCTGTAAATGGAGCACTGATTGCTTCTTATGAACTTTCTAAAAATCAAACAATGCAGGTTTCTGCAGCCGGATTATCAAAAGGTGTTTACGTCTTGAAGTTTTCAGGTAAAAAAGAAGCTAGTTGTAAAGTTATTAAATAACGCTGAACATATATTCGGAGATTCTTCTCAATACAGTAGTGAATAGGTTTCGCTGTGGAGCGAGCAGCTATTCTGTTTTTTAGCAGTGGTTCGGAATAATCCGGATCACTGCTATTACTTTATCCTATAGCCTGAATAAATAATAAAATAACGAATAATTGTTAGCTATATTTAATTCATGAACTTTCATTCATTTATTTTGGAGTTGTCAATTTTAATATTCATATTTGCATCCGAATTGAATAATGAATGTTCATTCAATAAACTTTATTATTTAGTAATATTCATAGATTAACATCTGCAAAACCTTTTAAGTGGTAGAAATAATTTAATGTTACATTATTCCGGGATAGTTCCAGAGGAGGTATTTATTTTTCGAAACGCCGATTTAGCGGACTAAATCAAGGTTTGAAAAAGGAAACCAGACCTAAAAGAATCCGAAATCTTAGGTTGATTACTTATTTACAATGTCACAGTAAATTATTGAGATTACTTATATAAGATAATATTTTCATTATGGCACGTAGAATTGACGAAACTAAAATTGAGCGAATCCGCGAAGCGGCATTAGAAATAATCAGTGAATCAGGTATTTTAAACTGTTCAGTAGCAATGATTGCGCAACAGGCAAATGTCTCTGTAGGATACTTATACAGACACTATCCGAGTAAAGATGAGTTAATAGCTTTTCTCTTGAAAAATTCATTAGAAATTATAAATGATAAAATAGCCTCACTTCTTGACCAGCAAGTAAGTCTGGAAGATTTAGTAAGAGGTGTTATTTCACTGGTAGGAACAACTGCAAAAGAGCAGCCCGCTAAAATCAAATTCTTCATTATTGTATTTAATGACTTTTCTTACGAGGTGAATCCTGATTTAGCTGAACAGGTGCGCACGCTTTCTCAGAAAGTGATTGATATTTACGGGGCTAAAGGTGACATCAAAGAAAATTTAAGTGCAGCCGATATATTCACTGCATTAATCGGAGTTCCTTTCCAGTATTTTTCTATTTATTTCAAAAACCTGTTTACACAGAAACAAACGGATGAAGAAATTATTGAACATATATCAAATCTTGTTTTAGGAATGATAAGAAAATAACACACTGAGACAGAATTAGAAAAAGATAGAGATGAAAATGAGAAATCAACTTTTGACAATTACACTTTTATGTTCAGCTGCCTCTTTTGCTCAGGTAGATTCTACAGCTCATATGCTCTCAATTGATGAGGCAATGCAGATAACATTGACTTCAAATCCAATGATAGATGCAATTAAATATGAAGAAGAAGCTGCTGATAAAGAACGCAAAGCCGCATTGGGATTATATTTTCCGCAAATTGGGGTTACCGGAACATACGCATTCCTTTCAGAAGATGTTGCGATAGACTTAAATCCCGTAAAAAATGAATTAGGAGAAGTTGCCGGTTCATTACTACCGGTCTTGCCGCCTAGTTTGCAGAAACCCGTAGCCGGACTTCTTGCAGGCATTCAGAGTAAAGATATGAAAATGGTTATCCAGGATGATAACTTTGGCGTGGTTGGTGCAAACGTAAAAATGCCGGTTTTTACAGGAGGAAAAATTACCGCAGCAAATAATGCAGCACGCATCAAACAAAAAGAAGCAATAGCAAAGGGTGATCAGAATAAATATGCCTTAGTATCTGAACTGGTTGAGCGATATTATGGATTGTCTCTTTCGAAACAAGTGGTTTTGCTTCGTGAACAGGTGCTTGAAGGTATGAAAAAGCATCTTGCCGATGCAATTGCACTTGAAGAGAACGGGATGATTGCTAAAGGCGAAAGACTACATGCTCAATCCTATGAGGCCGATGCTGTAAAGGAATTTATGAATGCGAAATTATTTGAGAAAACACTCAGCACAGCTTTGTCTACAACATTGAATCAGGATGGAAATACATATATGCCTGTTTCGAGTCTGTTTTTAGTTACAGATCTGGAAGATATAAATTACTTCAAAGAACTAGCTGTAATGAATAACCCGCTTGTCAGACAAGTTCAGCTGAAAGAGGATCTTGCTAAAGAAGGTGTACGCCTTCAGCGTTCAGAATTTATGCCGCAAGTCGCTATTATGGGCGTTGTTGATTTATACAACCACCAACTGACTCACTATGCTCCGAAATGGGCTATTGGCGCAGGAGTGAAGTTGAATATTTTTGATGGTCTGCACCGCGAACACAAGTATGGAGCAGCAAAAAGCACAGTGAAACAGGCAAAGGCATATGGTCAAAAAGCCGAAAACGATATCCAGGCATTGGTGGAGAAACTTTATAACTCATTGCAAAGTTCTGCGCAGAAAATTCCGGCTTTGAATACTTCTCTGGAATTTGCCAAAGAATATCTGAGAATTAAAGAAGAAGCCTTTACAGAAGGTTCAGCAACATCGTCGGACGTAGTGGATGCCCGCCTGCATCTTGCAAAATTGCAAACCGAACGCTTACAGGCAGCCTACAATTATGATGCAATGCTTGCAAAACTTCTGGAAGCTTGTGGCCAGAGCGAACGCTTTATCGAGTATAGTCAGCGTGCAAACAATCAAAGAATCAGTTTTAATTAATACGAAAACACATCCGTCAGGTATCTGTTAATAGCATATCTGAGTAAAAATATAAGATCAATGAAAAAGGGAAATTTAGCAGGAATTGCAGCCGGAGTAGCTATTATTTTAGCAATTATTTCTTTAATAGCATGGTTTGTTATTAAGCCGGCTCCACAACTTATTCAGGGTGAAGTAGTGGCTACGACCATTAAAATAGCTTCTAAGGTGCCGGGCCGGATAGACTCAATTTTTGTAGAAGAAGGACAAAGCGTTAAAAAGGGAGATGTGCTTTTCGCATTAAGCACTCCTGAAGTAGATGCTAAATTACGCCAGGCACAAGCTGTGCGTAATGCAGCAGGCGCACAGGACTCAAAGGCTAAAAAAGGAGCACGAAAAGAAGAGGTTCAGGCTCTTTACAGTGTATGGCAAAAAGCTGAAGCCGGATATGAGCTGGCTCTCAAAACCTATCAGAGAGCGGAGAAGCTACATAACAGTGGCGTAATTCCAGCTCAGAAATTCGATGAAGCATCGGCTAACCTGAAAGCTATGCAGGCAACACGTACTGCGGCGAAATCTCAATATGAAATGGCTAAAGAAGGTGCCCGAAATGAAGATAAAAAAGCAGCTGCTGCTATGTATGATCAGGCTGATGCTGTAGTTTCTGAAGTAACTTCTCTAATTTCAGATGCTCGTCAGAGCGCACCGATAGATGCCGAAGTTGCTACAATTATTGCCGAGCCTAACGAGCTTGTTGGCACAGGCTTCCCGATCATAACACTGGTAAACCTGAACGATACCTATGTAACCTTTAATGTGAAAGAAACACTGCTTCCTAAGCTACAAAAAGGGACAGTCGTAAAAGGTTATATTCCCGGAATAGATGAAAAAGTGGATTTAACTGTAGAGCGTATTGCTGCCCAGGCTGATTATGCAACCTGGTCGGCTACGCGTACAAAAGGTGAATTTGATATTCGTACATTTGAAGTAAAAATGCGACCTTCTGAAACACAGGCACAATTACGTCCGGGTATGTCTGTAATTGTTAACTGGGACGAAATTAAGTAAGTATGCTTATGAGCTTTTATCAATCATTTAAGAATGTATTAAACCGGGAATGGCAAAGATTTTCTCAATTTCCCGTTTTAATCACTCTTTCTCTGATTCTCCCTTTATTGTCGTTTCTTTTATTTGTACTTATTTTTCAGACAGGTGTTCCCCGCGATATGCCTGTAGCCGTAATGAATGAGGACGCATCAGATTTATCACGTAAACTGGTAAGAATGATTGATGCAACACCATCCGTGAAAATAGTACAGGATATAACTGATCCGGCAGAAGGCGAGCGTTTGATGAAAGAGGGTAAAATTGATGCATTTATTATTTTGCCAAAAGGCATGGAGCGTTCAATTTTACGTAATGAACAAGCTACCGTAGCTGCTTTTATCAGCGGAACTAATCTGACTAAAAACGGACTTTTAGACAAAGATATCCGTACCACGGTAATGACCTTTTCTTCGGGGATACAAATCCAGTTACTCATGAAAGCCGGATTATCCGAAAAGGAAGCATACGTACAGATGATGCCCGTAACTTTTGAAAAGCATGTGCTGTTTAATCCGTTTACGAATTACTCGTTTTACTTATTGCCGGCATTCCTGCCAATGATGATGATTGTTTTCATTCTCATCACAACCATCTTCGCAATTGGGGTTGAATTAAAAAACGGAACGGCCGGACAATGGATGGAAACGGCCAACGGAAATGTATTAGCTGCATTATGGGGAAAACTACTTCCTTACATGGGACTTCATATCGTACTTTGGGGAGTAATGAACGTCATTATCTACCGCTACGAGCAAGTTCCGTTAAACGGGAGTGCACTGTTTTTATTCTTCGCAGGTTTATTATTCCTCTTTGCATATCAGTCAGTAGGGATCGTTATTATCGCACTGCTAAGTAATCTGCGTTTAGCTCTGTCATTAGGTGGAGGATATTCAGTACTTGCATTTACTTTTTCCGGTCTGACGTTTCCGTTTATGGCAATGGATCCGCTGGTAAAAATGTTTGGCAAGATATTTCCGTTTACCTATTATATGGAAATATTCCTGGATCAGGCTATACGTGGGGCTGATGTAAAATATTCAATGCACTACCTGATTGGATTAGGTGTATTTATCATTTTACCTTACTTACTGCTCCCACGCATCAAAACAATCGCAACCAATCCGGTTTACTGGCACAAACTTTAACCCTCCGGACGGACGGATAAAGCATAAAAAAAGAATTACATGGGAAGATTGAAAATACAATATCAGGAATTTAAATCGGTCATTAAAAACGAGCTTACTTTCATTCTGAAAGATCCGGGCGTTCTGCTGGTTCTCGTTGGCGCGATATTTATATATTCTGTTCTTTACTCACTGGCTTATAAAAATGAAGTCCTGAGAGATGTTCCGATTGCGGTAGTCGATCACAGCAACACTCCTTCAAGTCAGAAACTCATACGTGCTATTGATGCGGCTTCTAACATGAAAATTGCTTACAAGCCCACAAGTCTGGATGAAGCAAAAGATCTGTTCATGTCGCGTGAAGTGAATGGCGTAATTGTCATTCCCCGCGACTACGAGAAAAAGATTATGCGCATGGAAAAGGCCGCCGTTTCGGTTTATGCCGATGCAAGTTATTTCTTAATGTACAGACAGGTATTCTCGGATGCAATCAGTGCCATTGACAAAGTGAGTACAGAGATTGAATGGAATCGTTTTATGTCTAAAGGAAAATCACCAGAAGCAGCAAAAGTTATTAGTAATCCGGTACAGATTAAATCTACGAATCTCTTTAATCCTTACGGAGGCTACGGATCTTTTGTAATGCCGGCTGTATTAATACTGATTCTTCAGCAGACACTTCTGATCGGAATCGGAATGATTGGCGGAACCTGGAGAGAGCAGAATCTGTATAAGCAGTTAATTCCTCAAGGTGAAAAACGACTGTCTATTCTGCCGGTTGTTTTCGGGAAAGCTGTAACTTATCTGATGATTTCCTGCATCACGGTATCCTATATACTAGGTGTCCACTACAAGATATTCGGATTTCCTGCAAACGGAGCTATCGGTGACATTCTACAGTTATTATTGCCCTATCTGCTATCGGCAATATTCTTAGGTATTATGCTGTCTACTCTTTTCCGTTACCGCGAAAACTCTATCTTGTTTTTGCTCTTTACGTCTATACCGTTTTTGTTGCTGACAGGTATTTCATTACCACAGGAGGCAATGCCACAATGGCTATTCCTGGCAGCAAAGATTATACCCAGCAGTAATGGTGTAGATGCATTTATACGTATTCAGTCAATGGGAGCTAATCTGGTTGAAGTGATCACTCCTTACCGGATTCTCTGGGGACTGACTATTATCTATTTTATCGGAGCTTATATCGGAATCCGTTATCGTATCCGCAAAGCATAACAATCAGTAACAATCGGGAAAAGCCGCTTCGGACTAAAGTTCGGGCGGCTTTTTTTTATGATCAGTACAAACGAAAAATAATATACATATTTATTAGCCGGAATAAAGGAGGAATTGTTTTATATATAAGGATGGTTTAGTTACAAGATACGGTTGATTTAGATTTCCGATGCGCATGGGGTATAATTCCGATGCGCATCGGAAATCTAAAAGATACGGTTAAACGAACTAAAGCAACCGTATGTAATTCCTAATTCCCCGTTTCTACGTACTAATATATACGGTTATTGAAGCTCAGATTTATGTTCGTTCTGTCACAAACAAGCGTTTCCAGTAACAGTCTACACCTGATTTAGATAAAGATGACAGAATACTCCAGCGAGAAATAATATATACTTAAATAAAAAACCGCGAAAAAGACTTTCGTCTTTCCCGCGGTTTTTTTTATGATAAGGAGTGTCTTATGCAATACCTGCGAATCCCATGAAAGCAAGAGCCAGAAGGCCTGCTGTCAGAAGAGCAATAGGTGTTCCCTGCATTGCTTTCGGCAATTTAGTAAGGCTTAATTGCTCGCGGATACCTG
Organism: Bacteroidales bacterium; assembly: GCA_051657165.1. Lineage (GTDB taxonomy): Bacteria > Bacteroidota > Bacteroidia > Bacteroidales > UBA7332 > UBA7332. The sequence continues at coordinate 14,679 of JBOFKD010000218.1, read as the reverse complement.
CGAACAATACAAGAGCAAGACCAAAACCGATAGCTGTAGAGATTGCATAGATCACAGAACTAAGCAATGAAAGATCTTTCTGGTGAACAAGGATTGCTACCCCAAGGATCGCACAGTTTGTTGTGATCAGTGGAAGGAATACTCCTAAAGCCTGATAAAGCGGAGGAGAAACTTTCTTCAGAATGATCTCTACCATCTGTACAAGCGATGCGATTACCAGAATGAAAGTAATTGTTTGCATGAAGCCTAAATCGAACGGTTCCAGCAAATACTTCTGCATTAAGAAGGTTACGATGGTTGCAATCGTCATAACGAAAGCTACGGCAGCACCCATCCCCATAGCGGTATCAACCTTTTTGGATACACCCAGGAAAGGACAAATACCTAAGAATTGCGACAGTACAACGTTGTTTACGAATACTGCTGCGATAAATATCATTATATATTCCATAATTCTTAGTTCTTAGCTTTTAACTTGTTGATAATTGCAATCAGATACCCCAATGCAAGGAATGCCCCCGGTGCCAGTACGAATACCAAAGCTCCGTATCCTTCAGGGAAGATCGAAAGATCAAAGATTTTACCTGTTCCCAGGAATTCACGCACACCACCCAGAATAGTAAGTGCCAGTGTAAATCCAAGTCCCATACCCAAACCGTCGATAGCTGAGTCAATTGGTGTGTTTTTAGCAGCAAATGCTTCAGCACGCCCTAATACCACACAGTTTACAACGATAAGCGGAATAAACAACCCTAAACTTTCATACAAAGAAGGCAGGTAAGCCTGCATACAGAATTGTACGATTGTCACGAATGTTGCAATGATCACAATAAAAGCAGGAATACGTACTTTGTCCGGAATCAGATTCTTAACAAGAGATACTACCAGGTTTGAACAAATCAAAACGAATGCAGTAGCAAGTCCCATCCCCATACCATTGATGGCAGAAGAAGTTGTACCTAACGTCGGACACATTCCTAAAAGCAAAACGAATACCGGATTCTCTTTAATCAATCCGTTAGTCAATATCTTAATCTTACTCATAGTCTTATTATTTTAATTGGTCCTTAACTGCATCATAACCACGCTGCACAGCATCCAGAAATGCTCTTGAACTGATCGTAGCTGCTGTAATAGCATCTACCTCACCTCCGTCTTTCGAAACAGTCATTTTATTTACTCCCGGATTTTTACCGATAATGCTTTGTCCCGGTTTCTCAGTGTTGCTGAACCATTCCTGCATTTTCGATCCTAATCCCGGTGTTTCAGCATGCTGAAGTACGGCATAGTTTTTAATAGAACCGTCCGCATTGAAACCAACCATTAATTTAATCAGTCCGCTGAAACCTTTCATAGTAGAAGTTTCAACAGCTGCACCTACCAGTTTCCCGTCTTCTTTTGCAGGATAAATCATCACGATAGTTCCGTCAGGAAGTTTCGATTCGATTTTATCAGCCATCGGGTCATTGTTGAAAGGAGGACAAACCGCTTTGATCGCATTGATCTGTTTAGCCAGATTGGATTGCTTGATAGGCTCTTCGGTTAATTTATAAACCCCGCCTAAGGCTGCGGCAGCGATACAGGTAATGGCAGTCAGTACCAGTACCATGTTTAAAAATGTAGATTCTAACTTAGCCATTTTTTCTAACCTCCCCGAAACGTTTAGGTTTGCAATACGTATTAATTAGCGGAGTCAGTGCATTCATCAAAAGAATTGCGAATGACACCCCTTCCGGATATGCTCCGAATTTACGGATGATGATAGTAATAGCACCAATCATGAAACCATAAATCAGCATCCCTTTATGAGTCATAGGAGATGTAACGTAGTCTGTCGCCATGAAGATTGCCCCCAGCATAACACCACCCGTTACAAGTTGTTCCAGCGGATTTGCGCCTACCAGGAACGAGAAGATGATCACACCTGCAAATACTGCAACAGGCACATGCCATGTAATGATGCGTTTCCACAACATATAAACGAATCCCAGAAGTAATGCCAGTGCACTGACTTCACCCATAGAACCACCAATCATACCGGTGAATGCATCCACAAGATCTACATTTCCTTCGGCTACACCTTTCAGATATGCAAGCGGAGTTGCTCCGGTTGCCACATCAATGGTAGTGAAACGGTCAGCAGCATTCACGACCGGCCATGTAGTCATCTGTACCGGGAATGAAATCAAAAGGAATACACGCCCAACTAAAGCAGGGTTGAAGATATTGTTTCCTAATCCACCGAAAGACATTTTACCAACACCGATAGCTACTAAAGCACCGATGATAACAATCCATAATGGAATGTTTGTTGGTAAGTTAAATGCCAGTAATAAGCCTGTTAAAGCAGCAGAACCGTCGCATAGCGTTTTTCCACCTTTCAACAGATATTTTTGAATCAGAAATTCGAAAAGCATACACGCCACTACCGACGTAAGCGTTACTACAAGTGCACCCAGACCAAAGGCATAGAGTGAAACAAGGAACGCAGGAATAAGCGCTATCAGCACACCGTACATGTTCTTCGATATAGAATCGCCGCCGTGTACGTGAGGTGAAGGTGATACGACAAATTTATTTTCCATTTTCTTGTTTTGATTTTTAGCTGTAAACTTTGCCCGGAAACGTCGGGATCTATTATCAATCCGTCGGAATCCTGCTTCGTTTTTATTTTCTACTTCTTATAATTGCTCCTACTTTACCTTTGCTGATGCGGATATAATCCAGCAACGGACGGCTAGAAGGACATGTGAACGAACAACATCCGCATTCGATACAATCCATTACACGCTCTTTCTCCGAACGATCCCACATTTCGTTTTCACCCACACTCATCAGTAAGTAAGGTTCCAAGCCCATCGGACAAACGTTCACACATTTCGCACAGCGAATACAGTTTTGCATTTTTTCGCGTTGTGCTTCCAGTGACGGCATGATCAAAACACCGGAGCAACCTTTTGTAACAGGCACATCGATATTTGTCAAAGCTTTACCCATCATTGGTCCGCCTGAGATCACTTTACCTGTATCCTGCGGTAGTCCGCCTGCAGCCTCTATCAGCATAGATACCGGCACACCCAGACGAGCTAAGAAGTTAGATGGTTTCGCTACCGATTTTCCGGTAACCGTAACAACCCGTTCAATAAGTGGTTTGTTTTTTTGTACAGCTTCGTAAACAGCATAAGCCGTTCCGACATTCTGAACAACAGCCCCTACAGCAATCGGAAGTGCTCCGCTCGGAACCTGTCTTCCCATTACAGCATCGATCAGCTGTTTCTCTCCACCCTGAGGATACTGAACTTTCAATGGCTGAACTGAAATTCCGGCAAATCCTTTTACCTTTTCGCTCATTAGACGAATCGCGTCAGGTTTGTTATTTTCGATACCAATAACGGCTTTGTCGACTTTTATGGCTTTCATCAGGATAGAAACACCCACAAGAATCTCGTCGGCTTTCTCCATCATCAGCTCATGGTCAGAAGTCAGATAAGGTTCACACTCTACAGCATTGATCAGAAGCACTTCAGCTTTAGATCCCGGAGGAGGTGATAGTTTTACCTGAGTCGGGAATGTTGCTCCACCCAAACCTACGATTCCGGCTTCTGCTACTTTCTTAACGATCTCTTCCGGAGCCAGTGCACACTCTTTGATGAGTGTAGTGCTGCGGTCAATCGATTCTTCCCATGTATCTTCTCCGTCTACGTCAATAAATACGGCAGGACGGCGGTAACCTGAAGCATCAACCACTTCGTCGATTTTTGCTACTTTACCCGATACAGATGAATGAATATTAGAAGAGACAAAACCTCCGGCTTTAGCAATGATAGTTCCCACTTTCACTTCATCACCTTTTGCAACGCATGCTACCGAAGGAGCTCCTAAATTTTGCGATAATGGTATCGCTACCTGCTTAGGCAATCCGATCACCTCGATTTTTTGCCCCGCAGACAATTTATTTTCAGGAGGGTGAACACCCCCAATACGAAATGTCTTCAACATATCTTATAGGATTAGATAAATTGCAATGTTACGTGCAATTTAATTTTTCGATATTATATACTTTAATGATTCGCCCGTGGGACGATTAGCTTTCTTTTGTCTCTGCTGCCGGAGCCTCTTCCACTTTCTTCTTAGGTGGGAAGTTTAACTCATGGATTGCATTTGTCGGACAAACATCCACACACTTACGACACAAACGACATTTGTTATAGTCGATGTAAGCCAGATTGTTAGAGATTGTAATCGCTTCGAACGGACAAGCTTTCTGACATTTCGAACATCCGATACAAGCAGTGTTACATGCTTTTTTCGCAACGCCTCCTTTGTCTTTGTTCACACAACTAACAAAGATACGGCGTGATTTCGGACCTTTCTTACGAAGTTCAATAATCATTTTCGGACAAGCTTTCACACATGCTCCACAAGCTGTACATTTGTCTTCGTCAACCTCAGGCAACTGAGTTTCCGGATTAATATGAATGGCATCAAAAGGACATACATTCACACAATCTCCCAGACCGTGACAACCAAATGAACAACCCGTCTCACCTCCGTAAAGTGCTGAAGCAACTGCACAACTTGTAGCTCCATCATACTGATTCGTACGCGGACGATTCTCACAAGTACCGTTACATCTTACTACAGCAATCATTGGATCTGCGGCTACAGCCTCACGACCAAGAATCCCTGCTACTTGCCCCATTACATCGGCTCCACCAACCGGACATAATAAGCCCTCCAGTGAATCCGCTTTCACACAAGCTTCGGCAAAACCTTTACAACCCGGGTAGCCACAACCACCACAGTTTGCTGCCGGCAAAACCTCTTCCACTTGCCCAATGCGTGGATCTTCATAAACCTTAAACTTCTGTGCAACGAAGTAAAGAATTATGGCTCCGATAGCTCCCACTGCTCCCAATAAAAGAACAGCAATCAAAATCAAATTCATAGTTATTTGTATTTAGTTACTTATTTTGCTCAACTTATGTACTTCGAATATGAACTTCTTCTGTAATACGCTTCGTTTGAAATAAAGTAGTATATAATAAGGCACCAGCGACAGCAAAGACGCCAGTCCGGCTACACCTTCATTGTTAAACAGATACATAAATAATGCCAGGAGAATCAGCATTAAAACAAAAGGCAGAACAAACGCTATAAGAACCGCTTGCCTACCTATATGATCAGAACCACGTAAAAGAACCCTCTCTCCTACGTGAAACTCTTCATTGCCATACGCTATGGCTTCTATTTCTTTGTCAGCTCTGTCGGCAGCTGTACATGCACCTTTGGCATGACATCCCGAACAAGCCGAATTTTGTTCAATGCGAACTATTAACTTTTCCCCTTTCGCAGAAACTACTATCCCTTGATGTTCTATATAATTATCCATTTTGTAATCTATAGATTGCAAATCCTCGCAAAGATATACATATTTTGTACTTATCAAAAGTTTATTCAGGATTTAACCATAAAAAAGGAGCTTGCCGGACAATCACCTCCGGCAGCTCCTTTTTCACTAATTATAAATAACAAATATCACGGAAAAATCAATCTTTACATAGCACTTACCTTAACTTGTGCATTTATAATTTCAGGCTGTTTGATGTCATTAATAGCAGCTTGTGCAGCAGCTACGCGTGCAATCGGCACACGGAACGGAGAACAGCTTACATAATTCATATTAACCGTATCACAGAATCCGACAGAGGAAGGCTCTCCCCCATGCTCTCCGCAAATACCTAGTTTGATATCCGGATTTGTTGAGCGGCCTTTTTCACAGGCAATACGGATGAGCTGACCTACACCTTCCTGATCCAGCACTTCAAACGGGTCATTCTTAAGAATGCCTTTCTCCTGATATATTTTCAGGAATTTACCTGCATCATCGCGGGAATAACCGAAAGTCATCTGAGTAAGGTCATTCGTTCCAAACGAGAAGAAATCAGCTATTGTTGCAATTTTGTCTGCGGTAAGTGCGGCGCGCGGAACTTCAATCATTGTTCCGACTTTATAGCTTACCCGGCGTCCCTGCTCAGCAAATACAATCTCTGCCGTTTTATGAATCAGATCAACCTGATATTTCAATTCTTCAACGATACCAACAAGCGGCACCATGATTTCAGGATGAACGTCTTTTCCTTCAGCAGAAACCGCAATAGCAGCTTCAATGATTGCACGAGCCTGCATCTCTGTAATTTCAGGATACGTATTGCCCAGACGACAACCACGATGTCCAAGCATCGGATTGAACTCTTCCAGTGAGTCACAAGCCAGTTTCACTTCCTCGAGCGACAATCCCATCTCTTCGGCCAGTTCTTTCTGTGTTGCCAGCTGATGAGGAACAAATTCATGTAAAGGAGGATCCAGCAGACGGATTGTAACACCATATCCACTCATTGCCCGGAAGATTCCTTCGAAATCAGAACGTTGCATAGGTAATAATTTCTTCAATGCCTCTTTGCGTCCTTCGGTTGTTTTCGAAAGGATCATTTCACGCATAGCTTTGATCCGGTCACCTTCGAAGAACATATGTTCCGTACGGCAAAGTCCGATTCCTTTTGCACCGAATTTACGGGCTACTTCAGCATCATGAGGTGTATCTGCATTCGTGCGTACATCCATACGGGTAAACTTCGTACACAAATCCATCACTGCTGCGAAATCGCCATCCAGTTCAGCATCTTTCGTAGCAACTTTACCTTCGAAAACTTCGCCGGTTGATCCGTTTAAAGAGATCCAGTCGCCCTCCTTATATGTTTTACCGCTCATCTCTACTGTGCGGTTTTTATAGTCTACTTTAATCTCTCCGGCACCCGAAACGCAACATTTACCCATACCACGGGCTACTACTGCTGCGTGCGAAGTCATACCTCCACGGGCAGTAAGAATACCTTGTGCAGCATGCATGCCCCGCAAATCTTCCGGAGATGTTTCAATACGTACCAGAATCACTTTCTTGCGCATATCTGCCCATGCCTCCGCATCATCGGCAAAGAATACGATCTTGCCGGTTGCTGCTCCCGGTGATGCAGGAAGACCTTTAGCGATCACTTTTGATGTTTTGAGTGCTTTTGTATCAAATACCGGGTGAAGAAGCTCATCCAGTTTTGATGGTTCCATGCGCTTCAAGACTGTTTTTTCGTCAATGATATCCTGACGAAGCATATCCATTGCAATTTTCACCATAGCAGCTCCTGTACGTTTCCCGTTACGGGTCTGAAGCAACCATAGTTTGCCATTCTGAATCGTAAATTCCAGATCCTGCATATCTTTGAAGTAATCCTCCAGGCGTTGTTGTGTCTCTATTAATTCAAGAGCACAATCCGGAAGAGCTTCTTCCAGTGAAGGATATTTTGCTTTACGTACATCTTCGCTGATACCTTGCAGTTCTGCCCAGCGACGGGAACCTTCCGTTGTAATTTGCTGCGGTGTGCGAATACCGGCAACCACATCTTCGCCCTGTGCATTAATCAGATATTCTCCGTTGAAAATATCCTCACCGGTTGATGCGTCACGTGTAAAGGCAACACCTGTACCGGAAGTCATACCCATGTTTCCGTAAACCATTGCCTGAACATTTACGGCTGTACCCCATTCTTCCGGAATCTGATACATCCGGCGATATGTTATGGCACGTTCATTCATCCAACTGTCAAACACGGCACAAACAGCACCCCATAGTTGTTCCCACGGACATTCCGGAAATTCTTTCCCTGTATTATTTTTTACGGCTACTTTGAAGGAAGCAACCAGTTCTTTCAGATCATCAACGGTTAATTCGGTATCAAGTTCTACACCTCTGCGCTCTTTGAGTTCTTCCATGATCTCTTCGAACGGATCAATATCTTCTTTGCTTTTCGGTTTCATACCCAGAACAACATCTCCGTACATTTGTACGAAACGACGGTATGAATCCCATGCGAATCGTTCGTTTCCGGATTTTTTCGCAATTCCGGCAACAACTTCATCATTCATGCCCAGATTCAGGACTGTGTCCATCATACCCGGCATAGATACACGGGCCCCCGAACGAACCGATACTAAAAGTGGATTTTCTTTATCTCCGAATTTGCTTTTCATGAGCTCTTCTACGTGAGCTATAGATTGTTCTACTTCTGCTTTTAAGTATGATACAACTTTATCTTTTCCTAATTGATTGTATTCTGTACAAACTTCAGTCGTAATCGTAAATCCGGGAGGAACCGGAACTCCGATTAAATTCATTTCGGCTAAGTTTGCCCCTTTGCCACCAAGTAAATTTTTCATCTCCGCACGACCTTCGGCATTTCCATTTCCGAAAGTATAAACTCTCTTTTTATCCATAAATTTTTCTGGTTAATTTAGACTAGTTTTTTAAAGGTATTTTCGCAAATGTATAACTTCGGTTTTTAAATAGCAAAAGGAAAAAATAACTTTTTTATCATTTCCTTTCATTCCTGCTCAAGAACATAATTACAGGTGTGAAAAACCAGTTTTAAAACACATTCCGAATATAATAAGATACAAAAAAGAAAATCTCACCGATACGATACGATGCCTGTATTCTGCTGACTCAATGCTATACACGGCACACCACTAAAAAAGGAGAACTTTCTCACGAAAGTCCTCCTTACCTAAATAGTTTTACTAGTAGTATAATGTTTTAGTAATCTTTACAATAGTTGATTTTTAATCCTGTCTTCAAATGCAGTGAGAGCAGCTTTGGCTCCTTCGCCCATGGCGATTATTATTTGTTTAAAAGGCACTGTTGTTACATCTCCTGAAGCATAAACTCCGGGGATATTTGTACGACAATGCGCATCTATTTCTATTTCTCCGATTCTGTTTACTTGCAGATGATCACGGAAAGGTACACTATTAGCAGACAAACCTATCTGAATAAATACCCCGTCCAGTTTCAAATATTCCTCTTTGCCGGAATCTCTGTCTTTAATTCCTAATCCGGTAACTTTTGCTCCATCTCCCTCAATCTCCATGGTCTGGGTATTCTTGAGAACACGAACATTCGGATATGTAGCCAGTTTATCCTGTAAAACCTGATCGCCTTTTAATTCGGGCATAAATTCAATCAGCGTTACTTCTTTAGCTATTGATGCCAGATCAATGGCTGCTTCCAGTCCGGAATTACCACCACCAATGACAGCTACTTTTTTATCTTTGTAAAAAGGTCCGTCACAGTGTGTACAGAAAGCTACACCCGATCCTATATACTGACTTTCACCCGGTATATTTAAACGTCTCCAGCTCGCTCCTGTTGAAATAATCAGAGCAGGTGCATATAATGTTTCGCCCAAAGATGTCTGAATATACTTTTGTCCGTCTCTCAGATCAAAAGCATCCACATTTCTGTTTTCATAAAGATCTATCGAATATTCACCGGCATGGATCTTCAGGTTCGAAGCCAGAGTAGCTCCGGTTGTTTTAGGCACAGATATCAGATTTTCAATATCAACAGTTTCTAATACCTGACCACCTATTTTCTGAGCAACAATCGCTACTTTCAATCCCTTACGTGCTGAATATATCGCAGATGAAACCCCCGATGGGCCACCGCCTGCAACAATCAGATCATAACTCTTCGGAGCCAGTTCTATTTGCTGATCCTGAACTCCCAGATTCTCTACAAGCTTTTCAACTATTTCACCCAACGAAGATTTACCTACATGCAGCAATTTATCTCCTATAAATACAGAAGGTACAGCCTGTACATTATAGCGTGATGCTTCATCCTGATTGATAGCCCCGTCAACCACTTCGTGTCTGATAGCCGGATTCAGGATAGATATAAGATTCAATGCCTGAACGACATCCGGACAATTCGTACACGACAATGAAATGTATGTACGTACCGTTGCCTCTCCCTTCAAGGATTTTATACGGTTCGTGATCACATCATCCGGAAGGTTCTTTCCTTTCCCGTCCATATTTAATATGGCTAAGAGTAAAGATGAAAACTCATGACCGGTTGGTACCGCACGGAAAGAGAAGGAGCTTTCAACACCATCTTTCAGTATAGACACTTTCAAGTCATTGCCTTTAATCGACTGACATTTTATCTTAGACGAACATGATGCTACATCCTCCAGCAATTCAATCATTTCCGTATTTGAAGGATGCGAATTCGGAACCTCTACTTTAAATATGTAATCAGACTGCAACTCAGCAAACAGCTGTGTGATTTGGGTTAATAGTGATTTATCTAACATAGAATTGCTTGTTTTAAGAGAGAGGGGCTGATCGCCCCTCCTGTTTTTATTTTTAGATTTTACCAACCAGGTCAATGCTTGGTTTCAATGTCTCTGCACCTTGTTTCCATTTTGCAGGACAAACTTCGCCATCGTGTGAAGCCACGAACTGAAGAGCCTGAAGACGATTGAATAATTCGTCAGCATTACGGCCAATGTTTCCTGCTACAACTTCGTAAGATACGATTTTACCTTCCGGATTAACGATAAATGTACCGCGCTCAGCTAAACCAGCCTCTTCGATCATTACATCAAATCCGCGAGCCAGAACTGCTGTAGGATCAGCAAGCATCGGATATTCAATTTTTTTTATAGCTGCTGATGTATCATGCCATGCTTTGTGTACAAAATGTGTATCACATGAAACAGAATAAATCTCACATCCTGCTGCTTTAAAGTCAGCGTATTTATTAGCTAAATCTTCCAGCTCTGTCGGACAAACAAAAGTGAAGTCGGCAGGATAGAAGAAGAATATTGACCATTTACCAAGAACGTCTGATTTTGAAACTGATTTAAACTCGTTGTTTACGAATGCCTGTACGTTAAAATCTACGATTTCTTTTCCAATTTGTGACATAGTTGTATATCTTTAATTATTTATATTTTAGACTGATCAGGAGTGTATCTCCTTGTTTTCTGATGCAAAGATACAGCCGCCTGTATAGTCTTTTTGCATAAATCCAATTGTATGTAACTATACACAAATAGGAGAAACTTATAGCAAATAAAAAAAAGCAATGTGAACAATCAGAATTGATTGGATCACACTGCTTTTTTTTTATATCGGTAATCTGTCAGAGTATTGTTTCAATACATTCAGGAACCTCAAAATCGGCACATTTAATAGTGTGCATCAACTGAGCACCTTTAGGTGTCAGCACAAAATACATCTGCCGTTTATCTTCAACGCCCATAATCCGCTCTATAAATTCTTTCTTCTCCACAGATTTAATAACCTTAGAAGCATTCGAGGAAGATAAACCGAGCATCTCACAGATTTCACCTGCTGACAAACGTTCGTGTTTCATAAGACTGCACAAAAGCATGCCTTCATTCAATCCTATACCGTATTGTTTCTCAAATTTCAGTTCAAACTGATAAACAGCTCTTTGCACATCTCTTATCTTGCATAATTTTTCCATCTGACTCAATTTATAACGTCTGGTTCGGATGCAAATTTAGATAAAAAGATTCACATTCGCATTTTCTGCTCTTTCCATATATGTAGCAACGCCTCCGATAGTCACATCATCCATCAACTCTTCACGTGCCACACCCATTACATCCATAGACATCTGACAGGCAATAAACTCAACACCGTTATCCAGTGCCTGCTGACGCAAACTCTCCAGAGAATCGATCCCTTTCTGATTCATAATATGACGCATCATCTTATCTCCGATCCCGAACATACTCATCTTCGAAAGATTTAGCTTTTTAGAACTGGAAGGAAGCATCATACCAAACATCTTTCCGAAGATATCCTTCTTCACCTGTGGTTTCGATTCTTTCTTTATCACGTTCAGTCCCCAGAAAGTAAAGAATATCGTCACTTTCTCTCCCGTCGCTGCAGCTCCGTTTGCAAGCACAAATGTAGCAAGAGCCTTATCCAGATCGTCACTGAACATAATCAGAGTCTTTCCTTTTGAATCACACGAAGTAACAACACTGCATGATTTAGGTGCACTTTTTTCAATCACTACCGTATATTTTCCTTTCTCACCGGAGTTAGCTATCATTATATTACCGGTAGACTTACACCAGGCTTCCGCATCGCGTGCAAAACCTGCATCCGTAGCCATTACTTCTACGCGTTCTCCTTCCTTAGCTGCATCGATTGCCTGCTTTACCCGCATGATGGGTCCCGGACACTGCAATCCGCAAGCATCTATCTTAATCGTTTTAATCATCGGTTCAGTCCGTTGTGTTTCCAAATCTGTTTTATCCTCTTTCAATAGTACAGGCTCTGCCTTTTTCACAGGAGCCAGAGCTGTTGAATAGGTTTTATAGCCACCCGAAAGATTGCGGATACGCTCAAAGCCTCTTGCCTTCAGGATTTTCAATGCAAGATATCCTCTCAATCCAATGGCACAGAACACTACGATATCTTTATCCTTTGGTATTTCATCCAGATGATTGCGTATCTCATCCAGTGGTATATTTACCGCTCCGGCTATCGAGCCAAAGGAAAACTCATCTTTTGTGCGCACATCCAGCAAGTAAATATCGGACTTATCCATACTCTGCAATTCCCTCCATGTAATTACAGGCATCGATCCGTTCACGATATTTCCAGCCACATAACCGGCAATTGCAATCGGATCTTTAGCCGATGAGAACGGAGGAGCATAGGCGTGTTCTACTTTCATCAGATCATAAATTGTTCCGCCATTTTTTATCAGAAGAGCTATCTGATCAATCCGCTTATCCACTCCGTCATACCCTACACACTGAGCACCCAGTATTTTTCCGTTCTGCGGATCAAACACCAGCTTTATAGTTAGTGGCAATGCATCCGGATAATATCCGGCATGCGAACCCGAGTGTGTAACAGACGAGCGGTAGTTAATACCCGTTTGTTTCAAACGTTTCGCAGCCAGCCCTGTTGATGCAACCGTCATATCAAACACCTTTGCAATGGAAGTTCCTATTGCACCTTCGTATTTCGTGTTGTTACCACTCACCATATTATCAGCCACAATACGGCCCTGACGGTTTGCCGGATTAGCCAGGTAATTCAACCACGGTTTACCGGTCAGTGGATGAGGATACTCTATCGCATCACCTACAGCATATATATCCTTTCCGGAAGTCTCCAGATATTCATTTACCCATATTCCTCCTGTTTCGCCCAGTTTTATACCGGCCATTTTAGCCAGAGTTGCTTCCGGACGAACCCCGATTGAAAGAATCACCATATCCGTATCCAGTGTTTCTCCGCTTTTAAAGAACACCTTCAGCTTATTTCCGTGGCGCTCAAATTTCTCAACACTCTGTTCGAGATATAAATCTACACCCTTCTGAAGCAAATGCTGATGTACATACGAAGCCATCGAGAAATCCACCGGAGCCATCACCTGATTTCCCATCTCTACAATCGAAACTTTAGCTCCGGCATGATGCAGATTCTCGGCCATCTCCAGACCGATAAAACCGGCCCCTACCACTACAGCATTTTTCACCTGATGTGTCGTAAGATAATTCTTGATATGATCAGTATCTTCTACATTTCTCAACGTAAAGATTCCCTCAGAATCTATTCCCTGCAATGGCGGACGAACCGGAGATGCACCCGGCGACATCAACAGTTTATCGTAAGACTCTTCGTATACACTGCCATCTTTCCGGCGTACTTCAATCACTTTTTTATCCGGATGAATAGCAATCACTTCATTCTCTACTCTTACGTCAATATTAAATCGTCCTCCGAAAGAAGCCGGAGTTTGCAAAAACAGTTTTCCACGATCCTGAATCGTGCCACCTATATAATACGGCAGACCACAGTTTGCATACGAGATATACTTACCTTTCTCCAGCAAAACGATTTCGGCAAATTCATCCACTCTACGGATTCGTGCTGCAGCTGTTGCTCCTCCGGCAACGCCACCGATAATGACATGTTTCATATATCTATGAGTTATATTATTTCTTTCTGTTTACGTTAAAAAGAAGTTTCTTCCAGTGGAAGATTTACGCAAATATATATACCTTCCTCCGGAAGATAAAATATATTGCCCATTATTTTTACAGAAGATGCACTATTTGTCAAAACGGGAAGAGCCCAGAAGAGTTCATTCCAGCACGAAGTGATTGCTAATAACAGAAAAATGGCTGTAATTTGATGTATTCAATCAATTACAGCCATTCAGAATAAGCAAATAAGCTTAGAGCAGCCTATTCAGACTACAATGAGCAAAGAAAAGATATGTTTAGTTTGTTGGTCCTGTTTTAAAAAATTATATTCTATCTGATATCCAAGTCTCAGATACCACATCTTTTTAATCACACTATAATTTCCGACTACTCCAACCTGAGAGCATACATAATAAGAAAAAGCGCCTGACCAGACAGATCAGGCGCTTTATTTCGGCTTCCGGATTTTCACAAACTCGTTACCATCCAAGCTTTAATCAAGATAGAATTTTGATACAAAGCCATTAATCAAAAAACAAATACATTTAAAATAACACGCATTTACTAGCTCTATCTAAGTCAGGAAAATAACAACTCATTCAAACAACACAATTACTAACTGGAGTTAAAGGAGTAAGAGAATAATACTTTAAACGGGCGTACGCTCTGAAACTCCCGTACTCCTTGTAAATATTTGTCTTTTATTTTTGGCGCTATCCTCATCGTCCCCTTGGTCCTCCACGTCCTCCATGTCCCCATCCCAGCGCCCTCTTTTGCCTTTCAGCTTACGACTCTCCCG
>JBOFKD010000217.1:0-1547 GCA_051657165.1 Bacteroidales bacterium | reverse complement strand
TTTTTTATGCGTTTTTGGGTGCGTTGAATACGCGGCCCTTAACTTCTTTATCTAACATATAAATACCTATTCCGCTATCACCAATCATACGGAGATTATCTATAAACTGTTTTGCTGTTTCTTCTTCTTCAACCTGCTCATCAACAAAGAATTTCAGAAAACTAACAGTCGCATAATCTTTTTCTTTAACCGCCAGATCATACAATTCGTTAATCATTTTAGTCACAGCTTGCTCATGTTGCAGCGTGTCTTCAAATGCATTCAATAAATCACTCCATTCCGTTCTCACCTCTTTTATCGGTTGCAGAGCTACTTTTCCGCCTCTTGCCAAAATATATTTTATATATAAATCTGCATGAGCTTGCTCCTCTCTGTACTGAATATCAAACCAATGTGCAAATCCCGAATATCCTTTGTGAGCAAAATCTGCTGACATTGATAAATACAAATAAGCTGACCATAATTCCGCATTAATCTGATTGTTTAATGCTTGTTCCATTTTCTTTGATAACATAACGTCTTGATTTTTAGTTTCACAATATATAATTAATAAACACTTGAAATAAGAATTAGTTATTATTAGTCTTTACAAAATTCAGTTTTCATTGCCTCAAGATTATGCTGTTCTCCCGCCACCCATAACAAATCGCCTTCATTTAAGACTAAATCCTGAGATATCGGGATAGCTGTTCCATCCGCACTCTCTATAGCAATTAACATACTATTATATACATCCTTGATCCCCGATTCTTTTAATGTTTTATGCCATAATGAAGAGCAGGGTTCTACCGTAAATTTAGACAGTATCACTTCAACCTGATCAGTTCGTTCCTGATCTTCATTTTCTTTTAAGCTTGAATCCAGAGCCTTACTAAAACTATTTATCTGTTCGTCAGTACCTACTACCGATATTATATCAAACGGGAATAACTGATCCCGCGCATTAGGTATATTAATTCGTTCATCTCCGCGGATGATACTGATAATGCTAATTCCATATTTCTTTCTGAACTCAGCTTTATAGAGATAGATCCCTGTCAGGAAAGAGTTTTGCGGCACTTCAAATTGGGCTGTGTGTAGTTTCGGAGACACCCAGTTAAGAGCCTTTTTGTTATGATTCTCTTTCGCACGCAGATTAAAAGCAATGATTCGTTCCATATGCAACAGTGTCGAGCGCAAAGGCTTGAAAAATAAAACAACCAAACCTAAACAAAGCACAGATGCTGAGATAAACGCGAAACCGTAAGTAAACAAATTAAGCATGATACCAACAAAAATCCCTAATGCAAGTAATATCCGGAATAACTGCAATGCAACAAGTTTACCATGATTAAAACGAGAATCGTCCCATAAATGACTAAAGATCTCTTTATTGCCGATATTTGTTGCCAAAGCCCATAGAAAAGGTGCTATCGGTATAACGACTAATAACAATTCAGATATATCTAACCAGAATCCGTTCAGATATTTTTCTAATACAGAAAACAAATATTTTTTACATAGAAAAAATACACCTATCGTCAATACGGAATATGCCGCAATCTGTC
>JBOFKD010000216.1:0-3668 GCA_051657165.1 Bacteroidales bacterium | reverse complement strand
AACCTATCTTTGCACTGCAATTGAGAAAAACGCTCGATAGCAATGCCTCTTTGGAGAGATGGCAGAGTGGTCGAATGCGGCGGTCTTGAAAACCGTTGTACTGCAAGGTACCGGGGGTTCGAATCCCTCTCTCTCCGCTAAAAGCGCTGAAAACAAAAGTTTTCAGCGCTTTTTTTATTTTCTGACTGCACATTTCTTCTTGACACTCCGGAGACGTCTATGATTAAATATTTAATTACTAACTTTGTAACTCACAGATTGATTTAGCATTGACTGATATGACAAAGACTAAGCCCTTTTTAATATACCTAAAAAATAAAACAACTTCTGAATTTGAGTACAGAGGTGATGTTTCCGAAGTTGTACGTACCACCGCCGGCTATCAAATATACTTCAATAATGACCGATGTTATAATTATGGCGCAGAAAAGGTACGATTTTATCCTTATGTATCCACACGAAATGATGTTCGCATTTACGTTGATAACAAACCACTTGCACATTTCAATACGGTTGATTTCTACGACAGATACTTAATCTTCAGAAATAAGAATTCGTACTCCAATCCCTACGAAAATAATGAGAGCATTGAGATCTGTGATTTGGATAAAACGAATATCAAACAAAGTGAAGTAGCTATTGACTATTTCAAAGAAATTCTGGAGCAATCCGGAGGAATCTCTTTTGATGCTCAATCCGATGAAACAGAAACCAAAGATGTAAATCAGATCAGTGCAGGCATTTTACTTAATGCTTTAGAAAAGATTGATCCTGCAGAGCAAAAGTCCGTACTTTCCAGTTATATCGCAGGAGTTAATCCGGCTCTACCTCCATTTACAGGTACGCTCATTTATCCTTTCGGTTGTAACGAAAGTCAGAAACTGGCTGTTGAGAATACCTTTGCCAATAGTCTGAGTATAATAGAGGGACCTCCGGGTACAGGTAAAACACAAACGATCCTCAATATCATTGCCAACCTTGTTATTCAGAACAAAACGATAGCTCTTGTTTCAAACAATAACTCTGCCGTCTTCAATGTGCGCGAGAAATTACAGAAAAATGGCTATGGCAGACTGGTTGCGTCCTTGGGAAATAAAGATAATATCGAATCATTTTTCAGAACCATAAAAGATGAAATACCCGATAAGATTACCGCGAGATCTCCGGAGCAACTTGCAGAGGCTTATGATGCAATCCGGAATCTGAACGATACTATTACGGAAACTTTTCAATACAGGAATAGTCTTGCTAAATTAAAATCTCAATTATCAGAAGCCGAAATTGAGTTCCGCCATATACAATCCGATCAACCCATAGATGCAGATATTAAAGCTACTCTTGATAAAAAGTTTCATCGTAAATGGGATGCTAAGAAAATACTTAAACTTAAAAAAGCACTTCCTGATCTCTTACAAAAAGAGAAGTTCTCATTTTTCAATAAAATTCAGCTGCTTCTGCAATTCGGATTATTTAATGTTGCTATTCTATACAAGTTTCGTGACGATCTGAACACGTATCTGAATCACAAATATTACGAACAGCTGATCTCTGGCATCCAGGAAGATATATCGGTTAAAGAGAAGTGGTTAACCAAAAATAATGAAAATACTAACCTGAATCGTTTCACTGAAACTTCTAAAGAGATCTTCGATGCCGTATTGTATGATAAGTATAACCAACTTGATAAAGCTCTGTTTTCCGTTGAAAATTATCGCAAAGACTTTAATGAATTTGTGAAGCATTATCCTGTCATTCTTAGTTCAACTTTATCATTGTACAACTGTACTCCAAAGGGCTTTCTATATGATTACCTGATTATCGACGAATCCTCACAGGTTGACATCATTAAATCAGCCGTCTGTTTTTCCTGTTGCAAAAATATTGTCATTGTAGGCGATAGTATGCAACTTACACATATTGTAGGTAAAGAGACAAAAGAGATAGCTGAGCAAATTCAGCAAAAGTATCAGATCTCCGATGCTTATGATTATATCAGGTTCAATATTTTAGACTCACTGAAATATCTTTACGGAGATAAAATAAAGGCTGTCTTATTGAAAGAACATTACAGATGCCATCCTTTAATTATCGGATTCTGCAACAAGAAATATTACAATAACGGTCTGGTCATAATGACAAACGGAGCAAATCATCCTTTTCGTATCATTGAAACGTCTATAGGTGGAGGCTATGAGAAATACAACCAAAGACAGATTGATGAAACAGACCTTTATATCCGTGAAAATTATGACGGCCAATATGATAAAGTCGGTGTTGTATCTCCCTACCGGGATCATGCAGACAAATTAAAAAAACAATTACCCGAAAGTACCGAGGCTGACACCATCCATAAATATCAGGGACGAGAAAAAGACTCGATCTTTTTCAATACAGTCACAAATCAGATAGTCGATTTCATTGACAATCAGAATCTGATTAATGTTGCTGTTTCACGAGCAATCAAAGAATTCATCGTGGTAAAACCTAAAAGTATGGAGCTGCCCCATGGAACCAATATCGGCGACCTCATACGCTATATGGAGTACACTGCAGATCCGGCCGACACAATTGTGCAAGGCAAAATATGTTCTGTTTTTGATCTGCTTTACAAAGAATATCAAAAGGAATTTATAGAATTTTGCGAAGCTAATAAAGACATTAAAGGATCAGCCTCCGAGATTATTATACATAAATTACTTATCGATGAAATCCTACTACCGGACACCCGGTTTTCAACGATTGATATGGTACGCGAATACAGACTTCGCGATCTTGTTAAAGATACTGATGTGTTCTCTGAAGATGAGCTTATATTTATTCAACGAAACTCCAGACTCGACTTTCTTCTATACAGTAAAATAGACAAAAACCCTGTATTGGCTATTGAGGTCGATGGTGTAACATTCCATGAGAATGAAAAACAGCAACACCGAGACAGTAAAAAGGACAAAATCCTTGCCACTATTGGATTACCATTGTTGCGTCTATCTACTAATAGCCATAATGAAAGGGAAAGAATCATAAACAGTCTGAGTGCTGCAATCGAGAAATGCGCCCGATAAACAATAACTCGCTGGCGAAATGAAACAGAGCTTTGCTAAAAGCGCTGAAAACTTTTGTTTTCAGCGCTTTTTTATACTTCGAGTTTAAGTTATCAGTTCTCTCATTGTTTGCAGGCGCACATACCGATATCCTTCCAAATACTATTTAAACAAAGAGCATTACAATATTTTATCTAATAGTCAGCATCTTATCAAACAAAGGTGTTTTGCGGGTATATTTTTCGAACTCAAACGCAATATAACCCTTATAATCAAATTCTGCTTTTTCTTTCTTGCATTCAATAAGTCCAAATTCAAGCATAAAGCGTGGGAAGGTTCTGGTAGCATAACAGCTTTGACCAGGAATTTTTTCTCTAAAAGTTGATTCCGTTTTTAAATCAGGGAAAACTTTAAAATACTTCTCTGCATAGAAAAAATCCGGTTTCCAGTCTGCTCCATATTTTGCCATCATAGCTAAACTGAACCCAGCTCCGATTTTGCCAATCTCTTCATTCGGATATGAATCAAAATATCCCCAGTTAAATTTCTGAGTAAAGGATTGAAATAAACTGGATAGCAATTGATGCTTGTCTTCCAGCATTTTTTTCCCGCGTACCGTGAGTGTCA
>JBOFKD010000215.1:0-4645 GCA_051657165.1 Bacteroidales bacterium | reverse complement strand
CGCGAACCAGTATTGTAAGATCAGATTATCACGACTGACATTTGTTAGTTTACCTTCGCCGTGTAGCTGGTTGCCTATCTCTTCCAGTGAATACCCATAAATAATTCCCATAAATAAGCGCCTGTTAACCTCTGGAAGTCCTGTAACGGCTTCATTGATTTCGTCATTACAATGGTGTAAGAACTCATCTTCAGGAACGTTGTGGGCCGTTACATCTGTTAGTGTGCTCCCAATAATGTTAAAAATATCAAACTCACCAATACATTCATATGAGTTCAAGTCACCCATATACTCTGGCTTACATCTGCCATAAGTAACCCCTGTGTTATTGTTAATTCGCTGGTAATTCCCGTAAATGTAATTCTGACATACCTTACAGATCCAAGATTGGTACCCGTCTGTCCTATCCACTGGAAATAAGTGCATATTGTTCAAGATATTAATGAGACACTCTTGTATCATGTCATCACGTCTATCTGATGTCGCTCGATCATCGAACTTATAATACTTATCTACACAAAAAGTAACAAGCCTATAATACGGCATGACATATTGATTGAATAGTTTGGTTTTTTCCTCGTTTCCCATAATTGTTTTTCGTTAAACTCCATTCCATGATACTGGTGTTGTTAGATACCCGCCCAGCGCCATAAGCATTGAAATAATTCCGTCTATCTTACCGCCGTGGCCCGAACCTTTATCGGGTTTAGTGTTGCCGTTGTGGTCCGTTCTCAGCTTAACTGATCTGAACCCTAATGATGTCAGGTAGTTTTTATCGATGTGTGTTTTTTCGCTGAGAATCAAGCGCTCAAATTCCTTAGTAGGCTTGTTAAAGTTCCCTATTGATTGACTATACGGCTGACAATTAAACCCCTCATCAGTCAATTTAATAATCATCTGGGTTGAATTGTAGCTGTCGTAACTGATAGATATTACACTGAAATGATTAGCAATCTCCTTAATGACTGAAATAATGTAATCGTAATCAGTCACGTTCCCAGGAGTGTAGTTTAGTTGTTTGGTATGCTTCAACATTGTTAGCTCTGACTGTGAGATTCTGGATTTATTCTCTTCTGGAAGGAAGTACCACGTTTTGAAGTAAAATTCCCCAGTTTCTAAATCAGGAATCATTAAACTAACCGCTGTTAAGTCATCAGTTGAAGCCAAATCCAGCCCTATGTAAGCGTGTCTGTGTTGCTGAAAGTCATACATATCAATCGCTTGCTTAGTAGCTCTGTCAGTGTACTTAGAAGGAATCCAGACTGTATCACTATCAACCCATTGATTAAATGTCTTAGTCAGGATCTTTGGTCTATCTGTGGCTGAATTATCAGCCTTTTTTAGCTCATCACGCATGAAAGATCTTTTACAAGTTACATCCAGATTAGGAGAGCATTTCAACCAGTTGTTTTCATCTGATAAATCGTCACCCTCATCCAGTTCATAGATAAAAGCCGCTTGCGTATCGTCTTCCAGCTCACCTTTTATAATCGCGGCGTGTGTATCTCTTACTTGCTTACAGTAGCTTAATAAGTTGAACCCTGCCGTTGTGATTTGGATTCCCAAAGGATTCTCTCGCATCGCCTGTGATGACTTCAATACGTTTGTCATATCTCCGTCACGTGCTTCGTGTAGCTCATCCTGAAGCCAGAATGAAGCGTTATAACCGTCAAGCTTACTGGTATCGGCTGCCAAAACCTTCAGAACATTCTCATTGCTTCCTGATCTGATATTGATATCTGCCCTGTATTGTTTAAGTTGTTTCTGTTTCGGGTCCAATCCACTGGAAAAACCTTGTGCCATTTTCAAAGCGATTTTTGCCTGATCCTTACTGTTAGCTGTTAACAATACTTCTGCATTTGCTTCACCGTCTGCCAGTAAGTGATATAGTGACAAAGCCGCGGCATAAGCCGTTTTTCCGTTCTTCCGTGCAAGCTGAATGTAAACATCTTTGACTACTCTGGTGTTATCAGACTTCCACTTAAGCCCATATATATAAGCCGTGATAAATTGCTGCCACGGCTCTAATATAAAAGGCTTTCCGTTGTGCTTGCCTGTGTTGTGTTTCAAGATCGAAATGAACTTAACCACCTTCAGAACGGCTGCCTCATCAAAGTATAAATCATCCCTTTCCTTTAATCTGGTGAACTTCTGAACTGATAAGCGAACCAATTGACCAACCATTATATCACCAGAAAGAACCCCGTCAATATATGATTGATAAGTCAACATTACAGTTCTCCTTTCATTAACTTCTCTAACGGCGATTCCTCTTCTTTCACCTCAGCTTTCAAGTTATCCTTGTATCTCTGTTTTCCTTGTACTCCCAGAATCTCCAAACATTTTTCCATTCTGATAATGGAATCAAACTTTATTTTGTGTGCCTTATTGGGCTGAGATCCCTTCTCGGTGTCAATCATTAAGCCGTATTCGTCTATCGCTTCCTGAGCCTGTAATACGGTCTTATAGCTATCTCTGAGATTGTCTATAACCGCCACGTCAATAGCTTCAAACATTCCGTTATCTTTCAGGTATGCTTCTATCGCTTTAATGTAGCTGGTGACCTTTCTTTTAATCGCCAGTGATCTATCTATCGTTTTTCCCATTTCGCTTCTGTATTAATTGTTCGTTTAAGTTGAAGAAACAGTTCATCTGCTTCTGCGTGTTTACCTCTCTCTTTCAGCGCCTGAATGACCATCATAGTGCGCTTGTAGTAGTCCGTTTGATTTACAGGATCCGCGATTGCTTCTTCCAATCGTTTTTTTACATTATCTGTCATAGTACTTTTCATTTTTTTCGTGGTGAATTTCATTGTGACATCTCTGACACAGCGACATCAAATTGTTAATATCGAAAGCCTTCTCCCAGCGCTCATCACCGTTAAACTTCATAAATGATTCAATATGGTGAACTTCCTGAACTGGTGTGATTCTATCACTTTCCAAACATCGCTCGCATAATGGATTGAGCTTTATCTTTTCAGTTCTAACCGCTCGCCATTCTGGTCGCTGATATATGAATTGTCGTTCCCTACGTTTGTCGCTTATGTGCTCCCGTGGTTTCCTTTTTAGTCTGTTTATTGTCGGCATATCTGAAGGTGTATCCTTTTAATCTTTTCGTCTCTCCACGCATAACCCTGTACACATTGCACTTACTTAGACTCAGTGCATCACACATTGACGCGACTGAAGGGAATAGGGTCTCTTTTCCAGATTCATCAATAGCTATAATAGATTTGATGTTATGTGCCAACATATTTTCCCTATACCCGTCAGCTGCTTTGATTTCATCTGGTGTAGCTATGTAACATTTTTTTAATTCATTTCCAGATTGAACGACGAAACGCTCTCTCTTTAACTCATCAATTAAATACCTTACTTGTTGGCGTGTAAGTGATTCACACAGATATAGAGTCCCTTCGCTAATCCCTTCCGCGTGTGTTACTGGAGCACTCATCATAATTGTTCGCAAAAAATCACACTCGTTTGGGTTGGTTACCTTTGTTAGATCGTTTAATTTTTTCCCCATTTTTGAAAACATATCCTTTAGTGTGTTTCCACTCACCGCGCATCACCCTGTACACATTTCCTCTATCAAGCCCAAGACACCTACACATTTCAGACACTGAAGGGAATAGGGTCTCGGTCCCAGTGACGTCAATCGCTACAATAGGAATCGCATCCGTGTGTGTGCGTGGCTTCTTTTCGGTCTTATGTACTGGTGTCGGTGTGAGTGATTCCTTTAATTCATACTTTTTACAAATGTCGGCTGATAGGTAATATAAGGTGTAGCTCTTAAATAATTTAGTTGTTATCCCCAGTCGCTTCAGTGTCAATCTTACCTCTGGAGCTACCTTTGTGCCCTCGACTAATATTCCGCCGACATTACAAGCCCCAAAACACCTGACTACTCTGGAGCTGGTGATCACACTGAGGAACTCATTTTCGTTTGGGTTTGTGACTGTCAGTATGTTATTTTTGGTGGTGGTTGTCATTGTCGTGTTTGGTCCATGAAGGGCTGAAGTAGATTAACGCCACAATTATTAAACTGAAAGTGAATATTTCCATAGTAGTAGTTTCTAAATTTTTTTAATAATGCAACCCCAAAATAGGGTTAAAAAAAGTTTCAAAAATTGCCTCGTGTGTGCGGGGAGGATTTTGTGAGGTTTAGCCCGTTGATTGTCAGCAAATTAAACCCCATACCCCAACCATTTATTTAGAATCTTTCTTAATAGTATTCTTATTAGTAAAATAATTTAATAAGTCGATTCCTTATTTAAATAACTCTAATCCACCCAAGCCACCAATTGCAACCCTTTACAGAACTCACTAAACTTCTCGCTGAAGTCATCATTCAGTTTATCAGCCGCGACCGTTATGGTCCATTCAGTATCACCAGCCCAGTCACTTTCTTTTGGAGTTGATTCAACACTCAATACACAATCACACTTTAATAATTCCGAATAAGCTTCCTTGTTATACTCAGCTGAGAATGATCTCACAATTAAGCTACTTTTTTTTACCGTTTCCATAGTTTTACCTTTTTAGTTGTTTGTATTACATAGTAGTAGGCTTTATTTAAAACCCCTTCAGTTATTAATAGGTTGGATTAAAGGTTGGGGTTGTTGTTACAGCTGGGAGTTAAC
>JBOFKD010000214.1:0-14969 GCA_051657165.1 Bacteroidales bacterium | reverse complement strand
GTTGCATTGCAGGACTCAAATACGATTTAAATCCTGCCATGTCACTGAATGCATCCATCGGACACTCCCGGATCTATGATATTAATACAGCATACTGGGACAAATACAGATACGGACTGGATGCCCGCTTCAGCTTTTTCTATAATGTCACTCCCTATATCCAGACAGGAATAGAATACCTCTGGGGCAAACAGGTCAGATTCGACCACCAGCAAGCATCCGTCAACCGCATACAGGCCATGGTCATGTTTTATTTATAAAAAGGGAATGCCGCAAAGGGAATGCCGCAAAGGCAGTGACGACATGGACGACGATGGGGACATGGACGACCATGAGGACGGCATTGAAAGGCAGAAAGGCAAAGAAAAACAGCGTCGCTGTTGTCCTCCATGTATTTGGCGCTGTCCTCCATCGTCCTCATGGTCGTCCACGTCCTCATCTTAGCGCCTCTTCCGTCCTCCATGTATTGGGCGCTGTCCTCCATCGTCCTCATGGTCATCCATGTCGTCCACGTCCCCATCTTAGCGCCTCTTTGCCTTTCTCTATGTCCTCATCTTAGCGCCTCTTTATTTTTTCTTCATTTTATATTAATTCATCCTGCATATGGAAACATCTATTATTCTTCCTGCTCTGTTAATGACCATCTTTGAAGGAGCAGCACTGCTTCTCGGATTATTGTTTACAACAAGTAAGCGGTTTGGAAAAGGAAGTATCGTCCCTTTCCTTTTTGCATTTTCCGGAGGCATGATGCTTTATGCTGCCTTTCTTAAGTTCATGCCCGGAGCCATCGAAAAACTTAATTACGCATACACTCCGTCACAAGCACTTCTTTACGTAAGCATTGCCTTTTTCATCGGGCTTCTTGTCTCTGCGCCGATTGATCATATTCTCACAAAACGACAAAAACAAATCCCCTGCTTATCCTCTGAGTGTGAACAAAAAAAGAGTGAGCATCACGTTTACATCCTGCTGCTGCTTTCCATCACATTACATAATTTCCTCGAAGGAATAGCTACCTACTTTACTTATATTGATGACCCCGATATAGCACTAATCATCGTTGCTTCACTCATTGCTCATAATATTCCGGAAGGAGCCATTATATCCATGCTGGTTTACAAACATACCGAAAGTCGCCGGAAAGCTGTCAGAATGTGTCTTCTTTCAGGACTTGCAGGTCCTGCAGGAGCTATCCTTATGGCCGTCCTTATGCCTGCTTTTCTTACTCCGGTTCTTATAGGCATCGTCAAAGCACTCCTTGCTGGATTACTAGTAAACACTGCTCTTGCCGAACTTATCCTCCCAAGCTCTTATCTCTACAATAAACATATTGTATCTAAAAGAGGAATCGTCACCGGAATGATGTTCATGGCATTCCTGCTCATTATTAGTCAGTAAGAGAAAAGGCAATGCCTAAAAGGCAGAGACGACATGGACGACCATGAGGACGGCATTAAATGGCAAAGAAAAACAGCGTCGCTGTTGTCCTCCATGTATTTGGCGCTGTCCTCCATCGTCCTCATGGTCATCCACGTCGTCCACGTCCCCATCTTTGCGCCTCTTCTGTCCTCCATGTATTTGGCGCTGTCCTCCATCGTCCTCATGGTCCTCCATGTCGTCCACGTCCCCATCTTTGCGCCCCTTCCGTCCTCCATGCATTTGGCGCTGTCCTCCATCGTCCTCATGGTCATCCACGTCGTCCATGTCCTCATCTTAGCGCCTCTTCCGTCCTCCATGCATTTGGCGCTGTCCTCATCGTCCTCATGGTCATCCACGTCGTCCATGTCCTCATCTTAGCGCCTCCCTCTTATTTTTTCTTCATTTTTTTCGAATATTATTTATTATCTCAAAATAAATACTATTTTTACCGTCGGTTCATATTTAAAAGCAATAAGACATAATTATTTACGATTTCAAATAAATATAAGTCCATAATTATTCAAAAATCACATATATGTCTACCAAACAGTGTCTCTTTGGTTATAAAAGAGATCTGTTTACTTTCGAAAAACACATATAGACATAGATTTTTACTGTTTATTTTTTTTAATACAGAACACAGCGGACTTTATATCCACCGGCTCTGTCATTTATTTATTATATTTCAAATCAATTCACATGAAGAATTCTACGAATTTAAGGTGGGTAGCCACCATGATGACTCTTCTGAGTTTACCATTGTTCGCACAAGTGAATGACCCGGCCTCTGTCAACGAAGGCGTAATGCGAGTCAGGCTAAGGCCCGGATTGTCAAACACACTGGCTAAAACAAAACTCAGAAACGGAAACCTGGATGTCGGACACATGAAATTCGATGCCGCCAACAAGTCCGTCAGGGCTTACCGGATGGAACGGGTATTTCCTTACAACGAAAAACACGAAGAACGTTACCGTAAACACGGGCTTGACAGATGGTACGAAATCCATTTCGATAAATCCATCACACCGAATGACGCCCTTACACATTATCGATCCATCGAAGACATTGAAATTGTCGAACCTTCATTTAAGGTTGAACTTATTGGAACGCAAAACTCTTCTCACTCCTACACATCATCCGATCTTATTAACGATCCTTATATAGCTAAGCAATGGCATTACAGTAATCCCGGAGAGATCCTGCCGTCACGTAAAGGTGCAGATATTAATCTCTTCAACGCATGGAATATCACCAAAGGTAATCCAAATGTGGTCGTGAGCATTGTCGATGGTGGTATCGACATCAATCACAACGACCTCAAAGATAACCTTTGGGTGAATCTGGCGGAATTAAACGGGACACCCGGCGTCGATGATGACGGAAACGGATTCATCGACGATGTTCACGGAGTAAATTTCATTGACCTCAACGGAAAAGTTACGGCACATGACCATGGTACTCACGTGGCAGGAACAGTCGCTGCAACCAACAACAACAATACAGGTGTTGCCGGTGTAGCCGGAGGTGGTGGCAATAAAGACGGAGCCCGTCTGATGTCTTGTCAGGTTTTCGACGCAAAAGGAATGTCCGGAAACTTCGCGCGTGCCATTATCTATGGAGCCGATCAGGGTGCAGTTATCAGCCAGAACAGCTGGGGCTACAAATCTCCTGAAGTTTACGAGCAGGTAGTACTGGACGCTATTGACTATTTCGTTGCCGAAGCCGGTAATTTCCAGGGAAGCCCGATGAAGGGTGGTGTTGTTATTTTCGCTGCCGGAAATGACGGCAGTTCCGAAAAATACTATCCCGGTGCTTATAAATCGGTAATCAGCGTCGCATCTATGGGACCGGATTTCAAAAAAGCATCCTATTCCAATTACGGCGACTGGGTAGACATTGTAGCTCCCGGCGGTGAGTCCGGACACGGCTCCTCGTGGGGTGTTTTCAGTACTTACCCGGACAACCGCTACTCATATATGGACGGTACTTCAATGGCTTGTCCTCACGTATCGGGGATAGCAGCACTGGTTGTTTCCAGATTCGGTTCACCAGAATTTACAAACACACAACTAAAACAGCGACTCCTCACCGGTACGCGCAACATTGAGCAATACAATCCCTCTCTGGTTGGTAAACTAGGAAGCGGATATGTGGATGCTGTGCTCACACTGGCTGAAAACGGACTTATCGCTCCTGAAGTGGTAGCTGATTTCAAAGTTGAAGGTGTAGCTCAGGATTTCGTTCAGCTAAGCTGGACTTCGGTAAAAGATACCGATGATGCGAATGCTTATCGCTATGAAATCTATTATTCAAAATCTCCGTTATCGGAAGATCAGCTGAATCAGGCATCTGTTTACCGTGTAGAGCAGTATAATACGCCTGCCGGTGAAAAGATGGATGTTACCATCACTGGCCTGGATGCACTCACTAAATATTACTATGCAGTCAAAGCTTTTGACCGTTGGGATAATGCATCGGGACTATCGGCTACGATGGAGGCTACTACGAATGAGGGTCCTCAGATCACACTTCCATCATCAGGTCTTAGTCTGAACGTGAATGTGGCCGATCAACCTCTTGCCAGTGCTCCTCTTGCTGTTCAGAACAGTGCATCGGGTATGCTTCGCTGGGAGGCTCAGTTCCACCATGCAGGTCAGGAATATGCAAACGGATATGCTGCCGGAAAAGATCCGCAGATTCAGCAATCTGTTATCGCTGCCGGAAAAGTAAAACGCGACAAGGTTATGACTTCCGACGGTGTTGTTCGTATGGAGAACTCGCTTTCCATACAAAAAATAATGCGCTACGGTCAGTCCGGAAACTTCGTTATCGGTGATTCCGAACCGGTTCATGATCATTTTGCTGCAACGATGTTCATTTCTGACGGAGGTTTCAATCTTACGGATGTATATGCATTCCTGAAACACAACAACGAAACCGGACCGATCCGGATTGAAATCATGCTTGGCAATGTATTCTCCAAAGATGCAATTATCCATACGCAGGAATTTCTGTCTGATCAGACAGAAGCCTATGAGCATAAAATGCGTCTGGACCGTCAGATTTTCATTCCGTCGGGCAAAGCTTTCTGGATCAACATTGTGGCTCCTAAAGGCAACAAATATCCGTTTGGTATTGCTACGGAATACAAACCTGAAAACTCATCCTATTGCTTCCTGAGTATCGATGGCGGAAAAACATTCACAACGGTTGAAGATGCACTGCGTGGCGGTTTCAACTATCCTGAAACGGCCGTATGGGATGTTGCAGCAGTAAGTGCCAACGGACATTTTGGTGAGTTTATCAAATTATCGGCCAACGAAGGTACCGTAGCGGGCAACAGCTCTGATACCATTACCATTACAGCCGATGGAAATAAACTGATTGACGGCAATTACACATCATTTATTGAGTTTAAAACCAACGACTCAAAAGCAAAAGTGGTGAAACATCCTGTATCGTTTACCGTATCCGGTCACAAACCAAAACTTGTATCGGAGAAAATCGTAAACTTCGGCGATGTGTTTGTTGGTGCCAATAAAACGCTGGACATCGAGGTCGTGAACGAAGGACTTGCTCCTTTCAATATCGCATCCGTGACTTCAGGCAGTACAGCATTCTCGAAACAAAACTTTATCAGCTCCATCAGTGCCCATGGCAAAAACACACTGAAGATCCGCTTTGCTCCGGTTTCTGAAGGAAATCAGTCATCTCTGATTACAGTGCAGGGAACAAAAGGCGAATCCTATCAGTTCACCGTTTACGGTATTGGTTGTGTTGAAGGTAAACTGGCATTTACACCAGAGGTTCTGCAAGCCGGCAATATCACTGCCGAAGGCGAAACAAAATCAATGGATGTAACGATTCGTAACATTGGTAAATATCCGCTGGAATATGCTTTTGTTAATTATGCGGGACAACTGGAAGGTGAACTGGCTAAAATGGCCGAACTGACAGGAGCCAACAAATATGGCTACCGGATGACTCACAATATCAACAATCCTTCGGCAAATATCACATGGACAGACATTAACGGTAAGGCTGAGGATATTACTTCTCTCTTCAGTATCAAGACACCGATTGTTCCTGTAAACCTTGGTTTCACACTTCCGTTCTTTGACCAGGAGTACGATTCACTTTATATCACGAATAGCGGACTACTGTCCTCTCACCCTGATATTCCACTCAACGCCTGTATGCCTCCTTCAGCAAATTCATCCTGCTGGCAGCATGCTGCTGTTATTTCAGCCTGCGGATTCCCGTTGAAGTTCAACAAAGAGAGTAAAGTCCTCGTCCACCGCACATCGGGTAAAACCATTATCAGTTACGAAAATATGGGAGTGGATAATATTCAGTTCCTGAACGGACTGTTCGATTTCCAGTTTGTGCTGAACGAGAACGGAGATGTGGATATCCTGTACCGCAATACTACATATGAGATTCTGTCTAATATGTATGGTTTGCTTATTGGCTTCAGCAATGAAGGATCTACCGATCCGTTTATCATCAGTGAAATAGGCCGGACACTGAATACTGACGGTGACAAAAACACCGATGATTTCTGTGCCGACATGGGATTCCGTGTATACTACCCGGGTAAGACAGTCGTTACGAAAGTTTCCGAACCGGTAGGTATGCTTCAGATTGGCGAGGAAAAGAAACTGACAATGGATATGCTGTTCAGCGGACTGTCTAAAGGCAACTTTATACAGAACATGAACATCCTTACTACAAATCCGCTGACTCCTGTTTCATCGCTGATGGTTGAAGGAAACATGGATATTGAAGGTACACCTTCGCTTTATCTCTCTCCTTCTGATTCTCTGAAAGGACTTAATTGTCTGCGTACTCAGGTGTTGAAAGGCGAAATCCGCATCAGCAACAAGGGTACAGGCCCGATGATTATCAATGAGGTGACTGCCTCTAACGGTAATCTTCAGTTTGAGCCGGTTGTACAACGGATGATTCCTCCGAAAAAGACTTATCTGCTTGAGTTCACCTGCAATACAGATGCGACAGGTTCTTTCGAAACGAATCTGAATATCCAGGCAGACTGCACAGACTATCCTGTTCATGTGGCTTACGAGGTGGCTGATGAGCCGGTAGCCGGTTTCAGCAGAACTGAATTTACCGAAACTCTTCCTGCCGGACAGAAAACACTTCTTCCGTTGACGGTTACCAATGACGGTGCAGGCGATCTTCGCGTTCGTCTGGAAGGTACCAATCTGATTTATGCCGATGGCCTGAACAGTGGCGATACCGACATGAGTTATGCCTTCATGCGTAGCGACGAAACTCAGGATGTGGTTTACGAATGGCTGGATAAACGCAGTGAGTCTACACACATTCAGCCGGAAAGCTTCATGGATGATAAGCTGAATTACTTTGGGGTAATCATGCCGTTTAAATTCAACTTCTACGGCACGGAATACGACACTTTGTGGGTACATAAAGACGGTTTTGTTTCGTTCGACAGACTTCCTGAAGACGATACGAATGATATGCCAGCTCCACGCTATATTGGTACAGATGATGAATACAACAACATCATTGCTCCGATGTGGGGACTTCACGTGACATCTGTTCTGGCTGATCCTGCGAAAACAGGTATCTTCTCTTACAAAGATGAAAACAAAGTAGTGATTGAATGGGCTTCTTATACGGATATGTTCGGTATCTCTCCTGTTTATGACTTCCAGCTGATTCTTGAAGCCGGAGGAAGTATCAAATTCCAGTATCGCTTCACACGCATGCCGGACTGGACCAGATATGCGACCGGACTTGAAAACAAAGATGCGTCGGATGCGCTGATCATTACCAACGGAAATGCTGTCTTGTACGAAAGTGTAGCTATGCTGATCGTAAACGCACCTACAATTACCGTTCCGGCTAAATCTCAGAAAGAGATCCATATGGCTGTAGACGCAACCAACTTCTATGCAGGTCAGTACGCTCAACAAGTTAAAATGCAAACCAATGATCCGCGTAACGGAATACCTCAGACTTTGAATTTCGATATCACGCTTACCGGCGAAGGTATCCTGTCTGTTGCCGATACAGTTGATATGAAACAAAATATCATCGGAGCAGGAGATGTAATGAAACTGTTCTCCCTGAGCAATACCGGTCTGGCTGAATTTGCCATCGAATCCGTGACTCCTTTTACCAGCAAAGACATGCAGCTTGAAGTACTTGAGCAGTTTACTACTCCGTGGGGATCATTCGAAGAGTATATCCCGATAGCAGATCTGTTGCCTCTTGAGGTGAGACCGGGCAAAACGCGCACAATGCGTCTGAACTGGATGACTGCCGAACCGGGTGTAATCAGCGAAAAAATCACATTCGCTTCTACTGCCGGAAACAAAGAAGTTCTGATTCTGGGTGAAACCGTATTCCCTCCTGCTGCAGATATCTCTCATGACAAACTGGAGATTGTAGCGCGCACTCCGGGTTATGCTGGCGATACTACAATTGTTATTTCAAACAAAACAGGACAATCCGTACTGAAATACAATGGTACAATTGAGTACATCCGTACTTCAGCTCCGGCAAACTCAGCATTCCTGAAAATGTCAGCAGATGCAAAAGGAACAAAAGCGGCTCTTACGGCTTTGACTGAAGCACCTGAAATGACTGTACAGTCACGCACGGCTGATGTAACATACGAGCGTACACTGGATTATCTGAATCCGGACGAAACTCCGAAGAACTTCCTGGGATTCGGCAAAGATCTCAACTTCTCTGCTGCAACTCAGTTCAAAGCTCCGGACAACGGGTTCAAGCTTTCTCATGTACAAACGTGGTACAGACCGGGCGAACTGGAATTATCTAACGTATATGCTTATATCCTGACCGGCAACAAAAATCCGGGCAAATGTTCTGTAATCGGTTCCGGTAGAGTAACTGTTGAGTCACCGGGCGGCGACAAAATGGGTAGCTACATCACCTTACCTCTTGATGAAGTAGTTAGTATCTATCCGGGCGAAGAATTCTTTGTTATGTTTGTATTCCCGCTTGGAGCATCCAATCCTCAGGGACACAGCAATGTACTAATGAACAAAGTTGTGGAAGGCCGGTATTTCTACTCTGACAACACCGACTGGTACGACATCGCTCTGGCCCAGGGATTCTTTGATGTTGTTTATCTGGTAAGAGCTCTTGAATATCAGGGCAATGATGATTTCTGGATGATTGCTAAGGATCAGCTTCAGGGAGAGATTGCAGCCGGTCAGGAACGTCCGCTGACTCTTTCTTTCAACAGCAATCTGCTGACTGAAGATATGCACCATGCCAACATCCGTATTCTGACAAATGACCCTGCCAATACTGAAATGACTCTGCCTGTTTCACTGAGCCGCAATGCAGCTCCTGAAGTCAGAGCGAATACACAGGATGGAATTATGCGCATGCAAGAAAATGAAATGCGCGAATTCAGACTCATCGTAACGGATAAAGAAAACGATACATTGGAATTGACTCCGGATCCGGAAACTCCATCCTTTATTGAACTGGAAAATCGCGCAGGCATCTACTATCTGGTTGTAAATGCAGATTTCGAATCAGCAGGCAATCACTCCGTGAAAGTCATGGCGAGAGACAGTTGGGGAGCAGAATCGGTGAACACACTGAAACTGAATATCGAGAATGTGAACAGAGCACCGGTAGCTTCACCAATAGGTGATCTGGATCTGGGAGCAGATGAGTTTAGTCCGGAAATAAATCTGGATCAATACTTCTCTGATCCGGATAAAGATATGCTGAAATACGAATTCATCAACGAAAATCCTGAGTTCGTTAAAGTATTCCTTACCGACAACACCCTGTTGCTTAAAGGCCTGATGAAAGGAAATGCAACAATCCGTCTGAAAGCAACAGATCCTTCACAGACCTCTGTTACTCAGACACTGAATGTCAGCATCACAGCTCCTACAGCACTGGATAAAACAGAAGCAGGAGATATCCTTGTCACTCCAAACCCTGTTATCACAAACGTGATGATAGACTGGAACGAAAGCTTTGGCGAAGAAGTAAACTACACCGTTTACTCAGCGTCAGGCGCAAGAATCATGAAAGGAGTTCTGCTGAAACACTCAGAACTGGATATGACCAGCCTGACACCAGGCATCTATCACCTGATCCTTTCTGACGAAAACAAAACAAAAACAATCAAGCTTATCAAAAAGTAATGATTAATTCTTTCCCGAAGGGAGGTTGCCAACCGGCAACCTCCCTTTTTTTATGAGGAAAAGGCAATGAGACAAAGGCAGTGAGGCAATGCCTTAAAGGCAGTGATGACATGGACGACAATGGGGACATGGACGACCATGAGGACGGCATTAAAAGGCAAAAGGCAATGCCGCAAAGACAGTGACGACATGGACGACGATGGGGACATGGACGACCATGAGGACGGCATTAAAAGGCAAAGAAAAACAGCGTCGCTGTTGTCCTCCATGTATTTGGCGCTGTCCTCCATCGTCCTCATGGTCCTCCATGTCGTCCACGTCCTCATCTTAGCGCCTTCCTCTTTTACTCCTTGTCAAAATCTGCCTTTTGTTTTGGGCGCTGTCCTCCATCGTCCTCATGGTCCTCCATGTCGTCCACGTCCTCATCTTAGCGCCCCTCTTCCTTCCTCCATGTATTTTTTTGTACTTTACCACCCTCTCCTACCTTCTTTCCCAAAAAAAATACTATCTTTCAGAAATTTTAAATCTATGCATATGAATTCATTTATAGCTAAACACAATGGCTATCAGAACCTGATATCTTATCAGAAGTCTCTGATTATATATATGGCTACAGAGCACTTTTGCAAACATAATTTATCCTCAAAAGACAGAACCTTTGACCAGATGATTCAGGCTGCCAGATCTGGAAAACAGAACATCATTGAAGGCAGTGCTGCATCTGCAACCTCTAAAAGAACAGAAATACATCTGACTAATGTTGCAAAAGCATCTTTAGAAGAATTACTCGAAGATTATAAAGATATTGCACGAAAACACAACATTGAACTCTGGTCAAAAGAGCATCCATACTATAAACGAATGCGCGAACTACACAGTATAGGTGATTCCAGTTACGAAACATTTCGCAGAGGAGTCGAACACAGCGATATATCAATAAGTATAAATTGCATAATAGATATTATCCGCGTCACCACTTTTTTATTGTACAAACAAATAAAAAGACTCGAAAACGACTTTCTGATTCATGGCGGAGTAAGAGAAAATATGACAAAAAAGAGAATAGAAGTAAGAAAAAATCAGAAGAAAGAGTGAAAAAGAAAAGGCAAAAAGGCAATGCCTCAAAGGCAGTGACGACATGGACGACGATGGGGACATGGACGACAATGAGGACGGCATTAAAAGGCAAAGAAAAACAGCGTCGCTGTTGTCCTCCATGTATTTGGCGCTGTCCTCCATCGTCCTCATGGTCCTCCATGTCGTCCACGTCCTCATCTTAGCGCCCCTCTTCCGTCCTCCATGTATTTGGCGCTGTCCTCATCGTCCTCATGGTCCTCCACGTCGTCCACGTCCCCATCTTAGCGCCTTTTAGCGCCTCTTATCACCCATTTCAAAAAACAAAAGCGGGTATCCCTTCCGGAATACCCGCTTTCATTATTTAAGCTTTCTTTTTCTTCTTATCTTCTTTACCATGATAGCCATACGCTCCATAGCCATAGCCGTAACCGTAGCCATATTTACCGTAGCGGTAAGCTTTAGACTTCATATCAACGTCGTTGACAACAAAATAAGCATTCTTCACTTTACTCTGAGCCACCATACGGTTTACTTCATCAATCAGCTTCCGGTTTGTATAATTTGCGCGACAGACAAAGATAAACAGATCACTCAGATCATTCAGCAGATATGTATCTGATACCACTCCTACCGGAGCCGAGTCAATAATCACATAATCATAAGCGTTTCTAAGATCATCCATCAGCTCCTTCATCTTTGAAGACATCAGTAATTCATTCGGATTCAATGGCACCGGACCTGCAGGCAGAATATCAAGATTCTTATACTCAGGTGTACGGACCACCAGTTCTTTCCAGTCGTTTACCTGTCCCGACAGATAATTCGTAACCCCTTTATTCTCCAGTCCGAAGACTTTAGCCAGCTGCGGGTTACGCAGATCCAGCCCCATCAGAATTACACGTTTACCTGTCAGCGAGAAAGTGGCAGCTGTATTAGTCGACACAAATGTTTTTCCTTCACCCGGAATATTAGATGTCACAGTAATAATCTTTTTATGATCCATTCCTGTCACAAACTGAAGATTATTACGCACACTCCGGAATAACTCATTGGAAACAGATGTACTGTTTTCTTTAATAATACACGCACGACCTTCAATATTCTCGTGGCTCACTTCTCCCAGAATCGGAAGTTTTGTCAGCGTCTCCAGATCATAACGGTCATCAATGGTCACATTAAAGAGATGTCTCACAAAAATCACAGCCACAGGCACAATCAGCCCAAGCAGGAAGGATGCCATCAGAATCACCATTCCGCGCGGAGCTACCGGCAATCCGTTACAATACGGTTTTTCGATCAGCCTTGCCATCGGAACAGTCATCGTCATGCTCAGCGAGTTTTCCTCTTTCTTTTCCAGCAGGAACATATACAGAGCATCCTTGATTTTCTGCTGACGCATAATCTCCATCAGCTCACGTTCCTGACGGGGCACTTCTTTAATACGGCCTGATATCTGACTTTCTTTCTTAGCAATTTCCTGCTGCGTAATCGTTAGCGAACGCTTCACCACATCGATACCCCCCAGAATACTGGCACGCATAGAATTGATATCTCCGTTCATTGTGATGATAGTCGGATTATCTTCCGAGGTTGTACGCAACGTACGTTCACGAATCAGCAACTGCTTGTTGTACTCATCGATCACCTTCAGCAATCCGGCATCCGTAATCCCGATATTCGGCACAATGCGGTAGCGATTCTCTTTTTTATTGACAAACTCATCAATATAGTTCAGTACATTCAGCTGCGTGGCAATCTCCGTACGCTCCTTGTCGACCTCACCTGTCTGCGTAATAAATAATCCCGATTCCGCCTCTATATTTGTCAGCTTATTGCTTTTCTTATATCCTTCCACATCCTTCTCCACACTGGCAAGTTCTGTCTGCAACAGCGAAAGACGCTCATTGATGAAACGTTCCGTACTCATTGCCGTCTCGTTTTTCGCCATCATCGTCTCCTTATTGTAATACTCCACCACTTTGTTCAGGATATCTTCTCCCTCATGAATATTTTCATTACGCATAGAGATACGAACCACTGATCCGTTTTTCTGCGCCAGCTGAAAACTTACATCTTTAGCCAGTTTCGAAGCCACCTGCATCGGGTTACGCACCACAACATTCAGTTTGCTCCATTCACTGTCAATATCAAAAGTAGTTGTCTGAAGTGTAATCGTTCCGAAAGGAAGAGAAAGTTCATACGGGAAAGAGTTGAATGTCTTTTCAAACTCTTCGTCTCCCATTTCCCCTTTAATCACATACTCATTTTTGCCCTCTTTTTTGAGCTCAAAAGTCAGAGGTTTACGCAAACGGTCCAGCAGCTCCGGAGAAACTGCCACATCTACCGGCGATTGTTTGTACAGATTTATGCTGCGCAGTCCTCTTGATTCACGGATAGAAGTATACAACCTCAGGTCGTTTACCACACCCAGCATCAGGTCTTTTGAACGCATCACTTCTATTTCATTATCCACATTCGCTCCGGCCCCTGATAAGATACCCAGTTCCTGCAAGGCTGCCATATCCGCACGCCCTTTTCCCTTTTCATCATTCAGAAGCACAGTCGCATCTATCTGATAAACCTTATTCTGTGTTTTCAGGTATAGAGCTCCGAGCGCCACAAACAACACAGCCGAAGCTACAAACCATTTCCAGTAGTGAAGATATTTCATAAGAAGTTCAACCAGATTGATCTCCTCCTCTTCTACCATCTGCGGTTCAGTAAAACCGCCCTGATTCTTATCTAACATAGTCTGTTGGTTTTTATAAAAAACTGGTTCCATAAATTATTTCAGAATGGTAATCAGAAGCGTAGCCACGCTCATCAGAGAACCAAGCACAGAAAACCAGATTGTCTCATTAGTAGTAATACGGCTTGTATTTCCTTTGGATTTATTCGGTTCAATGTAGATCACATCGTTTTGCTGAAGTTGATACACTTCGGAAAAAAGCAGATTTTTATCCTGTAAATTGATCCGGTGCATACTTTTCTTCCCATTTGCATCCTGACGGATCAGCAAAACATTCTCGCGTTTACCGTATATTGTCAGATCCCCTGCCAGCGTCAGTGCATCCAGCAAGCTAGCCTGTTCATTCTCGATTGTATAAGCACCCGGACGCATCACTTCCCCCATCACAGATACCTTAAAGTTTGTCAGACGGATTGTAATGATCGGATTTTCAGTAATGTATTTCGGATAAATCATAGAGCGGATCATATCCTCTAGTTCGGTTTTCGTTTTTCCCCCTACCTCTATGCGCCCAATCACCGGAAAATCAATCATCCCGTTTTTATCCACCAGATAAGTCTGCAATGCTTCCTGACCTGTTACGATCGTCTCATCCT
The DNA here is from genome assembly GCA_051657165.1 of Bacteroidales bacterium. GTDB lineage: Bacteria > Bacteroidota > Bacteroidia > Bacteroidales > UBA7332 > UBA7332. The sequence continues at coordinate 941 of JBOFKD010000214.1, read as the reverse complement.
GCCCTTTATATTTACGGGGCATAATCAGATTAAAAACTTTCGATGCATTCGGATCTGTGGTATTCACCATTATCGTCAGCAAATCACCCGGCATAAACCGAATATCCTTCACGGTTGCATGAGCAGCCAACTCCTCTGTTGTAAGAGAATCCACATCTACCAGATACCCGATCTTCTTATGTGCAGTGCACGAAGAGAGTAACAATAATACCAAAATGGCATTAATCAAACAAAATTTAATTCTCATCAATATTATATTCTAAAATTTCAATTCGTGTACGTTAGTCCAGTTATATCTATGTATTTTTTCACGTATCTCAAACCACCCTATCAGCGTAAACCGCTGAAAATAAATCAAAAACAACCTTACGTTTATCTATAAAAAAGATAATAATAATAATCGTTACAAATATATATTATTTTAATGAAACATACAAGACGTCATCGGAATCAAAAGGCAGTTGATCGCTGACGCTGTTGATCACTAACGTTGTTGATCGCACCTCCGGTGCTGTTGATAGCCTCCGGCTGTAAAAGGCAATGCCTCAAAAGCAGTGACGACATGGACGACAATGGGGACATGGACGACCATGAGGACGGCATTAAAAGGCAAAGAAAAACAGCGTTGCTGTTGTCCTCCATGTATTGGGCGCTGTCCTCCATCGTCCTCATGGTCCTCCACGTCATCCATGTCCCCATCTTAGCGCCTTTTCCGTCCTCCATGTATTGGGCGCTGTCCTCATCGTCCTCATGGTCCTCCACGTCGTCCATGTCCCCATCTTAGCGCCTTTTCCGTCCTCCATGTATTGGGCGCTGTCCTCATCGTCCTCATGGTCCTCCACGTCATCCATGTCCCCATCTTAGCGCCTCTTCCGTCCTCCATGTATTGGGCGCTGTCCTCATCGTCCTCATGGTCCTCCACGTCGTCCATGTCCTCATCT
>JBOFKD010000213.1:0-2787 GCA_051657165.1 Bacteroidales bacterium | reverse complement strand
TCCTGCAATGCAACCGAGCATCCCGGTGGCTTTGATTTTTCCAGGTTTGGCATCATCCGGTAAGAAAGAGATCGGGAGATACTGAATTCCGTTGATATAGTGGCCGATACCTTTTCCGTAGATTGCCTGCAAATAAAGAGTCAGCGGATTGACCACTCTGAGTGCGGAACTCAGCTGGACACCTGCTCCGAATGTGTTGCTGAGTTTGTCGCTTATTTTATTCACATAATTAAAATTGCGGAACACGGCCGAGAGTCTGATGTGATTCTTTTCTTTCCATTTGTACTGAATATATACGGGTATGTCCGGAACAGGCTGTGTAGCTTTAGCAATGACTTCATTATCGTCATATTCCGGAAAATCTTTTCCTTCGTATTTATAATCTCCGTTGATATATGAAGGTTGTTCAATACTGACTCCGTAACTAAATCCTTTGCAGGCAGGAGAGTTGTAGCTTATCTGGTAGGATTTACTCCAGCTGTTGCCTGTAACTCCCGACCAGCTGATGGTTTTGGGAAGTGAGTATACATCTGTGAAAATCGAATGATTGTATCCTCCCATGAAACCATAAAATTTGACGTATACAGCACTTAAGGAGGCTGTCTTATTTCCGTTGCCTCCGGAGAAATCAAATTTGACATACCCCGTAAGCTGTTTTGACGTATTTGCAAATCCGATAACCTGAAGATCAATGGCACTGTTCAGCGGATTGATAAAGAAATCGGCTTTTTGTCCTTTCAAAGCCGGAACATTGGTGATGGCAGCCGGAGAGAAATACATATTCCCACTGAGAGTGTTCCCGATGTCCATACCTGTGACAGGCTGAATAAATCCACCCAGGGCCAGAATGAAAGTGTTGCTTTTGTTTGTAAGAGCAAAGCGTGGAACGGGGATACTTCCGGGTCCCAGTGTTTTACTGTTTTGCAGAAGCTCCTGACCGGCCGGTGAGGTCTTAGTATATCTGAACTTAGGCTCATCAGCCTCTAATCTGAAACAAAGAATAAACAGAAGAAAGAAGGATAAATATTTTATGTTCTTCATAACCCGGAAAATTAGTCATTCGTGTAATTTTACTTTTTTTATAACACACGGCTTTCTCTTTTGTTTAATATTTCAGTTTCAGAACTGCTTTCTTTTGCGGAAAGATAGAAGCTGTAAATGGAGATGTGTTTTATGAATTTACTTATTTTTGCGTAGAATAAAACTATAGTAAGCAATGGGGATAACAGAATCGGTAATTATTCTGATTGTGACAGGTGCACTCGCGGGATGTGTGCTTTATCTGATCAGACAGAATATGAATTTCAGGCAACAATATATCTCGGCAGAGGAACTGGAACGGATGAAAAATACGTATGAGTTGCTGATGCGGGAGAAAGAGTCGTTTATTGTCCGGCTGGAGTCGGATCTGAAGGAGCAGACTCAGCGGCAGGAGGATTTCAGAGAAACGATCTCTTTGCAATCGAACCGTCTGGCAGAACTGGCGCAGCAGAAGAAGAGTATGGAAGAGCAGTTGCTTTTTCAGAAAGAGGAATCGGCACGTGTGAAGGAGGAGATGCAGCGGGAATTTAAATTACTGGCTCAGGAGATTTTTGAAGAAAAAAGTAAACGTATAACGGAAGTGAACCGGGAGAATCTGCAACAGATTCTGAATCCGTTGTCGGAAAAACTGGTGGATTTTAAACGTAAAGTCGAGGAGACTTATGATCGGGAATCCAAAGAGCGCTTTTCGCTTCAGTCCAGTATTAAAGAGCTGGTAGAGCTGAATAACCGGATTAGCAGTGAGGCAAATAATCTGACGAAAGCACTGAAGGGTGATAGTAAGATTCAGGGTGACTGGGGTGAGATGATTCTCGAAACAATTCTGGAGAAGTCCGGACTGCGGAAAGGGGAAGGGTATTTTACGCAGGAGTACCTGAAGGATGAAATGGACCGGAATATGGTGAGTGAGTCGGGACGTAAAATGCGTCCGGATGTGATAGTGGCTTATCCGGATAAACGAAAGGTGATTATTGATTCGAAGGTTTCGCTTACGGCTTATGTGCGCTACCAGGAAAGCGATTCGGACGAGGATCAGCGAAAAGCGATGGCAGAACATCTGTTGTCGGTGAAACGGCATATTGACGAACTGAGTGCAAAGAAATACGATGATTACGAACAGACGCTGGATTTTGTGATGATGTTTATTCCGAATGATGGTGCGTATATGGCTGCGATGAAGGAAGATTCTGCATTGTGGAGTTATGCGTATGACCGGAGGATTGTGCTGATCAGCCCGACGAATCTGATCACGGCTCTGAAATTGATTTCGGATCTCTGGAAACGGGAATATCAGAACCGGAATGCGATGGATATTGCTGACCGGGGTGGTAAATTATATGATAAGTTTGTGGTGTTTGTCGAACATATGAAACGGATGGGCGATTATGTAGACAAATCTCAGAAGTCGTATCATGATGCGATGCGTTCGCTGAGCGAAGGAAACGGAAATCTGATGAGTCAGGCCCGTCAGTTGAAAGATCTGGGGGTAAAGGCTAAGAAGAGTCTGCCCGAAAATGAATAGATAAAAATAAAAGGACCGGATACTTTAAATTGAAAAGTATACCGGTCCTTTCTGATATTACGAAAAGACTATAATTAAGGAAGATTTAAGAGATAATAGAAGCTAATTGCTGTGTGCTTTTCAGGATGTCGGAAGAAGTTACGGCATAATTCTGTAACTCTCCGGCAAAGTATCTGTCATAAGCCGCCATGTCAATCAGGCCGTGTCCGGAAAGATTAAACAGG
>JBOFKD010000212.1:0-2669 GCA_051657165.1 Bacteroidales bacterium | reverse complement strand
AGTGTCCTGTAGCTCCTTTCGGGATTGCTACTTCGTTTACATTAGATTCAGAAAGAAGTTTTGCGTCTTTCGTGAAGTCTTCGCAGTTTTTATATTGTTTCTCGTAGGCTTTCAGTTTCAAACCTGCTACCAGTTTATCTTTTGATATACCCGACGCCTCAGCCGGCGATTGTTTCAAATAGGTTGTACGAACAAATTCATCTTTCGATCCGTTTGGTCTGAACGTACGGAATACAAAATGTGTCGTTGTATCGACTGTCATCGGTCCTTCATATTTTAATGAATTCTCGTCAGGAATACGTCCATTCGTTGTGTAACGAATAACTGCATGAGGGAATTCGCATTTCACATCTACAATTGCTGAATCTGTGAAAACATTGGTCGCATGAAATCCAGTAAGATCTGGCATACGGTAATTGATTGACATCAGGTCCCAACGGTCATAGTGAGGCAACATGCGTTTTTTATAATCTTCCAAATTCGCATTCGGCGTTTTACCCCAACCGATTTCGGCTGTTGCTGTCATACGCGGAAAGATCATGTAAGCCAGTCGTTCTTGTGACGGAATCCATTCGCACCACACATTTGCCTGTACACCTTTGATCAAGGATTGCTTTGCAGAATCAGCTACTTCCTTTGTCGGATCGTAGTTATACACTTTAGAAAGAGTTGAAGCATCCGGACGATAGTCGAAATAGAAATAGTCATTCGGTGTAAGGATTGACTCATTTCCGTTTTCGGCAGCTTCATTAACGGCATCTTTGACCCAACTTCTCCACCACATCACTGTAGATGTTTCGGAAAGACCACCTTCGATAATCTCATCCCATCCGATAAGCTTTTTACCTTTACTGTTCAGGTACTCTTCCATCTGATGTACAAACCATGATTGTAGTTCTTCTTCGTTTTTAAGTCCCTCTTCTTTGATTCGTTTCTGACAATTCGGACATTTCTTCCAGTTAATTTTCTCAACTTCATCAGCACCTAAGTGATAATATTCATATGGGAACAATGGAAGAATTTCTTCGTACACATTTTTACAGAAATCCATCACCTCATCTTTACCCGGACAAATCGGTGCAGAAAAGACGTTACCCCACCCTGCCTGATTAAAACAGGAAATTTCAGGATAGTTTGCAATAGCGGCACTGAAATGGCCCGGCATATCAATCTCAGGTATTACATCAATTCCCAATTTAGAAGCATATTGAACAACTTCTTTAATTTGCTCTTGAGTGTAATAGCCTCCGTAAAGTGTATCACCTGCAACAACTTTCGTATGCTCCGCTGGAATATTGAAATCAGGATTATCTTCATGTCTGGCGTAATACAAACAACTCTTGTCATGTGTATTGAATTTACGCCATGCACCTTTTTCGGTCAATAGCGGATACTGCTTAATCTCGATGCGCCATCCCTGATCATCAGTCAAGTGCCAATGGAACTTATTCATTTTATACAGGGACATCCAGTTTAGAAGTTCCTTCACCTCTTCAACTGAATAAAAGTGGCGAGACACATCCAGCATCATTCCGCGCCATTGATAAGTAGGATTATCTTTAATATCTACCATTGGCAGAGTTATCTGAGTATGTCTGATCAAGCCTTTATCCAGTTCGATAGCCGGAGGTAACAACTGACGCAAAGTCTGGATACCTGAAACAACCCCCTGATAAGACTGACCTATAATATCAACACTCTCTTTATCGATAGATAAGGTATATCCGTTTTTTTCGGGCATTAAAGAGTCTACAGACAGATTAATCCCTTTAACTATTCCCTTTTCAGGAACAATATTCCATCCCGTAGGAAGATTAATTAATTCTGATACCAGTTCAGCAGCGGGAAGAAGGTCCGGCTGAGCATAACCAACAGGCGTAGATGCCTTGATGGCGTAAACCCCTTTTATGGGTGATATTTCTTTAACTTGTGGTATGAGAGCTATTTCTCTCTCAAATTTATCCGTTGAGCAACTTGCCAAAAACAGGCTTAGGAAAGCGCCCAGAATAAGATTTTTCTTCATCTTCTTAATTTAGTTAGTATCGTATGGTTACAAATTGTGTTAGTGGTAATATAAAAGAGATGCAGTTTGATTAAAAAAAGCTGCATCTCTTTAATTTTCAACAAAGATATTAAATATTATTTGTTAAGCAAAAAGTTAATCAATTGAATCATAAGTTGATCCCGATCATCGGCCGAACGAATTGTTTCTATCGGGAATCCAAGGACTACAGAACGGTATGTCTTGCCCGGATACGCAACTGCCGCACTCACATTCGAATCGGCGTATCGCATAAAAGTAAATGCGTCTTTTGAAGCAGGCTCAATACCATCAGGACTTTCAGCAATATAGAAATCCTTATTAGGTTCTGTATAAAACGAATAGGTATGCTTTCCGAATTTATATGGTGCAGACACCGTTTTTACTTCGCCCTGTACAGAAGCATGATCTGTGCGCCATATATATTTAAGTTGTTTCTCGGCAAAGGAACGTCGGGATGAATCGTCTGTCAAACCGTTCCAAAGATCGGTACCAATATATGCCCCGCTCACCATCAGTCTGCCTCCTGCATCGAGATAGCGCTTGATTGCCTGCTGCATCGGTAAACTAAATACCTGAAATTCATTTGGCACACTTCCTTTACCGATCCTGGTTTCGCGCTCTTTTC
>JBOFKD010000211.1:0-4351 GCA_051657165.1 Bacteroidales bacterium | reverse complement strand
ATTAAAGATCTTCAGGATATTGCATCCGTAAAAATAACGTTGGAAAAGGATGGTGAGCGTATTGTCCTTCCAAGTTTAGCGATGACCGGAACGTCCGATTCTTTAAGTACCGCAACGGTATTTGTAAATGCAGGCGCTTACAGACTTGTTTCTTACAAAGCTTTTGATAATGCAGCAAATCTGATTTCAAACTGCGAACCGGATAAAAACAATACATTTGTAGTAGAAGCATCTGTTACTACCGACTTTGTAATGCCGATCAATGTTAAAACTATTCTTGCACCGAATAATCTGCGTAGCTCTTTATACGCAATTTGTACAGAGGCATTCGGTTCTGATAGTACGCTTTGGCCATCTACGTGGAATGCCAATACAGAGTGGGTTAAATGGGAAGGTCTGGAATTTGAACTGGATGAATATGATAATCCGATGTATCTGGTAGCTCTGACTTTGGATAAAAATTTCGCGCCGATGAAGAAACTTGCTTCCTCAATCGTGAATATTCCGACGCTTGAAAACCTGATTATCTGCGATAACGCATTAGAGGAACTTCCGGAGAACTTCGGTGTTTCAAAAATCGGAGGTTTGATGATTCGTAATACGAATCTGAAAGCATTACCTGAGTCGATGCGCAAAATGGATCTGAAATCGGTTTTCCTTGAAAACAATGCATTGACTTCTTTCCCGGAAGTAATTTGTGTGCAACCGGATATGCGTATGCTGGATATCATCAATGAGAATATTACAGAAATACCGGCAAGTATAGGTAATCTGGATCAGATCACATGGTTGCGTATTTCAGGAACACAGATCACAGCACTTCCTGATGTGTTTGACCAATTGTTCCGCATTTCGACACTGGATATTTCGAACAATAAGAACCTGGCTGTTTTACCGGCTACACTGAAAATGGTGAACTACGGAAACCAGTCTTCTTATATGCGTGGGGTTTATGCCGGCAGATGTGCATTCACATCTTTCCCGGATGCATTGATCTCTCCGAAATATCGTCAGATTGATTTGTCGGGCAATCCGATCACTTCAATCAATAAAGAGGATATCGAGTCAATGACCAATCTGGATTGTCTGCAACTGAATGATATGAACCTGTCGTCATTCCCTAAATTGGATAAAGAGAACATGCGTATGTTGTCGTTAATCAATACAGGTCTGACAGCAGCTGATGTAGATCGTTCGGGTATGCCTAATCTTTACTCGGTACATAACGGAAATGATGGAATTACTTATACCTATGATTTCCTATTTTTCACACAGGAACAGTTTGATGCGATTTTCGGATCGAATATCGGACCGGAGCTGAAAGAGAAATTCTTTAATTAAATAACAAAGGACTGTCTTCTGATCTGTTGATCGGGTGACAGTCCTGCTTCGTTTTAATAAGATGAAACAATTTTCTTTAATCTGCTTTTTAACCTCTTTACTCTTTATTTCCTGCAATCAAACGGATGACTGGGACGAGCAGTTGCCACCGGTTAATTTCTGGACCGAAGCTCATACGGTACGTATGGGTCTTCAAGGAAACGTACGGGAGATTGAAGAGTATTCAGAACTCGAGAATGAGCGCTTTATTGTCTCGCAAACAAAATTTGATGCACAGGGGAGAGTAACTCACTTTTATCCGGTGAATGAATTTGAATCCAATCTGCCTCAGACTTACTGGATGCCTACTGCGAGTCAGTCTTTCATTTATACCTATACAGGCAGTCAATTGACGGGTATTCGTGTTTGGGAATGGGGAAGTACACCGGTTGATTATACACTCACTTATGGAAGCCATAATCGTTACGTTCCGCTTCTTTTCCTCAATTTACAACCACTCACACATTGTTTTGTGCAGGGACTGACCGGGATTGAATCATCCGATAATTCTGTCTCTTTTGAACAGCAGGGTGAGAATATCATTCTTCGTACACGTTCGGATTATCAGCAGACTACTTATCTCTATAAGTATGAAGGATCGGTGTTACCCCTGGCTTGTGAGGAGGTGACCACGGCATCCGATGATGATTCGCACGTGTATGAGAAACGCGAAACAACGTTTGGTTATTTCGAAAACGGTGCCATTCGTGAGATGAAAGTCCGTACGGAGAATGAGATGGATAAAAGTACGGAACATTTTCTTTACAATGCTCAGGGCTTGTTATTGAAACATACACTTGACTCACGTCAGAGCAATGCAATCTGGTCCTATGCCTATAATACAGCCGGTCTTCTCACTCAGATTGAGCATACCGATGGAGAAGGCACCGAAATAGGTCGTATGCGTGCTATCTATGATCTGGACGCACATCGCAACTGGATACGTGCCGAACAGCGCGTGACGGGTTTTATCGACTGGAATATGCGTGAAGGTACTTACCTGTTGTATCGCAATCTTGTTTATTAAGGTTGATCGTATCGCAATCGTTTGAAGACATTGCCGTTATATGATTTCACAGATAACCCCGGCGGGGTTGAAAACGTGTGAGATGTTGTCTCCCCCGGTGAACCATCGCTTACAGCGTTGCTTCACCGGGGGTTACTAATAGATAACCCTGCCGGGGTAATACAATTTCGGGAGTGCGCTCATAAACTCCAGTACTCTTTGTAATAAGATTTTTCTTTTACAGGGAATTAAAGGAGTTTGTTTGTATTTAATACGTTGATTGAACCAAATAAATATTTTATTACCAACTGTGTAGGGATGGTGCCTTCTCGTTATGGCCCCCGAGACAAGTTGTGCCCATCCGCATCCCGAAACCATCAAACACACAATCAACCATACCAATGCATTGATCCGAACAATGCATTGGTTAAATTCGAATGCCATGCGATTGTGGAAGACGGGCGGATCTCGTTATGACTCCCGAGACACGGTACGCTGATCCGCACCCTACAGCTTACGTACGTTAAATCTTCCATTATTATTTCCTCATCCCTCTCCCCCTTTAATTGTTTTGCATTTTAACACTTAAGGTGTTAAAAACGATATGTATTGCTGTAATACAATTAAATATTTTATTTTTGCGCCTTATTTTTTAATCAATCAAAGTTTCATTAAACTTATGTCTAAATGAAAAAGTTACATGACTTTATGTCGGTTTTGATTGTCTTAGCTATCGGTTTTACTTCTTGTTCACAAGAGAAAATGACCGACGCCGTCGGAAGTGGGAGGCTGGCAATTAAACTTGAATCGAACACAGAAGTGGTATTGCCAACCACGAAAAGCACACAGGCAGAACAGTCGCCCGATGTGGCAGATTTTAAACTCGAAATTTTCCGGCAAAACGAGCTGCTTCAGTCCTGGGATCGTTTTGAGGATTTTACACAAAACACAATTTTCCCTGCAGGAGCGTATGAAGCAAAAGCATCCCTGGGGGACATTACACAAGAAGGCTTTGATAAGCCTTATTTTGAAGGAAAGCAAGGCTTTCAAATTAATACAGACGAAGAGACTCAAGTAAATTTAACGTGTTATCTGGCTAATGCCAAAGCATCTGTTGAATACACAGACGCATTTAAAAAGTACTTTACCGCTTATTCGGCAAGTATTCATTCAGGAAGTAATCAACCGATTCTATTTTCAGGTACCGAAACACGCGCTGCTTATTTTCAGCCATCCGATCTGACCGTACAGCTTCAGGTTACCAATCAGCAGGGAACAACTTCTACGCTGAAAGCTGCCGGCATCGAACAGACGCTTCCCAAACACCATTATCGCTTTAAATTTGATGTTGACGCAGGTAGTGCCACGTTGAAAGTGACATTTGATACCAGCACAGCGGAAGAAAGCATTGATATTGATATTTCGGACGAAGCGCTGAATGCTCCGGCTCCGGTTGTAACGACAACCAACTATACGCATAATGAAGCATTGGCCATTGTAGAAGGACAACCGGCATCAGCCACTCCTTTGCAAGCCTTTATCAATGCTAAATCGGGAATCATATCCTGTAAGCTGAAGGTTGCATCTCCGGTTCTTCGTGCATTAGGACTTGCGGGTGAAACCGAGTTGGTCAGCCTGGCTGCTGAAGATCAGAATCGTTTGTCCGGACTGGGAATTACTTTGAAGGGATTCACGCACAATGTGGATCGTATGGCTGTGGTTGATTTTACACAACTGATACCGTATTTGTATGTACATCCGGAGTCGGCAACACATACCCTGCAGCTGGAAGTGGTCGATCGTTACAGTAAAGTGACACAATCGATACTGGTTATACAAAGTGTGGATAACGGATTTGCTCTGGAGGCACTGACACCCGTTGCACTGGGTACCACGACGGTTGATTTCCCCGTTCGTCTGACAGGAAATGCCTCACTGATTCAGATTCAGATTCAGTCATTCGGG
>JBOFKD010000210.1:0-10105 GCA_051657165.1 Bacteroidales bacterium | reverse complement strand
AATGTAAAACCCAACAGAAAATCTATTCGATGGCAAGAGCATAGCTATGATAGCGACTCTTCTTATTTTATAACAATATGTACATATGACAAGCGAAAGATACTGGGCTCAATAATTGATCAAGAAATGAAATTGTCTGATATCGGTATTTTAGCAGAAAACGAATGGATAAAATCATTTGAAATGAGAGAAGAATTATCTTGCCCTGTTTATTGTATTATGCCAAACCATATCCATGCTATTATAACAATTACGAAACCTTATTCCAATGATTCGGATAATAATAATAAACTACTCCCAAAATCATTATCTTCCTTTATTGGTGGATTTAAAGGTGCTGTAACTTCTGCACTGAGAAAACAAAACATATTCCATCCTGTATGGCAAAACCGCTTTCATGATCGGGTGATTCGGGATCACCATGAATTCAGATTCATTGAAAATTATATTATTATGAACCCAATAGACTGGTGTCATAACGAAGATATATGATTGCACGGACGCCCGCAAGACGTCCATACGATGAATATGGATCAGCGGATAAAATCGAAATAATAAATAATAACAAAAAAGTCCGGCAATCTTTCGACTACCGGACTTTTGCGGAGGAAGGGGGATTCGAACCCCCGGAGCCGTTTCCAGCTCGTCAGTTTAGCAAACTGGTGGTTTAAGCCACTCACCCATCCCTCCATGACTCACATTCTTTTCGAATGCATGACAAAGGTAGTATTAATTTTTATTTCTCCAAACGATACAATCGTTATTTTTCGGAACATTTTGTATCCGGAAGCTCCTCTGAAAGCCATATCAGGGAATAGCTATTTATGAATCAGGTAGATATACCATCCGCATTACTTACTAAAAAAAATCACCTCAACTTCCATTTTATTAATATTCACATATTGCTTAGGCGACTTTATGCTGCAAACCGAAAGATTTCAAAGTTTGCTCTTTTTATTATCCTTATTTAACGCAGTGTATCTAAAACAATTCTCGTTCGAAGTTGTTTCTGTTAAAACTCATTGTTTACTAAAAGAACGAATAAAAATCTCTAGCGACTACCCATAAATGGACAACACTACTGATTCTTAATATTTTATATTTACACAATTTTATTTTATGGGACCTATTACAATTTTAGTAATGATGCTTTCAGGCATCCTATTTGCCGGGATGGCAATTGGTGTAGGGAAATTGGTTTCGACAAAAAGGAGAAACAAAGCTAAAGGAGAAGCCTATGAATGTGGGATTGAAACGGAAGGAAAAACGTGGACTCAATTCAATGTCGGGTATTATCTTTTCTCTTTAAGCTTTTTGATCTTTGATGTCGAAATGGTCTTTCTTTATCCGTGGGCTGTAAGCTTAAAGGACTTAGGTCCGGTAGCTTTGGTGGAAATCATTCTTTTCATGGTTTTCTTGTTCCTCGGTTTACTCTATGCATTTAAGAAAAAAGCTTTAAAATGGAAATGACAAAAAAGTTTCTTCCGGAATTACCGGATGAGTTCAATGAACAGTTAGGACGTAATGTTATGGTCACGTCCATAGACAAAATCGCAGGTTGGGCGAGAAGCAATAGTCTGTGGCCGCTTACTTTCGGAACCAGTTGTTGTGCTATTGAGATGATGAGTGCAGCTTCAGCTAAGTATGACTGGTCGAGATTTGGTTTTGAAGTAGCACGGGCTACTCCGCGTCAGGCAGATTTGATTATCGTAGCGGGCACAATCACTAAAAAGATGGCTCCGGTATTAAAACGTCTGTATGATCAGATCCCCGAACCTAAATATGTAATAGCAATGGGCGCATGTACAATCACAGGAGGTCCCTTCAGAAAAGACAGCTACTCGGTTGTTTGCGGGGTTGATAAAGTTGTTCCTGTAGATGTATTTATTCCGGGATGCCCTCCCCGTCCGGAAGCACTTCTTCAGGGCATGATGGCTCTTCAGCAAAAGATTAAAGTCGGCAGGCAATGGCTACTGAACGATGATGATGAATCCAATGAATTAAAAGAAGAGCAAAACAAATGAATATACTAGAGAATTATCTGATCACCCATTTCGAAACGGATCAGCTATCCGAAAGATTCGGAATGAGAGCTTTAGAAGTAAACAATGAGCAATGGCTTCTGACAGCCATCACATTGAAAGAGCACCCCGATTTATGTTTTAATCAGCTGGTATGTGAGTCTGTGACAGACCGCGGCGATAAGGGGTTTGAATTATTCGGTCATCTGAGATCTTATAAGACCGGAGAAGAGTTGGTTTTAGTAACTTACATCGGAAAAGAACACGAAGTTCCGGAAATTGAATCACTGGCCGGTATATGGGGTTCGGCCGAATTATTCGAAGATGAAATTTACGATCTGTTCGGAATTAAATTCAATAATCATCCTTTCCTCCGGAGAATCATGCTTGGCGAAGATTTCGAAGGATACCCGCTTAGAAAATCATATAAATTTCCCGAAAACGAATAATATATGGATAAATATATAGATATCGTAAATGATTCAGACAATGGTTTTATTGTCAATATTGGTCCTCAGCACCCTTCTACACATGGAGTTCTTCGATTAAGAACGCATCTTGACGGCGAGATAATCGTACATATGGAACCTTATCTGGGATATATCCACAGAGGTATTGAGAAAATGAGTGAGAATCTTTCCTACAAACAAATTGGCTATCTCACAAGCCGTATGGACTATTTGTCTGCACATATAAATAATCAGGCTGTTGCCCTCTGTGTTGAAAAGGGTGCACAAATAGAGGTGCCGGAACGTGCAAAATACATTCGAGTGATCATGGCCGAACTTCAGCGCATTGCCTCTCACTTATTGTGGTGGGGATGTATGGGGTTAGATCTGGGTGCTGTATCACCTTTCTTTTATGCTTTCCGCGAGCGTGAGATGATTCTTGAAATCTTTGAGGAAAACGGAGGAAACCGTCTTACGATGAACTACATTATTCCGGGAGGAGTGATGATGGATATTCGTCCGGACTTCGTCCAAAAAGTTAAAGACATTCTTTTCTCTCTAAAATCTCACGAACCCGAATATCAGGAGTTGCTGACCGGCAACGTTATTTTCAGACACAGACTGGAGAATGTGGGTATTCTTACTCCGGAACAGGCTTTCGATCTGGGTTGTTGCGGTCCGGTAGCCAGAGCATCCGGCATTTCATGTGATGTGCGCAAGATGCAGCCATATGATGTATATGACAAAGTGGATTTCAAAGAGATTATTCTCGAAAAAGGCGATTGTATGGCCCGCTACATGGTGAGACTGGAAGAGATGAAACAGTCTATACACATCATTGAGCAACTCATTGACAATATTCCTGATGGCGAGTACAGAAATAAACAGAAAGGCGCTATTAAAATTCCTGAAGGTACGTATTATCAGAAAGTAGAAACTGCGCGCGGAGAGCTCGGTGTTTACCTCGCAGCTGACGGCAGTGCCAAACCGTGGCGTATTAAATACAGAACACCAAACTTCAGTAATTTACAAGCTTTAAAACCTCTGGTAACCGGTGGTAAAATTGGCGATTTAGTGGCAATTATGTCCACACTTGATTTGATTATCCCGGATATAGACAGATAAATAATTATGGAACCAAAATACAGTTTCTCAGCTCTTATACATTGGATTGACCAAACGCTTCAGTCGTGGCTTCCGTCCGGTCTGGCTACATTTACCGAACTGGTGCTGGCAGCTCTGGCTATTGTCATCATGGTCGTTATAATGGTTATATTAATGATTTACGCAGAACGTAAAATCGCAGGCTTTATGCAGCTGCGTCTGGGCCCTATGCGCGTAGGTAAATGGGGTACTTTCCAGGCGATAGCCGATGTAACAAAATTACTTTTCAAAGAATGCGTTACTCCGAAAGGAGCCGACAAATTTCTATTCTCCTTCGCTCCTTTTCTGGTTCTGACTGCCAGCTTTATGGCCATCGTGCCTTTTGCATATGATACGTCTCTTCAATTCTGGAATATTAATATAGGTGTATTATATGTAACCGCAGTCTCATCAATCAGTGTAATCGGGATTATGATGGCAGGATGGGCCAGTAATAATAAATACTCTTTACTGGGAGCCATGAGGAGTGGTGCGCAGATTATCAGTTACGAATTATCCGCAGGGATGGCTCTGATTGCAATTATTGCTATGAGCGGTTCTTTATCAATTTCCGATATAATAGCTTCACAAGCTGACGGATGGTGGATACTAAAAGGGCATCTTCCGGCATTTATTGCACTTGTTATTTTCGTGATTGCTTCTACAGCTGAAATGAACAGAGCACCCTTTGACCTTGCCGAAGCTGAACAGGAGCTGACAGCAGGATTTCACACAGAATACTCAGGAATGCAATTCGGGATGTTCTTTCTGGCTGAATATACCAATATGCTGATTACTTCTTTCATGGTTGCTACCGTATTTTTTGGTGGATGGCAACCGCTTCATATTGGCGGATGGGACGGATTTAATGAAGTGATGAATTATATTCCGGGAATCGTATGGTTCTTCGGTAAAGCCTTCCTGGTCATATTTCTGATCATGTGGTTCAGATGGACATTCCCCCGTTTACGTATCGACCAGTTGCTATGTCTGGAATGGAAGTATCTGTTACCTATCAGTATTGTGAATGTAATCATTGCTGCGTTTGTGGCAGTATATGAATTGTATTTGTAACCTACATATAAAGGACTAAAATGAATAAATTCCTGAATTATCCAAGCTCTATATTTACTGCGTTCAAATCTTTAATGATCGGGATGAAACGTACTTTCAGCAGCATGGTACATCCTAAAAGAATATTGACACAGCAATATCCCGAAAACCGGGAGACATTATATATTCCCGAACGGTTTAAAGCTACCCTTTATCTTAAAAAAGACGATGAGGGAGCGTATAAATGCACGGCATGTACGCTGTGTCAGACCAATTGCCCGAATGATACGATACGGATTGAAACGAAAACGGTCACTCTGGAAAACGGTAAAAACAAAAGAGTGCTGGCTACCTACACCTATGACTTAGGCAGCTGTACGTTTTGCGGACAATGCGTAGACTCGTGTAATTTTGACGCACTGGCATTTTCGAATGATTTCGAACAGAGCCAGTATTTTAAAGATAAACTGATCAAAAAACTCAATCAATAAGCTATGGAAGGACAAGTAATTCTCTTTTACGTGTTAGCAGGATTTATACTTGCTTTCGGAGCAATGAGTGTATTCAGCAGACATATATTCCGTGCAGCTGTTTATCTGCTTTTATCATTAATCGGCATCGCCGGATTATATGTAATGATGGATATGAATTTCGTAGCTGCATTGCAGATTATGATTTATGTGGGAGGTATTGTCGTGCTGATTATTTTCTCCATATTCCTTACACACAATACCGGCAAAAAGCTGCCACTCCCTATAAAGCGACGACTGGCTATGGCCTTTACTATTCCTTTCCTGGGGTTTGCAACAATTCTGTGGGTATTTCTTCAGCATCCCTTCGCTACCGAAAGTATGAAGAATAATTTATCGCTGGATGTGAAGGACATCGGACATCAGCTGTTTAACATACATGAATTCGGTTATGTATTTCCGTTTGAAATGATCAGTATATTACTGCTTGCGGCATTGATCGGAAGTATCGTAATTGCTCAGTCCAACACAAAAGATAAAAAATAGATTATGGAACAAATACCTTTATCACATATACTTATTCTCAGCTCTGCACTTTTCTTTTTTGGAGTGTATGGATTTTTCACCAGACGTAACCTGATCACATTGCTTATGTCTACGGAGCTGATTCTGAATAGTGTGAACATCAACTTTGTTGCTTTTAACAAATATCTTTATCCGGATCAGCTGGAGGGTATATTCTTCACATTATTCATCATTATCGTTGCTGCAGCAGAGGTATCAATTGCAATAGCCATTATTATTAATCTTTACCGCAAATTCAAAACGGTGGATATTGATGATACGACTACGCTTAAATTTTAACAACAGCAAAACGGATCTATTATGACTATATCAGTTTTAATCATATTACTACTCCCTTTGTTTGGATTCATCTTTATTTCTCTTTTCGGGAAACGAATGAATCCGAATATTCCGGCCTTACTGGCCAATTTAATTATGGCAACAGCTCTGCTAACATCCATAAAGATTGCTTACAGTTATTTTTGGGGAAGTCATACTGAAATGCCCGAAACATTACTTTCGGTAAACTGGCTTCCACTCACTCCCCGTTTATCTATTGAAATGGGAGTTGGGTTAAATGCAATATCTGTGATGATGTTGTTTGTAATCACGCTTGTATCTTTTCTTGTACATCTCTATAGTACATCTTACATGAAGGGAGAAGCGCGTTATTCGACCTATTTTTCATATCTTCAGTTATTCACATTCTCAATGCTGGGTCTGGTATTATCAATCAATATCTTTCAGATCTACTTCTTCTGGGAACTTGTGGGTGTTTCATCCTTTCTACTGATAGGGTTCTATTACACTAAACAGAGCGCCATAGCCGCAGCGAAGAAAGCGTTTATTGTAACCCGCTTCGCCGATTTCGGTTTTCTGATCGGAATCCTCATTCTGGGTTATCAGGCACAGACATATAACTTCAGCGGATTGATCTCCTTCTTTACCAATCCGGCTAATATGGCTGAAGTATCGACTCATACTTTTATGGGACTATCTGCACTTACATGGGCCTTAGGACTTGTATTTGCGGGTGCCGCAGGTAAGTCTGCAATGTTTCCGCTTCATGTATGGTTACCCGACGCGATGGAAGGTCCGACACCTGTATCTGCATTGATCCATGCCGCAACAATGGTTGTAGCCGGCGTTTTCCTTGTTGCAAGACTATTCCCTGTTTATGCAATTGCAGCTCCGGAAGTACTGACAATGATCGCATACGTAGGTTGTTTCACCGCTTTTTTTGCCGCAATCATTGCCTGCACACAGACCGACGTAAAGAAAGTACTGGCCTACTCCACTATTTCACAGATTGCTTATATGATGCTGGCTTTAGGCGTAGCACGCTGGGGTACAGACTTTCAGGAAGGATATACAGCTTCTTTATTTCACTTGTTTACTCATGCGTTCTTCAAAGCTGCCTTATTCTTATGTGCCGGTGTAATCATACATGCTTTCTCTACAGGAGATATTCATAAACTAAGAGGACTACGTCACCATCTGCCCGTGACACATATTGTGTTTCTGACAGCTGCACTTTCTATTTCAGGGATTCCTTTCTTTTCCGGATTTTTCAGTAAAGAATCTATCCTGTTTTCCGTATATCAATACGATCATGCCTTATATTATGTCGCATTGTTTACTTCAGGGCTGACTGCATTTTATATGTTCAGACTCTATTTCACCATATTTTTGGGAAAAGAGAATGAAATGGAAATAGAAGGGCTGGAACATCATCATCATGCCGAAAGCTGGCAAATGATTATACCACTGATCGTTCTGGGTATCGGTTCTGTATTGCCCGGATATATTCCTTTCGGAGAATATATATCGGCTAACGGTGTTCCGCTTAAACTGGAAACTCATATTGACTTCACAATACTTCCGGTTCTGCTATCCCTTATCGGTATTGCCGTAGCTGCCATATTGTATGCCAAGCCATCGCAAAAACCGAACCAGATCGCAAAACATCTGGGATTCTTCTACAAATGGGCTATTCATAAGTTCTATATCGACCAGATCTATTTATTCTTTGCCCATACAATTATGGATAAAGGATTTGCAAAAGCATCAGCGTGGTTCGATTCGAATATGATCCTGGGAAGTATCTACGATTTAGCCAACGGAACACTCCGGGTTAGTCGTTCTATCCGTAAAATGCAATCAGGACGCGTACAGACTTACGGTCTGTTCTTCCTGGGCGGAGTATTAACGATTGCTCTAATATTAATTCTATTGTAACGCCACATGAACTTATTAATACTAACATTAATTATACCGGCTCTTACGCTGCTTATCATCCTGTTTATGAGATCAGCCAGAGCTATTCACACTGTTGCTTCCATTGGAAGTGGTGTGCAGTTATTATTTACTCTGTTTCTGGCCTATGTGTATTATGTAAATACTTCAGGAAGCGGACTGACAGAGCCATTATTTGCAACTTCGTTAAACTGGTTCGCTCCGCTGAATATACATTTCAGCTATGCACTGGACGGTCTGTCTGCGGTAATGCTTATTCTGACTTCGCTGGTAGTATTTGCCGGCACACTGATTTCGCTGGATGTCACAAAACAGAGCAAAGAATTTTTCGTACTGCTGATGCTTCTGGCTCTGGGGGCTTATGGCTTCTTCCTTTCGCGGGATTTGTTTATGATGTTCTTCTTTCTGGAACTTGCAGTGATACCGAAGTATTTACTGATCGCTATGTACGGATCGGGTAAAAAAGAGGTGAACGCACTAAAACTGGCTCTGATGCTTACATTCGCTTCAGCCCTTGTATTCATCGGGATTGTTGCCGTATACTCTTTTACCGGTTCATGGGATCTGATGGAACTTTCTTCGCTGAAACTACCATTAGCGGTACAAACACCTCTTTATCTGCTTACGTTTACGGGATTCGGAATATTTACGGCTATGTTTCCGTTCCACTCATGGGCACCTGACGGACACTCTTCTGCACCTACTGCCGCATCCATGTTCCTGGCAGGAGTATCCATGAAACTCGGAGGATTCGGATGTCTGCGTGTGTCCAACTTCCTGTTTCCGGAAGCGGCACTTGAGTACTCATGGATATTCGTTATTCTCGGAGCCATTTCCATTATGTACGGTGCATTCATTACACTTCGTCAGAAAGATCTTAAATATATGAATGCTTTCTCATCTGTCAGCCACTGCGGATTTGTAATTCTGGGTATAGCCATGCTTACACCCACAGCGGCTACCGGAGCGGTTATTCAGATGATCTCTCACGGGGTGATGACGGCCTTATTCTTCGGAGTTATTGGTATGATCTATAAACGTACACATACCCGTCAGATGGATGATATGGGAGGTATTCTGCAAAAGGCTCCTTTTATCGGATCGCTGATGCTGCTCGTAGGGCTATGTTCTTTAGGACTGCCCGGAATGAGTGGATTCGTAGCTGAGATGACCGTATTCACCGGTTCATGGGAGCGTGCCGAAACAGGCTATCGCATTGCAACGATTCTTGCCTGCTCATCTATCGTAATTACAGCCGTTTATATCCTGCGGGCTATCGGTAAAGTAATCTGGGGTAATGTAACCAATGCATATATTGCTGAAATGAAAGATGCAACATGGAACGAAAGAGTTGCCGCTATCGGATTGATTGCCGCTATCTTCTTTATCGGTATTATGCCATTCGTTCTGACTCAGTTTATCTCGGGAAATACCGAAATAATAGCATCCAGATATATTCCTTCATTCCTAAACATATTGAATTTTTAACCGACTAACACGGAATACAACATATGGATCTTCATAGTTTTTTAATGTTACGATTTGAGTTTGTTCTTTGTATCATTCTCTTTGTATTTCTTGTAATGAAACTACTGGATATGGACAAGCGCCCGAATCTGTTTCTTTACATTGCCAACACATTCCTGCTGATAAACTTTGCTGTTTCGTTTATCCCGATGGAAAGCGGCACTCTGTTTCAGGGATTCTTTCACACCAATGACCTTGTAGTACTAGAAAAGACATTACTTAGTCTGGGTGTACTGATTATTTCTCTTCAGTCAGGACGATGGCTGATGCGTCATTCCGAAATATGCATTGAGTTCTATCTGCTTATGCTTAGCAGTCTGGTAGGATGTTTTCTGATGCTATCAAGCGGACACATTCTGATGCTGTACATAGGTATTGAGATGTCTACAATTCCGATTGCGGCACTCTCTAATTTCAATAAATCAGAACGCCGCTCCTCAGAGGCTGGTATTAAGTTTATTCTTTCATCGGCATTCTCTTCAGGAATTATGCTTTTCGGGATCTCTATGCTTTACGGCGCATACGGTAACCTGGATTTCAAAAATCTGCAAGAGGTGCTCACTCCGAATTTGCTGACAATCGTAGCATTTTCGTTCATGATGGGAGGTTTCTTCTTTAAAAT
>JBOFKD010000209.1:0-2410 GCA_051657165.1 Bacteroidales bacterium | reverse complement strand
TCATATCTGAAATCAACAACGATAAAGCATTCCATGAATAATCCTTATCACCCAGACGCTGAACTAAAGGTTTGTTCCCATAATTCCAGGATGCTCTGAACTCATTATACGGAAATGACAATCCCAATTCACTCCACTTTTGACAAAAATCTACATTCGTTGCATTCTTATCGTAATAATTAAATTCACCGATATGTAATTCAGGATCTCCGGCATCAAACTTAAAACCATCGACTCCATATTTATCCTGCATTTCTTTCAATTGGTTACGAAGATAGTCCATTGCTGCTGGATTGGTTAAGTCATAGCAAGCACTATAACCATTCCACCAGCCTATCAAAGCAGGCGTATCAGAACCTTTACGCTTAATCAAATAACCTTTCTTACTTAATTCACGATATTCCGGTGAATCAGCTGACACAAACGGACTAATCCATAACATAACCTTAAATCCATCCTTATGTAACTGGTCAATCATCCCTTTCGGATCAGGGAATTTCTCGGCCTTAAAGTCAAAGTTTCCGTAATAACGCTGCCAGTTATCATCAATCATGAAAATGCCGACAGGAAAATTATTCTTCTTAATCTGCTCTGCATAATTCAGAATATCTGCCTGATTTTGATCATACAATAATTCGATCCATGTATTATATTGCGGTTGGACAAAAAACAACGTATCAGGCACATCTCCTTCAGGCTTAAAAAGCTCCATCATCGCTTTACGATGGGCTTCACTCAGACTCTTCCCTGCATTCACAAGATGTACCCGATATCCTGCCCCATCAATAATAAGATTATTATTTGCTAACTTAAACGCAAACGGATACTCACTCCAGATATATCTGCCTTTAGAAGACAAAAGCAAGGAGCTGGACTGATTATTATAGTTTCGCTTTGCCAGATCCATCATTGGGGTATTCTCATTAAAAGGCATACTGTTACCTAAAGCAACCATTCCTCCCCACCATTTTTCTCCGGGAAGAGACACAATAGTATCCGGATTTGTTTGATTTACTTGTGCCGATAACGGCCCTGATAATAGAAATGACAATCCAAGAATAGAATAAATTTGTTTTTTCATTACGTTACAAGTTAATAAAATCGTATTTAATTTGTTCTGATATTATATACATGTGTATTTTTCAAATTAAAAGCAAATATACGACATCATGGAACAAGTTCAAATCATACAAGCCGTAAATAATCAGAAGGCATTCTTTTCATCGAATGCCACAAAAGATATAAACTTCCGGATTCAGCAACTAAAAAAACTCCGGGAGGCACTTATTCAATATCAACCTCAAATACTGGAGGCCCTTTGGAACGATCTGCATAAATCTTCACAAGAAGCTTACCTGACAGAAATGAGTATCGTTATGAATGAGCTGGATTATCATATCCGTAACTTAAAGAAATGGGCCAAACCACAACGGGTAGCAACTCCCTTGTTCATGCTACCTTCGAGTTCACAGATCATCACCGAGCCTTTAGGGGTAAGCTTGATTGTTGCTCCATGGAATTATCCCTTTCAATTACTTATAAATCCGCTGATAGGAAGTATTTCCTCCGGATGCTGTACAATTCTGAAGCCTTCGCCTGAATCAGCCAATCTTTCGGCTGTTATCGCCGATATGATTGCTAAAACTTTTGATTCGTCTTATATAACTACAATAGAAGGTGGACGCGAAGTTAATACCATATTATTCAATCAACGGTTTGACTTTATATTCTTCACAGGTAGTCCTATGCTTGGAAAAGTGGTTATGCAGGCGGCAGCACAACATCTGACACCTGTTATTCTTGAACTGGGTGGTAAAAGTCCGTGTATCGTAGATAAAGGTTCCCATATTGATTTGGCAGCCAAGCGCATTGTTTGGGGCAAATTCATGAATGCCGGGCAAACGTGTATTTCTCCTGACTATCTGCTTGTCCATAATTCGATCAAAGAGGAGCTAATTCAAAAAATAAAAACATATATACAAGAGTTCTATAGCAGTGAGCCATTAAATTCTCCTTTTTATCCACGCATTATTAATGAGAAGGCTATGCAAAGATTGATATCTCTGTTAGACCCATCTAAAATTATATTCGGAGGGAACTATAATATGACTGAGAAATTCATTGAACCTACATTAATGACTAATATTTCTCAGACTGATCCGATCATGCAGGAAGAAATTTTCGGACCGATACTACCGATCTTAGGTTACGATGACATAAATGAAGTCATAAAATTGGTCAATGAAAACGAAAAGCCTCTGGCTCTTTATCTTTTCGGGAATGAATCAACTGCTGATTATGTCCTTTCACATACAACTTCGGGAGGTGCATGTATCAATGATACATTGATGCACATCGGAAACCACAATCTCCCTTTCGGTGGTGTCGGAAACAGTGGCATGGGAAAATA
>JBOFKD010000208.1:0-1149 GCA_051657165.1 Bacteroidales bacterium | reverse complement strand
TCGAATCGAACATCTGTCCTACACCACTTTTATCTAACTCTTGATTGTTCATTATCTTATTTATCTGTTTTCAATCTTTAATGATATGCGGCACAAAGTTAGACATATCATCTGTAATCATTTTTTTATTCTCTCTGATGCCAATTCCTGCAGACTCGCCTCCGACAATCCAGGAACCTATAATCGGATAAAATCCGTCATGATCATCCAGGCACAACTCCTGCCATACCGAACGACTCTCATCGTATTCGCCACCTGTCTGAGCAATGGTTTCATTCGCTCTGACGAGTTGAATATTCGCACCCTCACGAGACAACAACGGCTTACGCGCATAGTCTCTCATCAAAGAAGGTTTCTCGAAAAAGGCTGGCAAAATACGTTTGTCATACGGATAGAGCTGATGAAGAACAGGCAGTAATGCTTTGTTAGACATCATCATTTTCCAGATCGGTTCAAACCAATTCGTCGTGCGTTCAAGCAAATACTCTCCAAAGTCTTCGCGAACCAACCACTCCCATGGATAAAGTTTGAAAATATCATAGATGTATATTTCGGAAGGATCCGTAAAGGCAACTCCATTCCATCCAATATCGGCAATATCAATCATTGAGGTACTGATACCGGACTGAGAAGCCAGATCCTGCAAATAAGATGTCGTAGTAAGATCCTCCAGACTCTCATAACTACATGCGAAGTGCATGGAAGGAATCTGATAGTCTTTACGTAATTCGGCAAAAACATCCAACAGTCTTTCGTGAATTGAATTGAACTGATCGTTCTGAGGAAAACAATCTTCTTTCCAATGCCACTGTACAACAGCAGCCTCATAAAGAGATGTGGGTGTATCTGCATTAAACTCCAAAAGATGACAACGTCCGTTTTTATAAACAAAATCAAATCTGCCATAAATGGAGGGATCATCAGTTTCCCAGGATTCTTTAATAAGAGGAATACAGAATTCGGGTATATCGAAAAGATGAAATAAATTATTATCTATCACATGCTGAACGGCATTAATACACATCTCATAGAGCTCATTGGTGTCTCTCTCTATATTTGCAATATCTTCAGAAGTAAATGCATAATAACTGTTCTCCAACCAATATTCTTTATGGAAATTAAACGAGAGTTGAGCCAGCTTATCTGTAT
>JBOFKD010000207.1:0-1012 GCA_051657165.1 Bacteroidales bacterium | reverse complement strand
AAAAAATATATTTAAGAGAGATCGGTTTTTATCGGTCTCTCTTTTTTTATTTACTTTTGCGGGGAAAAATAAGAACACAGATGATAACTTTTTTAAAAAACTGGATGTTACCTATTGCCATGTTTGCAGGGATAATATTCTACTCCTTCTTTTCGAGGCTGACGTTTCTGACGCCTTATCTGATTTTCTCGATGTTGTTTCTGACATTTAGCCGGTTGTCTCCGACTGAATTACGATTCAGAAAACTGCATTTTAAGTTGATTACTTTCCAGTTGTCGTCTGCTGTATTGATCTGGATTCTTTTTTATCCGTTTAACCGGATGCTGGGTGAGTCGGGGCTAATCTGTTTTCTGGCACCTACAGCCACGGCAGCTGCGGTGGTGACAGGCTTGATGGGAGGATCTGTTCCCTTTATTACGACTTATGTGTTTATGAGTAATATTGCGATAGCATTGTTGGCACCTTTTATTTTTTCATATATGGGAGCGGAGAGCGGCATGACGTTTATGGAGTCCGTATGGGTGATATTCAGAGAGGTCGTTCCGTTGTTAATGGCACCGCTATTGCTGGCGTGGCTGATTCGCTACTTTTCGCCGAAATTGCTGGCACGCGTGCAGTCTGTACAAGGGATGTCGTTTTATATATGGGCATTCGCACTGATGATAGTTGTAGGGAAAACAGTGAACTTCCTGATAAACCAGGACAAACCCGACTATTTGCTGGAGTGTGGTATAGCCGCAGTTTCATTAGTGACGTGTGTACTGCAGTTCTTTGCAGGACGGAGAATGGGGAAGAAAGAAGGCGAAGTGATCGCAGCAGGTCAGTCGGTAGGTCAGAAAAATACAATTCTGGCTATCTGGATGTCGCATATTTACCTGAATCCGATTGTTTCAATCGCGCCTGCATCGTATGTTTTGTGGCAAAATATTATAAACTCTTACCAGTTATGGAAAGCAAGACGAAAAAATAATTAAATTTGTTGGGAAATATATTTTGGAAATAGTATTAAAAG
>JBOFKD010000206.1:0-1093 GCA_051657165.1 Bacteroidales bacterium | reverse complement strand
GCTTAATGATGGAGTAACCGGGATCATAGCTTTCCATAACTTATTTTCTGTTGCATTATTCACATCTGTAGAAGGAGTAACTTCGCCTGTCCCTTCATACTCCATGTGTTTCAGTTCATATTTATTGTTATGCTGCAATGAATTAATCACAGCTTCAGAAGCCACGGTATTCACATAGGCTGTAACCTTTGCTGTAGAAGTATGGATATTCTCAATCGTAACAGCATTATCCTCTTTAATTGCACTAATTTGATTTTCATTTAGCTCCTGAGAGCCTAATAATACATCGTTTGCAGTCTTAAACTCCAAACGTAAGGATCTGATATTACTTCTCACTTCACTTTTCAGTCCTTCCTGATCAGCTCCGGGATCCAGCCCTTTGGTTTTCAGTTCAGAGATACCTAATGAGAACTGTAAGTTCTTTCCTGTTCCGTTAATTTCCTGAATGTCATCATTCGAACATGACACTAAGGCACTGAGTAATATCAGTCCTAAAAGTTTTTGCTTAATCATAAGTAAACGTTTTTATTCGTGTTAATTATTAAAGTCTGATCGTTCAAGTATTCGTAAATTTTCCGCTGCCTGCGTAAAGCCTTCCCTGTCTGCTTTCTCAAAATATTCCTTTGCCTGTTTTTCATCTCCCTCATACATCGCTAACACACCCAACGCGTTATACAAATACCCTTTGGGAACATTCTGTCCCATATCATTTTGCAGATAAAATCTGGCTTTTTCCATATCTCTTAATTTTAAAGCTACGGTAGCCGCATTAAATACTGCAACATCATTTTCCATATTTCTATCTGCCGACAAATAGAGATACTTTGCTGTATGTATCAAATCATTTTGCGCTGCTGTTCCTAAAGCAAACAATTGTTCATCCGATAGCATTTCTGTATATTCCGGCTCAGTGATACCCGAATCTGCAAAGGCTTTTTCATCGATTTGATAACGGAATGATAATTCTGCTTTTCTAAGCTTTGTCAGATAATGCTTCTTCAAATGAGCATAGAACTGTCCACCATTAATTCTCTTCAATTGTTGCTTTCGCTCTTCCGGAGTTATATCTGATGATAATATATCTCTTGCAGCT
>JBOFKD010000205.1:0-13273 GCA_051657165.1 Bacteroidales bacterium | reverse complement strand
CATTTGTAGAAACCCTTCAATTAATGTATCAACAAATCAACACAAAATAATGGAAACAACCGGACTTATACATATCTATACCGGCAACGGCAAAGGAAAAACGACTTCAGCGATCGGACTTGCAGCCAGAGCACTGGGTGGCGGTCTCAAAGTATGCTATGTCTCTTTTCATAAACGACCGGAGCTGTTTGGCTATACAGAAATGGATAGTTTACGCACACTTGGGGCTAAAGTCATTAATCTGGCTAAAGGACATCCTCATCTGGACTCTTCCATCAAAAGAGAAACAATGGAACAGGAGGTAAGTGAGGGACTACTGATGCTGAAAGAGCTGATAGAAAAAGAGCCTTTTGATCTTCTGATTATGGACGAGATACTTATTTCTGTCAGAGATCACTATATCACGGAAGAGCTTCTGATTGATTTTGTACAGCAGAAACCGGCGAATCTTGAGCTAGTTCTGACCGGAAGGGGAGCAACACCGGCTTTGATAGAGCTGGCCGATTATGTGAGTAACGTGGAAAAAATAAAACATCCGTTTGACCGGTCAGTCCCAAGTCGTAAAGGTATAGAATACTAATCATGAAGGATACGAAAAAAAGGACAGGACTTATATTATTACCCCTTTGCGTTATACTGACAGCTATATTGTCTCTGTCGGTCGGCGAGATATCCATTTCACCTCTCAGTCTGCCCGATGTGATCAGTCAGCCTGAAAGCATGGAATACGGAGTACTTCGCTATATACGTATTCCCCGTACGATTCTTGCAATTGTAATCGGTGGAAGCTTAAGTCTCTCAGGAGTCATCTTGCAGGGGATATACCGCAATCCGCTGGTTGAACCCTATACGCTGGGTATATCGGGGGGGGCATCTCTTGGGATTACGTTTGCTATTATATCCGGAATTTATGCGATTCATTCATTGCTGTTGCCGCTTTTCGGCTTTGCCGGCGCATTCATCACAATCTTTCTGGTCTATACTCTGAGTATGGGAAAGGGACATGGTGCTGTCAACAGAATGTTACTGATCGGTGTGATGATCAGTTTTATCTCTTCCGCTATCGTAATGTTTCTCATGTCGGTAACATCGGTAGAGAATCTGCCCGGTATTATATTCTGGACGATGGGATCGCTTAATGAGTCTGATATGACACTCATTGCAGCGATGACGATTTCGGCATTTCTGATATTAGGTATTTCTTATTTTTTTGTACCAGCATTGAATGCCTTGCGTTTGGGTGAATCCAGAGCCCGTTATCTGGGAGTTAATACACAAATCACGATACGGATACTGTTTATTCTGACTTCATTACTTACGGGTACATGTATTGCCGTAGCGGGAGTGATTGGATTTGTGGGATTGATCATCCCTCATTTTACTCGTCTTTGGGTTGGTTCCGATTATAAATATCTTCTGGGTGCATCCTTTCTGAGCGGAAGCATATTTCTTTTGCTTTGCGATGTTGTAGCCCGTACGGTGGTAGCTCCGAATGAACTTCCGATAGGCGTGATCACAGGAATGACCGGAGGTATAGCCTTTATTTTTATATTAAGCCGTAGTACATCCAAATCTAAAATATTCTGATCTGTATGGTACAAATAAAGATACAAGGACTGGAGTGCGGATATGCGGACGGGTTTCATTTAGGACCTGTTGATATGGAAATCCGGAAAGGATCTTTTACGGGTATTATAGGACCTAACGGATCTGGAAAGAGCACTCTTTTTAAATGTCTTACGGGTGATCTGAAGTTACAGGAAGGAACAATTGAATTGCTGAATAAAGAACTCTCACTGTATACACTGAAAGAGAGGGCGCGCAAGATATCCATCGTTACTCAGTTTTGTGAACTGGCACCCATTACGGTCGAAGAGTACGTACTTATGGGGCGTATGCCTTACCGTAAGATGTTTCAGTTTTATAATTCTGTCCGTGATCAGGAAGTGGCTGATTTCTATATCCGTCTGACAGGTATTGAACATCTGCGGCATAAACAAATCACTGAATTGAGCGGAGGAGAACAGCAGATGGCAAGTATAGCCCTGGCTCTGACGCAGGAGCCGGAGATATTGTTGCTGGATGAAGCTACATCTCATCTGGATATCACCCACCAGATACGTATCCTGAATTTACTTCAGAAACTCAACGAAGAGACCGGACTGACCATCGTAATGATCATCCATGATCTGAACATGGCCAGTGAATATTGCTCTGATTTATTTATGATGCGAAAAGGCGGACTTTATACTTCTGGCATACCACAGGAAGTGCTGACATACGAAAATATAGAACAGGTTTACAAGACAGTTGTACTGACAGATAGCAATCCTTTGTCAGGCAAACCGGTTATTTATCCCGTTTCGGGCAAACGTTTAGATGAACATAAATTGAAAAATGAACACAAACATAACATTGTGGCTGGTGAGACACGGGGAGACTCTTGAGAACAGAGCGAATATCTGTCAGGGACAGACGCATGGAACCTTGTCGGATAAGGGTATAGCGCAGGCTATCCAATTAGGAAGAAGATTAAAAAACAGAGTCTTTGACCAAATCTGGACGAGCGATCTGAAAAGAGCACGCCATACAACCGATCTGATCTGCCAAACTCTGGCATCACCTGTATCTGTGGGTGAGGATATCCGTTTACGCGAACGCTCATTTGGTAGCTTTCAGGGACAGGTGTTTCCTGAAAACAGAACCGGTTATGCATATCCCGATGATGTGGAGTCTATTTCCGGGATGGGCATACGTTTGTCTTCTTTTTTAAGAGAGCTCTATACGGACAATAATCACCATGTTTTGATTGTTACGCACGGAGTAGCATTGCGTGTCATGCTGTCTCTTTTATTATTTGGCGATACCACTCATACAGATCAGTTGCCTTTACTGGCAAATGCCTCCGTCACACGTGTAAGAATAGAAGGAGGCCGTGTCGTAGAAACAGATTATAACCCATGTGATTTATAAACAGACAAGAACACTTTTTATTTCAGACTTGAGTCGTTAAAGGAATCTGGTAAGTTCTGTCACAGAGAACAAAGCCAGAGCTGTACCCGCAGCCGTATGCTCCGTAAAGATTATCACAAACATTCAGCCACTGTCTGCTTCGTCAGATGGGAAGGCTTTGATAATCGGGGCGAGCCGGAATACTTTACGGACAAGTTTACGAACCATTGCTTTCGGGAACAGGAGCATTATTCGTGTTTAATTTATGAGAGCCTGATTGACGTCTAAGGTCTTAGCAATTACGCACTTCCTCGAAAGTTTACGGTTAAGCATTTGTTTAACTTAATAACTTTACAAGAATGAATTTTAAATTTCTTACGGGCGTATTAGCCCTGATTGCAACACATTCGTTTGCACAACAGAACACAACACCTTCCGCTAAATCGGTAGACCTGAATGAAGTAACCGTTACGGCATCCCGTATGGAATTGCCGTTGAAACGTATTCCGCAGAAAGTAGAGCTGATCCGCCAGGATGCGATTGATGCCATACCCGGTGAGAATGTAGGCGAGATTCTGAAACGTACGACAAACCTGGATATTATTCAGTATCCCGGTGCATTGGTAACGATCGGTATGCGTGGTTTCCCTGCCACCGCTCACAGTCGTAGCTATACGTTAATCCTGATTGACGGGAAACCGGCCGGTACGAATAATCTGGCAACCATTCCATCCGATATGATTGAGCGGATTGAAGTCGTAAAAGGACCCTACTCCGTGCTTTACGGTTCGGATGCAATGGGAGGAGTGGTGAATGTAATCACCAAAACACCTTCGGCTACTCCAACGGGCAAAGTCTCCGTAAGTGCCGGCAGTTACGGACAGACCAATCTGTCGCTTTATACCTCCGGTTCCGTTTTACCGAAACTGCGTTTTTCGGTAGGCTATGCACGCAGGGCTCAAAGCAGCGATTATCGGATCGGGAAATCGAATCTTCTTCATATTTCAGAGGCAGAGAAGGAGATACTGGATAAGAAGTCTTATGGCGATGCGATGGATAACACACACTATCAGATCAATAACCTGAATGCGAAACTTCAGTATCAGATTTCCGATAACTGGACTGCGGATTACTATTCGAATATCACGATATCAAACGATATTGAGACTCCCGGCAACTACTGGCACAGCAACGGGATGTCAAAGAAAGATATAGATCGTGTGGCTAACTATCTGAACATCCGTTACAGTAAAGTAAACAATGATCTGATTATTTCACCTTATCTGAGCTCGCAGAGTGAGGCTAATTACGATAATAATACTGATTCGGCATTTATTAAGTCCAATGAAAAGATCAAACAATATGGTGTGAAAGTTGCGAATACGCACAACTGGGACGATTTGCGCTGGCTGGCAGGGGTCGATTTTGACGGATATGATGTTCATTCCAAGAAATATTCGGAGAAATGGGTACCCACAACACCACTGCGTCCGAATCATACTCGTATATCTGCATCTGCTTTCACGCAACTGGCTTATACCTGGAAAAATCTCTTTGTGAATGCCGGCTTGCGTTATAACTATATTTCCTATACGCTTCAGGCAGACGAGATGCTGAAGAATGAGAAGAAAACGACAGATTACTCAAATCTCAATCCGTCATTAGGTATTAACTATCGTTTTACTCAGGATCTTTATTTTCATGGTAGTGCGGGAAATGCCTTTTATGTTCCGGATGCTTATAAGACAGCCGGTGTATATAAAATCGGGAAAAAACTATATGTAGGGAATCCGGATCTGAAACCCGAAACGGTAACCTCTTATGATCTGGGTGTCAATTACGGATATAAGGACTATTTCAATATTGATCTTACCTATTTCCAGAATTTTTACGATCATAAAATTGTGAATGATAACAGCCGTAAGGATACTACCTCTTACAAAAATGCTACAAAAGGGATGATGAACGGACTGGAGATGATGTTCTCTTCTAATATTGCCGCTTTGTGGAATGCATCCTATCGCCTTGAGCTATTCGGAGGAGTAACTTACTATTTCAACGCGAAGTTTGATGATGAGGTGAAAACTAAAACCGGAGAGCCGGAGAAGGTGACTAAGGATATGTTGTATATCCGCAAAACAACCGGAAACTTCGGTGTCGGGTTTGATAATAACCGTGGGTTTACTGCAAGAATGACAGCACGTTATATCGGTCATCGTCTGGAGAATGACTGGAATGGAAATCAGCGTCCTGATATCACGGCTGAGGATTATTATGATAAAGGCGGATATAAGGCATCGGATAAAATCCTTCGTCACCCGTCGCACCTGATTTTCGACTTGTCGGCTCACTATCTGATTAATAATCATTTTCGTGTAGGATTTTCTGTATCCAATCTGTTCGACGAAAACTATACCGAAAAAGACGGATATAATATGCCGGGACGAAATATTATGGGACATTTTGCCTATCAATTTTAAACAATCAAATATTATGAGAGAGATCACTTTTATAACCGGTGGTCAGCGCTCAGGGAAAAGCCGCTATGCTCAAAGCATGGCGGAATCCCTTTCCGCACAGCCGGTTTATCTGGCAACGGCCAAATGCTGGGACGATGATTTTGCAGCACGTATAAAGCGGCATCAGGATGATCGGGGCGAGCATTGGATTAATATAGAAGAGGAGAAGCATATATCCCGGCATGATCTGACGGGGCAGACTGTTCTTCTGGATTGTATAACTCTGTGGCTGACGAATATATTTCACGATAATGAATACAGAATTACGCCTTCACTCGAACAGGCTAAAGCCGAATGGGACCGCTTCACCGATCAGGATTTCCGTTTGATAGTGGTGAGTAATGAAATCGGAATGTGTTTGCATGCTCCCGATGAAATGTCGCGCCATTTTACAGATCTTCAGGGATGGATGAATCAATATATAGCCGGAAAGGCAGATCATGTATTTGCCATGATATCCGGATTACCGCTTCAACTTAAATAATATGGATCAGGCTATTTTACATAAGATAAATACCCGTACAAAACCTTTGGGTTCGTTGGGTAAACTCGAAAAGCTGGCTTTTCAGATTGCTAAAGTACAGCAGACTCTCACTCCTTCACTCAACAGACCGGCAATACTGGTTTTTGCAGCAGACCATGGTATTACGGACGAAGGGGTTAGTCCCTGTCCGAAAGAGATAACTCACCAGATGGTGATGAATTTCGTGCAAGGGAGTGCCGGGATAAATGTGTTTTCACGTCAGCATGGAATAGAACTCAAAGTTATCGACGGAGGAGTTGATTATGATTTTCCGCAAGATCTGAACATAGTACACCGCAAACTACAGCGTGGAACTGCAAACATGATGTACGAACCTGCTATGAGCGTGGAGCTTTGTCTCAAAGCAATGGCTGTAGGTCGTGAAATGGTGCAGAATGAATACGAGGCCGGTACGAATGTGATCGGATTCGGAGAGATGGGGATCGGTAATACATCGGCTGCGTCCTTGTTGCTACATAAGTTCGCAGGCTATTCACTGGAGGACTGTGTGGGGCGTGGCGCCGGATGGAATGAAGCCGGAGTACGTCATAAACTGGAGGTGCTGAAAACTGTGGCAGCAAAATATAACCCTTCATCAGCTCTTGAAATACTGGCTACTTTCGGAGGTATTGAAATAGCTATGATATGTGGGGGGATACTTGAAGCCCGAAAACGGAACATGCTTATTCTTGCTGATGGGTTTATTGCAACTTCGGCTTTTATAGCTGCTTATGAGATGCAACCCGATATTCTGGATAACACCATCTTTACGCATTCATCCAATGAAAAGGGACATCAGCTGATGCTTGAATATCTTCAGGCCGATCCTGTTCTTCAACTGGATCTCCGGTTGGGAGAAGGTACGGGAGTAGCTCTGGCATATCCCATTATTCAGTCGTCAATAGTATTTCTGAATGAAATGGCTGATTTTGAGAGTGCACAGGTTTTTCAGGTAGATAAATAGAATAACCGCATTAATAATGAAACGAGAATTGAATCTTCTGTTTACGGCAATCGTCTCTTATACCCGATTGCCTTCACCGTTCCGTCTTACGTATTCGGAGCAGATCATGACGGAAAGTTTCCGTTATTTTCCACTGGTTGGGATTATTACCGGAAGCCTCGGGGCTTTACTGTATCTGCTATTGTCCTTTTGTTTTACTCTTCCTGTTGCCGTGATTGGTACACTCACAGGTCTGGCTCTGATAACGGGTTGTATGCATGAGGATGGTTTTGCGGATTTCTTTGACGGATTTGGCGGAGGATACACAAAAGAGCGTATTTTGGCTATTATGAAAGATAGTCATATCGGAGCATTTGGTGTGATTGCTCTTATCTTATTATTTTTGCTGAAAACTGCAATTTTCGTTTCAATAGATGCCGCCATATTTCCCGTATTACTGATTTCAGCACATTCGCTCAGCCGCGTTTATCCGTTGTTTCTGATTAATACCAGTGTTTATGCACGGACAGAAGCAAGCAAAGGAGATTATACGCGAAACCGGATTTCTGTTAAATCGCTGCTGATAGCCATTATAACTGGATTAATACCGTTGCTTTTTCTGCCATATATTTTTATCGGGACAGCTATATTATCGGCAACGCTCTTTTTCTTATTGTACCGCAGCTATCTCAACCGGCGGATACAGGGTTTTACCGGCGATACGCTGGGAGCGTTGCAGCAGTTTACGGAGATTCTTATTTTTCTTTCTTACCTGTTTTGTTCGAAATTATGGGAAATGTGATTTATCTGGTGCGACATACTCCTGTCGGGGGTATGGAGGGCATATGTTACGGACAGAGTGATGTGGCGCTTAGTTCTGACTTCGGTTCTGTGGCAAATCGAGTGAAGCAGAAGCTGGCAGGTGTCAGGTTTGACAAACTTATATCAAGTCCGCTTACCCGTTGCCGGCTATTAGCTTCTGTTTTACAGGAATCCTATCAGACAGATAGCCGGCTGATGGAGACTAACTTCGGTGAATGGGAGTTGCTTACCTGGAATGAGATTTATGAAACCGTTGAAGGTAAAGCATGGTTTGATGATTATTTGAATCAGTTACCACCGGAAGGTGAATCTTTCCGGATGCTGATCGGGCGTATTTCTCAATTTATTAAAGAGCAAATACCACCGGAAGGGGCTGTCGTAATTGTCACACATGCCGGACCCGTTCGTGCCTTTCTTGTAGCTCTGGGACTGGTGACGATCGATCAGGCATTTGATGTAAAGCCGGATTATGGCGAAGTAATTAAAATAGAAAACAACAGTTACAATTATATAACTCTATGAAGACATTAAAACCCATTATGTTCGTCGGCACAGGCTCCGATGTAGGTAAGTCTGTCATCAATGCTGCTTTCTGCCGCATATTTCTGCAAGACGGCTACAGCCCTGCACCATTCAAAGCTCAGAATATGTCGCTCAACAGTTATGCGACAAAGGATCAGCTGGAAATCGGACGCGCTCAGGCTGTTCAGGCAGAGGCCTGTGGCATTGAATGTATGGTGGAGATGAATCCTGTTTTGCTGAAACCAACCAATTATACCACCTCTCAGGTAGTTCTAAACGGGAAGCCTGTCGGAAACAAGAGTGCTTCCGAATATTTTATGAAAACAGATCGCGATGAGCTTTTTGCTGAGGTGACAAAAGCTTTTGACCGTCTGAGTGAAAAATACAATCCGGTTGTGCTTGAAGGTGCCGGCAGTATTTCTGAGATGAATTTGTGGGACAAAGATATTGTGAATATGCGTATGGCTCTTTATGCCGGAGCAGCGACTTACCTGATTGCCGATATTGATAAGGGAGGGGTGTTTGCCAGTGTGTACGGTTCGGTGATGCTGTTGCCTGAAGAGGAACGTAAGGCTATAAAAGGAATTATTATTAATAAATTCCGCGGTGATATTAATCTCTTTACCGAAGGCCGGCGTATGCTGGCTGAACTGACTGGTATTCCGGTAGTAGGAGTGATTCCTTACTTTCAGGATATTTTTATCGAACAGGAAGATTCCGTGTGCATAGAACGTAAAACGGAGGCAGAAGACGAGCGTATGGTTAAAGTTGCTGTTGTTCTGCTTCGTCATATGTCTAACTTTACGGATTTTAATATGCTGGATCAATTGCCTGATGTGCAGGTTTATTATGCACGCTACCCCCGTGAAATCGAACAGGCGGATATCGTGATTATTCCAGGTTCAAAAAATACGATCTCGGATCTTGGATTTATCCGTCAGAACGGGATGGCTAATGCGATTCTTAAACACCATAAAAAAGGAAAGCCGCTTTACGGTATTTGTGGAGGATTTCAGATGATGGGAGAATGGATTCACGATCCGCTTCATATTGAAGGGGATGTTGAGTCAATGCCCGGACTCGGTATTTTCCCGGTATCCACAACGATGGGCGAAGGGAAACAAACCCGTCAGTGCCGTTTCTCGATGCTTCATGGCGAAGGAGGAGGGACAGGCTATGAAATTCATGCAGGGGAAACACCTACAACATCGCCGTTTGCCCGGCTGGATAATGGCGAAACAGAAGGCTATTATCTGAACGAACGTACCTGGGGAACTTATATTCACGGTGTACTGGATAATACGGATGTTCTTCGGGCAATCCTTTCTCAGGTTACTCACGAAGTGGATTCGATGGTAGATTATCAGGCACGCAAAGAAGAAAATTACAATCGTCTGGCTGATTGGGTACGAACACATTCAGACATGGACTATATCTATCAAACATTGCAATTATGATTAACGGACACGGAAATAATTTACAGGATTACGGGGATAAAATCAGAATAGATTTTAGTTCTAATATCGCATTTAATCATCGGGCTGATCTGATTCAGAACCATCTGAAGGGATGTCTGCATCTGATCACAAACTATCCTGATCCGAATGCGAAAGAGCTGACTCAGCTTCTGGCTGCGCACCATGGAGTAACGACCTCTCATGTGCTGATAACGAATGGATCGGCTGAAGCTTTTTATCTGATTGCCCATCTGTTTCAGGGTGCATGTACGGCGATCTGTACTCCGGCTTTTGCAGAATACGAAGATGGCTGCCGGCTTCATAATCACAGACTTCATTTCCATCCGATCACAGATTTCGGGCTGGAATCATTTTCGGCTTACAATACGGTGTGGCTTGGTAATCCGAATAATCCGGACGGGAGTTATCTTTCGCGTTCAGTGATTGATGAACATTGTCAGAGCTCTCCGCATACAACTTTTGTGATTGACGAGGCGTATGCTCATCTCTGTAATCCGCTTTCGGCCTCTTCTCAGGGACATGTTTTTAAGAATCTGATTACAGTGCATTCGCTGACCAAAGCATTTGCTATTCCCGGTTTGCGTCTGGGCTATATCATCGCTCATCCATCACTCATAACACGTCTGACAGATATGCGTCCGCCCTGGAGTGTAAATGCACTGGCACTTGAAGCCGGGGCATATATCATGAACCATTATGATGAACTTCACCCTTCTGTGCGCGAATTGCATGATGAATCTCTTTTTCTGCAACAACAAATCTCCCATCTGCCGGGGATTCGTGTGATTGAGTCAGCCTGTAATTTTTTTCTATGTGAACTGGAGAATATGAAAGCTGCTAAGTGCAAACAAATACTGGCCGAGCAATATGGTATACTGATTCGCGATGCATCCAACTTTCGGGGTTTGTCCGACTCTCATATCCGTATAGCAGCTCAGTCGGCTGCCGAAAACAGAGAACTGATACAGGCTCTGCGTGAAATTTTGATGCAACACATCTAAACTGATTGGCTGATGAATATTGACTTATATCAGGCAGCTCCCGTTTTAATAGGAAGCATGCTGGACTCTTTTGTGGGGGATCCTTATACATTGCCGCATCCGGTTCGTTTGTTCGGCCGTATGATTGCATTTTTTGACCGAATCTGGAATAGGGGGAATTACCGGAAACTTAAGGGATCTCTTATGACCTTACTGCTGGTAGCCGTTACAGCATTATTCTTTTTTGTTCTGATGAAGATTACACGGGACTATCAGTGGCTTCATATCCTGCTGGTATCTGTTTTCTTTTTCTACGGTCTTAGTAACCGTTCCCTGCTGGACGAAGCCTGGAAAGTAGAGGCGAAACTTCTTACCGATGATACAGATGGAGCCCGCCAACAATTAAGCTGGATCGTAGGACGCGACACAAACCAGCTTTCGGGATCACAAATACGGATAGCTACACTCGAAACGTTGTCGGAGAATCTGAGTGATGGAGTGGTGGCTCCGCTCTTTTATTTTGCAATCGGAGGGATTCCCGCAATGATGGCATATAAAATGATTAATACACTTGATTCAATGGTCGGTTATAAGAATGACCGGTATCGGGAGTTTGGTTTTGCTTCTGCAAAGCTGGATGATCTGGCAAATTTCATTCCGGCCCGCCTCACTGCTCTACTGATGGTGATTGTTTCCGGTAAACTCCGGGCCTTACGGTTTATTCGTCGTTACGGATCAGCACACGCAAGCCCTAATTCCGGATATCCCGAATCGGCACTGGCCGGTATTCTGGATTGTAAGATGGGCGGACCGAACAGTTATCACGGAAAAATAGTTGAGAAACCTTATATCGGAGAGAATGCCCGTGTGGTCACACACGGAGATTTCTGCACCGCATGCACTATAAATATCCGCGTTACACTTCTCTGCATACTGATCCTTCTGATTGGTGCTTTCTGATTGTGTTTTGCTTCCGGTTGGCTGTTTGTCTGCGGCGGAACCTTTTACGGATATGCAGTAGTGCTGCAACGAGAGCAACTAAACCTACTTTTCCGTGTATTCCCCCGAATGGATTATGATCATGTCCGGTCATAAATAAGAACATAGATACGAAACCTGTGAGTGTTGTGAGCAAAAACAATACAAAGAGAATTTTCGTAACTCGCTGCTTCCGGGAAGTCCTCTTCCTGTTTCGTATAAATGCCGGATAGAGACTGATATGATATACAATTCCTGCCAGAAATAAAGTGGTGACAGCTATGTGGATCCAAACCAGCGTGACATAAGAAAGATTCAGTAATGTATATCCGCCTGCAATTTCCAGCATTACGGAATTGATTGCTGCACAGATTGTAACAATAAGAAGTATTGTGTGAAAACGATATCGGTTCATCTGATTCATTGATTTGTTTTTTTATGCAAAAATACAGCACAGACTTTCAGATAGCTTATCTATATTTGCAGATATATACTCAATATTTGCAAGATGACCAAGAAAGCTGTTCGTAACTCAATATCCGATAAAAGTCAGAAACTGGTTGAGGTGAAGATTGTGTCCAGACACAGCAGAGGAAAGGAGAATACTCCGGAGTATCATTTTCACAACTCACTTCAGATAGCAGTCATAGAGAGCGGATCAGTTGAATTTCTGATCAGCAACACAGTGCATCAAATAAACCAGGGTGCTGTCATTATGTTTGGAAGTGACCTTCCGCATGGTATTATTCAGGCTTCAGAGGATGCTTCGGGCGTGGTTATTCATGTACCATATCCGGTATTATCGTGGTACAAGGGGATTTCCGGACTCACCAGAGAGAGCCTGTTTATCCAGGAAAGCCGGTCAGGTTTTTGTTTTGATTCTCCGACTCTTTCTCAGCAGGTGCTGGAACGGGCTAAAATACTTAAAGACAGCGAAGGATTTCGCAGTATAAGCTATTTATTTGAGTTGATGGAACTGTTAATCTCGGATCATTCGCGCAGGCAACTTATCCTCAATGCCGGAAATCTGCAAAATGAGAAAGCCCCCGGTATGTATAATGCTGTTGAGCGCGCGTATATGTATTTATACGAACATTTTGATCAGGATATAACGCTGGAACATATAGCTGCTTTTGCCAGTCAGAATCCGGCTTCGCTTTGCCGCTCCTTTAAGAAAAGATCCGGTTATACAATTCTCGGATTTATGCACCGGCTGCGTATCGAAAAAGCTTGTCAGCTACTTAACTCTACAGATCTGAATATCACAGAAATTGCTTTTATAACAGGGTACAATACTTTCTCTCACTTCAGTTCGCGTTTTATGCGAATCATGAATATGACTCCCGGAAAGTATCGTCAAGGACGACGCTGAAGTAACGGGTTTCTCAAAAGGACTGCCCGGGTGTAAAAAGATATCCGTATCTGTTAGCCGAAGCAAAGGAGGAATTATTTTTTATATACGGATGGTTTAGTTACGAAATACGGTTGATTTACTTTTCCGATGCGCATCGGAAATACAGCCCATGCGCATCGGAATGTATTCGCATGCGCATGGG
>JBOFKD010000204.1:0-1080 GCA_051657165.1 Bacteroidales bacterium | reverse complement strand
ATGGCGTGGGATTGTTTTATTTTTACACCTACCTTTTTATTTTTATGCCTTTATGGAAGGGCTATTTGTTAGGTTTGGTCTTCTTATTGACGGGATTGGTACCTGCATTGTCTGTTATAGCCTTGCATAAATTAAAAATTGTATCGAATTATGAGATAACTAATAAGAATGAGCGTTTATTACCTTATTTATTTACGTTATCGTCTTATTCGATGTGCATCTTTCTTCTTTGGAAACTAAAAGTGCCGATATGGGTTGTATTGTTTCTATTAGGAGGCGAAATCTCTTTGATCATTAATTTATTGATCAATAACTGGTGGAAAATCAGTGCACATATGACAGGTATCGGAGGAGTAGTAGGAAGTGTATTTGCTCTTTGTTACCTTCAGAATATTACACCCCTGTGGATGTTCTTTGTCCTGTTGCTTTGTTCGGGTTTATTAGGATCATCCCGTATTTATCTGAAACAGCATACACTCGGACAAGTGATTGCAGGATTCTTTTGTGGATTCTTGTCGGTCTTTCTGACAGTTTATCTTTTTACCTAAATATCAACAATAAACACTAAGGACTAAATTATGACACCTAAAGTAAGCATTATCATGGGTAGTACTTCTGATCTGCCTGTAATGGACGCTGCGGCGAAATTTTTAAATGATCTTGAAATACCTTTCGAAATTAATGCCCTATCTGCTCATCGCACTCCGGCAGAAGTTGAGTCTTTTGCAAAAGGAGCTCAGGCTCGCGGTATTCAAGTGATTATTGCAGCAGCGGGTATGGCTGCTCACCTTCCGGGTGTAATTGCCTCAATGACAACTCTGCCTGTAATTGGTGTGCCGATTAATGCAAGTTTAGATGGAATGGATGCTTTGTTGGCAATTGTACAAATGCCTCCGGGAATACCAGTGGCAACTGTTGGGATTAATGCTGCACAAAATGCTGCAATTCTGGCTGTACAAATGATGGCGACAGGCGATAAAGACCTGCAAGAAAAATTAGCTAACTTCAAAGAATCTTTGAAAAATAAGATTGTCCAGGCTAATCTTGATTTGAAAAAGGTAGAATATAAATTCAAAACTA
>JBOFKD010000203.1:0-1348 GCA_051657165.1 Bacteroidales bacterium | reverse complement strand
TTTACCTTTTGAATTCGCTTATCCAACTCTTCCTTTTTTGGATCGAAATAGATCGGTTTATGATTGAAACCTCTTGGTTTCTTTTGATTGTAAAAGAAAAAAAGTCCCATAATTATTCTGTTTTAATTATTTCTTTTGTGAACGGCGAATATGTTTCACCGGCGCATCTTCCTGCTTTCTGGTAACTTCCCGGAAAATATCATATCGATCGACCGGACGAAGGTAATCATACCAGCGAAAGTCATTCAAGAAAA
Source organism: Bacteroidales bacterium (assembly GCA_051657165.1). Classification (GTDB taxonomy): domain Bacteria; phylum Bacteroidota; class Bacteroidia; order Bacteroidales; family UBA7332; genus UBA7332. The sequence continues at coordinate 1,094 of JBOFKD010000203.1, read as the reverse complement.
ATTGATTCTTTTTCAACATGTGTAAAGGCACTAGCTGACCTTTTGGTGAAGGCCAAAGTACAACCTTCTCTAATTCTTTCTGCTTCAAATTGGCTTTTAAATAAGAAGCTTCTCCACTATATTGACCGGTAATAACCCCATCCGATTCAAGTGGATAGAATTTTAATAAGACATTACCACTGACAAGAACAGTTTTAAGATCGCCCTCTTTAAAATAACCTTTTATATCTTTACCCGATATCTGATTAAAGTAAGAGGAGTCAATATGCTCGGCTATAAAACCAAAGTTCTTAATATGTGCCCAGTCGATTGTGCTGTCATTCATATAAGTCAGGATTGAATCTCCGAAAACCTGATAACTTTCATTCCAAAGAATCGGGTCATCCATCATTTTCAAAAGTGTATCGCGTGAGGTAAACACGGCCTTGCCGGCTACAGCCTGCGATTGTTCTGAAAACATTCTTACACGTTTGATTGCTTCCATTACGCGAAAAGTCGAATCTGGATAAGTCATTAATGTATCTGCTGCCAGATAGAGTGTATCGGGTCTGGAGTAGTCCATTAACCAGGAAGAATCAGTTACAAAGGCATGTTCTGAAATTTCATTGTAATATCCATATTGACCATACAAAGTCATTTTTTTAACAGTATCCGAAACCTCGACATTGGTAAAACCTTCTCCAAAACCTGTATTTCTGTTATAAAATAAAGTATCAGCCGTTAATACCCTCTCACCGCTTACAACTGAAGAACGGTCATAAAGTGTTGCAACGTCTGCCAGTGTATTATACCATCCTCTTGAGGAATAGATAGTGTTACTATCAGAAATAATAGTTGATGGTCCGATAATATCTGCAATACGTGTATTTGTGTCGTAATCCAGTGTATCTGAATATAATGTGTATTTCTCGTTGATAAGTTTTACGTTATCATTGAAACGGGCCATTTTTGTGTCGGGTGAATACTGTCCGTAGTATGAAGTTAATTCATTTTCGGGATCTGTCAATACCCCTCCCTCAAAATAATAACCAACATTAACCATACGGTCGTAATTCAGGCTGTCTGTTAAGAGAGTTACATCTCTGTTTTCCATT
>JBOFKD010000202.1:0-2866 GCA_051657165.1 Bacteroidales bacterium | reverse complement strand
AGACTGTTTTGTACGTTATATATTCGAATCATTTTGCATAGATAATTCAAAACAGTTTCTTAATTATCCAACAAAAAAATCCTATAAATATGCAAAGACTTCTGTTTGGTCTGCTAACTTTTGTCTTTTTCATTTCATGCAAACCGAAAAGTCCACAAGACACGGATATCCCTTCTTATGAATTTGATCTGCCTCAGATTGTTGCTAAAGATACACTAACAGTACTGACTCTCTATGGATCAACTTCATATTTCAACTACAAAGGAGATGATATGGGGTATGATTATGAGTTGGCTAAAGATTTTGCTGAATCTCTTGGTTTACACTTAAAGGTAGTTGTAGGACAAAATATCCATAAACTCCAGGAAATGCTCCTTAAAGGTGAAGGTGATCTTATCGCTTACGAAATCCCGGAGGTTAGTTCGTATAAAGACAGTCTCATCTTTTGTGGCAGAAAAACTGAAAATTATCAGGTATTAGTTCAGAAAGTTAAAAAAAACAAACCACTAATCAAGGATGTTACCGAATTAATCGGAGACAGTATATATATAATGAAAGATACCCGCTTTGATTCCCGCCTTCAGAATCTGAATGAGGAATTGGGTGGAGGTATTAATATCATATATATAGATCAGGATTCGATTGTAACAGAAGATCTGATTGAAATGGTTTCGAAAAATGAAATACCTTTTACGGTAGCTGACAATGAATTAGCGAAACTCAATAAAACGTATTATAACGACATTGATATATCGGTAAAAATAAGCTTTCCTCAACGTTTAGCATGGGCTGTCAGATGGGACTCTCCTATTTTAGCAGATACACTAAACAAATGGTTTGACGAAAATCAGAAAAAGCAAAGCTATCGTTCAATAGCTAAACGTTATTTCGAACAAAGTAAACGCCCGATAGGTCTTCCGATTCTAAGTATTTCAAAGAATAAAATATCGATTCATGATCCTTTATTCAAAACACTTACGAAAGGAACGACCTGGGACTGGCGTTTATTAGCGTCTATTGCTTATCAGGAGACCCGCTTTGATTCCTCACAGGTATCCTGGGCCGGTGCTTTGGGCCTGATGCAAATTATGCCACGTACAGCTAAAGCGATGAAGGCAAATATGAGTAAGATCAAGGAGAATCACGAGAATATCCGTACCTCTATTAAAGTGTTGGAGGTATTGAACGAAAGCTTTAGAAATATTCCTGATCCAAATCAACGCCTAAAGTTCGTTTTAGGTGCGTATAACGCAGGAGCAGGTCATGTTAAGGATGCACAGGCTCTGGCAAAGAAATATGGGAAGAATCCTTTAATCTGGGATGACAATGTCGAAAAATTCATTCTGCTGAAAAGACTTCCTGAATATTATTCAGATCCGGTTGTAAAAGCAGGTTACCTGCGTGGTAGCGAAACTTATGATTATGTAAGGGAAGTCTCTAAACGATTTGATTATTACAAAGATAAAATACGAGCTTAACTATGTATATCGATTATTTTATTTCCCCGATTGGTATTATGAAACTAAGTGCAAGTGAAAATGCCTTATGTTCTATTACGTTTGTAGAGTGTATTGACTCTGCCATTATTCATACAAACACCTTACTTCAAACCTGTAAAACACAATTAACTGCCTATTTTGAAGGTAAACGCAAAGAGTTTGATATTCCTGTTTGCTTTCATGGTACCCCCTTTCAAAAAAAAGTCTGGAATGCGCTTTCTCACGTTAAATACGGTAATACATGCACCTATCAGGATATTGCAATGGCTATAAACAATCCGAAAGCAACAAGGGCTGTAGGTACAGCTATCGGTAATAATCCTCTTGCAATAATAATTCCCTGTCACAGAATACTTCCTAAGCAAGGTGGGACGGGCAATTATCATTGGGGAAAACACATTAAAGAAGCTCTTCTGAATCTGGAGAATTTGCATAACATCCGATAAAATAGTTTCTTTGTTAACTCTATAAATAAAGTACGAATATGATTCATGCAAAAAATATAACAAAAAGTTTCGGACCCCTACAAGTCCTAAAAGGAATCGATCTGCAAATCAACAAAGGCGAAATCGTAACTATCGTTGGAGCTAGTGGTGCCGGTAAAACAACCCTTCTTCAGATATTAGGAACCTTAGACAAAGCAGATAGCGGTGAAATACGAATTAATGAGACTTTAGTTTCTGAACTGAATGATAAAGATCTTTCTAAATTCCGAAATGAAAATATTGGCTTTGTTTTTCAGTTCCATCAACTACTTCCCGAATTCACTGCTTTGGAAAATGTTATGATTCCGGGTATGATAGCGGGAAAGAAAGAGTCTGCGTGCAAAGAGCGCGCTAAGGAGTTGCTTGACTTTTTGGGTTTGAATGGACGTATGTCACATAAACCTAATGAACTTTCAGGTGGAGAAAAGCAGCGTGTCGCAGTAGCTCGCGCTCTGATGAATGAACCTCGTGTCATTTTTGCAGATGAACCATCTGGAAGTCTTGATTCGAAAAACAAAGAAGAATTACACGAGTTATTTTTCAAACTCCGTGATCAAATGCAACAAACCTTTGTTATCGTAACTCATGATGAATCTTTATCTAAACTGGCAGATCGTACAATACATATGAAAGATGGTTTGATTATAGATTAAATCACTGGCGGATTTTAAAACGACAATGCCGGGTTTAAATACGTATCAAGCTTTTGACTGCTCTCCCATCATGTTTACTCATATTCATTTTGACCATTAATAATTTATGATCGTGTGATAATAATATTTTATCTGACGGTATTAATTTTTTTTCAAGTAGAAATAATTTGTGCGGTGTACACCGCGCAAAATTGCGAAGTAGGTCGCCCAAAATTGCGCGGTACACCGC
>JBOFKD010000201.1:0-20654 GCA_051657165.1 Bacteroidales bacterium | reverse complement strand
CAGAAAGGCTATCTTCATTATCAGTGTATTAAGTAAAACACACTCACGTATAATCGTAAAAAAGCCCCTGAAAATAATTGAAAATAATTTTTAGGGGCAAAGTTGGGTTAAGAGAATTTCGAATTTCTCTTAAGCAAATTTCCAACAGCCTGATCATGCCCGTTTGCAAGTAGCAAACTGAACTTTGCAAGTAGCAAAATAAGTTTTGCAAGTAGCTACCCCCTCAATACCCATGCACGATACTCCAAAAGAAACATGAGGGTATGATCTTTTGACACACCCTCATGGATTTTTTATTTATTCAATAACTCATCAAACTTTTGTGCTGTAGACGGATTTGAAGGTCTTGACATATTTGCCGAAACAATTTTACCATCTTTATCAATCAGGATAAAGCGGGGAATACCTGTTACTTTATAAGCATTCATCAGAGAGCGGTCTCCGCCATTATGAAGCTGATAACCTCCCATATTCTGCTCTTTGACCATTTTCTCCCAGGCAGCACGATCTTTATCTGTTGAGATACTTACGAAAGCTACATCTTTACCGTGATATGCTTCTTCGAGTTTCTGCAAATGAGGAAGCTCACTGCGGCATGGTCCGCACCATGTTGCCCAGATATCAATATAAACCAACTTCCCTTTAAAGTCAGCTAGTGTATATTCTTTTCCCGACATATCTTTGTACTTAAAATCCGGAGACTGATTGCCAGGCATTAAAGCTTCCCACTGCTTACAGCTTGTGTCAAACTTCTGTAACTTCTCAGTATCTTTTACATATTTCTTATATGCTACACCCATTGCAGGATGAGTAAGACCATTTCTGCTAACGTATTTTTCAATCATCTGCTGAACCAGCATAGAAGCAATTTCCTGATCAGCAATATGCGTATCAATATAATCCAGCTGAGCTAAAACATAGTCAGCATAATCCATTGAATTGTTACCTTTAGACGCTAATGTTGCTACGGCTGTCTCAATAAATCCCTTATATTCAGGCATAGACAACAATGACGGATCATATTTCACAACGGATGAAAGCTTATCCAGGTAAGCAGCCGAAGGTTTAAATCCCTTATCCTTAATCAAATAAGCATGAAATCCAGGATAGCTGGCAAGAGCTCCGTAAAGAGAAGCGTAGAGTCTGTTTTTCTCCATAGCTACAAACGTTGCCGGCAGGTTTTGGCTGTTCAAATCTGCTATTGCCTTATTGTATAACGCATCCACTCTGGCAATAAATTCTGCTTCAGTAAGCTTATTATCTTCAGTAGTTAATGACGGAGCATTGCTTAACCATTTATTAACCGCAGAGTTGGCTCCTTCGAAAGAAATGGTTTCATTAAATTCAGGATCAACAAAGGAAATGGTTAAATCTTTATCCGATTCGAGGTAAAGATCTTTATAATTTCTGCCAAACTGGATTCTCGAATATTGAGGATTAAAGTTTAATAACTCTAACGATCCGTTACCGTTTTCATCAATCTCAATTGTCTTTCTTTGTCCGTCAACAAAAACAAAGACATTCCCCTTAGTTTCTTTATTCGCAATTTTTATTTTTAAATTCATTGCTTCTGCAGAGATGCAACTTAAAAATAGTGTTGCTGCGAGTAATTTTGTAACTTTTCTCATTAAACTAATATCTTAATAAAATTATCGCACAAATATAAATATTCATAAGTTTGAAACTATTCATTTTTCAATTTTTATCAGGCATGATCTCAAAAAAAATCACCCGCAAACGGAGATAGTCCATTTACGGGTGATTTATATGATAAGTCAGATCGTATCAACCACATTTTGAAGTACCGCAAGAGCTGCATATCAGACAACCTTCCTGATATATCAAAGTCTCATTGCCGCAATTCGAGCATTTCTGGCCACTAGCCACAGCTCCGACAGGCAGATATTTTTTGAGAGCTCTTTCCACTCCGTTTTTCCAGGTATTAATTGACTCATTATCGAGCTCTAACCCTTCAACCAGTTTAAGAACCTGCTCAATAGGCATTTTATAGCGAAGTACACCTGAAATTAATTTCGCATAATTCCAGTATTCAGGATTGAATTTATCCGATAATCCTTCTATCGTAGTTTTGTAGCCTCTTTTATTTTTATACTGGAAATCATAGCGTTTATTGCCATGTTCATCCGTGTTCTTAATAATCTTGCCACTCAACACACTTTTAGGAAGGAGGATACCGTCTTCATCGTCAGCCAGTCCGGTGAAAATTTCATAAGGAATTCCTTCGTAAAGACCGATAAAAGCAACCCATTTCTCTTTATTATTCTGGAAACGAACAACATCAGCCTCCAGTTCGCGTGGTCTCTTTTCTGAGACATCCACTTTTTCAATTGCAGGAGCCGGTTTGTCTTCTTTCTTTTTAGTTGACACCAAAACACCTGAACGGGAACCGTCTCTATATACAGTACATCCTTTACAGCCTGACTTCCATGCCTCGATATACAATTTATTAACCAAATCTTCAGAAACATCATTTGGCAAATTGATAGTAACCGAAATGGAGTGATCTACCCATTTTTGAACACGACCCTGCATTTTTACCTTCTGTAACCAGTCGACATCATTCGAGGTAGCCTTGTAATACGGAGATTCTGCTACCAGATTATCCAGTTCAGCCTGAGTATAATGTTTCTCAGTATCGTATCCTTTAGACTTCATCCAGGTCTTAAAGTGGTGATGGAATACAATAAACTCTTCGTAGCTATCACCAACCTCATCCACGAATGCAATATGAACATCCGTATCGTTTGGATTAACCTTACGTCTTCTCATATAAACAGGCATAAATACCGGTTCAATACCAGAAGTTGTTTGCGTCATAAGACTTGTAGTTCCGGTAGGAGCAATAGTCAGACATGCAATATTTCTTCGTCCATATTTCGCCATATCTTCATAAAGCTGAGGATCAGCCTCTTTCAGACGATTAATATATGGATTATTTATCTCGCGTTCAGAATCATAGATTTCAAAAGCCCCTCTTTCTTTTGCCAGCTCCACAGAAGATCTGTAAGCTGCAAGAGCAAGTTGTTTATGAACCTCTTCAGAGAATACGGTTGCCTCTTCAGTTCCGTAGCGTAAGCCCAGAGCTGCCAGCATATCCCCCTCGCCGGTAGTACCGACACCTGTACGACGTCCTTTTAATGTTTTATTTCTAATTTTTTGCCATAAATGTCTTTCAGAAGCTTTTACTTCTTCGCATTCAGGGTCTGCATCGATCTTCTCAAGAATAAGATCAATTTTCTCCATTTCCAGATCAATAATGTCATCCATCATTCTCTGTGCAGCAATTACATGCTCGCGGAATAAGGAATAATCAAAATAAGCTTTATCTGTAAACGGATTTACAACATACGAATATAGATTGATTGCCAGCAAACGACAGCTGTCATAAGGACATAAAGGAATCTCTCCGCAAGGATTTGTTGAAACGGTTTTATATCCCAGATCAGCATAACAGTCAGGCACTGATTCACGAATGATTGTATCCCAGAACAAGACACCCGGTTCTGCGGATTTCCATGCATTATGTACAATTTTTTTCCATAATGAGGTGGCATTAATCTCTTTTTCAAATTTCGGAGAATCTGAATAAACAGGATATTGCTGTGTATATGGCTTATTGTCAATAACAGCTTGCATAAAGTCGTCATGAATCTTCACTGAAACATTCGCTCCTGTCACTTTACCTTCTGTCATTTTAGCATCAATAAAGCTCTCACTATCCGGATGTTTGATTGACACCGATAACATAAGAGCTCCTCTTCGTCCATCCTGAGCAACTTCGCGTGTAGAATTAGAATATCTTTCCATGAATGGAACGATACCTGTAGAAGTTAATGCTGAATTCTTAACCGGAGAACCTTTAGGTCTGATATGCGATAAATCATGTCCCACTCCTCCTCTGCGCTTCATAAGCTGCACCTGCTCTTCATCAATACGAATTATTCCACCGTACGAATCCGCTTCGCCATCGATACCGATAACAAAACAATTAGATAAAGATGCAATCTGGAAATGGTTACCTATCCCGGTCATCGGGCTTCCCTGTGGTACAATGTATCTGAATCTGTCCAATAGTTCAAAGACACGGTCTTTAGACATTGGAGCAGGATACTTGCTTTCAATTCGAGAAATTTCAGTTGCGAGTCTTTCATGCATTTGATCCGGAGATTTCTCATAAAGATTGCCATATGAATCTTTCAGAGCATACTTATTAACCCAAACACGAGCTGCTAATTCATCCCCATTAAAATAGTCTAATGAGGCGCTGACAGCCTCATTGTATTCGTAAGTTGTTTTCACGATTTATTATATTTTTAAAGAACAACATTCAAACAAAAGTATATGAGTTGAGTTGAATTTTAATCCATTGCAAAATAAGTGCAGATAAAATAATTAGCCAAGCAAATACAACAATTATTTTGCAGCTGTTGAAAAGTTTTCCATTTAAAACAACTAACTAACTTATAATCTATAATTTAACAACATCGCAACTGTTGAAAAGTTTTCCAAATAATTCACATTAACAAATGAACAATTTAATATAAACAAAATTAGCGCTAAAGAAATGCATTCTTTAGCGCTAATTTTTCAAAATATAAACCACTAGGCTTTTAACATATTTTCTATCTCATCTATTTCCGACTTCATGGTTTTATCCGTCTCCAGATAACCCTTCACCGTCTTACAGGCATGAAGAACAGTAGCATGATTTTTCTTACCCATTAACTCACCAATACGGTTAAATGAGAGGTCTGTATATTTTTTACATAAATACATTGAGATTTGACGGGCCTGCACAACTTCTCTTTTTCTGGAATTAGAAAGAAAAGCTTTTGCTTCAACATTATAAAATGCACAAACCACTTCCTGTATCTGCTCGGGAGACACCTGCTTTTTCTCAATCTTAACGCTCTTCTGTAATACCCGTTCTGCCAGATCAATGTCTATTTCACGGTTATACACCATAGAGTGAGCCATAAGAGATACTATTACACCCTCCAGGTCACGCACGTTATTAGATATATTACGGGCGATGTAATCAATTACATTCTCTGTGATAGACAATCCGTCATGGCGAACTTTATTGATCAGAATACGCTTTCTCAATTCATAATCAGGCTTCTCCATCTCTGCTGTCAGTCCCCACTTAAAACGGGTTAACAAACGATCTTCAAGACCTACTAAAGAAACAGGAGGTCTGTCTGAAGTCATAATCAACTGCTTTCCGTTCTGGTGCAGGTGATTAAAGATATGGAAGAAAGTATTTTGTGTGGCTGTTTTTCCGCCCAACTCCTGAATATCATCTATCAGCAGCACATCAATACTCTGATAGAAGTTAATAAAGTCGTTGATCGTATTACTACGGGCTGCGTCTGTAAACTGAACCTGAAACAAATGTGTAGAAACATACAAGACACGTTTTTCAGGGTACAGTTCTTTAATCCGCGTGCCGACAGCATTCATCAAATGCGTTTTTCCGACACCGGAATTCCCGTACATAAAAAATGGATTAAATGCCGTTTTCCCGGGGTTTTGAGCGATCGCTTCTCCTGCTGCACGCGCCAGTTTATTGCTTGAACCACCGAAGTAATTTTCAAACGTATAATTCGCATTCAGCTGAGGATCCAAATCTCTATAAACCTTTTGTTCAAACGGGTCAAGAATTTTAGGTAATCCTTTTTTATTTTCGCGGGTTTGTATAGTAGATTTCGACGACTCTTCGCAGTCGAGCGTCGTTTTAGTTTCGTTTTCCAGCATTACCCGGTAGAGTAATTTGGTTTTAGGCCCCGCCACACGATGAATAGTACTTCGCAGCAGACCTAAATATTTTTCCTCCAGGAATTCTATAAAGAAGTAGCTCGGCACCTGAATATGCAGCTCATTATTGTGAAATTGCAATGCAATAATGGGTGCAAACCAAGTATCGTACACTTCTTTAGTAACGTTGTCTCTGATTATAGCCAGACAACGTCTCCAAATATCAGTATGATCCTGAAACATGAAATAATTGGGATTAAAAGTTCAACTCGAAACAAAATTCCGTTTTTTTTCCGAGAAAAAAAAACGGAATTAAATTTGGTTTTTAATTTTCAAAGCTAGATGGCTAATCTACAGCTATTTAACAAAACAGCCCTATAACTAATATTATAGAGCTGTTTTACTTTTTATACTTACTTCACAATCAGAACTTTAAATAATATATCCTATTAAAAACAACAAAAAATAATTAATACAAAGCCCTATTTTTCGGGATGCTTTATAACAGGAAAAAATATATTAAAAAAGAACGATTCTAAATTATCAACTAAATAAATTATTTTGATTTTCCACCAAAAATAGAGAAATGTACGTAACGTTTTGGATTTGCTTTTAAATCGATCAGCAATTTATCTGCACTTTCAACCGTGTTATTAAGATTCATATAAAGCGAACTATCACGCATCAATAAACCTATTGAACCATTTGGGTTATTCAATTCATGAGTAAAGGACTTCAGATTGCTAAGCGCAGCATTCATTTCGGCATAAGTAGTCTGAAGATCCAGATCATTTACATCCTTAGAAATTTCGGCAAAGTCAGAAGTAATACTCTTCATATTACCTACAATAGAAGGAATATCTGTAGCCATAAGTTTATTCAGACTATTTGCCGATTTTTCCAGAGATAATGTAGTTTTTTCGATATGATTCAGCGACTGAGTTAAAGCTGGATTATTAACGATCATACTCAGACCTGATATAATTGAATCAATTTTAGGCAACATCTTTTCGAATGTTGGAATAAAATTATTCTCAAGTGTACCCATCAGACCTGCATCGTATTTTCCTTGCAAAGTATCGCCTATAGAGTGATTTTCAGAAACATAATTATTCATTTTCAGATACAATTCTGCTCCTCCCATCAATCCCGGCTTAAGCTCTAAAATACTTCCCTGCGGAATTTTCAGTTTTTTATCCAGACTAATCTCAACAATAACTGTATTCTTCGCATTATAATCATATTCAATATCATTCACCAAGCCTACCTTGAATCCATCAATCAGGACCGGACTTGATTTCTGTAAACCATTCACATTATGAAACTTAACCAGATAGTAATTCTCCGGTTTAAACAAATTAATACCTTTCAAATAATTAAGACCGTAAATCAGTATAAAGAAACTAACAATTGTAATTACACCGATACGAACTTCTTTTGACTTGAGAAAATTCATATATTATTATTTTATACGTTTATTATCCATTGTTTTTATTACGAAAGCGTCTTTAAACAGATGCGCGATCTTACGACGCTGCTTTTCCATCTCGGCTCTGCTCGATGAACTTCCGTAAGTATATTTATATTGATTATTTTCGATGTAATAATCAACCGGACTCAATCCTTTAAAAAACTTCGAATTCGGACTTAGCTTTTTAGGATGCGTCATAATCTGCACTTTATATATAACACTTCCGACCGCATTATTGCTTTTTTTCTCCTGAATTGTTGTAGCTGTGGCTATATCAACCTTAGAAACCGAATTGCTCCGGGTTTCACTTACAGTAGTTTTTTCTGTAATCTGATAAGTTCCGTTACGCTTATCATATTCACTCTTAAATTCACGAAAAGCATGATATATTGATTCAGACAAAGACTCTTGTCCGCTTTCTGACATCAGGTATCCTTCTTCTTCAGGATTGGAAATAAATCCAAGCTCAACCAAAACACTTGGCATTCCGGTATTCCGGAGAACAAGAAATACATCCTGACGCACTCCCCTGTTTAACCTGCGAGCTTTGAGTTTGAAATTATCCTGAATAAGCGAAGCCATACGTATACTTTGATCCATATGTTTATCCTGCATCATTTCAAACATGATATAGGATTCGGAAGAATTAGGATCAAATCCCTCGTATTTTACTTTATAATCATCTTCCAGCAGGATAACCGAGTTTTCACGTTTAGCTACTTCCAGATTCTCATCCGAGCGTCGCAAACCCAATGTATATGTTTCGGTACCTCTTACAGAAGTAGCCTTTGTAGCATTAGTATGAATTGATATAAAAAGATCTGCTTTCGCTCGGTTTGCAATATCTGCACGATCCTGCAAACCTAATGATCTGTCATTACTTCTTGTATAAATAACCTTTACATCACCGTTACGACTTTTAATTTTCTGTCCTAACTTCAATGCGACATCCAGGTTTATATTCTTCTCCTTACTTCTGCGTCCGATCGCTCCTGGATCTTTACCTCCGTGACCCGGGTCAATCACAACTTTAAATGGCTCGGCAGCCAGTAAGGATGCCGAAATCATAAATGTTGAAAAAATCACTTTTATTTGGAACAAACCACTCTTCATATCCCTATATTAATTTGAGAAAAACTGCCCGAAGTTATAAATTTTACTTCTATAATACATTGAATATGAAATATATTTTACAAAAAATACGGTATTAGCGTTAAATAGAACACTAATACCGTATTATTAATCAATGAATTAAATTTATTTCGCCATAACCGATTGAATCTCTTCGACTGTAAACGGAATGCGTTTTTCAGATAGAATTTCATGTCCTGAAGCTGTTACCAGCACATCATCTTCGATACGAATTCCGCCAAAATTCAACATCTTATTAACGTTTTCAAAGTTAATAAATTCGCTATTTATACCTTCTTTAACCCATTTTTGAATTAATATTGGTATAAAATAAATTCCTGGCTCGACTGTCATTACATGACCCGCTCTCAACTCTTTTGCCATTCTCAGATTTCCTAATCCGAACTGAGAACTTCTTGCTATAGAATCGGTATAACCAACAAATCGTTCACCCAAACCTTCCATGTCATGCACATCAAGCCCCATCTGATGACCTAATCCAGTAGGGAAAAACAAAGCATGCGCACCATTAGCCACAGCATCCTCAACATTCCCTTTCATAAAACCAAGATCCTTCAGTCCCTGCGCAATTATTTTAGCCGCATGCAAGTGTACATCTTTAAACATAACACCCGGTGCCACCATAGCAATTGCATCTTCATAAGCTTTTTGTGCTACCTGATATACATCTTTCTGAATTGGTGAAAACTTTCCGTTTATAGGAAATGTACGGGTAAAATCAGAGCAATAATTCATTGTTGTTTCAGCACCCGCATCCACTAAAAGCAAACGGCCATCCTGCAATACACCCGAATGATCATGATTATGCAGAATCTCTCCGTGTTGTGTAACTATATTATGAAAAGAAACACCCAATCCTTTTTGAAGAGCAACTCCTTCTATAATTCCGGCAATTTCTCTTTCGGTCATCCCTGGTCGGGCTGACTTCATTGCAGCCAGATGCATCTGACATCCAATCTCACAAGCTTCCTTGATCTGAATAATCTCTTCATCTGATTTAATCTCGCGCATAGAAACGACTGCCCGGATAAGCTCTTCCGACACATAATCAGGCTGACGTTCAACAGAGATTCCTAAATAACGCTCCAGTAATATTTTATTCTCGCCTCTGTACTGAGGTAAAAAATGTATTTTTCGTCCCTGAATAATAGCCTTATGCAAGAAGTTTTTCAATGCAGTGAGCGTATCAGTTTTAGTGACTCCGACAGAACCTGACATTTCTGCTATAGTTGGCTTATTACCCATCCATATAGCCGAATCAAGTGAGTAATCGTTTCCGAATATATAATCGTCACCTGAATCAATATCCAATACACCTATCAGTTCTTCATGCTGCAAACCAAAATAATACAAGAATGAACTATCCTGTCTGAATTTAAATGTGTTGGACGGATAGTTATAAGAAGCTTCAGGATTACCTGTTAATAGAATTATCCCATCATTTACTTTACTTCTTAACTCACTCCGTCTTTGTTTATAAGTTTCACTACTAAACATAATATTCGTGTTTTAAAGGTTGGTATTTATCAATTCACAAATGTAACTTAAATTCTGAGCCAGACAAGAAAAAGAGAAATTCATTCTCGGCTACTCTACATTTATACTAATTTTTATTCATCCCGAAGCTGATAATACGCAACGAACTTGTCTCTGGTTTCATATAAAAACAAAAAAACACCCTGCCGGTGATAAACATCAGCAGGGTGTTTCAATATTTCGTTTATTCGCTATTATACCGGAATGTTTTTATTTACATTTTTAGATCCGATCAAAGCATAGTATAATGTATAGATAAATCCGATGAAGATCACGAAGAAGCTTGGGATAAATCCTGTGAAGTCAGCAACACCTCCCTGAATCAACGGAAGGATACCACCACCACAAACCATCACCATGAAGAATCCTGATGCAGTAGCTGTATATTTACCAAGTCCTTCAACAGCAAGGTTGAAAATACCACCCCACATAACTGAAGTACAAAGACCACAAAGAACCAGTAACATAATGCTCATTGGCACCTCTGCAAATCCAAAAGAAATATCAGCTTTAAATACAGGCATATCAACCATAACATCCGATGGAATAGTGATTGCAGCCAATGTCATACAAGCTCCTAATACAGATACGAAAGTCAACATCACTTTACTTGATACTTTCGCTCCGATAGATGCACCAACGATACGTCCGATCATCATTAAGAACCAGTATGTACCTACAACCGCACCTGCAATAGTAGTATCAATAGCCAGACCACCCTCTTCAGGAGATGAAGTCATATAAAGATTCGCAAAGTTAGGAATACCCACTTCCACACCTACATAAATAAAGATAGCGATTGCTCCTAAAATAAAGTGACGGAAAGAAAGCGCACTGTGAGTATCTGTTTTAGCTTCTGCCGAAGTTTCCATTGTCATATGAGGCTCCGGAATATTCACGAAGTAAAGAACAATAAATGCCAAAGCAAAAATACCCATTGCAAGGAATAAAGCAGGAGTAGCTTTACTGATAGATGCCTGAGCAGCATCACCAATAAGGTAACCAACCAATACAGGTACAATAGTAGCACCGATTGAGTTAATTGATCCACCAAACTGAATCAACTGATTCCCTTTTTTTCCACCACCACCAAGTGTGTTCAACATTGGGTTTACTACTGTATTCAACATACACATAGAGAAACCTGAAACAAAAGCACCTGCAAGATAGATAGAAAAACTTTCAACCTCACCTGAAAAATAAGAAACAGCAACACCGGTGAATCCGATGATAATTGCTAACAAAGCAGTTTTTTTATATCCGATTTTTTGTAATAGCAGACCTGAAGGTATACCCAGAAAAGCATAAGCAATGAAGTTTGCAGCATTCCCCAGCTGCGACATAAAGTTTGAAGCCCCGAATTGATTCTTAACAATGATTCCCATTGGATTTTGCAATCCTGTCACAAAAGAGATCATAAAAAACAGCGCAAACATCATCGCAATTGGTAGCGCATAGTTTTTTTTACCAGTAGATTCCATTTCTTAATTTAGATTTTAATTAGTTATTTAAAGATTGATTTTAGCTAAATTTATAAATACATACCTGACGATACTTCTCCCCTTCTTTCAAAACACACGATGGAAAGTGTGCATGATTCGGTGTATCAGGAAAATGTTGTGTTTCCAGGCAAAAAGCACTTCTTTCACCATAAGTTTCATGATTCTTACCTTCAAAACCACTCAACCAGTTACCTGTATACAGCTGAACACCCGGCTCAGTTGTATAAACATCAAGCTGAATACCTGTTTCAGGAGATGATGCAGTTGCTGCATGGCTCAATTCACCACTGTACTGCTTCGATAACACAAAGTTATGATCATATCCTTTTCCATACTTAAGCGCAGGAAAATCATCATTGATCCGTGCACCAATAATATGAGGTGTTCTAAAGTCCAGCGGTGTGCCGGCTACTTTCAGGATTTCCCCTGTTGGTATAAGTGTATCATCTGTTGGCGTATAGAAATCGGCATAAATTTGCAAAGTATGATCCATTACAGTTTCTTTTCCGGCTCCCGAAAGATTAAAGAACGCATGGTTTGTAAGTCCCACAATGGTAGTTTTATTTGTCTCCGCCACGTAATCAATTTTCAAATCATTCGTCGCTGTAAGCGTATACGTCATCACTACTTTAAGCGTTCCCGGATAACCTTCTTCACCATCTGCAGATGTATAACCCAACACTATCTCATGATTATTATGACTTAAAACATCCCACACTTTGCGGTTAAAACCTTCGAGTCCGCCATGCAAATGGTTCGGACCGTTATTCACAGCCAGGTTATATTCTTTCCCTTCCAGATGAAAGCGTCCTTTAGCAATACGATTGCCATAACGTCCTATCACAGATCCCAGATATTTTTCGGGAGCATTAATATAACCATCCAGATTTTCATATCCTAATACTACGTCACACAAATTCCCCTTCGAATCAGGCACTAGTAATGAAACGATAAATCCTCCATAGTTTGTAATATAGACTTCCAAACCATTTTTATTAGACAGCTTATATAAATTCACTTGCTTTCCGTCAACAATCTCGTGAAAGTTTTCGGATTTCACTCTGTATAAAACATTATTTTCCATGCGGCTTTCTTATCGGTTAAAAAGATATTAAGAAACCGAAGCCAGAAGGTTTCGGTTTTTGTTCACAGCGGTAAAAGTAAAAGTTTTTCGTTAAAAAGCAAACATTTTTTTCATATCTCAACGAATGAATTTCATTTTGAAAGAAATAATAGGCTCTTTTTTACATTATTAGTTTAAAAGTTTTTTCTTCAGAAACTGCTATTTTTATGTTAGTTTCATGTTCCGGACATTATATGGGTATTAAGATTTTTTGAGAGCCTCATCAAAAGAAAATACCTTCCGATCTCTCCGAAACCGAGTATTTCCTTAACTTTGTAACTAAATCGGTTTAAATAAAAGTACTATTAAAACAATTCGAAATATCATACTAGGCATACTGTTGTTCATATTCATATTATATGGATCAGTATATATTATTCTGAGTGTACCCTCCATTCAGAAAGAAGTCACACAGCTTGTATCCAGAGAACTATCTGTACTTCTTGACACCCATGTTCAAATCAGAGAAGTTAAGCCTGAACTTTTCAATAAAATAGCATTAAAGGAAGTTGTCATCAAAGACAAAAATAACCTGACGTTACTAAATGCGAATAAGATAGCAGCCAATCTCAATCTGAAAGAAT
Source organism: Bacteroidales bacterium (assembly GCA_051657165.1). Taxonomy (GTDB): domain Bacteria; phylum Bacteroidota; class Bacteroidia; order Bacteroidales; family UBA7332; genus UBA7332. The sequence goes on along the minus strand of JBOFKD010000201.1, from coordinate 7,508 downwards.
TATTAAACAGACGTCTGATTATCAATACAGTCCAGTTGTTTTCTTTCGAGGGACACATCTATCGGGAGAATCCGACAGCACCGACTAATCTGGATTTTATTATAGAGAAACTCAAGCCTAAAAAACAAAAGAAGAAAAAAGGTCTGCTTGAAATTCAGCTGCGAACCATCCTTATTCGCCGCGGAAACTTAACATATGATGTATTCTCAGAAGAGAATACACCGGAAACGTTTAATCCGCATCATGTCAATATCTCAAACCTCCTGGCATCAGTATCCATTAAGTCAATATCAAAAGACTCCGTCAATGCTGATGTTAAGCGTATTAGTTTTAATGAAAAATCAGGATTTGAACTGCGCAAACTATCTTTTTCTATTAAAGGAAATAGAGATAGTGTACATATTCCTGCAATTCGTGTAACACTACCGTCTTCATTCCTGAATATTGAAAATATTTCGATAGATATGAGCAAATCGGACTCTCTGAGAAACAGAAAGTCTTTGTTTAAGTTTGACAAACATCTGATTAGTGACCTGAAAGAGAAAACAAACGTCCATCTGGATATAACATCAAGCTTTATTAACACATCAGATATTGCTCCTTTACTGCCGGTGCTCAAAAGCTTTCCGGCAACTGTAACACTAGATGCACAACTGGATGGAACTGCTGACAGTTTTAAAGTCAGCAATCTGATGCTGAATGCCCGCGAATTACTGTATATAAACCTGAACACAAGTGTAAATCAGCTATTTTCGAGCAACGACCCCTATTATTTTCTGGATATTTCTGATTTCTATCTGACACCTGAATTTTCGGAGATGCTTCTCCATCGTGTTTTACCCAAAAACAGTCCTTACCGGAATCTGGGTGAAGAGAATGGTATCACAAAAGCTAAATTATCGATCTCCGGATTCCGGTCTGATCTGGTAGCACATGCCAATATCAAAAGTCAGCTTGCAAATCTGGATGTCCAGGCTACTGTGAAGGAGACTTCACTGAAAGATCAATGGAATTTCAGCGGACAGATAAACGGCCTGGATATAGCCCTGAATGACTTAATCAAAGGGAAAACAGGAGAGTTATTCGGCAATCTAAACACCTGGTTTGATTTTAAAGGGACATATACAAAGGGACAGAAACCACGTATTTCTGTAAACGGTGAATTCTTTGACTTTGATTTCAAAGATTATACCTATAACAATTTAAAATTCGGAGCTAAGCTAGATCACAATTCATTCACAGGAGGGTTTCTTTTGAATGATCTTAACGGATATATCCAGACGAAACTCGACATTGAGAATCTGAACAAACCGGATATGACTATTCATTCTGCGATAGAGGTAAATGGCCTGAATACAGATGCTTTTCATTTCACACGCATGAATAAAAACACGTCTTTCAGCGGGAAGATAAACAGCACAATCTGCGGCAAAAATGTAGATATCATGTCAGGGTTTATAACGATAGACTCTTTACTTATAGAGAATGATTCCGACACTGCATTTGTAGATAAAATCAATATTCTTGCTGACCAGACTAATAAATACAAAAAGATTACGATCAGCTCACCATTGCTTAGCGGTGATATTCGCGGAGAGTATTCATTGAAAGAATTACCTGCAGAAGTTATGGCGGTTATTTCTAAAGAAATTCCGGCTTTAATTCCAAAAAAAGAAACAAAAAGAAAGAAAGAGTACAACAGTCATATGATATACTCTTTATGCACAGGCGATCTGAATCCGCTGTTGCGAGTATTTTCAGTGAATGCCGATATATCCCGGCCTATTGCTTTGAATGGTTTTATAGACAGTCGTTCTGAGCAATTTAATTTATCATTGATTGCGCCCCGCCTGAAAATCGGAAAAAATCTGATCGATCAGGGACAACTCTATGCTCATAACAATACCGGGACTCAGGTAATTGAAGTGAAAGCCACGACATACAACAAGAAACGTATACCCACAAACATTACATTAAACGTTTCAGCAAAAGATGATTCTATCAAAACAAATATTCAGGCATACAACACAAGTCTGAAAACATTTGGCGGAGAACTGGATCTTATGGCTGTTCTTGACAGAGATGAGAAAAAACAGCTTTACGGTTGTATTGATATGCATCCGACAAAACTGATCATAAACGATACTATATGGAATATAGCTCCGGCTCATATAGATATCACTCCGGAGAAAATATTTGTTGAGAACTTCAGGGTTTCACATCAGGATCAGTATGTAAAAATAGAAGGAGTTGCATCAAAAGCCGACACCGACTCACTGCATCTTCAGCTCAAATCCATTAATCTGGATTATATATTTGAATTGCTCAATGTGGCAAATGTCCATTTTGGAGGATATGCTTCAGGAGATTTTGCACTTTCAAAGTTTGAAAAGATGCCGCATATCTCTACTGATAATTTTGCAGTAAAAAATTTCAGCTTTAACAATGCTCTATTGGGCAACCTTAAACTACACAGTTCCTGGGATGCCTCTAATAGCGGAATACTCATGAAGGGAAATATCTCAGAGAACGAAAACATCTCGTATGTTGACGGATATATTTTTCCGACCAAGGACTCTCTGGATCTGAAATTTGACGCAAAACAATTAAATATAGGTTTCATTAACCAGTTTGTTTCATCTATTTTCTCTAAATTTGGAGGAAAAGCAACCGGAAATGTCAGATTGTTCGGTAGATTTTCAAAACTGGCTCTTGACGGAAGTGCATTGCTCGAAAACATCAAACTCGGTATTGGATATACAAATACCGAATACACGATCAATGATATGTTATATCTCGAGCCTGAACGTATCTACTTTGAAAATATATCTTTAACTGACACGAAGGGAAACAAGGGCAAAGCTTCGGGCGAGCTTACACATCAGGGATTCAAAAATATCAAATACGATATTTCGTTGTATCCTGACCATATGCTTGTTTTCGACACAAACAAAAAACTAAACGATCTGTTTTTTGGCACGATATTTGCAACAGGTAAAGGGACTATTAAAGGCGATGAGTCAAACGTCAATATTTCCATGAATGGAAAGTCCGAAGCCAATTCAAGCTTCACTTTTTCGCTTAGTAACAGTGCAACAGCCAGTGAATACAGATTCCTGACGTTTACTGACAAAAGTGACAGTAAACCTGAAGACAGACATAAGCTCGCAGATAAAGAAACAGATAAAGAAGAGAGTTCAGCCAATATCAATATTGATTTGCAGATGGATGTAACACCAGATGCAAAACTCACATTGATTATGGATGAAACAACCGGTGATGAAATTCAAACGACCGGAACCGGAAGTTTACGTCTGAATTTCAATACAAAATCTGATGATGTAAAGCTCTACGGAACTTATACGATTGAAAAAGGAAACTACTTCTTCAATCTCCAGAACCTCTTCGTTCGCGAATTTCTTATCGAAAACGGAAGTTCTGTGATCTTCAGAGGAAATCCAATGGCTGCTGAGCTGAAAATTAACGCCATCTATGCTCTGACAGCGAACCTGACTGATCTTGACGAAAGCTTTATCAACGATAAGGAACTGAGCCGGACAAACGTCCCTGTTCAATGCCAGCTGAATATATCCGGAGAGATGCTTCAGCCTGAACTGGACTTTAATATTTGGTTACCGTCCAACTCGGATGATATAAACCGGAAAGTGAAGAGTATAATCGGTACACCGGAGATGATGAACCAGCAAATCATTTATTTGTTGTTATTGAATAAGTTCTACACACCGGACTATATGAACGCCGGACAGAGAAATGAGTTATCCGCGATCGCATCGTCAACCATTTCGTCCCAGCTAAACAATATTCTCAGACAAGTAAGCAACAACTGGAACCTCGGAACAAATATTAAATCCGACAAAGGCGATTTTTCTGATATCGAAGTAGAATTAGCTCTGTCCAGTCAATTGCTGAACAACCGGTTACTTATAAACGGAAACTTTGGTTATAAAGATAATCCAAAGTCTCAGACCAATTTCATCGGAGATATTGATGCCGAATATAAATTGACCAAAAGCGGAAATCTCCGTTTAAAAGGTTACAACAAAACGAATGACAGATATTATTATATCAAGTCAGCCGTTACTACTCAAGGTCTGGGCCTTATTTATAAGAAAGACTTTGATAAAATTCTGGACCTGTTCAGATCCAGAAAATTTAAGAAAAAGAAGAAAGAAGATTCTGTTAATGACGAAAGTTCTTTACAAAATACGAAACCATAATCTTCTTTTTAGTGTTTAAAAAATGTAAGATCTGATATTTACAATATGGAAGATTTCTATTCACAAAAACTGAAAGATATTCAAGGCTATAGTCTTGAAGAAGCTGAGAGACTTAACTCCCACTCTATCAACCCCGAACACTTATTGCTCGGGATACTCAGAGACGGAGATAACAGAGCAACGAATATCTTCACCCATTATCAAATTAATATTTCAAATCTTAAATCCCAGATAGAAAGAGCAATTCTGGAAAATCTTTCGTTAAGTGATTCTCATGATGACTCTGTATCTATCAGTACAGCTACTGACCGGATCATGCGTATGAGTCGTCTCGAATCGAGATTAATGAAGAGTGACCAGACAGATGTTGAACATTTGCTTTTAGCTATTCTAAAAGAAGATAAAAATATGGCTAAACAGATTTTAAATCAAAACCAACTCACATATCAGAACGTCTTCAGCTATCTCAATAATAATAGCAACACTCCTCCGGCTATTGAAGAGGAATTACCAAAAGCTAGCTTTATTGACGACGAGGATGATGAAGAAAACGAGAAAGACAACTTTAATTCTGCTAAACAGACTGGCAAATCTGAAGAAAAAGTAACCGGAAAACCTCAAAAAGACACTCCGGTACTTAATAACTTTGGTACAGATTTAACGAAGGCTGCTTTCGAAAACCGTCTGGATCCCATCATAGGACGAGACAAAGAAATTGAGCGTGTAGCACAAATTCTATGCAGAAGAAAAAAGAACAACCCCGTCCTTATCGGAGAACCGGGAGTTGGTAAATCAGCTATTGTTGAAGGGCTGGCTTTACGCATTGTTCAAAAGAAGGTATCACGCATTCTTTTCAACAAGCGGATTATTGCGCTTGATATGGCTTCTGTTGTTGCCGGCACAAAATATCGCGGGCAATTTGAGGAACGTTTGAAATCAATCCTCAATGAGTTAAAAGAAAACCCGGACATCATCCTGTTTATTGATGAGTTGCATACCATCGTCGGTGCAGGTGGCGGAGGCGGATCTCTTGATGCTGCAAATATTCTGAAACCTGCGCTTGCAAGAGGTGAAGTGCAATGTATCGGTGCAACCACATTGGATGAATACCGTAAAAACATAGAAAAAGACGGAGCTCTCGAAAGACGTTTCCAGAAAATCATTGTTCCTCCGACAACAGCAGAAGAGACACTGACTATTCTTAAGAATATCAAAGAGAGATACGAAGATCATCATAACGTAAAATATACGGACGAAGCAATACTGGCATGTGTTACACTTGCCGAACGCTATATTGGCGACCGCCATTTCCCTGATAAAGCCATTGATGCTTTAGATGAAGCCGGAGCCAGAGCGCATATCACGAATATTGTTGTACCAAAATCAATTACTGATCTTGAACAGAAAATAGAACTGATACGTAAAGATAAAAATGATGCTGTGGTAGCTCAGAACTTTGAACTTGCCGCGGACTTCCGCGATAAGGAGAAGCAAGCTCTGCTTGAACTGGAAAACGAGAAAAAGACCTGGGAAGAAGAGCTTGATAAAAACAGACAGGTAGTCGATGAAAATAACATCGCAGATGTTGTTGCTCTCATGACTGGCATTCCTGTTCAAAAAGTTGCTGATAACGAAACCGCTAAACTGCTAAAGATGAGGGATTCCCTTCAGGGAGCCGTTATCGGTCAGGACGAAGCTGTTGAGACACTCGTTAAAGCAATCAAAAGAAGTCGTATCGGGCTGAAAGATCCGAACCGCCCTATCGGAACATTTATGTTCCTCGGACCAACCGGAGTAGGTAAAACTCACCTTGCCAAAAAGCTGGCTGAGTATTTATTTGATTCTTCTGATGCACTTATCCGTATTGATATGAGTGAATATATGGAAAAATTCTCTGTATCAAGACTTATCGGAGCACCTCCGGGTTACGTTGGCTACGAAGAAGGCGGACAAATAACAGAAAAAGTAAGACGCAAGCCTTATTCTGTTGTTCTTCTGGATGAAATAGAGAAAGCGCATCCGGATGTATTTAATCTATTGCTTCAGGTGTTTGATGAGGGTCGTCTGACTGACAGCTTAGGCCGCCAGGTTGATTTCAAGAATACTGTTCTGATTATGACATCCAACATCGGAACTCGTCAGCTCAAAGATTTCGGAAGAGGGGTTGGATTCACAACACCTAATGACAAATCAGCTAAAGAGTTTTCACGAGGAGTTATTCAGAAAGCTTTAAACAGAGCTTTTGCGCCTGAATTCATTAATCGTATAGATGATATAATAATGTTTGATCAGCTTAATCAGGATTCTATTCTGAAAATTATTGATCTTGAACTAAAATCATTCTATAAACGCATGAAGGAACTTGACTACGAGCTGGAGATAACTCACGAGGCTAAGGTATTTATTGCTAAAGAAGGATACGATGTTCAATTCGGAGCAAGACCTTTGAAAAGAGCTATTCAGAAGTATCTGGAGGATGGAATGGCAGAATTAATTCTTTCATCAGATATGAAACCGGGTGAAAAAATTATGGTATCTATGGACGAAAATGAACTTAAATTCTCTCACATACCTTCGTTGGTTGTACCGGGAAGTGTAAATAAAGAAAATGCATAATATCCCAAAAGGTCTGTGCGGCAAATAAAAGCCGCACAGACCTTTTTTTATGTACCTAATAAATAAAACACTGACCCGATTCTGCCTCAGCAGATAAACTCGGTTGGTCTGAAAGCTGTATAAACAACCACCTTCGGGATTGAAGAGAGGGAGGATGATCACTTTCCGGATGTTGAATCAATCAAACTCCTTCGGAGAATTGCTTAAATTTATTATGCATATAATAGTTGTGACAACATGTAGATATGATATAAATATTGTCTCAGATTTATAACAAAACAGCTGATTACAAACATTCTACGTGATAAGACTAAAATTGCAATTAACAGAAATGGGTAATCCGAAACTGCGTATGGAACATCGACGAAGACGATATTTATATCATCTCTACCGGATTCTCATTGCCATTTGTTTTGTTCTTTTACGCCGAAGGTGTAATTTGTCTGTAACCGCGTTTTGAATCCTGAATCGGAACGGATGAAGGATTCAAAGCGTGGCTCATTGCCAGCCTGGCGCCACAACCCCGAAGGTGGTTGTTTGTGAAGTGACTGACAAAAATAAGAACTTCACTAACCGTATTTATCCGCCGATCACCTATAATGCACATAAAGTGTAAGCGTCTCCGCGATGGTCTATTGTATAAAAAAAAGAAGC
>JBOFKD010000200.1:0-5321 GCA_051657165.1 Bacteroidales bacterium | reverse complement strand
TCTCTCTTAATTCAGGTTCGTCCTCGATGATCAATATTTTCATTTTTCCTCAGGTTTAAGCTATTTGCTATCATTTATAATGATAATAACGAACAAATAAACGAATAGATTCTGAATTTTTTCTGTAAAAGCCACAAATAAAAAAGAACAGGCAAAAACCATTTTCAGATTTTCGCCTGTTCCATATACCAAATTCTATCTATTTACTATTCATAACCCGGATTGTTTTTCAACTCAGGGTCGTTGTTCAATGTATTTATATCAATCGGCCAAAGAATCATATAAGCCTGATCTTTTGTCAAAATCGGGTTTGGATCATCATAGTTTGCTTTTGCATCAAACACCATCGATTCCCCTGCACCATTTTTCATTCTTACAACATCAAACCAGCGTTTACCTTCCCAAATGAATTCTTTGTCACGTTCAAACAAGATAGCGAACTCATTCTCACCTTTTGATGCGTTTTTGTAACCAAACTTCGCTTCATCCCAGTTTGCAGCATAGGCTCTCTCACGAATCTGATTGATATATGGCGAAACATCACCACCTGTCATATTTTCGATCTCAGCCAACATTAACAATACATCTGCATATCTGTAAACAATAATATCATTTTGATATACACGGTTACCTTCCTGATTGATTATACCAATACATTTTTTGAAAGCCAACCCTTTTGGAGTACCTTCCTGATCATAATAATCTAAGAAAGTAGCATCTCTACGCACATCAACCGAATCCATCGACGAGAAAAGACCCCACTTATATTCGTTACGCATCATCCCTGAGTTCTTAAGATTCAATGTATCTGTATCAATCAAGTTTCCTTTTCTTCCATAAACCTGCCCTAAGAACACATTATTCGAATAAGTAAACGAACTTGCAAAGTTGGTTGCTTCACCATCTTCGAAACGCAAAGCAAAGATCACCTCTTTATTTCCTTTTTCAGAGAATACGCTTGTGAAAGATTTCATCAATTCAAATTTACCATATACTTCATTCAAAGCATCTCTCGCAACCAAAGCGTCAGCCGGATTAGCCTGAAAATCTCCTGTCGAAACTTTAGCAGTCCACAAATAAACTTCTGCTTTTAACATCAATGTAGCATATTTCGACCACATAGATTTATTTCCGTTAATCGTTACATTTGATCCGAAGTTCTGCTCAGACAATTTAAGATCTTCTTTAATAAAATTCATAGTCTCCTGAGCTGTCCCTCTTGCTTGATACAATGATTCTGCTGAAATCTGACCATCTAACACTTTCACACGATCCACAATTGGTACTCCGCCGTATGTCTTATAAAGCATAAAATAATAGTTCGCTCTCAATCCGTAAGCCTGACCCAACAAGTACGATTTTGTTGCTGCATCCAAAAATGTAATTTCATTTACCTTCTGAATAAACAGGTTTACCTGAAGTAGATTCGAGTACAAACCATTCCATGACGAAATACCAGTTCTCTCTTTCGTAAATGTGTTATCTTTAATCGGACTACTATAATCCAGTGACGTATTCTGCGAAGATGTACCGCTTTTAGATGTACCGCCTCGCGCTTCTCCTAAAACATAATACATTGAATAAGATCCGCGATATTGGTTATGCAAACCATTCATAAAGCCCTTAACCTGAGCTTCCGTATTCCAGAAGTTACCACTTCCATAATAATCTTCCGGAGATAAATCCAAAAGAGATCCACATGAAGTTGCTAGCAACAATGCAAAAAATGATACGATATATTTAATACATTTCATAATTGTTCAGTTTTTAGAATGATAGATTTAATCCGAAAATCACACTTTTTGGAAGTGGGTAACCTCCGTTATTATCTGATTTCTCAGGAGAGAATACCCCTTTCGCTGCAGTTATATAACCTAAATTTTGTCCTGTTATAGAGAATTCCAAACGGTTGATTTTCGCAGGTCTTAACAAGAATGCAGGTAAGTTATAGGACAATGTCAACTCTCGAATTGCAAGATAATTTCCATTATACATAAATTTACTTGACTGTCTTGCATAGTTTCTTTTACCTAACTGGTCAGCCCATACATAAGTAGGATATTTTGCATTTGGATTTTCAGGTGTCCATGTATCTTTTGAATCAACCAAAGAGTTGAATGTTCCTTGCATATTACCCATGATCCATGGTGTTCTCCAGTCTACAACTGTAAATCCTAAACCATAGTCAAAACGAGCATTGAATGTCAAATCTTTCCATTTCAACATAGAAGTGATACCCCCTGTCCAACGTGGTGTCGAGTTTCCGATTTTCACCATATCATAGTTATCTATCACGCCGTCACCATTCACATCTTTCCATTTTGCATCACCTGGTTGAATTGGTAGCGCTGCTGCAAAACCATTCGATTTGATTTTCTGACTTTCCGGAAGTTTAGCCCATGCATCAGGTCCGTAAAGTACTAAACCATTACTACCGTTGTTTCCACTTGTTTTATCAACTAAACCTCCCGGGATTTCATCATAGCTCTTATAAACACCTTCGTATTTAAAACCATAAATCTGACCCGGTTCTTGTCCTTCCTGATAACCTCCTACCCAGATCAACTCTTTTGTTTTAGGGTCATAAACCTGGAATGCACTCTGACGATTTCGTTGAAGTCCGTTATTTGGTAACTTCTTAATGATATTCTTATTGTATGCAATATTTGCATTAACATTCCATACCCAGTCTTTTGTTGTCAGTATTTTAAAACCTAACTCAACCTCAACACCGCGGTTTTGAATCTCACCATTATTTGTTCTGATTGAACTCAAACCTGAAGATGCCGGTAATTGAATGTTTGCATATTTACCTTTTGTCAAACGGTCATAATATGTAAAGTTTGCATTGATTTTATTTTCAAGGAAACTAATATCGGCACCTACCTCAAACGTATGTGATTTCTCCCAACGCAAGTATGGGTTTGGCACATTATTTAACAAATAACCAATGCCTCCGTTATAGCGATTTGTTCCGTAACTACCTTGTAATTCGTAAGGTCCGATATCCGAAACGTTACCATTCAAACCGAAACTTGATCTGATTTTCGCAAAAGAAATCACATCTTTTGTTCCGCTCATAAAGCTTTCATTGCCGATCAACCAACCGGCAGAAACACCTGGAAAAACACCCCATCTGTTTGCTCCTAACAATCTTGAATAACCATCCTCACGAACAACAGCCGATAAAAGATATTTATTCATAAAATCATAATTCACACGGGCAAATCCGGAGAAGATACGCTCTCTTTGGTGCCATGAGTCAATATTACGCTTATCTTTATCTTTAGATGTCAAACCAAGATCACCAAAATCATCTGTCGGAGCTCCCGAACCTGATGCATTAAATCCTGAGATATATTTATCGTAGTATTCAATCCCTGCAAGTGCACTAATCTGATGATTCTTATTAAATGTCTGATCATAATTCAATACAGCATTATATGTCTGATTCAACGTACGTTGAAACTCTGCAGACGAGTTTCTGGACGTATTTACGTTACCCGGAGAAGCTAAATAATCTTTATTGAATGATTCATAATATCCTTCATCGTAATACCATGTCCCTGAAACTTTCAATGATAGTGACTTCATTAAGTCAATTCTGAAAGACTGACCTAATGTGAACTTATCTGTATTGTTTTTACGAGTAAACTGATTGATGTTTACACCCTGATTACCGTCACCTGAATTAACACCCAACAATAAGTCTCCATTGGCATTATAACCTCGAAGTGTCGGAGGTGCACTCAACATACGCGAGAAATAATTCGCCTCATCTCCTTGCGTCGGAGGCAGCCCTCTCCATTTTGCATCCGCAAATGCAAAATTCGAGTAAGATGTCAACCATTCTCTGATTTTATAATCAGCATTAATCGTAAATGATATACGTTGGTAGTAGTTATCCAACGGAAGCCCCTCTGTATGGTTATATCCTAAACCTGCATAATAAGATCCTTTTTCATTACCACCTGTAAAGCTGATATTGTAATCCTGAGTCATTGCAGGAGAATTGATATTGTTTTTCCCCATATCCCAGTTTCTGAAAATAATTTCTTTTCCATAAACCGGATCTATCATTGTTTCCCATCCCTGATTTAAAAGGAATGCCAAGTCCGGCGTATAGTTCATCGGACTCCATACTGCTCTGTTATCTTTATTTCCGTCTAACGGAATTGTTTTATTTGCATCAGCCCAATAAAGGTTACCGGTACCGTAAGCAGTCGCTCCGTCCAAAGTATTCAAGTTCGTAATACCTACCCATGAACCATCACCTTTTTTGAACATTTGTGCTGAATTCTGATAAGCCTTTCTCATCCAGTACAAATAATCACGACCATCCATAAAATCGTATGGATTAGTCAGGTAATTCAAACCTACTTTTGCTTTAACATTGATTTCACTGATTCCGGCTTTACCTCTTTTTGTAGTAATAAGGATTACACCGTTATTTGCACGTGCTCCATAGATCGCAGTGGCACCCGCATCTTTCATAACCTCCATCGATTCGATATCTTCCGGATTGATATCGCTCAAGCTTTCTCTGAACTGACCATCAACCAAAATTAATGGCGAACCTGAGCCATTGAGATTTGTTCCACCTCTTAATACAATTGCCGGTGCTGCTCCGGGATTACCCGAACTTTGCACAACACGCAAACCTGCTACAGCACCTGAAAGCGCCTGAGCCGGATTCGAAAATACTCCGTTTGCAAAAACTTCTTCTTTAACTTTTGCAATTGAGTTGGTTGTTTTTGTACGTAGCTGTTTTCCTCCGTAACCTGTGATAACAACTTCTTCCAATTGTTCTGAGTCTTCTTTTAAGACAATAGTGAGAGATACATTATTTCCTACATTAACAATTGCAGGTACATAACCGACATACGTTACTTTAAGTTTAGAGTTTGGTTTTACTGTTAACTGAAAATTACCATCTAAATCTGTAACTGTTCCGTTTGTTGTACCATCTTCAACTACAGATGCTCCTATAATAGGCTCATTCTGCGTATCAAAAACGATACCTTTAATCTGTTTGTTCTGGGCATACATCGCAAAGGATGTTAGCATGAGAAGAAAAATCAATAATTGTTTTTTCATAAAGTAATTATTAAGTTAAAGTGACTCAACACGCAGGGTGCATTAGTCTTTGTGGTTAATTATTTTATCTATCTTCGTAATTCTTGTTATAAAATTCAGAGATTGGTTCTTTCATCTTCATCGTATTCTTTCCTCACAGTACTTCTCCGAACACTAAAACATCCTTCAATCTATAATTTAATAATAAATACACACAAAATGGTTTTAATCATTTAATAGCGCTT
>JBOFKD010000199.1:0-1125 GCA_051657165.1 Bacteroidales bacterium | reverse complement strand
GCTTTCACGATTATCTTTCCCTTTTTCATGTAAAGCTTTTAGTTTCTCATTCACAATCTTTGCCTGATCAGGCTTTAACCTTGTGTACATAACATACGACCATTCGGAAGCACTTGTATTATAGAAGTCATTTATTACCCATAAATCCGCCCAAAATGTATTATTTTTTGGTATATCATTCATAATTGCACCAATACGAATAGGTGTTTTTCCTCTGTATATTACTTTATTTATACAGTTTTCAGATGCAAACAATCGTTTAGCTGTTGATTCTGACAGAATGGCAACCCGTTCATTTTCATCAATTCCGGATGTGTCGCCCATCAGTATCACGGGACATAACATGTGTAATAATTTGTTATCAATTGCATAACTACGTACTTCTGTCTCTGTATCTAACTCACTGTTATTATTCAGACTAATTATATCCTCAGTATAAAAATAACCGGATGCTCCATATGATTCAAATTCCGGGACATCACTTACCAGTTTATCCATCATCGGAAAAGCTGTAGTTACACCATAAGTATTATCAGAGAGATTCAGATATTTCATCCGGTACATATTCTTATAGTCCGGAATTGAATGATTATAACTAAAATCATAATAAACCTGTATGCCAACAATAATGACGACAGTGAATGCCAGAGAAAGTCCGGCAAAGTTGAGAAACGCAACCATCTTGTTGCGTTTCACCAACCTATAGAAATTTGAGAAGATTTGTTTCATAAGATCTGAATTTACAGTGATTTTACAGAATTAACCGGATTCTCGCGTGCCGCCCGCCAGCTTTGCAGCGAAACAGTAAGTAATGTGATTATGAGCACAATTACTGCACTAACCACAAAGACCCACCAATAAACCGGTATCCGATAAGCAAATGTTTCCAGCCAGGTCTGTACCCCCAGATAAGTAATAGGTATTGCTATTAATACACAGATTAAGACCATTTTGACATAGACCTTATTCAAAGCCAACAATATTTCTTGTGTTTCCGCCCCGAATACTTTACGCATTGCTATTTCTTTACGTTTATATTGTGACTCAAAAAGCACAAGCCCAAAGAGACCGATTACAGCTAAAAGAATTGTAAGAAGTGTCAGTAAAAGAATCAGACGTTCCAAA
>JBOFKD010000198.1:0-31675 GCA_051657165.1 Bacteroidales bacterium | reverse complement strand
GTTGATTAAACATCATAAACGTGTTTCTATCTTCAGGAGTTTTAAATCGCATACTAGTAAGATTTCAATTCATTAAATATAATAATAAACATTTAAATATGAAATTGCTTTATGAGATATTTTTCACACAGTCTGCATGTGTCCGCCCTGGGTGATGGACTGCACAATGCTGCAAATAACCATACGGATCATATTTCGCATAGACAGAATCAGCCGTTTATCGTGTACCAAAGGCGGACACACGGGTCCGCCCCTACATTTACCGTATTATATCTGAGTAGTTACCTTTTACCGAAAAGATTGACAGATTCAGAAGCTAATTACGGATTGAGTTTACAATGTATTATAAATTGAATCTGGCGATAATACTAAATTCAGGACGATACAAAATGCGTGTTTCTGCTCAACGAAATACGTATTTGTACGCCGGGAAATACGTATTTTGATGGAAATAAATACGTACTTCGTAGCCGGGAAATACGTATTTCATGGCAGAGATATACGTATTTCGTGGCAGGCAAATACGGGAATATAGCTGATCGCTCATAACGCACATAAAGTTTGACTTTCAATCAGCACTATCAGCACAATCAGCACCGCCCCATCATTAATGTTTAATAATCAAACAGATACACCAATAACAAGTGTGCTGATACGTGTGCTGATTGAAGCTCTCAGTGCTGATTCGTTTGAGGTGAATCAGCACACCTATACACCTGTTAATCATTTATTTAATCTAAAAGTGCTGATTGTGTCGATTCAAAACTCAAAACTCTGTGTAGAAAATAAAGAATAAGCTTCCTGATTTTAATTGCAACCAATCGTCACCAATTGCAACCTCAATTGCAACCTATTAAACCTCTTACAAAACACTATACTACAGATATTTAAACATTCTTCTGCTATGCGGTTGCAAATGGTTGCAATTCAAACTGCAAAACTCTGTGTATAGTTTTTTTGAAGAGAGTTAAGAGCTTCCGCAGATTCTCTTAAGTGGTTTTCCATTTTCTCTTAAGAGAATTTCGAATTTCTCTTAAGCAAATTTCCAACGGCATGATCATGCCCGTTTGCAAGTAGCAAACTGAACTTTGCAAGTAGCAAAATAAGTTTTGCAAGTAGCAAACTTTCATTAGCAAGTAGCTAATTTATTGATTAAAATGTAAAATGCTTTTCTGTCAGATGCTATACTTATGCATTCCTTTAGCTTCGGCGTCCGGCAGGAGCAAGAACCATAAGCGCAGAATTACGGTTCCTGCTATCGGCTGGTAAGGATTATTTTAGTAAATTTCGGACTTAAATAATTATCTGAATATTATACGATCTATGAAGAAACTTAAAACCGGACTTATCGCATTAACCTTGCTTTTTACGAGTTATCAACAAGTCTTTCCACAAAAACTGGATAACCTCAGAGAACTGAAGAAAGAGTCTGCTAATCCGTTATTCAAAAATTTAGCTCCCGCCTTAAAAACACCGGCACTCGAAATGGAAGGATACTGGGTTTGGGGTAGTTCTGTAATCAGAGATAAAGACGGGAAATATCATATCTATGCTTCCCGATTTCCGAAAAGCCTGCCTTTTCAACCCGGCTGGATGGTTGCTTCGGAAATAGTACATGGAGTGTCCGACCAGGCGCAGGGACCTTATGCGTTTTCAGATGTAGCTTTGCCTGCACGCGATCATCAGTACTGGGATTCGCGTTCGACGCATAATCCCAGAATATTGTATCATAATGATAAGTACTATATGATTTATATGGGTTCCACGCATCCTTTCGAAGAGCCAACAATGGAGTCGCTGACTCTTGACAGCCCGTGGTGTATAGTAGGGCGTGCGAATAAACGTATTGGTCTGGCTGTGGCAGACTCTCCTTACGGACCGTGGAAGCGTTCTGATGAACCGATCCTTAAAACAAAGCCTAATACGTTTTACAGTTTCCTTACTTCCAATCCGTCGCCGATTGTGCAGGAGGATGGATCCGTTCTGATGATATTTAAAGGCAGAAGCTATGAAGGACATAAACACAGCCATATGGCAATGGGGCTGGCATATGCTCCTTCGGTTGAAGGTCCTTATATGGTTCTGAATAACGACCAGCCTATTTTCTCGGTAGAAGAACAGGGAGAGGCTGAAGATCCGTTTTTATGGAAAGATAAGGAGGGTTATCACGTGATCTTTAAAGACCATGTGGCGAAGTTTACCGGCGAAAAGGGGGGAGGCGTAATGGCTCACTCGCAAGATGGTATTAAATGGACAATGGATAAAGATCCGAAAGCTTATTCCCGTACTGTAGAGTTCGAAGATGGCGAAATTAATATGCAGGGACAACTTGAGCGTCCGTTTATCTACTTCGAGGAAGGAAAACCAAAGTTTATCTTTTTTGCGACGATGGATGGTCCGGGAGGTTTTGAGAATGCAACCAGATCATGGAATATGGTTATTCCTGTAAAGAATAACTGATTCCGGATAAAAGAAAATAAAAAGAGCGTATTCCGTTAGCCGGAATACGCTCTTTTCAATATATGGGTACAACAAATATTATTCGTAAGGAATGATATCGTTTAATGTACGGTTTTTGTACCATGGATCGTTAGCCTGTTTCAGCAATGATGCCATTTGACGAAGCAATTCTTTTTCAACTTTACCTTTAGGGTTGAAAGGAAGATTCTTCATTTGATAAGGATCTTTCTGATCGTTGAAGAAGAAAGTCTTTTTGATCTTACCTTTCTTGTCGATATCGATTGCAAGTGTGTACTCGTGTGTTTTCACACCGCGGCTAACCGGAACATAACTAGTCACCTGACCATTCTTGTCTTTATCTCCGTTTAAGTTACGGATGTAAAGTGCGCTTTGAGGTAATGCCATGCGGTTGCGTGGATTTTTAAAGTGCATAGAATAGTTATGTCCTTCTACCTCCTGAGGAATATTCTGATCCAATCCTGCCAGTCCAAGAACTGTAGGCATAATATCCGGAGAAGAAATAAGCAGGTTGCTTACTCTTGGCTGAAGTTTGCCCGGATAACGAACCATAAACGGCACGTTCATAGACTCCTGGTAAGGAGAGTTTTTCGGATCTTCCGTATTCTGAGAACACATTGTTTCGCCGTGGTCAGAAGAGAAAACTACGATTGTGTTTTCATCCATTCCCATTTCTTTCAACGCATTCATGATACGTCCGAATTCGCGGTCAACACCTGTAACAGAACCAAAATAATAAGCAGCATGTTTTGCCTTAGCCAGTTTGTGATCTACGTTAGGGCGAACCAATAACTCTTCAACAGATTTGTCTTTATACAGGTTGTAATCCTCTTCCATAATATCATCCAGTGAATAATATGGATTGTGAGGAGGATTCATACTTACCATCATAAAGAATGGTTTAGAAGTATCGCGTACGTTACCTTCATTTTTCAGATATGAAATAGCCATATCAGCCTCGTGCTTAGGCGACCATTCACGGATCTCATGACGTTTTCCGTTATTGTCCCAGTAGTGAGGTTGCTTATGCACATCGAATGTACCGTATGAATACCAGTAATCGAATCCGTGACGGCGCTCTTTCGGTGTATAAGCATCCCATGCCGGACGGCGAGACTCTACGTAGTTACCCGGATTTTCAGGGTCGTTCGGAGTCGGGAAGTCAAGGTGAAGCTTACCAAAGTATGCACAGTTGTAGCCGGCCTGACTAAATACGTCACTCATACAAGTTGCATCTTCGCGAAGAGAACTGATCGGACGTTCAGAGTTACAGTTCAAAGGAACGCCACTGCCCTCAGGGTACATACCGGTAAACAGCATACCGCGGTGAGGGCTCGAAAGTGGACAGTTACTTTGGGCTGTAGATAAAACTACAGCCTCTTTTGCAAACTTATTAAGGTTAGGTGTTATAACGGGATCAGCCTTGAAGTTTACGTGTTCTTTAAATCCTTTCTCATTCCAGAAACCCATTGCGTGGTTACGGAACTGGTCCGGGAAAACGTAAATAACGTTTGGCTGTTTTGGTTGCTGAGCCTGTGCTCCTAGTGAGAGCGTAAGTAGCAATGGCAATGATGATTTATTCAATAATGACATAGTAATACGTATTATAATTTTTGTAACTCAAGGTTACGTGTGAATGCATGTTGACATTTTACCAGCAGGATTGTTTCGTTTCCATCATATGATGTGCTCATAACATATTCTGAAGGTGTAGCCAGTTTCCATTTTCCGTTCAGACGAACTGTGATTACAGATTCCTGAGACGGATTGTTGATCCATTTACGTGAGTAAACACTACGTTCGATGCGTTTGCCGTTTTCGTCGAATTGCTCGTCAGAAGGACCATCGTAGAAGCGTAAATCCGGATCAGCAATGCTAAGCGTCATTCCGTTTTTTCCGTTCGGACTAACCATTGCCATACACGGAAGAGATACTTCACGGATCTGATCGTTTTGTGTTAGCTTTCCGGCTTCGAACAGAACATATCCGGTTGACTGAGTAGCATTATCTTTTACGATATGTGCCAGACTGTCTTTCTGAAGAACTGTATAAGCTTTATTCTTCTTAGCTGCCAGTTCTTTAGCATATTTCGATACTTCCTGCTGAGTCGGTTGAATCAATACCATATACTCATATCCTTCACCCTTGATCTTGCTACCATGATTGATAGAAGCCAGAGCAAAATTGTTTTTTGTCGGTTTGTCTGTGCTTTGATCAAAAGAGTTCTGAAGCTTACGGCTAACCTCTACATTTCCGTTTTTTACAAAGAAATAGTTATTCTTCGTATCACTAAGATAGTTAAACTTACCGTTTAATTTCCCTTCGTATGGGAAAAGAGTAACCGAATCACCATTTATTGTGATACCCTCATTTTCTTTAGGCAAATAAACCTGGAAAAGAGTCGTATGTGTAGGATTATTTTCAACATCTGATTCAATATTGCTTCCTAATGCAACCACACGGTTGTCGAAGAAGAAATAAGACTTACGCGCACGAAGCGATCCATTGTACTTATCGTGTTCGTGAAGTTTCATTCCGAATAGTCCGTTTTCACCTTTATGTGTAAGAGCTCCGGCAAAAGTTTCGTCCGAAAGAAGCATCTCTTCATATCCGGAGAATGTATCAACATTGCGTACATCAGCTCTTAGTTTCTCAAGAGGCAGAACAGTTGCTGTAGTCCCCGGGAAATGATTCCAGTTCCAGCCCTCTTGCATAAATCCGGAAGCTTCGCGTCCGTTTTTAACTGCGTAAGGCATGATAAGCAGATTACCGTGATTCAGATAACGACCGTACAGGTTAGCTGTTTTATAAGTTTCGGTTGCCCAAAGATAACGGCTATGTCCCATAGCAGTAGCCATCCAGTCGCCACGGCGTTGAACTGCAAGACAAGAGTATGGTAATGCCCAGTTTCCGTTAGGAGCTTGTTCAGCTTTGATTCCGGCATCAGCAACCTGTTTTACATATTCGCTTTTCGCACCATCGTTCAGACGAAGGAATGCTGCACCAAGTTCAGGATCTACCGCTTGTTTTCCGTCAGGTGTTCCTGCCAGAGCAAGGCGGGCAAAATGCCATGGAATTAAAGCATTTCCTTTTGTTTTAGGATGGCGTCCGCTTAATGACAAAGGCCAGTCTGTCAGATTACAATATGTACGGAAGGTAAGGAGTGCATTTTTCAGATTGGCATGTCCTTCTTCAGACACCCCGAAAGATGTTCCCTGAAGCAACCATACAGAAATTACAGCATTGTCAAGACCTCCGATAGCATAAGCAGGATAGTTATGACGGTGGTGGTAAATTGTTCCGTCTATTTTCAAACACGGAGATGTGCCATCAGCAATTAGCATACCATTGTTTATCCAGCGTGCGATTGAACGTAAGTACGTAACTTTTTCCGGAGTGTCCTGCATCATTAGAATAGAGCACAAACGACCGATAAGTGACGTGTTGAATGCATCAATGTCAATACCGTTGGCAGTAGGTTTTAGTTTTACTTCGCCTGTTCCGGCAAACCATTCCATTGCCTGCTGGTATGTTTTATCCATACCTGCCGCAGTAAGAACATCTTTCATTAAGAAGATAGATGTATAATACTGACGCATGCTGTATCCAAGGTGGTGAAGTGTTCCCATTTCACTACCGGCAACGAATCCCTGATCAGCCAGATGACGAGCTCCTAAAACATACATTGCAGCTATCTCTTTGCGTTTAGCTTCGTCTGTTTCATTGTTCCAGGCAATAGCCAGGTCATTCATCATACTGTTGTACTGACTCAGTAGTCGTTTGTCTTTTTTATAGAGCTCTCCCGGATATTTATATCCAAGATTGATATATGTTTCGGCAAAGCGAATGAAGAAGATTGGCATTCCCTGAATGCTACCGTCTTTATTTTCTCTGATCTGGTAATGTTCGAAGTCTTTGCGAAGTTTAGCCAGATCATATTTTCTTTTTGGAAGAAGTACATCACGGAAACGTGCCTCAATCAGTTCGATTTCTTTTTTCTCTTCCGGCGCAACAGTTGAAGCAACAGGAAGGTCGAACTTATTACCCCATGATTCAAGCAGAATCAGCCAGTGATTTTTTGTTCCTGCATTTACGAAAGGAACCTGGAATCCGGCCGTGTGCTGACGTATGTCCTGAAAAGATGAAGGGATCACCAGATCAAAAGCCAGTTCACCACTTGCTGTTTCGGGAGCGATGATACGCATTTCGTCCATTCCTTCTTCAGGAGTACCCATCATGTCACGGTCAAAAGCTACCCAAACACCTCTCCATCCCTGGAAATCAACTCCACAGTCAAACCAGGAACAAACCCGGCCTTCTTTGAGGAACTGCACACGAATTTTTTGGTCTTTAACAGGTGATTTTGAGTAAACCCAGAATACGAAAGTAGAAACAGATGTTTCTTTCGGGTTCGGATTTTTTGCTAAATATCCGATCGGGCGTTTAATCGAAAGCACCTCCTTCGGGGCATTCCATTTCCACGACAAACTGTTTTCGCCGTGCTTAAAGTGTTCGTTTGTTAGCGACAGGACTGATTTTGAAGAAGCTGTTGCCGGAGCAATGCTGTTTTCAAAGGATAAAATATCCGGATGATTGAACTCAAGAACTTGAGCCGATAGTGAACTCGCAGCTACAAAAAGTAGCGAGCATGAAAGTGTGGTGATTTTTCTTGTCATGGTTGATTGATTTTAAGTAAAAAAGAGAATCAAGCCGGAAAAATCCGGCTCTATCTCTTTTTAAACTCACATCTAACTTTATCTAACTTAATTGTTCTCTAGATTTCCTTTTCTTACCAATGCTTCTAAGAAGTAATAGTCAGCATAGTTCAAAGGTACATCAACTTCCTGACCGTGAGGAATAGAACCTGTAGAGTGCATAAGGATGAAGTTGTTGTTTGTTCCAACTTCTGCACGGTATGCAGGGCTACCCAGATTAGTCATGATTTTATCAGCTACCTCTTTGTACTGAGGTTTGCCATATGTGCTCATTTCGTAAAGAGCAGAAGCCGATACTGATGCAGCAGAAGCATCACGCGGAGTACCGAATTTCTCGATGTATTCCGGATAATCAGCATAGTTATAATCCCAGTAAGGAACTAAATCTTCCGGCATGTTCGGATTGTTGAACATGTAATCGTAGATTTTTTCTGCCATCTCAAGATATTTTGGATCTCTTGTATAACGGTAACATACAGTATATCCGTACAGACCCCATGCTTGTCCGCGAGACCATGCTGATTCGTGACCAGCACCCTGAGCTGTTTGTTTGTGACGAACTTCACCAGTTTCCGGATCGTAATCAATTACGTGGTAACAGCTGTTATCCGGACGGTAGTGATGAGCCATTGTTGTGTTAGCATGATCAACAGCTATATTCCAGAATGTAGAATCACCGCTTAGTTTAGTCGCTTCGAACAGAAGTTCAAGATTCATCATATTATCAATGATAACCGGACATTTCCATCCGCGTTTACCTTGCCATCCTCTGTCAGCATCCCATGACTGAATAACTTTAGCTCCGGGACGAAAACGTGTAGAAAGAGATTTAGCAGCCTCAATGATTACTTCTTTGTATTCAGGAGAACCTGTCAGACGGTATCCGTTACCAAAGCTACAGTAAACCATGAATCCAACATCGTGGTGCCATTTTAGATTTTTCACAGAGTCAAGATCTTCTGTGTATTTTTTAGCAAGACCTTCCCATTTGTTGTCATCCGTTAGTTCGTACATATACCACATACTACCAGGGAAGAAACCGCTTGTCCAGTCTTCGATAGGTACATATTGAGTAGAACCATCTTTTTCAATCGTACGAGGATTCAGAATTTTGCCTGAATTCTCAATGATTTCTACTTGTAAATTGTTCTGCGCAACAGCATTGTCAATGTTGTCTTGAATAAAGTCAACCTGCTTTGCTGATGTAGAGCAGCTGCTCAACAAAATAACTGAGGCACTTAAGCCTAACCAGAATTTTTTCATAGATTAATTTGTATAGTTGAATTTGTAAAATTTTCTGTGGTATAAAAGTAGATATAAGATGCATTGATTGTTTAAGTTATCTCCTGTTTCGGGTTCAGAATTGTTTAAAACCTTGTCCTGAAAAAATGATACAGTTTCAGCCCTTTTTTTATTATACGAAAAATATTAAAACTCCTGAATCTTATAATTTTCGCATTTATGTGTTGATTTCTTCCGAATAATAAAAAAATATTCAGAAGGAATTATTTTCGTTTGTGTCTACATGTTGGTTATCAGTATAGTTATCTATGTAGTACAAAAAAAATGGTACTCCTGATATATCTATTTTAAATTACATTATTGTTCCATTTCATTGGATTTAGAACCATTTATAGGTGAATGAATCAAAATGGTCTGAAAATTTAATCAATCTTTGCATGTCTGAATTTTGAACACTCTCTTTCGTTTGTGCCTAAAGTGAGAGGTTCCTGAAATTTATAATTAAGACCAATATCTTGAGATCTATATTAACTCTATAAAAAACCAGCATGAAAATGATGAAAAAGCATTATTTGCTATTGATGCTACTCGTGACCTTCTTTCAGGTTTCGGCGCAAAAATCAATGTCAATAATCGGGAAAGTAATTGACCATACCAAAGAGGGGCTACCCGGGGTGAATGTGGTCGTTAAGGGAACCTCTAAAGGAACCATAACAGACCTTGACGGAAACTACAATCTGACAGTCGACTCACCTTCAGATGTTTTATCTTTCTCTTATCTTGGATACGAAACTCAGGATATCAAAGTGGGGAATCAAAAAGTAATCAATGTAACATTAAAAGAAGAATCAAAGGCGCTGAATGAGGTCGTTGTTGTCGGCTATCAGGAAATCAGACGTAAAGATTTGACAGGTGCTGTTGCGAAAGCAAATCTGGACGATATGTTGAAATCTCCTGTTGCTACATTCGATCAGGCATTAGGCGGACGTGTTGCCGGTGTGATGGTAACATCCGGTGAGGGTGCTCCGGGTGGACAAATGAATATCGTAATCCGTGGTAACAACTCGCTTACGCAGGAAAACTCACCTCTTTATGTTGTTGATGGTTTCCCTGTAGAAGATCCATCTATTGCTGCATCTATTAATACTAATGATATTGAATCTATCGATATCCTGAAAGATGCTTCAGCAACAGCTATCTATGGTGCACGTGGTGCGAATGGGGTTGTTATTATTACTACAAAGAAAGGTAAAGTGGGCGAACCTGTTATTTCTTACTCGGGAAGTGTAGGTGTTCAGCATATTACGAAGAAAATGAAACTGATGGATGCATATGAGTTTGTGCGCCTTCAATCAGAGATCTTCTCAGCTGATGAAATGGCTACTAAATATTTTGCAACTGTCGACGGGAAAACCTGGACATTAGATGATTATCGCAATGTAGAGCAATTCGACTGGCAGGATGCAATTTTCCGTGATGCAATGCAAACAAGTCATAGCTTGTCATTGACAGGTGGTACGAATGCAGTGCGTTATAACAGTTCATTCTCTTATTTCAATCAGGATGGTATTGTAGATCATTCAAACTACAACAGACTTCAGGGTAGATTAGGTACTACTATTAATAAGAAGAAACTACGTATTAATTTAAATCTGAACTATTCCCGTACAAAACAAACAGGAAGTTCTCCGTCTCAATCTTCATACAGTGGGATGAATAACTTGTTTTATAGTGTTTGGGGATATCGTCCGGTTACATATCCGGGAGTTCCATTGAGTTCTCTTGTGGATAATATCCTGGATGAAAACGTGGAGACGCTGAATGACTACCGTTTCAATCCGATATTGTCTTTGCAGAATGAATACAGACAAAATATTTCGGATATTCTTCAACTAAACGGTTTTCTTGAATATACGCTTGCTAAAGGTTTGAAAGTTAAGATTTCAGGAGGTTATACGCTTGATTTCAGATCTGGAGAAACTTTCAACAACTCAAATACGCGCTATGGTAATATTACGTCTTCGGATAAAGTAAATGCTACTTTTTCTAAGGCTCAGAAAATTACATGGTTAAATGAGAATACACTGACATATCAGACGAATATTAAAAAGAAGCACTTCTTTAATTTATTAGGAGGTATTACATTCCAGGCTAGTGATACACGTGCGTATAGTGCTAAAACTATCAACATTCCAAATGAATCTTTGGGAATGGCTGGTATGGGCGCAGGTACTCCAAACCGTATAACTTCAGATCTTCCTCAGTGGAGAATGATGTCTTACTTAGCTCGTTTTAATTATAACTATAAATCGAAATATTACGCTACGGCTTCATTCCGTGCGGATGGATCTTCTAAATTTATTGATGCAAACCGATTTGGGTATTTCCCATCAGCTTCGTTGGCATGGAACTTCACTGAAGAAGATTTCGTGGCTCCGGTAACAGATGTTCTGAACAGCGGTAAATTACGTGCAAGTTGGGGAACAACAGGTAATAACCGTATCGGAGAGTATGATACGTATGCATTGTTGAAAGTTCTTCAAGGAGGTTCGGGTAACTACTCACGTCCGGAAGATTATTCACACGGGTTGTATCCGTTTAACGATAATATTGGATTTGTGGGACCAATTCCATTCTCAATCCGTAACCCTAAACTAAAATGGGAAACAACAACTCAGTATAACGTTGGGGTTGACTTAGGTTTCTTTGAAGACCGTATTGGCTTTACTTTTGACTGGTATAAGAAAATTACATCAGATCTTTTGTTGCGTGCAACAATTCCTGCATCAACCGGATTTAACAGTGTAATGAAGAATATTGGTAAAGTACAGAATGAGGGTATCGAGCTTACGCTTAATACAGTGAACTTTGAGACTAAAAACTTCTCATGGACTACAAACTTCAACATTGCATTCAATAAGAATAAAGTGTTAGAGCTAGCCGATAATCAGCTTGCAATGCTTTCTGTTGCAAACTTTGATCAGCAGTATAACTCTCCTAACTATATCGCTAAAGTTGGATACCCAATGGGTATGATGTATGGTTATATTTATGAAGGAACATATAAATATGATGACTTTGATAAGATTGGAGATAAATATGTGCTGAAACCAAATGTGCCGGCTTACTCAAGTGAAGCAAATACTCAGCCTGGTTATCCGAAATACCGTGATGTAAATCAGGATGGTGTTGTTGACTCAAAAGATCAGACTATGATCGGTAATGGTGCTCCACTTCATATCGGAGGTTTTACAAATAACTTCAGATATAAAAATGTGGATTTGAGTATCTTCTTCCAGTGGTCATATGGAAATGATATCCTGAATGCAAATAAACTTATGTTTGAATCAGGATCACAAATGAAGAAAGAGTTGAATCAGTTTGCATCTTTTGCAAATCGCTGGTCTCCTGAAAACCCGGAAAGTAATATTCCATCGCTAAACAAATCGGCTTCAATGAAGGAATACTCTTCACGTATTATCGAGGATGGATCGTTCCTGAGACTAAAAAACATAACAATCGGTTATAATTTCGATTCTAAGTTGGTGAAAAAAGCGAAGCTTGAGTCTGCACGTGTTTATTTCACAGCAGATAATCTTGTAACATGGACTAAATACTCCGGATATGATCCTGAAGTATCTATCCGTAACAGTGCGCTGACTCCGGGTATGGACTTCTCGTCTTATCCAAGAGCTATGTCATTTAACTTTGGTGTTAATCTAAGTTTCTAATCAACTGAATTAAAGAATAACTATGAGAAAATATATAAAAACGCTTGGTGTCATTTCTTTAGCGCTATATCTTTCAGCGTGTAATTTCCTGAACACCGAACCCAAAGATCTAACAGTAGATAATTATTTTAATACTGAACAGGAAGTAGCCAGTTATATGGCTGCTGTTTATAATCCATTGATGCAGGAGCATTTCTACGGAAACGCATTTCCTTTATATATTAATGGGGGTGATGACCTGAGTTTCTTTCAGCGCAGTACACCTACTACAAGTATGATATGTGCGAATACAAACTCGAGTGATCCGTATGTTTTCCGTTTCTGGAGAATTTTGTACGAAGGTATAAATCGTGCAAACCTGCTTCTTGAAAATGTGGATAAGCCTAAAATGTCTGATGCTACCAGAGAGTTTTACAGAGCTGAAGCGAAATTCCTGCGTGCATTTTACTATTTCCATCTGGTTCAGGGTTGGGGTGATGTACCATTCCGGACATCTTCCACACAGACAACTGTTGGTTTGAGTGCACCTCGTACGGATAAACAGGTAATTTATGATTTTATTATTTCAGAAATGGAAGCTGCCCTTCCGCATTTGAAAAACGTAAATGAGTATACTTATAGTGGACGTGTGACTAAATCTGCTGTTCAGGGAATTCTTGCACGTGTGTATTTATTCAGAGCAGGGGAGCATTTCCGTGATAAGAAAGCACCTGATGCAAACACTCAGAAGTATTTCGAAGAGGCTAAGAAATGGGCTTTGCAAGTGAAAGAAAGCGGACTCCATGGATTGGTAAGAAACTACTGGTTGGTATTTAAAGATATGGCTGCTGATAAGTATAACAGTCATGGTGTAAACGAAAGCATCTGGGAAGTCGAAATGGCTGGTACACGTGCAACTGTTGAGCAGGCTGCCGGACGTGTAGGTAATACATTCGGATTTGGTGCAAATGTTGACTTTTCGACAAATCCTGACTTTAACGACCTGACTGGCCGTCGTAATCCGGGATATAGCTATATGTTTATTTTTGCTTCAGAGAAGTTGTTCGAACTTTATGAGGAAGAAAAAGATACTGCACGTGGTGACTGGAATATTGCTCCGTTTAAATACGTTACAGAAGGTTCGGGATTGAATACACGTATTAAAGGGTTGCAGTACTTCAATGGTAAAAAACCAGCAGTTGTGCCAAATGATGGTCTTGAATATACTGAAGGTACTGCATCTGACTTGAAAAATAAAGCACGTTGTGCAGCTAAGTTCAGAAGAGAATATGAGGTGAAAACGCCAAAGCATAAGAACTTTACTCCTCAGAATTTCCCAATTCTCCGATATTCAGATGTACTTCTGATGATCGCTGAAGCGGAAAATGAAATTAATGGTCCTACTGCGCTGGCTAAAGAGTGTATCAATCTTGTTCGTAGCCGTGCCAGTCTTCCGAATGTTGAGGCCGACAGCAAAGAGGATTTCCGCGATGCTATCAAAAGAGAGCGTGCAATGGAATTATGCTTTGAGGGAATCAGACGTTATGATATGATTCGTTGGGGAGATTATTACCGCAGTATGCGTGATATGCAGTCATTGGTAGAGATTAGCCAGAACTGGCCGAAAGGATTGAAGTACGCGGCTGAATATTATCGTGTGACTGAGGCTTATAATTATTTGCCAATTCCTGCTCTTGAGATGTCTGTAAATCCGGATATTAAGTTTAATAATCCCGGATGGTAATTCATTGTTGGACTCAATTCGAATATAAAAATGAAAAAAATAATCTATAGTCTGGGACTTCTGTTGCTTTGTTCTGCATGTAATAAAGAGTTGAAAGAACCGGCAACTATTAAAGTAAATATATCTCCTGAAACAGAGGGGTTGGTCGTTAAGTCGGATACTGCTTATGTTAAAGCGGGAACAAATGTAGTCTTTAACTTTGCTGGAAATCACGATTTCGTAACTATGTATACCGGAGAACCGGGACATGTGTACGAGTACAGAGAGAGAACTAAAATTGCAAAAGAACATATTGCATCATCTCAGCTAAAATTTAAAATTACTCCTTTGTACGGGATAATTCCTAATACAATGTCTGTATATCTGAAGAGAAGCTTTGAGGGTATGAACGGTAAGAATTTTAAACTGGATTCGGCATTGATTCAGGATACTGAATGGATTGATATTACTGAACAGTGTAACTTACCGGTTAAAAGTAATGTGACCAGTGATGTGGTTCTGGATGTAATTGATTATATGAGTGAGCCTTTTACTATTGCATTTAAGTATGAGACGAATCAGAATAAAGAGACTCAGCCAAGATGGGATATTAAAGGTCTTATGATTGATAATAAGTTCAAAGATGGCACAGGTGCTGTTGTTGCATCACCTTCTATTTCTTTTACTGCTTTTGATTTTCTGGATAAAGCGAATGCTTATAAGAATAATGGCGGAGAAGGTAAATGGAATCTTGGGAAAAATAATCTGACAGATACGTTGATGCAAATGTCTTCGTCTAAAAAAGAGATGCCAATGAATCTGGACTGGTTGGTTTCAGCTCCTCTGGATCTGAGTTCTACAACACCCGATAAAGGTCTGGCGATAAAGGATATTTCTGAACGATTAAATGTGTTTAAATATGTTTATCAGGAGCCTGGAGTTTATAAGGTGACATTTGTGGCGAATAATGTGAATTATGACCATTCTTCGAATGCTATTTTTGAATTAAATCTGGTAGTTCAATAGTGATATTATGGTTAACTGAATTATTTCAGTGAGGAAATATACGCTTAAAGGGAATATCTGCATAGTCAGGTATTCCTTTTTTTTATATAAAAAAGTAGTTGTGTTAGCGATTGGATTTGATGTATTAATAGTTTGTTTTTAAGGTATTTGTGCTTTTTGTTGTCTTTGCGAAATAGTCGTATTTAGATTAAATATACATCTGGGCTCCTAATTTACAAATGCAAATTAATTCATATTGTGTAATGCAAATTTAAGCTCTGTTTGGTGGCATATTAATTAAACAAACTAAATATAATGGGGAGTGTAATAAAAATGTCATTTTTGAATGCCCAAAATCATTATTTTTACATCACAAGAGTGACAAATAGAAAGTAGAAATAATAGAAAGACGGTCCCCTTACTCACGTAAGAAGACCGTCGCTTTGTCTAAATCATTTACTAAAATGAGTTCAATAATCTTTATTTATTCACTATTATAACGCTAGGAAATAAAAATGGTTCATCAATTAGAGTCGAAAAATATGTTAATTTTAGAAAATCAGTAACGCCTGTTTCTCTACTCAGTTGATTCCCAGTGTTATACTGGATAAATAAATATTAATAGCTTAACGTAGTAATAACCTAAACTGTTTTTTTTATTGAAAATATTCATCAATGTGCGATGTTAAATGGCGCATTGTAATGATCAAACATAATCAATAACAATCAAATCCAAAATCCTCAATTAAATTAGGTATGAAAAAAACCACACTGATGCTATTTGTGTGTCTTGTAGTTTTCGTTTGCACAACACTACAAGCCCAGGCTCAGAACTTAATTACCGGAAGCGTTACTGACGCTAAGGGCGAAGAGCTGCCGGGAGTTAATATCGTTCTGAAGGGGACAACAAAGGGGACTATCACCTCTTATGATGGTAAGTATTCAATTGCTCCTGAGAGCAATGCTACCATTCTAGTCTTTTCTTATTTAGGTTACCAGTCAAAAGAAGTAAAAGTTGGTAACCAGAAAGTCATAAACGTTGTATTGGAAGAAGAGTCTACAGCATTGAATGAAGTCGTTGTTGTAGGTTATCAGGAGGTACGCCGTCGTGATTTAACCGGATCTGTGGCAAAAGCAAATCTGAATGATATGCTTAAATCGCCTGTTGCTAAATTTGATGAAGCACTGGGTGGTCGTATTGCAGGGGTAATGGTTAATTCAGGAGAAGGTGCACCGGGTGGACAAATGAACATCGTTATCCGTGGTAGCAACTCTTTGACTCAGGAAAACTCACCATTGTACGTAATTGATGGTTTCCCTGTAGAAGATGCTTCGGCAGGTGCGTCAATCAATCCCGCTGATATCGAATCTATCGATGTGTTGAAAGATGCTTCAGCAACCGCTATTTATGGTGCACGCGGAGCAAACGGGGTTGTTATTATCACAACTAAAAAAGGAACCGTTGGTGATCCTGTTTTATCTTATGATGGAAGCTTTGGTATTCAGCGTCTTTCAAAGAAGATTAAAATGATGGATGCGTATGAGTTCGTAAAACTTCAGAATGAGATTTACTCACCGGACGAAATGAGTACACGCTATTTCGGGACGGCTGATGGTAAAACATGGACACTGGATGATTATCGCAATGTTGATCAGTTTGACTGGCAGGATGCAATTTTCCGCGATGCTATTCAGCAAAATCACAGTGTTTCGCTTTCGGGAGGAACAAATACATTAAGATACAATGGTTCATTGTCTTATTTCGATCAGGATGGTATTGTTAAAAACTCGAACTATAATCGTTTTCAGGGTCGTTTAGGGACTACTATCCGTAAAGGTAAATGGAATGTTAATCTGAATGTGAACTACTCTCGTTCGGTACAATCAGGAAGTTCTCCTTCCCAATCATCTTACAGTGGTATGAACAACCTGTTCTATAGTGTATGGGGATATCGTCCGGTAACTTATCCGGGTGTTCCTTTAAGCTCTTTGGTTGATAATATCCAGGATGAAAGTGTGGAAACACTGAATGACTATCGTTTCAATCCGATTATGTCATTAGAGAATGAATACAGAAAGAATTTCTCAAATAACCTGAGATTAAACGGATCTGTAGAATATACGATTATGCAGGGTCTGAAGCTGAAAGTTTCAGGAGGTTTTACGGATGACTCAAGAAGAATGGAGACATTCAATAACTCTAAAACGCGTTATGGTAATCCTCAGTCAGCAGATCAGGTGAATGCAACGCTTTCAACAGTTCAGCGTCTGACATGGTTGAACGAAAATACGTTGACTTATCAGACAAATCTAAAGAAGAAGCACTTCTTTAATACGATGGTTGGTATGTCGATTCAAGGATCTGACTATAAAGCAAACAGCCAGAAGATGAAGTTTATTCCGAACGAATCATTAGGAATGGCTGGTATGGGTCAGGGAACACCGGACCGTGCAACATCGGAGTTGTCAGACTGGACAATGTTGTCAGGTTTAGCCCGATTTAATTATAACTATAAGTCGAAATATTACGCAACAGCTTCATTCCGTGCGGATGGGTCATCTAAATTTACAGGTAAAAATAAATTCGGATACTTCCCTTCAGCATCTCTTGCCTGGACATTTACAGAAGAAGATTTTGTAGCACCGGTTACAGATGTTCTTACTTCAGGTAAACTACGTGCGAGCTGGGGTCTTACAGGTAATAACCGTATTGGAGAGTATGATACATATGCACGCCTGCTGGTAGTTCATGGTGGATCAGGAAACTTCTCACGTCCGGAAGATTATATGCATGGTATTTATCCATTTAATAACACAATTGGCGGAGGTAATGCAATTCCTTATTCAATTGCGAATCCAAACCTTAAATGGGAAACAACAGCTCAGTATAATGCCGGGATTGATCTTGGATTCTGGGATGACCGTGTTGGTGTAACAGTAGACTGGTATAAAAAAGTGACATCAGATCTTTTGCTTAGAGCTTCTGTGCCTTTGTCATCAGGATTTGGTAGTGTGATCAAAAACATTGGTAAAGTAGAGAACTCAGGAGTTGAGTTTACGATCAATACGACAAACGTAAAGACTAAAAACTTTATGTGGACATCTAACTTCAATATTGCATTTAACCGCAACAAGGTTCTTGCTTTGAATGAAGGTCAGACATCTATGTTGTCGAATGGTTATTTCGATCAGAACTTTACGTCACCTAACTATATTGCAAAAGTTGGTTACCCGATGGGTATGATGTATGGATTCTTGTATGAAGGAACTTATAAATATGAAGACTTTGATAAAGTTGGTAATAAGTATGTATTGAAGCCGGGTGTACCTGCTTATCAGGGTGGTGGAGAAACACAGCCTGGTTATCCTAAATACACAGACCTGAATGGTGACGGAGTAATTAATGACAAGGATCAGTCAATGATTGGTAATGGAGCACCGGTTCATATCGGAGGTTTCACTAATAACTTCTCATATAAGAACTTTGACTTGAGCATTTTCTTCCAATGGTCATATGGCAATGATATTTTGAATGCAAACAAACTGATGTTTGAATCAGGATTCAGCAAAAAGAAAGAGTTGAATCAGTTCGCTTCATTTGCTAACCGCTGGACTCCTGAAAACCCATACAGTGATATTCCGTCAGCGAATACATCTTCATCAATGAAAGTATTCTCATCTCGTATCATCGAGGACGGTTCGTTCCTTAGACTTAAAAACGTGACTTTAGGCTATAATTTTGATAGTCGCTTAATCAGAAAGATTAAACTTTCAAAAGCACGTGTGTTTATGTCAGCTGAGAACTTATTCACATGGACTAAGTATTCGGGTTATGATCCGGAAGTTTCTATCCGTAACGGAGCATTAACTCCAGGCTTAGACTTCTCTGCGTATCCGCGGGCAAGATCATTTAATATGGGTGTCAATCTGACATTCTAAACACCTTAAAAAAGAGATTCAGATGAAAAAAAATATCATATCAGTTCTTTCTTTGGCTTTCTTTCTGGCAGTTACGTCATGTAGCTTTTTGGAGACTGAACCTAAAGATCTGACACAAGACAACTATTTCAATACAGAGCAGGAAGTTAACTCATTCCTGGGATCAGTATATAGTCCGTTAATGCAGGAGCATTTCTATGGAAATGCATTCCCGCTTTACATTAATGGAGGAGATGATTTGAGCTTTTACCAGAGATCAGTTCCTGAAACTAGTATTCTTTGTGGTAATACGAACTCAAATGACTCATATGTAACCCGTTTCTGGAGAACTTTGTATGAAGGTATCAATCGTGCTAATCTATTGCTGGAAAACATAGAGAAAGCACCGATGTCTTCTACAAGCAGAGAACAGTACAGAGCTGAAGCGCGTTTCTTGAGAGCATTCTATTATTTCAACCTTGTTCAGGGGTGGGGAGATGTTCCTTTTAAAACCAGCTCAACTCAGAGTCCTGATAATTTAAGTATTCCTCGTACGGATAAAAATCAGATTTATGATTTTGTGATTTCAGAAATGGAAGCAGTTATTCCGAATCTGAAAGGAGCAAACGAATATAAATTTACAGGTCGTGTGACTCCTTCAGCTGTACAGGGTATTCTTGCACGTGTTTACATGTTCAGAGCAGGTGAGCACTTCAGAGACAGTAAAATGGATAGCGGTAAAAGTCCTGAATATTTTGCAAAAGCAAAAGAGTGGGCTTTGAAAGTAAAAGAAAGTGGTCTTCATGGTCTGGCTAACGATTATCGTCAGGTTTTTGTTGACTTATGTTCAGATCAATACAACAGTACAGGTGTTCGTGAAAGTATCTGGGAAGCTGAAATGGCCGGAAACCGCGGATCTGTTGAGCAGGCTGCCGGTCGTGTAGGTAACACTTTCGGATTTGGATCTACATTAGATTTAAGTACTGATTCTGAGTTTAAAAATGAAAGCGGAACTGCGAACCCGGGTTACAGCTACATGTTCTTATTTGCTTCAACGAAGTTATATGAAATGTATGAAGCTGAAGGAGATAAAGTACGTGGTGACTGGAATATTGCACCTTATGTATTCACGGCTACAACGACTTCTCCAAAGCGTATTAAAGGTAAGAAGTATTATTTCGGTAAAAAACCGGCTGATCTTCCAACTGACGATGGCTTTGTTTACGAAGAAGGAACTAAAAGTGATGAGAATAATAAAACCCGTTGTGCGGCTAAATTCAGACGTGAGTGTGAAACAGTAACTCCGAAAAGCAAGAACTTTACGCCTAACAACTTCCCGATTCTTCGCTATGCTGATGTATTGTT
The DNA here is from genome assembly GCA_051657165.1 of Bacteroidales bacterium. Taxonomy (GTDB): domain Bacteria; phylum Bacteroidota; class Bacteroidia; order Bacteroidales; family UBA7332; genus UBA7332. Next base: position 11,519 of record JBOFKD010000198.1, on the reverse strand, counting down.
AATGCTGGCTGAAGCAGAGAATGAACTAAACGGACCTACAGCCTTGGCGAAAGAGTGTTTGAATGCTGTTCGTAATCGTGCGGGTCTTCCTGATGCAGAAGCAAATGATCAGGAGTCTTTCCGTACAGCTGTTAAACGTGAGCGTGGTATGGAGCTGTGTTTTGAAGGTATTCGTCGCTATGATTTAATTCGTTGGGGTGATTATCTGGACGAAATGAACTCTATGTCCAGCCGCGTACAATGGGATGACGCATGGGGTAAGAACTATAAGTATGCTACTGATTATTATAAAATCACTCCGGCTTATAACTATTTCCCAATCCCGGCTGCTGAGATGGCATTGAATAAAGATATCTTATTTAACAATCCGGGTTGGTAATCCATTATTCGGAATTACTTATAACTAGAAGAAATAACTATGAAGTTTAAATTTTTCAGCATATTATTGGCAGGAGCTCTATTGAGCTCTTGTCAGGATGAAATGACTCGCAAAGTTGATCTTGGAGCTTCTGTTTCTCCGCTAACGGAGGGCTTGACTTTCCGTGGTGATACTGCGGTTGTTAAAGCAGGGACTGATGTGGTATTCCAGTTTTCGGGAGATCCTGATTTTATCAGCTTCTTTAGTGGCGAACCCGGAAATGTTTATGCAAACATTGATCGTACGGCTGTGCCGGTTGAAGAAATCCGAAAGTCAACGTTAACATTTAGTGCAAAACCAGATTATGGTGTTGAAACTACAACAATGTCTGTTTATTTATCAGACGATTTTTCAGGGCTTAATGGTAATGATTTTGTTAAGGATTCGACGATTCTTCGTAATGCTAAATGGATTAATGTTACTGATCAATGTAATTTTCCATCTAAAAATGGGACAGAGGTTTCTGTAGATATTGATCTTCTCCCTTATCTGGGAAAAGAGCTGACTTTGGCTTTCCATTATAAGCCAACAAATAATAAGGAAGTTCAACCTAGATGGACATTCTTAGGAATGAATATCGAGACTGACTTTACAGACGGAACTTCAAGATTGCTAAAAGCAGAAGATTTTGCTTTTACGGCTTTGGATATGCTAAATAAATTAGATGATCCTTATGGTATGAAAGGAGGACAGGGACGATGGGATACGCGTAAGGTCTCAGAGAAAACTTCGCAAATACTTATGGGGTCGACTCCAAAGCTTGGTGAATTGAATGAAGACTGGTTGGTTTCAAAACCTCTTTTTGTGAATGCAACAACGCCTGACACAGGTGTTGCTATTAAAGATATTGCAGATGTTTTGCCGCATCACAGACATGTTTATACAAAACCAGGTGTTTACAAAGTATCGTTTGTAGCTTCAAATGGTAACTACGAGGCATTTTCGCGTGTTGTAAGAGAAGTTAATCTGATTGTAGAGTAATAATCTTATATTATAAAATTAAAAGGGTCATCCGGATAATTCCGGATGACCCTTTTTTAATTCTTGATTAAAATAGTCTTTTCTGACCTATAATATCATCGATAACCTGACTTTTGTCAACAGCTTCTTCTTCATCTTCCTGATCATTTATAATCCCGATAGGATTATCTTCCTGATCATTCTCTTCATTAGAGTCTTCTTCTTCAGGAAATCTGACTGGTTCCAGCTCATTCACATGTTCAATCTCCAGTCCGGTCATGCGTTTGCCTTTAGCTTTCCAGCTTCTGACCGGAGTAGTCTCTTCAACATCCAGAATCATTGGCTCCAGTTCTCCTTCTTTATTCTTAATCAGAAGTTCCAGACGCGGATAAACAACAGCCGTAAGCAGTGTCAGTTTTGATTTATTGCTTTCGCTGATAAAGCTCTGCTTTTTAGCACTTAGCTCGAACGAAAAACGTTTCAGGTAATACGCTGATTGTTCCTCGTCCCAGTAAAATGCTGACCAGATTTTATTTTCATCGAACTTCTCAATGTAAAGAATATTGGTATCATAGTGATTAGAAGCATCAAAGCTGGTTGTATAATACTCTCCGGTAGTTAAAACAACTAATACCTGATCTTCACTGCCAAATTCACCCAGATATTCGCCCCGGTTGTCATAATTAAGGCGGAATACATCTCTGTCAAACCATACATCCCGTCCGCCTAAAGTAGATACTCCTTTGCTCTTAAGTGAAATACGGTGTACATCATTACGGGTAAGAATAACCCCGTTTGCAGATCGCCCTTTGATCACTACACGGCTGAAATCTTCTTCAAACTGGATCTTCCGTATTTTAGGGTTCGGCTTAAGAGTTATCTTTATAACCTCAGCTTCTCCATTCGGATTGGCCGAGAACCAGGCAATCACTGATTTTGGCTTTCCTTGCGTGACATCGTACTCTCTGTCGCGGGTGATACCGGTTACACAGAAACGTTTCAGGTAGTGTGTGCCGTTTGCGCCGTCGCGATAAACAACGTTATAGATTGTTCTCTTATCGTTTTTCTTGAACACATTCACATGAATAACATTCTTCCCGACAAATAATTTATCGCAGACTTTCACTACTTTGTATTTTCCATCTTTGTAGAAAATAATAATGTCGTCAATATCCGAACAGTTACAAACGTATTCATCCTTTTTCAAAGCCGTACCGATAAATCCTTCTTCCCGGTTGATGTATAGCTTCTCATTAGCTTCTACAACTTTAGTTGCTTCGATCGTGTCAAAGCCACGGATGATGGTTTTACGAGGGAATAATTTTCCGTATTTATCCTTAAGTCTTTTAAACCAGGCAATCGTATAGTCTACGATTGTGGCAAGATTTTGATCAATATCTTTAATCTTATCTTTTATACCCAGTATATATTCTTCAGCCTTGTCAGAGTTGAATTTCAGGATTCTGGCCATTTTTATTTCCATAAGTCGCAGAATGTCCTCGCGCGTAACCTCCCGGATAAACAGCTCTTTGTATTTGCTCAGTTTGTGATCGATGAATGTGATTGCAGCATCCATATTTTCACTTTGTTCAAATCCCTTTTCTTTATAGATACGTTGTTCTATAAATATTTTTTCGAGTGAAGAGAAATGAAGCTGTTCAAGCAATTCATTTTTTTCGATCTCAAGTTCGGTCCGAAGCAAATGTAAGGTTTGGTCAGTGTTGTGTTTCAACACACTGCTGACGTTCAGAAAGTGAGGCTTGTTCTCCGAAATGATACAACAGTTCGGCGAAATACTTACTTCACAATCCGTAAATGCATACAAAGCATCAATAGCTTTGTCTGATGAAACACCTGCCTGAAGATGAATTAATATCTCAACATCCCTGGCTGTATTATCATCAACTTTGCGGATCTTAATCTTTCCTTTGTCGTTTGCCTTCAGAATCGAGTCAATTAACGAAGAAGTTGTCTTTCCGTACGGGACTTCTGTGATGGCTAAAGTCCGGTTATCTTTTTTCTCTATTTTCGCGCGGACTTTGATACTGCCACCTCTTTCTCCGTCATTGTATTTACTGATGTCAATTAAGCCTCCTGTCTGAAAATCAGGATATATATTAAAGCTCTCACCCTTCAGATAGGCGATTGATGCATCCAGCAGTTCATTGTAGTTGTGAGGCATAATCTTCGACGCAAGACCTACGGCAATCCCTTCAACCCCTTGTGCTAATAATAGCGGGAATTTGACAGGTAGCGTAATAGGTTCTTTGTTTCTTCCGTCGTAGGATGGACGCCATTCGGTTGTTTTCGGATTGAAAACTATATCTAATGCAAATTTTGATAATCGTGCTTCAATATAACGTGGAGCAGCTGCGCCATCTCCGGTTAGTATATTTCCCCAGTTTCCCTGGCAGTCAATCAAAAGATCTTTTTGGCCTAACTGTACCAATGCGTCACCGATGGATGCATCACCATGCGGGTGAAATTGCATCGTATGACCAATAATGTTGGCAACTTTATTGTATCGTCCATCATCCAGACGCTTCATAGAATGAAGTATACGGCGTTGTACAGGTTTTAAACCATCATTAATGTGCGGAACAGCGCGCTCCAGGATTACGTAAGAAGCATAATCCAGAAACCAGCTTTGGTACATTCCTGTAAGATGTATTTTCAGATCCTGACCTCCCTGAGGAACTTTATAGGCTGAATGAGATTCGTTTTCATTTTCTGAAATCGGATTGTTCTCATTCATTTCTTCTTCAAAAGAAGAGTTGTCAATATTCTCGTTGTCAATACTCATTGTGCAGATCAAAATAGGTTTCCTGCAAAAATAATAACTATTCTGTTAATAATGGCAATCCGATAAGAATCAAATCAATATATATTTCAGACGGATTTGTCTGTGTTCTTTTCTGATTCATAGGATATTTCTGAAATCTTGCTTCTGATAGTTAAATAATATTTATATTTTATGTATATTCATTTTGAGAATGAATGAATATCCTTTATTGCTGCTTACGAAGCTCTTGTGCTTAATTTTTTAGATATTTCTCAGTGTCAGTCTGTTAATGTTTTAATTCTTATATTGTATATGCGGTATTAATATACATTTTGTATGTTAATACGTGAGGGTTTTTGTGTTTGTGTGAATGGTTGTTGTTTCTGTTTATCAATAAGTTATTGTAGTTTTGTGGCGAAAATAAAAGAATTCCGAATGATATGCAGTATATAAAGATTGTAAATTTAGCGAATCAAAAAATAAATTTATTGCCGGAGCTTATAAGTAGCTATAAGAGTGAATACCGTCGTAATATTGAGCTGGCCGCACCTATACTGTTAGCTCAGGCAGGTCAGGTTCTTGTTCAGTATGCCGATACTATTATGGTCGGACGTATAGGAGTAGATGCTTTGGCCGCAGCTTCTTTTGGCGGATCTATTGCCATGCTTTGTTTGCTGATCTGTATGGGTGTATCGATGGGACTCACGCCGATTGTAGGAAAACTTTATTCGGGGGGAAACCACAGAGATTCCTCTCATTTTTTTCAGAATTCAATAGTTGTAAATCTGCTTTTGGCAGTCATCCTGAGTATCTTGTTTTATGGGATCTCTTTTTTATTTTCGGATATGGGACAAACCCCCGAAGTCGTGGAGTACTCTTTGCCCTATTACCGGATGCTTATTTATTCTGTGGTTCCTTATATGCTATTTCTTACGTTTAAGCAGTTTACGGAGGGCGTTGGTAATACTAAAATATCCATGATTATAACCATTGCTGCAAATCTTATAAATATATTATTTAATTATTTACTGATATACGGGAAAGGTGGTTTTCCCGAACTTGGAATTGAGGGAGCGGGCATAGCGACTTTATTATCAAGAATAGCGATGCCTTTGTTTTTTGTCTTCTACTATCTTCGCAATCATACCTATAAAAGATATTTATGTTTTTTCCGTAAAAGTGCATTTAGCCGGAAACGTGTGATGGATCTGTGCCGGATGGGTTTTCCTATAGGACTTCAGTTTACGATGGAGCATTCTGCATTTATGTTTAATACGATTATGATGGGATGGTTTGGAGCAGCTGCATTAGCCGCTCATCAGATAACCCTTCAGACTACCCTTTTTGGATTTATGATTGCAACGGGTATTTCAAATGCTACCATGATTCGTGTAAGTCATGAATATGGCAAACGAAACTATCTTGGAGCAAAGCGTGCTGCATCAGCCTCTTTTCATATAATCACATTGTTTATGTCTTTTATGGCGATTGTCTATTATTTCTTGCGTGAGCCTGTTGCCGGCATCTTTACCTCTGATCCGCAGGTTATTGAAATAGCCTCTTCTTTATTGATAATCGGAGCGGTATATCAGATATCCGATGGTTTACAGCTTGTGTCAGTCGGCGCGTTACGCGGGATAGGGGATGTGAAAGTTCCTATGTACTATTCTTTCTTCTGTTATATGATCGCAAGTCTTGCTACTGCTTATCTGTTTGGGTTTAAACTGGGATTTGGCGAGAATGGATTGTGGTATGGTTTTGTAGCCGGATTAAGTTTGGCTTGTGTGTTGTATCTGACCCGGTGGACGAATTGTATTCAGAAGAAAATCGAAAATGCATAATTGCTGCTTGTCCTGGTAAGTGATGGAGTGAATTTAATGTTATGCTTTTGATACTGTTTCGATCAGGCCTGATGATGGATGGTTTTAGGTTATCAACAAATTGTTGATAACCTAAAACGAATATATACAGTGGATTAGGCGTATCTGAAATGCAGTTATGAACAAAATGTTAATAACCCGGGCTCTCTGAGAGCCTTATTCCGGGGGAGATGTCTCAGTTTCTTGACATCGGTATTCTCACCCCGCCCGGTAGGTTGGTTTTATACAGTCTTATATGTATAATTATTCTTATATACCTGTCGGGTATCCTGTTTATTCCACTAAAAGCTATTTTTGTTGTATTATAATGCATATTTTTAACTATAAAGATACTCTTATTGCTTTTGGTAATTAATATCTTTGTATCTCCAGTAAAATGAAGGCTCATCCTGTCGTAACCCGACCAGGAGAGCTTTTTTTTATGAAGAAAACAGAAGTGATCTGAGATTAATTTACCTTTTTATTTATGTTTCTCTGAGATGTTAATAACTTTCATTGTACTTTACTTAGTAATTACAGTTGGAGTAGGTGTTTATGCTTCCGGACGTATACGTACGGGGGATGATTATGTGAATGCCGGGCGAAATTTGCCTTTCTTTTTCAACTCTTTTGCGCTTTTTGCGATGTGGTATGGGGCAGAAACAATCTTTGGTGCTGCCGGACGGTTTATGGAATCGGGACTTATTGGTGTCATTGAAGAGCCGCTGGGTGCAGCTCTTTGTCTGATTCTGTTCGGAGCGTTTCTGGCGAAGCCTCTGTATAAAAGAAATATTCTGACAATTGCCGATTTGTTTAAAGAGGCTTATGGCAAAAAGGTCGAGTTTATCTCTTCCTGTTTTATGCTGGTCACATATATCGGCTATATTGCAGCTCAGATGGTAGCTTTAGGTATCTTGCTTAAACTTATTATCGGACTTGAATTATCAACCGGGATTCTGATATCCTCTGCTGTGGTGACAGCCTATACTTTTGCCGGAGGAATGTGGGCAGTATCCATTACAGACTTTTTTCAGTCAATCATGATTGTACTGGGACTTTGTGTACTGTGTTTCTCGCTTGTTTCAGATATAGGAGGACTTGACAAAGTAATTGAAAGTACGCCAAAAGGTTTTTTTGATATTTTACCGCAAGGGAATGCTGAATCTATTAATGAATGGGTCACAGCATGGATGGTGATTGGATTAGGCTCTCTGGCATCACAGGATATCTTTCAGCGTGTTAACTCGGCTAAGAGTGTGAAGGTGGCAGTCTATTCAACTTATTTCGGGGCCGGAATGTATCTGTTCTTTTCGATCATTCCGATGCTGATTGCACTCTGTGTCCGTATTATGGATCCTGCACGTGTGCAAGCCGGCACCAGTATCGATTTTCAGGAAATCATTCCACAGATTGCTGTTAATAGTAGCAATCCTTTCGTTCAGATCTTATTTCTCGGTGCTTTAGTTTCAGCGATCCTCTCTACATGTTCGGGTGCTTTGCTGGCTCCTTCCGCTATTCTGGCTGAGAATATTCTGAAGCCAATGATGGAAAGAAAAACAAAACGTAAGCTCGATGTCTGGATGGTTCGTTTAAGCGTAATCATAATGTCGCTTATTTCTACTATCCTGGCTATGAGTGAAAATGATATTTACGAGATGGTTGGTGATTCTGGGGTATTGGCTCTGACTTCTATTCTTGTTCCTACATTTTATGCGATTTATAGCAAAAAGCCTTCGGTTTGGGGAGCTTTGGGTGCGATGTTTATCGGAGCTCTCGGATGGGCATCTAAAGAATATGCCTCATCCTATTCAACATGGTACGCTACGCTGCCTGTTTCGGCCTGGATAATCGGTGGAGTTTCTTCTCTTCTGGGATATTGGGGTGGTCAGATAGCAGAGCATATTCATCATTCTGAAAATCATTTAGTACATGTATTTGTCCGCAGTGAATCTTCACACAGGTTCCGGATGAAAAAATAATATAAAAGAAACAGCCTGTTTACTTCTACAGTAGACAGGCTGTTTCTTTTTATGCCGATGATACTATTCGCTTTTTACAACCTTTGCCGGATCACTGGTTGCTGCATTCATGACTTGTTTAAAGACAGTCAGAAGGACTGCTGCTATGACTGAAATAATAACTCCGGTCAATAACCACCATGAAATGTTTGTACGGTAAGCATATCCTTCTAACCAGTAGCTCATAGCTGTATATGCAACGGGCAGAGCTACTGCTGCCGCTATAAGGACTTGCAATGTGTATTCCCGGAAGAACAGGTATATAATTTCTTTCACATCAGCACCGACAATTTTCCGGATAGCAATTTCTTTTCTGCGACGCTGTGTTCCAGTTGTGGCAACAGCATAAACTCCCGTCAGAGAAATTATTATGCAAATACATGCGAGAATGGAGAATAACTTTAATCCAGAGTCTTCTGAGTGATTCAGGCGATCAAACAATATATGAAGCGGTAGAGGAGTAACATCCGTAAAAGCAGGATCTATTTTTGGTAATATCCCGTTGATTTGCTGTATCGTTTTTTGCTCATCTTCCGGACTCACGTGTATATAGAAGCTGTTTGTCGGATACTCTGACTTCAGGAATATAGCCGGAAGTATGCTGTTTCTCAGAGAGAGTGTGTGAAAATCTTTTACTACCCCCGTGATGCGATACTGTTTGTCTTCATTGAGCTTAATGCGAATGAGCGTACCGACCGGATTATCCAGCCCCATTACTCTGACAGCTTCTTCGTTTACCACAATATCATTTCCGCTATTTTCAGTCAGCCATTCACCTGCTTGCATCTGAATACCAAATGCTTTTGCAAAGTGGGGGTCGGTAGAGATATAGTTAAATGCCGGTTTTTTTGTTTCCGGTTTCCCGGCCCACTCAACATTTGTAGTCATTTTGAAGGGATTTACATTATGCTGTGGCTCGAAATCAGTATCTGTTACCGCCCTGACCTGAGGGAGTGAGGATAGCTCATGTATAATAGCTGTCCGCTTGTCATCCTCTATAAACGGATTTAATCCTGACAGGTGTATGATTCCGTTTTGATTGAATCCCAGGTATTTATGTCTCATATAATGCATCTGCATTGTGACAACCAATGAAGCAATAATAATGATGATGCTTACAGTGAGCTGAAGCGTAACAGCAGTATTCTTAAGCAATATACTACGTCCTGATATCTTATTCTTTTGGGGTCTTGATGCCAGATAGCTCAGACGGGCGAATTGCATATATGCGCCGATAAGGATAATGAGTATTACGGCTATAGCAGAAATGCAATATAATTTGATGAATTCATAAGTGCCGGTATGTATACCCGTTATGCTTTCTATTCCGGATTGAGCAGTTAAAATGAATATAAGTCCCGGCAGTAATGCCAGAATAATAGCACAGAATAGCTCTGTTTGCATCTGGTGTATTAATTGCTTTTGCGAAGCTCCGTTGACTGATCTCAGTCTGAATTCGCGATCTCTCTGGCGGAATAGCTCCAGGTAGAGATTTATGAAATTAAATATAGCGCTGAACAGTAGGAGGATTCCGGCTGCAATAAAGAGCCGGATAAAGTTAAGTGTGAATGCAACGTCGGGATTTAAATGATGTCGTACTTCAGTTATAGGCATCATTTTAACTTCGATATCTGAATTTGCGTATGTGCTTTTCGGAAAAGTTCGTAATTGTTCGGATAAATGCGTTGCATTACTCTGAGCTGGAATCCTTGTATACATATGTAGTTGTGCAAAGTCCCATATTTCATTTCCGGATTCTTCCGGGAATGATTTGTGTAGATTAATTTGTTCGTCACATATAATTGCTTCAAACGGGATATTGGTGTTTTCGGGGGGATCAGCTACTACAGCAGTGACGATATATGGGTCTGCTCCCTGGTATATGAAATTACTCTTTTTCAGGGATTTTCCGATAGCTTGTTGCGCACTGCCAAATATACTAATAGCTTTACTTTCTGTTAGTATAAGATTGTTTGTGGTCTGGAGTGGATGATGTATATCTCCGCATAATATTTGTTGCCGGAATACATTTAGAAATGTACTGTCGGAATATATTGATTTTAGCTTGGTGTGAGGTATCTGAGGTGTGTTGAAATCTTCTGTTACGGTGAAGAATACAGTGCTGTTTTTCATTGCAGGATATTGTTCACGTAGTCGTCTTTCCAGAATACCTGAAACCAGATCATTGGTTTTTCCTGTTTCTTTTTCGGTTGTGTAAATCCGGTAGATAAGTCCGTTTTCCGGATAGAATGTGTCGTAAGATGTTTCGTACCGGAGCCAGTAAAGTGCCGGAACAAAACATATCAGTCCGAAAAACAAAGCAAATATTCCGCTAAAGGACTGAGTTTTGTGTTTTCGCATATTTCGAAATGCGAGCCTGATGTACTGATTTATCATAGTATTTGCATTTAGTTATTCATTTATCAGAATTGGGCTAAGGTAAAGTAATTAGCATTCTGTTTTACTAATTTTACCTGCTATTATCGTGCCAGTTTATGTAATATGCTTAAATGTAGTATGTTATAGGTTGTATGGGAGGTTTGGTCTGTCTAATAAATGGACACTGCTGTCAAATATTTTTACAGGTTATTTTAAGCAATATACGTATCTGTTAGCCAGAACAAAGGAGGAATTATTTTTTATATACGGTTGATTTACTTTTCCGATGCGCATCGGAAATACAGCCGGTGCGCATCGGATTATATTCGCATGCGCATGGGAATAAAAACGCATGCGCATGCGATTTCTAAATGATACAGATGAATGAATTAAATCACTCATATACAGCAATTAATTGCCGGTTTGTTCTTACGGATATATACGGTTGTTGTTGAAGGAATAGAGATGTATCAGACAATATTTATCAGCTCCTTGCTAATGAAAGTTTGCTACTTGCAAAACTTATTTTGCTACTTGCAAAGTTCAGTTTGCTACTTGCAAACGGGCCTGATGAGGCAGTTGGAAATTTGCTTAAGAGAAATTCGAAATTCTCTTAAGAGAAAATGGAAAACCACTTAAGAGAATTTCGGGAAGCTCTTAACTCTCTTCAAAAAAACTATACACAGAGTTTTGCAGTTTGAATTGCAACCATTTGCAACCGTATAGCTGAAGAATATTTAAATATCTGTGGTATAGTGTTTTGCAAGAGGTTTAAAAGGTTGCAATTGAGGTTGCAATTGGTGACGATTGGTTGCAATTGAATTTCTTGTATTGCAACCTGTATAGCATTGTGTGATAGCCAATTACATCGGGTTGCAAATGGTTGCAATTGAAATCAGTAAAAATAGGGAGTGAGAGTTTTCGGGATGATTTTACGAGTATAAGAAACTTAATTCGGATTCTCTCATTCATTATTTCTACACAGAGTTTTGAGTTTTGAATCGACACAATCAGCACTTTTAGATTAAATAGATGGTTAACAGGTGTATAGGTGTGCTGATTCACCTCAGTTCAATCAGCACTCAGAGCTCCAATCAGCACTG
>JBOFKD010000197.1:0-1487 GCA_051657165.1 Bacteroidales bacterium | reverse complement strand
GAACCACCTCCCTGAAATCCTTGTACTCGGGCTTTTGCAATTAGACTCCCCAAATATGGATCTTCACCGGCACTTTCCATTACACGTCCCCAACGAGCATCACGGCTGACATCAACCATTGGTGCAAATGTCCATGCGATACCCTCTGAAGCTGCCTCTGCAGCAGCAATTTCTGCTGTTTGTTTCATTAAATCAAGATCCCAGCTACCAGCTTCTGCAAGCGACATCGGGAAGATTGTACGGAATCCGTGGATTACATCGAATCCAAATAATACAGGGATTTTTAAACGAGATTCTTTCAAGGCCATTTCCTGAAGATGTCTGACGCCTTCAACTGTATAGCCATTAAAGATACTTCCGACCAACCCTTTTTTCAAATATGGCTCGAAATCATCTGTCATAACCGGACCTGTAATATCCCAGTTACAAGAAAACTGAGTCATTTGTCCGATTTTTTCTTCTAATGTCATTAATGCAAGAACGGAATCGACTTTTCTTTCGATATCCTTATTTCCACTGAAGCTTTTCCATTCGGTTTTGTTGCTCGTACACCCAATAATACTTGAGAAAGCAACAATGCTGATTGTTGTTTTTATTACTTGATTCATTATCTGAATAATTTTCTGGTTTTCCCATTTCTAACTGTTCGATGACAAAACAATATAATATATGAGGCTCCTACAATAATAAATATACAATACAGTTACTTCGTACTATTTTTTTTAATACTACAGCACTACTACAACTACTATTAATAAACTGAAATACAGTTTTATAAGCTCTTGTTTACGTTCTTGATGCTATTTTGATAAAACAATACTTTAATCGATATTTGAAGGAGTGATGTATTTCTGAAATAAAAAAAATAGGCGCTTTGATTAATAATTGCTTATTTCTTCCTTTCGTTTTTCAGATCATTTAATAAGCTTTGAGAAACGCAGTATTGGGAGCGCTGTAAATTGTTACTATTTTCCGTTTAGAAAATCAGCTCTGTTACAGACTAATATTCTAATTATTTGATACACTCTTTCACAAACGATATAGTATGAAATTATCTAAGTTGAACTGTACGGTTATTTTATTCTTATTCGGCCTTTTAATTATGCCGGGCCAATCTATTGCGTCTGAGAATAATCCGAATATTTTCTCGATACCTGCATATGATTATCATGCGGGTAAGAAAAATTGGGGATTAGCTCATGATTCTCAGGGAAATCTTTATGTTGCAAATAATGACGGGCTATTGCGCTATGATGGACTTCAATGGCTGTTCATTGAATCAGGTTCTATTATTCGCTCAATTGCAGTTGGGCCTGAAGATCGCGTTTATACGGGAGGTTATAAAGATTTCGGTTATTGGGAAAAAGACCTGAAAGGGATGCTTAAATATCATTCATTAAGTAAGTCTATTATAGGTGAAATGGACTCAGATGAAGAAATCTGGAAGATTGTTGTACGTAAGGAGGGTATCTATTTTCAATCTTTTT
>JBOFKD010000196.1:0-1054 GCA_051657165.1 Bacteroidales bacterium | reverse complement strand
ATGAACCATTAAAGACTAACTTAATCTCTTTCCATTGATCGCCATTTGCATGATTCTTAATAGAATACGAAATCAGATTTGGCTCAGACGTTTTATCAAATACAATATTCTTAGCAATATCTTCTGCTGTACGCATACGAAAAGCAGAATGAGCTTTGCGAAGAGCTATCAGATTCTGATAATAGTTGAATAAGTCTTTGTATTGCGCTTTTTGATTCCAATCAATTGCATTTATTGAATCAGGAGATTTATAAGAGTTGTGTATTCCCTTTTTATTACGAAAAAACTCTTCTCCCGTAAACATAAATGGTGTTCCTTGTGATGTAAATACAATTGTTTGGGCCAACTTAGCCGCCTTAATGCGATCTGCTTCATCTGCTTTCTCCATCGAAATATTCAACTTGTCAGTTAGAGTCAGATCATCATGGCAAGATACATAGTTGATTATTTGTTGAGGTGAAGAAGCGTAAGCAAATTTAGAATTATTTCCTTTAGAGTAATCTATTTGCGGATGAGCTGTAGAGGCAACGATCCCAATTTTTACTGTTTCTTCATTACCCGCTTTCCCTGTGGCAAACCCACGATCTTTCGCATTGGAATAATGTCCTTTGATTGCATCACGAATATCATCACTGAAAACGGCGATATTCTGCATTTTAGAGACATTTTCTTTTAAGGCTCTTTTCTCAATCGGAAGAGGTGAGTCACCCGCAGTCCAGCCTTCTCCATATACAAATATAGACGGATTAATAGCTTTCAACTCCTTCGCAACCTGATTCATGGTTTCAGTATCATGAATAGCCATCAGGTCGAAGCGGAATCCATCAATATGGTATTCTTCTGCCCAAAATTTCACAGAGTTGATTATGAAGTTTCTCATTTGTTGTCGATCTGAAGCGGTTTCATTTCCGCAACCTGACGCATCAGAGAATGAACCATCTGCTTTCTTTCTGTAATAATAATCTGGCACAGACAATTCGAAAGAAGAACCATCAGACATGGCTGTATGGTTATAAACAACATCCATAATAACACCAATACCTGCATCATGCAA
>JBOFKD010000195.1:0-1167 GCA_051657165.1 Bacteroidales bacterium | reverse complement strand
AGGTTGCAGAAGTTGAGCCGGGTGTATTGATGTTGAACATGCGTGACAACAGAGGTGGTAGCCGTGCTATTTATACAACAAAAGATTTAGGTAAAACATGGGAGCCTCATAGCTCAAATCGTTCAGCTTTACAAGAATCTGTTTGTATGGCAAGTTTGATAAAAGTTCCTGCAAAAGATAACTCATTGAATAAAGACATTCTTTTATTCTCAAATCCTAACACGACAAAAGGTCGTCACACTATCACTATCAAAGCAAGTTTAGACGGTGGTAAAACATGGAAAAAAGAGCATGAGGTAATGTTGGATGAAGGTCACGGTTGGGGATATTCTTGTTTGACTATGGTAGATAAAGATACAGTAGGTATCATTTACGAAAGTAGCCAGGCACATATGCTTTATCAGAATGTTAAATTAGAGGATATTATTAAATAATAATCCCGATTTTATACTATTAAAAAACCGAATACAGTATTGAGTAATGGAAAACAGAACACAGATTAAACAATGGTTATTTGCAGGTTTTTGCTTAACGGCATTGTCGTTAAATGCGCAAAAACAATTATTACCTCAACCTCAGCAGATTGTTGAAGGAAAAGGATTTCTGAAGACTAAAGGTTTTACTTTGACAAACGGAAATTCAGATCTGACCTCTATGTTGGAAACAGCCGAGATTGGGTTGTCTGAATCAGGGAAAAAGTTATCTCTTACCCTTGTGGATCAGCTGCCTGGTGTTAAGGCTAATTTTTCGGAAGCTTACAAGCTTTTGATAACAAAAGATGGAGTTCAGATAAATGCGATAACCAATCAGGGTTTATTCTGGGGACTGCAGACTTTATCTCAATTACTGAAAGAGTATCCGAACGGTAAAATTCCTTGTATGGAAATTACTGATTGGCCCTCTTTCAAAGTACGAGGTTTAATGCAGGATGTCGGTCGGAGTTATATTTCTTTACCTGAGTTGAAGCAAGAAATTGCGACACTGGCGAAATATAAAATCAATGTGTTTCATTGGCACTTGACCGAGAATCAGGCATGGAGATTAGAGAGTAAGGTTTTCCCGGAACTCGTGGCAGATTCAAATATGACACGAATGCCGGGAAAATACTACACTCATGAAGAAGCAAAAGAACTTCAGGCGTTCTGTAAACAGAATCATGTAATGCTT
>JBOFKD010000194.1:0-1505 GCA_051657165.1 Bacteroidales bacterium | reverse complement strand
AAATAAAAAGCTTCTTCGAAGATAAATTGTACAAAGACAAAACAAAGAACCCAATCGGGAAAAGTGTTTTTGTTGCTAAATACGACTCAACTTCTTATACATATACATTCTCGAATATTGCTCCATTTATCAAAACAATAGCAGAGAAGTATGAAAAAGAAAACAAAACAATTGATGCTTCAATGACAGAATCTGTTCACGTAATACCGGTTGCGGTTAATGAAGTACAGGATTCGTATACAGGACAAACATCAATTGCTGCTGTAGCTAACTACTTTGGACCATCGGCTATCGAACTCTTAAAGCAAGAATTCAATGGTGTTCCGGTGTTTAAAACATCACTGGTCTGGAGTCAATATAAAAATTAAAACGAAGGTGGCTGAACTTATTCAGTCACCTTTTTTTTATAAATGGTAATAACCTATAAACAGATTATAAAATGGAAAATTTTGCAGGTTTAACTTCGCCTTACTCAGATTATGAATTTGCGAAGGCGGTAGTTGTTCCGGTTCCTTATGATGCTACCAGTACATGGGTTAAAGGATCGGAGAAAGGTCCCGAAGCACTCTTAGATGCTTCGGTAGCATTAGAGTGGTATGATGTCGAAACAGAAACGGAAGGATACAAAAACGGAATTCATACAGCCGAACCTGTTTTAATTGATGAAACACCGGAAGCGCTTTGTCAGGCCGTTTATGACCGTATTGCCAAGTTAGTAGATGATCAGAAATTCCCATTTACAATTGGTGGTAATCATACCGTAAGTATCGGTGCAATTCAGGCTATGGCTGAGAAGTATGACAATCTTACTATTCTGCAACTGGATGCCCATTCAGACCTACGCCCGTTTTATGAAGGCAGTGAACTGAATCATGCCTGTGTGATGTATCAGGCACAAAGACTGTGTCCGATTACACAAGTAGGTATTCGCAGTATGTGTGTTGAAGAGTTGCCTTATGCAAATAAAGAAAGAATCTTCTTCGCTCATAAGATTATGCTTCAAAACGATTGGCAAGAAAAAGCGTTAGGGACACTGAGCGAAAATGTTTATATAACAATTGATCTTGATGTGTTTGATCCGTCTGTATTGCCTTCGACAGGAACGCCGGAGCCGGGAGGTATGCAGTATTATCAGGTACTTCATTTCTTACGTTCCGTTATTGAACGTTACAATGTAGTCGGGATAGATATTGTAGAGCTTTGTCCGAATCCGAAAGAAAGAGCATCGGATTTCTTAGCTGCCCGATTAGCTTATCAATTGATGACGTATAAGTTCTTGAAGAAATAAAATATTCAAAACAGCTTCTAAGCGAATAGATTAATTCTTATATTTGTGGAGGCAGGTCAACAGACCTGTCTCCCTATTTTTTTTATAACACAATCTATTATGACACAACCTTTGCTAATAACACACAAGTTATCCGAAACTTTGACACAGTTATTTGACGGTCTTAAATTCGATAAATTATTTATTTTGACAGACACCGAAACCAATTGTTATTGTC
>JBOFKD010000193.1:0-1096 GCA_051657165.1 Bacteroidales bacterium | reverse complement strand
ATAATACCGTTAGGTGCAACCGTTGTCAGATAATTCTTTCCGAAATCACGAGCAGTATATCTGCCTGAACGGTCATGGTCATCCCAGTTTTGGGCAGCCATCTGAATCGGAACGAATAAAGAAGCGACAGTAGCCAGTGTAGCAGCTGCCGTAGGGTTGATGTATTTCGATAGGAAATTAGCAATTGCAGCTACTCCTAAACCAATCCATATCGTGAAAGCATAGAACGATCCTGCATAAGCATAATCACGTTCGCGTACTTGATAAGGGGATTGATTCAGATAGATAACAATAGCAATACCTGTCATAAAGAACAGAAAAAATGTGATCCAAAATCCCTGAATTCCTTTGTTGCCACGGTAAGCCTGAAAAAGAATTCCGAATACACCCAGTAATAAAGGAAGCATATAATATACATTGCGTCCTTTATTGTTCTTTAAATCATCCGGAAGTAATGTCTGATCTCCAACCAGATATTTATCGATAGCGTTGATACCTGTAATCCAGTTACCATTTGTGATTTCACCTTGTCCCTGAATGTCATTTTGGCGACCTGCAAAGTTCCACATAAAATATCGCCAGTACATAAAGTTCAATTGGTAGTTAAGGAAGAACTTTATATTTTCAAGAACTGTCGGCATTTGAACAGTAATTTGTTCGCCACATCTGTTAAGACGCACAGGTTTCCCTTGAAAATTAGTCCAGGACTTATAAGCTTCCACGTGTGTTGGCTGAGTACTGTACATACGAGGGAACAGCATTTTAGTTCCGTCCATATATTCATAGTTGCGTTTGCGACCAGTGATAATATACTTATTAGCTTCAGTAGAATCTTTTTTAGCAACTTGCGCATAAATTGGTGCACCTTCTTTGAATTTAGCCTGACAGTCTTTATCTCTCGCTACTTCCGAAGCAAACGTTTCACCGTAGAATAAAGGTCTGTCACCGTATTGTTCGCGGTTCAGGTAACTGCCTAAAGAGAAGATATCTTCCGGAGAGTTCTGATCCATTGGCGTATTAGCTGCCGAGCGAATCATGATTAAAGCATATGAAGAATATCCGATAAGGATTACCGTCATACACATCAATAAGTTAT
>JBOFKD010000192.1:0-7066 GCA_051657165.1 Bacteroidales bacterium | reverse complement strand
TATCTGACGGATGTATTAAATAAAGCTGGAAGTTTACCGCCAAATACTAAAATCGAAGTATACAGAGATATGCTTCCTGATAAATGGAAAAAAGAAGCTAAGGTTGAATGATATCAATCTTAGCTTCTTTTTTTTATACAATAGACCATCGCGGAGACGCTTACACATAAAAAATTGCGATTTTTTACCGTCATGTTGTCATTTGAGCGCAATACACTATTAAACAGATAATTAACCATGTCGGTAAAAAAAAGTCTACTGACACTAAAAAGGTATATTGTCATGTTTACCGACATAGTTAATACACTGAATATCAAAGCAAAGAAGTCGTAGTGTCAATATGACAATATAAAAATCATTTTTTCTATGGGAGAGAAGTGTTTTTGCAATTGAGCATGGAAATAGAAAGTTCGTATATTTCCATAGTCTTCCCATGTTTCCATAGTATATTTCCATATTTAAACAACTGACTATCAAAGATAATCCTCTTTTATGGAAATATGGAAACATAAAAATCAATATTTCGTGAGAGAAAAAACCCGCGTTGATAAATCTATTTATCAGCGTTGATTTTTAGAAAAACCTGCGTTGAATCTTCCGAAGATCTACGTTCGTTTTTTCAGAAACCTGCGCTGATAGATTTAGAAAGAACGGGATATTGTCATCTAAAATCAGGAAAATCGTCAATACTGACAACCGTTTCAGGAATTTGATCTAAAAGTGTATACAAAAACAGGAAAATGAGCCGGAATTGTCAATGTATTCAGGAATTAAATTCTAAATACGTGTTTGCGCTCAACGAAATACGTATTTGCACGGCGCGAAATACGTATTTAAATTAAAAGAAATACGCATTTGCCGGCTGAGATATACGTATTTGCCGGCACTGAAATACGGTTCATTTTCAGCACACTACCGGATTTTGATACATTAAGTAATATCAAAAATTTATTGTGGAGTTTTGAAAACTCAATTAAAGATAAGATTTCGGATTCTTTTAGGTCTGTTTTCCTTTTTCTCTCCTTGATTTAGCCCGCTAAATCTACGTTTCGAAAAATAAAAACAGCCTCTAAAATTATCTCGAAAAACTCAACAATAAATTCTTTCTATAACTTAAAACCCGAAAGTTCATTTAAATGAATGTGCCACGACATACATATGAAAATATATTTTCATTTAAATGATCTTGTACGTTCATAGGAATGAACGTACACGTTTATACGGTTGAAGATATTGTCAGCATAAGACATAGAAACCTCTTCATGCAATATATATATTTTGCGCATACGATATATATATATTATCGTGATGAAATATATATATCATTGAAACAATATATATATTTCACAGGAGGTATATGCGGGCATAAAAAAAACGACTTATCCTCACGGACAAGTCGTTTTTAAGTGTTGAATAATAAAATATATGATTAATCTCTTAACAGAGGATTATTTATAACTGCTGATTTCGGGAATGCTACCGTATATCGATCATCATTCTGTTGTAAAACGTAGTTTGTACCACCAGAGACTTTTACTATCTCCTGCTTACTTGTACGACGTAAATCAAACCAGCGATGCCCTTCAATAGCAAGCTCTCTGCGTCTCTCATTCTGAATTTCAACAATCAATTCTTCGTGAGACAAACCATTAACTCGTACCGATTCTGTTGCAAAGAAATCCGGAGTCAGACGATTAATTGTCAATGCTAAGATAAGCTCTTTTGCTGCTGCATCATTACCAAGGTTAGCTGCTGCTTCAGCCGCAATCAGGTATAGCTCGGATGTTCTGAATGTAGATTTCTCTTCTGCATTCGATCCTTTAGCCACCTTATATGACCCGTAACGTTCTTTAAAATATTTAAAGAAGCGCATATCGTTATCTTTATTATATAACGCAACCAACTCATTCGTTAATGGCATATCATCCTGGATATCCATATCTGTAAAAGTTGTAAGTGCCAGAATTGCTTCTTTTGACTTATAGTTATATGGTAATACGCTTCCGGCATCATTAAGATTTTCAAGGTCCGGACGCATTCTGATTACTTCAGTTGCTACCTCATAAGCTTTCGCCCATTCTCCTTTATATAAAGCAATTCTTGCTTTAAAAGCAAGTAGTGCTTCTTTAGAAAAGCGATAGTTAAACGGAGCTACCTGCTCATTTCTTACGATTAGCGACTCCGCAGCAGCTAAATCTGATTCAATCTGAGCATACACTTCCTGAAGTGTGGCACGAGGATACTCTTGCTCAATATCAATAACAGTACTCAAAGGAATCGCTTTTTCTGAAAGATTTTCCGATGCATAAGGTTTAGCAAAAATATTCACAAGTTCGAAATGAAGGAATGCTCTCAGTGCATATGCTTCAGCTACAATCTGATCAACAGGCTCCGTTCCGTCTGCTTCAATCTTATCTTTTTCGGTGATAATATGGTTTGCATAGAATATACCGTTATAAAACTCCTGATAAGGATATTCCATCGTCTCAGGTCTCGGACTCTGGTCATTCCATATACCTAAATCGAAATAGGTTGAATAACTCCATGAGTATTCACTAGGAAGCTGTAATTCATCTGCACGGACTACAAGAAAACGCTTGTAGCGAGGTATCTTTTTAGAGTATACCGTCGTCAGTAAAGCTCTGAATTCGAAAGCTGGTTTAGGGATAACTTTTCCGACAGGCTCAACATCCAGGAAATTACATGATGTAAAAACCAGAGACAGAATCATTGATGCCCATAATATATGTCTTTTCATTATCGTGTTATTTTATTCAGTTTAGAAAGTTAGATTTACACCCACCGAGAATGATCTCGGAAGTGGCTGAGCATAAATATTTCCATAAGATTCCGGATCAAAATATCCATCATAGTTAGAACCAAAAACAAATGGATTTCTAGCTTCAAGAGTAAATCTCGCACTTGATATGAACTTATTTTTCAGTATTTCCGATGGCAATGAATAGCCCAGACGGATACTACTGATACGCATAAAGCTGATTTCTTTAAACCATATGTCGTAATTTCGGAATGTATTGGCCGGATCACTACCGTACCACTGATACATAAATGCTGCATCCTGTCCCTGAGTTCCGTAATTCAACATTCCCGGATAAATACCGCTTGTATTTTCGGGAGTCCATACCTGATTCATTTTAGTAGGGAAATTAAATCCTCTGTCTACTTCTGTAGGACTGTAGAATGGAGTTTCCTTTACTGTCTGCTTAATATTAAAATTCGCAGCAATAGATAAATCAAAGTTCTTATACTTAAATTTATTGATAATACCACCAGTTAGCTTTGGATCAGCATCTCCAATGTATGTATACAAATCACGGAAATCTTTGTGTGACAAGTTTGACATAACCGTTCCATAGATCGTTTCTTCCAGTTTGAAGAATTCTTTCGCCGAAACTTTGTTTCCATCCTGCATAAACATCGGATAACCATTTTCATCTAATCCCGCTGTTTTAATTGCAAACTGCGCACCAGCCGGGTATCCCTGAAGTGAAGGCAGATAAGAATCATCACGAACGTTTATATTCTTCACTTTCGAAACATTCTTAGAAATATTGAAATCGGTTGACCAGCTAAAGTTTTTGTTTCGGATATTAACTGTAGAAAGTGAAATCTCGAATCCTTTATTGGTCAAACGTGCCCAGTTCATATTCGTATAAATAAAACCGTTTTCAGAAGGAATCGCTCTTAATCCGATCAGGTCTTTACTATCACGGTAATATGCATCGAGAGTAAGATTGATACGACCATCCAGAGCTCCGAAATCAATACCATAGTTATAGCTGGTTGTAGTCTCCCATCTTAACGTTTGGTTAGGCGGAGATGTTACCTCAATATTATCTTCTACATAACCTGGAAAAACTGAACCATTACCCCATTCACCTACAAGAACATAACTTGTATTTTTATCTACATTCCCCTGTACACCAACAGAAGCACGCAGTTTCAAATTAGATAGCCAGGATACTTGTTTCAAGAATTCCTCACGATTTGCATTCCATGCTGCTGATACGGACCACAGAGGAGTAAATCTGTACTTTGGGTCTACTCCAAAAAGATCCGATCCGTCAAAACGGATACTACCAAACATGGTGTAACGGTTATCATAAGTATATGAAGCCGTTGCGTAAGTAGATGTGTATCTATTTTCATTTACATTCTTCACATATTGCTTAAAGCGTGGTGACTTTGTAAATGAATCAAGAACAGACTCATCAATATGCTCTGCATCAGGAAGATTAATCGGAATCGTTTGCAACGTACGGCTATTGAATCCAAATCCTTTTGTATGTATATTTTTAGTTGAATGAGAGCGTAATTCAGAACCTAACATTACATCCACATCATGCAATTCGTTAAATCGTTTGCTATACTCTGCCTGCAAACGCCAGTTAAGACCTGTAGACTGATTATTCCAGTTCTGGATAATACCTCCGTCAGGCATAAAGTAACGTGTTTCGCGCTGGTCTTTACCATCTGCATCTTTATACTTATAAGTATAACGAGAGTAATCTTTATATTTTCTTCTGAAGTAAGTATCGTTTTCAGCTAGTTTCTCCGTAGCCGACATATCGTACTGAAGTCCAAGCTGAGTTGTAAGTTTTAAACCTCTGATCACTTCATAGTCCAGATTTACAACCCCTTTTAAGGATGTTGTATTCATTTCGTTTGATGTATTAGCCAGCTCTTCAGCATAGTTATACTCAAAATATCTGTTATCCGTTCCTTTGATATCCGGGTCGTAAGCAAAACTACCATCACCATTACGAAGTGTACGATAAGGATTTACCTGACGTGAATAATTCGTAGGATTCGTAAATGCATCAGTATCATTCATAAAAGACGTATTCTTCGTTTGAGAACCAAAGAAGTTTACACCAATCTTTAATTTCTTAGAAAGGTTGATATCCGTATTCGAAGTAAAATTGAATCGGTCAAAACCTGTTCCTTTAACATTACCTTCTTCTTTATAGTAACCTGTAGAAAGATAATAATTAATTATATCTGTTCCTCCGGATACACTTAAACCATATTGTTGATTTAATGTAGCTCTATAAATTTCTTTACCCCAGTCAATCCCTGAATTTCTTAATCCATTGATTTCTGTCTGTGCCTGAGTGGACAGACCACCGAAACCGTTTGCACGGTAAGCATCCAGTTCGCCGTATTTAGCAAGAATACGGGAGATATCTCCTTTATTATCGTTATAAGTCAAGTCACTACGGCGGGCCATCATTAATTCGAAATCTACTTTTTCTGATGCGTTCATCAGATTAAGTTTCGAGAAATCAGGACGCATTGTGTAGAAAGTAGCTGCGTTTACGTTTACTTTCAGACTTCCTTTTTTACCACGTTTGGTAGTAACCACGATTACACCATTCGCTGCGCGTGCTCCATAAATAGCTGTAGCCGCTGCATCTTTCAAAATAGTAATATCGGCAATATCATCCGGATTAAGTCCTGCAATAGATATATTTGACAGATTGTCAAGATTTTCTTTATCATATGCTGAGACAGCCGGATCTTCTAATGGCATACCATCAATCACCCAAAGAGGATCTGCAGTACCTCCTAAAGTAGCTGTACCACGTATACGAATTTTACTTGCACCACCTGGTCCGCTCGCAGTTGGAGTTGTAAAAACTCCGGCCATTTTCCCTTCTAATAATTGATCTACGCTTGACACACCTACTTGTGCTAGTTCTGCCATATCAATTTTCTGAATAGCTGAAGTCAGTTTACGTTTTTCAATTTTCTGATAACCCGTAACGACTACATCCTGCAATACTTTAGAATCAGAATCCAGGTAAACCACGAAGTCTGTCCCTTTCGTGATATCAAGTTTTTTCACTTCATACCCGATGTAACTTACCAATACACTCTTTACCTCTTTCGGCAGTGTAAACGTAAAGTTACCATCCAAATCGGCTACAGTCCCCTGTGGGTTATAATCCGTAGCAACGCCCCCTTTCGGATCGATAAACACAGTAGCACCCAACAGTGCTTCCTTAGTTTCCTGGTCTAATACTTTCCCCTTGATAGTGCGTGTTGCCTGTGCAAACACAACGGTAGGAATAAGGATCGCCAGCAGAAATAGAATTTTCTTCATTCGTGCAGTTAATTAATCTCTTGTGTTTTTTGTAGTTGACAACAGTAAGCTGAAAAGGATCGCTTCTCAGCTTACTGCTGCCTGTTTTCTTATTTTAAGTTCAATGCTTCTTTGATTCTCACTTCGATATCCTGATAGTGATTACGGGTTGAAGCATCTCCGCTGTTTTTGCGTGAACGGGCTAGTTCCAGTACGCGGAACAGTGTGCCACGTTTAATGGATACGGCTTCGGATACACGGTTCATCGCAGTATAGTTCAGATAGGTAGCAGAATAATCCGGGCGAGGAGCAACTTCGAATGTCAGATGATTGCTTGCCAGTGAGCAACAACCTCTTGAACATGAAGCTTCATTGCGAATTGCTTTCTTCGTTGTTTTTTCTACTGCTTTGTTTGAACTTACGATAATGGCATCCAGGAAGTTTTTCTGTGTCATGCGCTCGTGCAATGTAAGGTTCTTACCTGCGATAGAGCTTTTGAAAATGCTTTTGTAAACATCGTCAAACAGATCTTCCGGCATATAGGTGTTTTGTTTGCCTATCTGTGCTTCTGTTTCGTACATACGCAGGATTCTTTCGTCTTTCAGCAAGTTGTAGAATGTTGCATATTGTAGTTCACGTGCCACGTTGTACGGTGAGTATTCGATATCTCCCATCGGTGCTTCCTGAATAGCATAGCTGGTTTTCCATACAGGATCGTTGAACAACCATCCCGGAACGGTAAATACTTCGTCGATCAGATAAGTTACGGCTTCTTTTTGCTTTTTCTTATCAATCGGGATATAGCGTTCGATCGGATTTCCTTTTACTACATTATTAATATGGAATCCACCTACATTTGACATCACATGCTCTGCGTACATCTGCCATTGGTTTACAACACCCATCAGCAGCTTACCTGCTTCTGAATATGTTTCGCCGTCTTCGCCTGTCCATTCCAGA
>JBOFKD010000191.1:0-21468 GCA_051657165.1 Bacteroidales bacterium | reverse complement strand
ACGCTTTAGAATATTTAAATGATCAGATATTGCTTTTACTGCGGGATAATTATTAAATGCATCACTTGCCGAAGAAATAATACGCTCCTGATCTTTAGCACTAAAATTATAGTAATTCCATGAGAAGATAAGAGCTCCGGCTACATTATCAATATTTGATTCAATAAATGCGGCATTATTACTGAATGTTTCATCATTAATCTTATCAACCTTGCCTTTAAGCTCGGCCTCTTTATCCGGTGTCAGAGTTCCTTCATCCTTTAATCTTTGAAGCTCTCTGTTTGCAGAGATAAGTTCTAGTCTCAAAGCCTGGTTTACATCAAGCAATGCTCTTAAAGAATCATTTAGTGCAGGCCCGTCAGCTTTCACAACTGAATCCAGCGCAACTGTATAATCTGCATTTTCAAGCACTATATAAACGGGTGCACGAAACTCATCATTTCTCTCTGCTGCAATCACAAAGTTTCTTGCGGTATCCTGAGATCCGGTGAATGAAAACTTTCCATTCTCAACAAAAGCTGTATCTTTTGGAATAAAATCCCGTCCTGAGACCTCATTCAAAAAAATCATTTTTCCTTCCAATGCAGGAGTAGCAGTTCCGTTTATCACATATTTATCCGACACGGATTTTGCACAAGAAGCCAATGACATCGCCACCAAACATCCATAAAATAAAGTTGCTTTCATTCCCAATAATGTTATCTTTTAAATTATAAGTTATACGCCTCAGTAAGCATCTTAAAAAAAATAAATCTTTCGCAAACATAGCGTAAAACTATTATTTGCGAAAGATTTATTTTAGATTTAAACTTTAATTACAAATTAAAATCAACCTTGCATATTATCTAAGAATTCCTCATTATTTTTCGTTCTTTCCAGACGTTCCTTAATAAAATCCATTGCTTCCATAGAATTCATATCTGCCAGATAACGACGTAAAATCCACATTCTGTTCAATGTAGAACGATCTAGCAACAAGTCATCACGGCGCGTACTAGAAGACATAATATCAACCGCAGGGAACACACGTTTGTTTGCGAGTCTGCGATCAAGCTGCAATTCCATATTACCTGTTCCTTTGAACTCTTCGAAGATCACCTCATCCATTTTTGAGCCGGTATCGGTAAGAGCTGTTGCAATAATAGTCAAACTACCTCCGTTCTCAATATTACGGGCTGCTCCAAAGAAACGTTTTGGTTTATGTAGCGCATTTGCATCCACACCTCCTGACAATACCTTTCCGGAAGCAGGAGCTACAGTATTATAAGCACGAGCCAGACGAGTGATTGAGTCAAGCAAAATAACTACATCATGACCACATTCAACCATACGCTTCGCTTTTTCAAGCACGATGCTTGCCACTTTCACATGTTTCTCTGCCGGCTCATCAAATGTAGAAGCTACAACTTCGCCATTTACGCTTCGGGCCATATCAGTAACCTCTTCAGGACGCTCATCAATAAGAAGAACGATCAGATAAACCTCAGGATTATTTAAAGCAATTGCATTTGCAACCTCTTTAAGTAACATAGTTTTACCCGTTTTTGGTTGTGCTACAATCAGTCCGCGCTGCCCTTTCCCGATTGGAGAGAAAAGATCCATCACACGCATGGAGATTGAATCATTATACCCTTTACATAGCTTAAACTTCTCATCCGGGAAAAGTGGTGTCAGATAATCAAACGGAATACGATCTCTGACAAGTTCTGGTAAGCGCCCGTTGATTTTTGAAACTTTTACAAGCGGGAAATATTTCTCACTCTCTTTAGGAGGACGAATAGGCCCTTCAACAACATCTCCGGTCTTCAGTCCAAAAAGACGAATTTGTGATTGAGAAACATAGACATCATCCGGAGAACTAAAATAGTTATAATCTGAAGATCTCAAAAAGCCATAACCATCCTGCATTATCTCAAGAACACCCGAACCGATAATCAGGTTATCAAACTCATAGGATTTTTCTTGCTGATGATGAACAGGTGGAGTATGAACATGAACAGGAGCTTCAACAATTAGCTCGACAGGTTCAGCAACTGACACTTCAGGAGACTCATGTTCAACCTCAACTGGCTTTGCTTTGTGTGAATGTCTGGCCGGAGTAATAGGCTCAACAGCTATCATTTCACCAGGCTCTTCGATATTAA
The DNA here is from genome assembly GCA_051657165.1 of Bacteroidales bacterium. GTDB lineage: Bacteria > Bacteroidota > Bacteroidia > Bacteroidales > UBA7332 > UBA7332. The sequence goes on along the minus strand of JBOFKD010000191.1, from coordinate 19,324 downwards.
TCTCAGGATAATCAAAATCATCTTCAACTTCCAGAACCGGAGACTGAGTTTCTTTTTTCTCAATTTTCAAAGGAACTGGTTGTTTGAAGTCCGCTTTCTTTTGAATTCTGGATCTGAATGATTTTCTTTCACCAAAAAGTTCTTTAATCGGATTTTCAATTCTTCCTTTTAATTGAACCGAACTATCCTTTTCATCAGATTCTGCAACAGTAGCAGGTTCGGTTTTAGCGATAGGAGTATCAGCCGGTTTTGGCGAATCTGTTTTTTCAATTCGGGGAGATTGTTTAACAATAGTTTCTTTCACTGGTTCAGCGGCAACGATTTTTTCTGTCTCTTTTTTCACAGACGACTCTTTAGGCTTATCGTCAGAAACTTTTGGCTTTGTAGTTTTAGGCTTAGCTGCAGCCTTCTTTTTATCCGTTGCGACAGAGTCTTTAGATTCTGATGCTTTTGCACGCTTTTTAGGTTTATCAGCAGCTTTTGCTTTTTCAGCTTCTGATTTTTTTTCTGCTATAACAACTGCCTGATGATCAAGAATACTATAAACAAGCGTGTCATTATCCATTCCGCTTGTTTTTTTTATCTTCATCTCCTTTGCAATTTTCAAGAGCTCGTCCTGAGTTTTGCTTTTTAGGTCTTCTATTTTGTACATATATGTTTGTTTTATTCTAAAATTATCTTGAAAATCTGTTCTGTTGTGTCCGTAATCTTATATCTTTCATCCATGCGTTCACCGACAATCCATATTATATCACTACCTGAACACAACAACCAGGCTTCCTCTTTTTGAGATAATGAATATTTCAGATTTGAAAAAATGTCACTTATTTTTTTACTTCCTTTCATGCCCAGAGGAACCATCCGGTCTCCCTGACTCCAACGCCTTAAAGACAAAGGGAATTGCAATTTATTCAGATCAAACATGGCGATATGTTTTGATCTTTCTATATGTATATCAGAAAAGCCCCGTATCTCACAAAAGCTCATATGAAAAGGAGCTACTATATTCGTCTGAGACTTTTCTATATAATATATATTACTTTTTACAGGATGTAATAAATCGATCTGCAGAGTATTACGATCTTTAACCACTCTATGGGTTGTTGAATAAAATTTTAATCCTGAAACTGAATCTAAAGATTGAAGTATACTATCAATTATTTTCAGGTTAAATCCTAGTGGAAAAAGAAGTTCAAATAATAAAGTTCTGGGGCTGTCTTCTTTTTTTAATAATGAGATATCAATAACGAAATTATCCTTATCAAAAACCTCAGATCGTAAGATTCTGTGTTTAGCTCCGTCTATTCCTTGCTGATAATATTTCTCTGCATTTTGCAGATTTAATATTGTTCGACTCAAAGTCTCTCTGACTCCCGGATGAATTTCCTCCAGAAGAGGTAATAATTGCAAACGCAACTTATTGCGTTTATAGATAGCCTGCTCATTGGTACTATCCGTAACAAAGAGAATTTTATGTTTTTCAGCAAACGATTCAATCTCATCTCTGGATATTTCCAGAAAAGGCCGTAAAATCACACCATTCAGATGCTTCATTCCAGCAACACCTCTCATTCCACAACCTCTGAACATGTTCATGAATACAGTTTCAATCTGATCATCCCGGTGATGTGCAACTGCAATATAATCAAAATCCTTCTCTATACGGAGTTTTTCGAAAAGTTCATATCGCAGATCTCTTGCGGCCACCTCTATTGACACTTTACGTTGCTCTGCTATATCCGACGTATTAAAACGTTCAACATGTAAAGCGATATTATGATCAAGACAAAAGGTCCGAACTACTTCTTCATCCCTGTATGACTCTTCATTTCGTAATAAAAAATTGCAATGAACGGCCAGACATTTATAACCCAATGCCTTGAGTACATAAAGCAACACCATAGAATCTGCTCCGCCACTAACACCCACAATAAATGAACTATTTACGGATATAGAAAGCGTATGCAAACAAACAGTTATTTGTTCAAGCATAAATTAAAAATTACGTTGTAAGATTTGAAATTCGTAAAAGCCGTAAGGTTATACGAAAAGTTGGATATTTGATTGTAGTATTTTATGCAAATTCATCTGCTTCGATCTTTGGAGCAAAGAGCTTGGTATTGAAATTTTATTATAACTCAATAGTAAAAACCCAATTAGCAAGTAAATTGTTCAGAAAAAAATCATCTATTCAAGTTAAAGCAGAAAATACACTAAACAAGTGAGTGCATAGTATAGATGTGTTTAATGATTTATGAATCTACCTCGTAACTCTCGTATAAATATCGATTCGAAAAAAATTGCGTCACAAATATACAAAGTTTTACTTAACATACAACTTACTGCCCATTTTTTCTGTATTATTTCAACTCTTTATAATGAAATCAACTCTTTATAAGAAAAACTATATTATTCAATCATCAACAGACTTATCAATTTCTTCCTGAAATAGCACGAAACTAAGCGTATCTTTTAATATATTTGCACGAAAGAATTATAACTATCTTAGATAAAGTCTCTATGAGTAATTATAAAAGAATACTTCTAAAACTTAGTGGTGAGTCACTAATGGGAAGCAAACAGTATGGTATTGATGAAGTTCGCCTGAATGAATATGCTCAACAAATTCAGAAAATTGTGAACAAAGGCATACAGGTAGGCATTGTAATAGGTGGAGGTAATATCTTCCGCGGATTATCTGGTGCAGCAAAAGGATTTGATCGTGTAAAAGGAGATCAGATGGGTATGCTGGCTACAGTAATCAACAGTCTTGCTTTAAGTTCTGCACTTGAAAGTATCGGGAGCCCTGCTGTAGTATATACAGCAACAAATATGTTTCCGATAGGTGAACACTATAGTAGCCAGAAAGCTATATCTTCATTGGAAGAAGGAAAGGTAGCTATTATTGCCGGCGGAACCGGAAATCCTTTCTTTACAACAGATACAGCCTCCGCATTAAGAGGTGTTGAAATAAAAGCTGAGGTAATGCTCAAGGGGACTCGTGTGGATGGAATCTATACAGCCGACCCTGAGAAAGATCCGAATGCTGTAAAATTTGACAAGATCACCTATGACGAAGTATACAATAAAGGATTGAAAGTAATGGACCTTACAGCAACTGCTCTGTGTAAAGAGAATAATCTTCCGATTATTGTATTTGACATGGACACTGTCGGGAATCTTGATAAAGTGCTTTCAGGTGAAGCAATCGGTACTCTTGTGTACTAAGATCTACACAAAACAACAATTAAATATATAATCACATGGACGTAAAAACGTATATCAGTGCGGCAGAAGATAAAATGTCGCATGCTTGCGATCACCTGGAAGAGGCATTAAGCCATGTTCGTGCAGGTAAAGCAAACCCCAAAATTATTGATGGAGTATTTGTTGACTATTACGGATCAAGCGCACCCATCAGTGCTGTAGCAACTATATCTACTCCGGATGCTAAAACCATAACAGTTTCTCCATGGGAAAAGAATATGATTCCAGTAGTGGAGAGAGCTTTGATGAATTCAGAAGTAGGAATTACTCCTGAAAATAATGGCGAAGTTATTATTTTACGCATTCCTCCTTTAACTGAAGAAAGACGTAAACAGTTGGCTAAACAATGTAAAGAAGAAGCCGAAAAAGCTAAAGTAAGTATCCGTAATGCAAGACGTGATGCCAACGAAGCTCTTAAAAAGTTAATCAAAGAAGGTCTTCCTGAAGATGCTGAAAAAGATGCTGAAGCACAGGTACAAAAGAAACATGACATCTATGTAAAAAAAGTAGATGAATTATACTCTATTAAAGAGAAAGAAATTCTAACTGTTTAAAGAATTAAGGGATTACATAAACACTCAGGCTATGTAATCCCTCTTTACTATATATATTTATATGACCGGACTAGTGATCAAAAATACAGGAAGTTGGTATCTTGTAAAAACAGAAGATAATCGTTTGATTGAATGCAAAATAAAAGGAAACTTCCGATTAAAAGGTATTCGTTCAACCAACCCCATTGCAGTTGGTGATAACGTAAGTATCAATATCAACAATGAAGGACAAGCGATGATTCACGAAATCAAAGATAGAAAAAACTACATTGTTCGTCGTGCATCTAACTTATCAAAGCAATCTCATATACTTGCTGCAAACCTGGATCAGGCTTATCTTATTATCACGCTTAAAGCTCCGGCAACAACAACAACCTTCATTGATCGCTTTCTTGCATCAGCAGAAGCTTACAGAATACCTGTTGAAATATTAATCAATAAGGCAGACGCTCTGGATGATGATGAAAAGGAGTATGCAGATGCTCTTATTAATCTATATGATCAAATAGGATACAAATGCCACTTAATATCAGCCAAAACCGGTTTAGGGCTTAACCAGGTCAGAGAAGAGATTAAGGGCAAAATCACACTTCTTTCCGGACATTCGGGAGTTGGGAAATCTACATTAATAAATGCATTAGTTCCGGGATTAAAGCTTAAGACAGGTGACATTTCCGAATATCATCAACAAGGAATGCATACGACAACATTTTCTGAAATGTTTGAAACTCCGGAAGGAGGATACATCATTGATACTCCGGGAATTCGCGGATTTGGAACTATTGATTTCAAAAAAGAAGAAGTTTCTCATTTCTTTCCTGAAATATTCGCGATCTCAAAAGATTGCAGATTCAACAACTGCATGCATATCAACGAACCAGGATGTGCGGTACGGGAAGCTCTGGAAAATCACTATATAAGCGAATCGCGCTATAATAGTTATTTGAGCATTCTTGATGATGATGAAGAAAACAAATATCGCTAAGCTAACAGAACAGTGAACTCTCACTCAATATACAGACAAAGATAACTATGAGGAAATTTCTCTTTATTTTATCTATAATATTCTCTTGCTCCACCTCTTTATTCGCATCTGTTACAGAGGTGGATGCTTTTAAGTCATTTCACAATGAAAAATGGAATGATGCAACTCTTACTTTTTACAAAATACTAAAAACAGACACACCTCTCAGCTCAAGTGAGCAATATGGAAGAGCCATAATATCCTCGGCTCTGGCAAAGGATTCTGTCAAAACATATTTTTTCATTCAAAAGCTCAATGAACATTCAGGTTTTACGGAGAACTATCTAACAACTATAGATCAGGCTCTGGATCTGGAGAAAAAAATGCATTATCTGGAACCAGTATTATTATACATTTGCCGGATCAATGAGGCTGAATGTGCTAACACGATGACATATATTTTCGAGAAGTACAGTAAAGAGGCCCGATATGAAGATGCATACAGGCTATTAAACAAACTAGTCATATATTATCCGAACGACAACGCTTTACTCTACAAGATAGTTAATCTTGACATCTTACTTGGGAATACGGATGATGCCATACTCTATGCTAAACAAGCATTGGTCAACGACCCTCACAGCCTTGATGGCAACCTATATTTAGGGAATATATTTCTCCGCAAATCTCAAAACGAACTAGAGTCTGTGCATGCGTCTTTTAAAAATAAGAAAGGCAATCTGAAACGTTCAGATCTGGTTGATTTACAACTATCTGTTAAGGATATTATAGTAAATGACCTTTATAAAGCTCAATATTATCTCGAGAGAGCTGATAAAATACAATCGAATTCGTATATCAGAAATAATCTAAACTGGATTAAAGAACTCAAAGAGAACAATACGAAAGCATTATTAAAGCTAAAGCTTATTGATGTACAAACTCTACTTCCTTAAAAGCATAAAGCTTAATATCCCCTGTATCTGTTTTTAACTGAAGATGGCCACTGGATAAAACCGATATAATGCGGGCTTTGAACAGGCCATCTTTATCTTTATACATATGATAGCCTTCCCGACGGTATAGATTCCGCATAAATTTATCATGCAGGGAAACCGGACCTTCGCTAATAAGATTTAAATAATTAGCATATACTCGGGATGTTACACGATCAAGCACCTCTTCCAGTTCAAAATCAAGCCCTGATATTTGCTTTAAAGAAACAGGATTAGGAGCATCACTTATAAAAACCGTCTGATTTACATTTAAGCCTACTCCGATAATTGATTTAGACAAGTGATCCGAAATAAGATCATTTTCTATCAATATGCCTGCTACTTTCAGATCATTCCAGTAAATATCATTTGGCCATTTTATACTAAATCCATCGCCGTAAGCTTTCAGCTCACTTACTATAGAGACTGCTATCAGTTCTGATAAATAAAACTGCTCTTTGATATGCAAAAATTCAGGATACAAAACCAGACTAAACGTAAGATTTTTCCCGGGTTCAGATTCCCAGGTATTCCCTCGTTGCCCCCTACCCCGTGTTTGATTCACACACCAAACCAAAGAGCCTTCCTCTAAGTCACGTTCTTCACACAAAGCACGTATGTAACTATTTGTAGAATCAGTTTCCTGTAATTTTATCTTGGTTTCCATAAATGGATTATTCTTTAATTTCTGTACTTATGAAACAAATGTAAAAAAATAATTCATAAAAAAGTTCCATAACACAACTATTCCTGTAGCTATAATCTTTGATATATAAAATCTGAGAGAGGTAAAACGCGTAAAATATCTATCTGCCCATTGCTGAGAAAAAGAGTAAATAACAGCATTATTAATCGACAGTCCGATTAATGAAATAAGCATAAAGCGGAAATACTCTCCCGAAATATCCGGATTTTCACTATGAAAAGTCCAATATCTGTTTATTATAAAATTAGATGTTGCAGCTATCAAAAAGCCAATCGAGTTTGCCAGATATTTATTCAAACGCATCTTTTCCTTCATGAGCCAGGTCATCCCAAAGTCAACAACTGTCCCACTCGCTCCAACAAACGCAAACTTTATAAACTGTACTATCATAAATAATAAAAACTGATCGGGCTATAATATAAGCCCGATCATATGATTAATTTGAAATAATTTCTAATTCTGTCTTTTTGGAATTAGCCCACCATCCGGACATCCGTATATCTCTTACGACAAATCCAATATTGTATTTACCCGGAGCCAGATTTAAATCCAGGTCAAAGGTAATAACTTTATCTTGTCCTGCCAACACCGTAAAATCGCGGGCACTCAGACTTTTTTCGTAAAACAGCTTCTTCTTTTGTGTAACCAGGCATTGCAAGGAAAGACCTCCGGATGATTCCGGAGAAAAGTGCAACGGAAAAGAATATGGATTATGAAGGGTTATCTCCATCTCTATTCTCTGATTATTTTCCTTTAATTGCAAACTGGTATGTTTCAGTATATCAACTTCAATTTTATGAGTCGGAATATAATGTTCATTTATGAAATATCTAAAATCCTTCCCATTGCTAAGCTTAATTACATGATCACCTTCATCTGATTCAACAGCAACAGCCTCACCATACCATCCTTTATCAATATTCCAGAATCCGTACTGACTATTTCTGTGGCTCCATTCTTGTTGACTATTCGCCTCTCCGGGAGTATAGAAATCATATAATGCAGCATTGGCATAAGAGCTTTTTAAAACTAGAGGTTTGTTACCAATCTCATTATATATCTGCATCATGGGGTTTTTATACCCAAAACCCATCGCTGGAATATTTATCCAGCCAAATACCAGATTGAGGCGCGCGATAATAAATAACAGAACTGTAACAACAGATACAATTCTTACATATTTAAATCTTCCGGCTGTTTGCCTGGCAAAAACAACTACGCTAAACAACAATCCGAGAGTAGCAGGTAAAACCCATTGCGGCTGTACATGTCCGCGAAATGTTGATACACCAAAGAATAAAAGAAAGCAAAATGACATTACCATAACAGTTCGTTCAAATGGATCTTTCATTCTGGACTTTAACGTTCCTGCAAACAACAAGGGAAATAGAAAAGGATTAAACGTTGCAAACAGGTTGCCTAGATATTCAAAAATATATTTTACCTTAAAGCTCTTGCTTCGATCCGACAAATGATATTGGAATGAAGCAAAATCATGTTCATACTGCCAATAAAAATGTGGAAACAAACAAACAAGTGCTACAATTGCTGCAAAATAAGTCTTTCCTCTTTTCAATATTGCAGGATTCGCAATTATGACTGAGAGAACAACAATAGCTCCATGATATTTACTATAAGCCAGCAAGCCCATAGTAATACCTGTCAGAAGGCTCCACAGCCAGGAATCAGACTCCAGGTATTTCTTAAATGCACCCAGAAACATAACAGTAAAAAACATCAATGGAGCATCCGGAGTTGCTATAAAGCCATTAATTTCTAATAAAGGAACAGATAATGCTACTAAAAAGTAAATAAGTGCGTCTCTGCTATTAAAATTACTTCTGCGAATAAGCAACCAGAAAACAAACAAATAAAGAGGCTGTAATGCTGTCACCCAAAAACGCACACCTAATTCTCCCGGGAAATAATCTCCGAGATTTATAAGTAATGCTATCATCGGAGGATGATCGAAATACCCCCAATCCAGATGTTTAGAAAACATCCAGTAATAAGCTTCATCGTAGTGTAATTCTGTAAAGCCTGCCTGAAGCAGATTAAAAGTCCAAAGCAGGATAAGTAAAATCGAGAGAAATATTGTAGGTTTATTCTTTATACCAGGAAGCATACATTAAATAATTTCGTGCTATTTTTTCATTCATTTCTTTAGATTGTTCAGGATCAACCTTTTTCACAAACTTAGCCGGCACACCCGCATATATTGAACCCGGTTCAACAATCGTTTTAGCTGTCACAACAGATCCGGCTGCAACAATAGCACCTTCACCAATAACTGCATGATCCAGAATAACTGAACCCATTCCAATCAATGCCCCGGCTTTAATAGAAGCCCCATGAATGGTCACATTATGCCCGATAGAGACATTATCACCTATTTCAATTACAGATTTCTCATATAAAGTATGTAAAACGGAGCCATCCTGAATATTCACCCGATTACCAATTCTAATCGCATTAACATCACCGCGCAAAACCGTGCTGTACCAGATACTGCAATCATTACCCATAATTACATCTCCAATAATTGCACAGTTCTCTGCCAGAAAACAATTTTCTCCGATTTGAGGTGTAAAACCTCTGACACTTCTTATTATAGCCATAATCGTATATTTTAATAATAAAAATGCTGAACAGATACATGTTTTTATCAGAAAATCTGCTAAACACATGTATCCATCCAGCGTTATAATTTAATATCTTAAGCCTGAACCGGTTTTGTTTTTTCTCTTAACCATCTGTCTTCATCTTCAGTAAGATTTGGAGATAGCTTTGTATAAACTGACTCATGATAACTATTCAGCCAGTCAATTTCCTCTTTAGATAAAAGTGTAAAGTCAATACCTTTTGTATCTATCGGGAAAAGAGTCAGTGTTTCAAATCCAAGAAACTTCCCAAATGGCGTTACCATTTCTTCATTAACTAAAATCAAGTTCTCTATACGAATCCCATATTCTCCGGCTCTGTAAAGCCCGGGTTCATTTGACAGAATCATTCCAGGAACTAATTTAGTTGGATTTTCCTCCATTCTTATAGATTGAGGGCCTTCGTGTACATTTAGAAAATGTCCGATTCCATGACCTGTTCCATGTCCGTAATTCAATCCCCGATCCCACATTGCCTTTCTGGCAAGAATATCAATCTGAGACCCTCGGGTACCTTCAGGAAACTTACATGTAGCAATACCAATATGACCTTTAAGAACTAGTGTATAGTCCATTTTCTGCATATCTGTCAACTCACCTAAAGCTGTAGTACGAGTAATATCAGTCGTTCCGTCAAAGTATTGTCCTCCTGAATCAAGCAACAGGAAACTCTCTTTTGAAAGAGTAAGAGCATTATCTTTGGTCGGACGGTAATGAACGATAGCTCCATTTGATTTAAAACCAGCTATTGTCGAGAAGCTTGTTCCAAAGAACAACTCCTGTTCTTCTCTAAATTCAAGCAATCTCTCAGATATCGAGTGTTCAGTCAGTTGCTCACTGTCTATATTTTGCTCCAACCAGATAAAGAAACGGGTCAATGCAACACCATCTTTTATCATTGCTCTTCTGAAGCCATCAATTTCAGTATTATTCTTAATACTTTTTAGTAAAGCTACAGGAGATGGAGCTTCTATAACCTTACAATCTTCTGAGATCATCTCATAAAGATTATAATTCATCTTATTAGGATCAATCAGAACTGTTGATTTACTCTCCAGCTTTGATAAGTAGCTTCCAAATTTATGATAGTCTGCAAAACTAATATTCTGGTCATGCAATGATTCGCGAAGCTCTTCTGTTAATTTATCCAGCTCAATGAAAAGAATACTCTCTTCCTTTGACACAAATGCATAGGCTATCGCGACCGGATTATGCTCTACATCCGTTCCACGAATATTAAATGTCCACGCAATTTCATCCAGTGCTGTCAGAATTGTACAGTTAGCTCCTTCTCTGTGAAGAATTTCATCAATTGCATTTATTTTATCTTCAGCATTATTACCTGCAAAAATATCCGGAAGTTCAAAAATTGGATCTTTTGGCAAAGATGGACGGTCATACCAGAGTTCATCAAAAGGATCATGCTCTGCTATCACCTGAATATCTTTCTTATCCAGCAATGCTTTCATTCTGCGAACTTCATTCACTGTAAAAACATCACCGTCTATTCCTATTTTTGATTCAGCCGGCACCTCTCTCATTATAAAATCAACTATATCAGGAGTTCCTGAAACACCCATTTTATAGAGATCTATCCCGGTTTCAAATAACTCTTGCTCTGCTTGTAGGAAATAACGGGAATCAGTCCATAATCCGGCTTTATCTTTCGTCACCACCACAGTTCCTGCAGATCCGGTAAATCCCGAAATCCATGTGCGAGCTTGCCAATGTTCAGCTGTATATTCACTAATATGTGCGTCTGACGAAGGTATTATAAAAGCCTCTATCTCATGCTTTTTCATAAATCCTCTTAATCGGGAGAGACGCTCCTTAATAGCGTTTACCATATCTGTATCGTGTTGTTTAAGTTTCTATCGGAGTTGAGAATGTCATCTCTGAACGACATTCATCTAACATGCAAACTTACATAATTATTTTTTAGTTGCAAGTATTCAGACATTCTTTTGTGTAAAAAGATTAAAATAAATCTTAGCACAAACCAACTAGCAATCCACACAAATCAGTTAAGTCTGAAACTAATAGCTATTTTACTAAATTGAAGCTACGCAACATTAGCGAACAAAAGTTAAGATATTCAGAAAAGAAAAAAACAATCATGACCGATCGATAAGATACTATTTATAAAAAAACATAATAATCATTTGCTCTTATGCTCTCCTTCTCTTACTTTTGCTTGTTTTAAAACCTGACTAATTGTTTGGTTACATATCATATCTCTAAATTTTCGGATGAAATTTCTACAATCATGCAACTTTCATTATCATATGGTGCAGCGATTTCCATGAAAGAATCATCTATAGTATAAACACGGCAAAAAAAGTTAACCTGGATAATGGATGAGCAACAATTAATTGACGGAGTAAAGAACCGTGATAGAAGCTCGCAGCGAATTCTGTATGAACGATTCGCTCCTTCGATGCTGTCCGTATGTTTCAGGTACTTAAACGACTATGAGGCTGCAAGAGATGTACTTCAAGAGGGCTTTATAAAAATTTTCAATTCTCTGGACTCCTATCAGAACAAGGGTTCCTTTGAAGGTTGGATCAGAAGAATATTTATAAATGTCTGCCTTGAACAACTTCGCAAGAATGATGTTCTTAAAAACGCAGCTCTGATTGACGATCCGTGTGTAATGATCGAACCTGACTACTCAGCTTTAGATCAGATATCAGCTGATGAATTAATGGAGATAATAACAGAGTTACCTCCTGGATTCAGAACTGTATTTAACATGTATGCTATTGAAGGATACTCTCATAAAGAAATCGGAGATATCCTCGGTATAACTGAAAGCACATCCAGATCGCAGTTTACCAGAGCAAAACAACAATTACAGAAGAAATTAAAAGATCTGTATCAGATTAATTATAGAGATTACGAAAAATGAAAGAAGACAAGTTCGATAAAATTATCCGGAATAAGCTGTACAATCATCAGTTACCTGTTCCGGATAAACTTTGGGAGCAGCTTGAAGAACAACTTCAGTCGCCCCCGGCACCTAAGGTACCGCTATTCAGGCAATATAGAAATATTGCTGCAATTGCTGTATCTATTCTTTCTGCCGGACTTATCTCTGTTTATTTAGCTAATAATTTAACCCATACTGATACTCCTGTTACAATAAGCAATACTAATGTAAAAGTATTGCCATTACAAACTCCTGTTGCTAAAATCACACAGCAACTGGCTCAGGTGAGCGCAGAGTCTTCATCAGATAAACATCTAAGCAAAACAAGCCTAAAAGGTATCGTTTCTGTTTCTAACAATACTTCTAAAGCTGCTCCGGATACGAACCACACAGCACCTGCTAATACAGAAAAGGAGCTTATTAGTGAAGATACTAATGAGTCTGCTACTAAAAAGGAGCAAAAAAACATCAATAATCGCCCGTCTGATTATGATGAAAAAGTTAAAGCTTTTATGGCTGACGGACAAAAAGCACAGAATTCGATAAAAGAGAAAACTAACGCCCGAAAGTCCGGAAGTAAGGATATGCAGCTTGCTGTAAACTTTGGAAATTCAGGTTTTGCGAATGCTTTACAGAAACAACCATATGCAACATTACGCACCAAGATTGATAAGAATATGGTGCAATTTGCTCAGGATATGCATCCTAATTCAATGGGCTCACAAACTAACGTAAAGCACCACGCTCCTATTTCGTTTGGATTTATGTTTAGTAAAGAACTTCCAAAAAACTTTGCAATCGAGACCGGAATCCGTTATACGTATATGCACAGTGAATTAAAAAATCCGGAAGAAACCCGTAAAGAGAGTCAGCAGCTTCATTATCTGGGTATTCCGCTTTATGCAAAATACACATTCTGGGAATGGCGCAATTTTAATGCTTACGGAAAACTTGGAGGAGCTATAGACTTTAATATAGCAGGCACCTGGAAAGAACTATATAATTATCAGGCAGATTTTGGCTCTGGTCAGGTTTCTGTATTTAATGAAGAAATAGAAAAAAGACCTCAGATCTCTATCGGCGGAACTTTAGGCATAGCCTACTCTCTGTCAAATCTATTTCAATTATATTTTGAACCTGGGGTCTCTTATTATTTTGACAACTTTACGGGGGTCAGAAATATACGTAAAGAGAAACCTCTTGATTTATCTCTACAATTAGGGGGTCGTTTTTCATTTTAACATTTCACAATCAGCTATTTAATAACTTAATATACTCTATTTATGAAAATGTTTAAAAGCGCGTTACTTCTGGGGGGAGTTATCGCATCTTTCACTCTGACAAGTTGTCTTAAAGGTGGCAACAATGCTTCGTACACTTCTATCGGGACTGTTCTTACAGATAACTTTGGTAATGAAGCTTTCTATGCTGATAATGCAGCCGGAGCTTATCGTGCAGACAACAATATATTAACAGGATATACAAACAGACGTATTGTATGTAAGCTGGATATTAATTACGATAATCAAACATCCAATGAATTTGTAACAGGAACATTCTCTGAGATTAAACAACTTACAGAGGAAGCTACATTTAACCTGACATCGGTTAATGATACTCTTGATATGTATAAGGACACCCTTCTTATCACTCCTATCACAAGTGGCACTACTGTTTGTCTTAAAAACAAAAAATACTATATCAATCTGAACATCAATTATCTTGCTCAGGATAAGAACAATGGTCCAAAACACGAATTCCTTATCTACAATGATGTTGCAGAAACAAGCAAACCGGAGAATAAAGATATTTACCTGTTCATGGTTCACGATGAGAACGGTGAAATTCCAGGAGGTAAAGAGATGAAAACTGCGATGTATTCATATGATGTTTCATCTTTAATCTTAGATAAAGAGAAAAAAGAAAGCGGAAAAATCATCCTTACGTACTATGGAAGTAAAGGGAAGACAAAAATCGAATTACCTTTTACTAATTTCGACTTTGATCAGATTTAAATATAAAAAAACTGTCAGCAGAGACTTCTTTGCTGACAGTTTTTTTTTTGAGCACGTCTCTACTTTATAAAAATTCGGAAAGATCTCCTCATATCTGACAACAAACAGGCCACAGAAATCTAAGCTTTTTACTTACTTTGCAACAGATTCTAATAAAATAACAATGATAACATTTTTACGAAACTGGATGCTTCCGATCGCAATGTTTGCCGGAATAATATTCTACTCATTTTTCTCCAGACTGACCGCAGTCACACCCTACTTAATTTTCTCTATGTTATTTCTCACATTCAGCAAATTATCCCCAAAAGAATTAAAATTCAGAAAGCTTCATTTTAAGCTTCTGGCTATGCAACTTGGAATGGCTGCTGCAGGATGGCTGACATTTGCCTGCTTCAATACTGATCTGGCTAACTCTGCCCTGATATGCTTTCTGGCTCCTACGGCAACTGCGGCAGCAGTAGTCACCGGACTTTTAGGAGGATCTGTCCCGTTTATCACCGGATATGTTTTTCTTACCAATGCTGTTGTGGCGATCTCTGCACCTTTCCTATTTTCGTATATCGGAGAAATGACTGATCTGCCTTTCCATAGTTCAGTCTGGTTAATTTGCAAAGAAGTCATACCATTATTGATATTACCTTTACTTTCGGCCTGGGCCATTCGATTTACGTCTCCAAAAGCATTAAACTATATACAGTCACTCCATGGACTGTCTCTTTACATATGGGCATTCGCATTAATGATTGTTGTAGGTAAGACTGTAAATTACCTAATTCACCAGGATAAGCCGGATTATCTGCTTGAAATACTTATCGCTCTTATTTCTCTGACAACCTGCTGCCTGCAATTTGCTCTGGGCCGCTGGATTGGAGGAAAAGAAAACGAAACAATCACCGGAGGACAATCGCTGGGCCAAAAGAACACAATTCTGGCTATCTGGCTATCTCACATGTATATAAACCCACTTGTTGCGATTGCGCCGGCTACATATGTTTTGTGGCAAAACTGCATAAACTCGTATCAACTATGGAAAAAGAGAAGAAATTAATTATTTTTGTTGACTAAACTACGATTTGAATAGATATGGACATCCTCAGGGAGACTTTATCTGCAAAAAATAAATTATGAAGAAATCTGACGTTATTTCGCAAGCTATGTATTATGGCTTGTTTCTTGGAGCATTTGAAACGCTGAAATTTGCATTTTCTATTGCCGGTGTCGGCAATAATATGTTTGGTATTATTTATATAATATGTGTACTGACAACACCCTTCCTGGCATTTTATTTTGCCCGGAGATTTGCACTCGGCACTATTATAGAGAATGTAAAATTCAGCAATATATATTCTTTCTCTATATTCTTATTTTTCTTTTCAGCCATGATTCTGGGTGCCGGACAGTATGTATATATGCAATTTATTAATCCGGAATTCCTAACGACAACGCTCGACAAAGGTCTGGAATTCTTTAAGGGTGATGCATTAGGAGACTATAAAGATCTGGTTGAAAAACAAGGAGTACCTTCGGCCATTCAATATGTGATGTCAAATATTTATCTGAGCATGCTTTATGGAGCCATTATGGGATTACCTATTGCTGCTATTGTAAGCAAATATTTCTCTAAACATAATTAATCAAACATATTCGCATAAAATAAGACATTATGGATATTTCTGTTATTGTACCTCTATATAACGAAGCTGAGTCTCTGCCTGAGCTACACAAATGGATCAGACGCGTCATGCTTGAAAATAATTATTCGTATGAAATTATATTTATCAATGATGGTAGCACTGATTCATCCTGGAAAGTTATTGAAGAACTAAAAGCTTCCGACCCGTGCGTCAGAGGGATTAAGTTCAGACGAAACTACGGAAAGTCACCGGCCTTACACGAAGGTTTCCTCCGGGCCGAAGGAAATGTTGTGATCACTATGGATGCTGATCTTCAGGATAGCCCTGACGAGATCCCGTCTCTCTATAAAATGATTATTGATGAAGACTACGATCTTGTTTCCGGATGGAAAAAGAAACGTTATGATCCGCTTAGCAAAACGTTACCTACAAAACTTTTCAATGCTACCGCACGCAAAGTATCGGGCATTAAACTAAATGACTTTAACTGCGGACTAAAAGCTTACAGAAATGAAGTAGTCAAAAACATTGAAGTTTACGGTGATATGCACCGCTATATACCTTATCTGGCTAAGATTGCCGGGTTCAAAAAAATTGGCGAAAAGCCCGTTCAGCATCAGGCCCGGAAATATGGTGTAACGAAGTTCGGTCTGAACCGCTTCGTTAACGGATACCTGGATCTTGTAACTCTTTGGTTTTTCTCAAAGTTTGGAGTAAAGCCAATGCATTTCTTTGGATTAATGGGAAGCATCATGTTTATTTTCGGTTTATTTGCCTCCATCTTTGTTGGCATCCATAAATTATATGCGATGTACTCCGGTTTAAGCTATAGATTAGTTACCGAAAACCCATATTTCTATCTGTCTCTCACAGCTATGATACTTGGAACACAATTGTTTCTGGCTGGGTTTCTTGGAGAGCTGATATCAAGAAATGCACCGGGAAGAAACTCCTATAATATCGAAAAAGAAATCTGATGAAATTTATCGAACTGGCAAACAAAAGAAGATCTGTCCGGCAATACAGCGAAAGGGAAATCTCTGACGAATTGCTTCTTCAAATTGCTGAAGCCGGAAGGTTAGCTCCGTCGGCAGTTAATTATCAACCCTGGATTTTCTATATTATTAAATCAGAAGATGGGATGAATAAACTGCACGAGAGTTATAATCGTGAATGGTTTGGGAAATGCAAATATGCTATTTTGGTATGCGCCGACAAATCCCAGGCCTGGATAAGATCATCTGATCAGAAATCTCATGCCGATATAGACGCCTCAATAGCCATTGATCATATGACACTACAGGCAGCAGACTTAGGTATTGGCAGTTGCTGGATTTGCAATTTCGATCCGGAAACACTTAAAATTAATTTCGGATTAACAGATGTACTCTCTCCCATCGCTATCATATCTCTGGGTTATCCGGCAGACGAGAGCATCTGGGAGCAACCTAAAAAAAGAAAAGAAATAAGTCAAATAACAGAATGGAAATAAACACTGAACGAAATGATTAGAGTAAAAACACTTTTGAGCATCGTGTCACTTGGACTGATACTTTCATCATGTGGCGTTCAGAGCTGTGATGAGCCGCTCGTAGTAGATACGGGAGTGGTATTTATGAGAGGAGGAGCAAACTACACATTTCCGATGATCAGTTTTGGAGGTATACAAAAACATCCGACACTTGATAAAGACACTGTGCTTAAGCGCGACACTATTCGTAATGCGAAGTCACTTGAACTACCATTAAAAATAACAAGTGATATATCAAGCTTTGAAATATGTTTCTATCCATCAGAAAATATGCCACCGCTTACAGACACTCTCACAATCAATCATCAGAATACGAACTACTTTATCTCTGAAGATTGCGGATGCCTGGTCTTTCACACGATTGAATCTATTCAGTACACCAGAAGCCGGATAGACAGTGCCTATATTTATAATCCAAATGTTACAAATGAAAAATTCCAGAATATTATTCTTCAGTTTAATTAGTCTTTTTCTTTGTATATCTTCTTTGGAAGCTTTCGCTCAGACTAAGGCAAAAGACCCTAAGACTCCGGAAAAAGATTCAATTCCTACGTTTACAGGACTATATATTAGTGCTGATCTCGCAGGGCCGGTAATGTATGCTTTCAACGGAGATAAACTTCAGACAGAGATTGCCGTAGAGGCAGGTATCAAGGATAAGTTCTTTCCTGTACTTGAATTTGGAATAGGGAAAGCTAATATAAACAGTGAGGAAGGTTTTACATTTAAAACAAAAGCCTCCCCATATGCCCGCATAGGCTTAAATTATGCGATTACACGTAAGAATAATAATTACTTCTTTCTTGGTCTCCGTTACGGATACGGACATGTAAATTACGATATCTATAATATCACACAAGAAAGTGACTACTGGGGTGAGTCGCAAGTTGTTAATATTCTCGGACAGAAAGCATCTGCGTCATACGCCCAGGTTGTCGCCGGCATACGTGTGAATATATTTAAAGATCTATATCTGGGATGGGATTTTCGCTATAATTTATTATTAAGCACAACGAAACTGAAAGAAAGTCGTGTATGGTTTATTCCGGGATACGGAATAAATAATAATAATTCGAGCAGTACTCTGATGCAGTTTAATATAACCTATAAACTTCCTTTTTGGAATAAAACAAAAAAACAAATTACTCAATGAGTATTCTTGAAATAATTTTGATTGCGATTGGTCTTTCAATGGACAGCCTGGCTGTGTCAATAGCTGCCGGAATCATTTTAGATAAATTTAAAATCCGGAACATATTCAGAATCGCATTTTTCATGGCTCTGTTCCAGGGTATGATGCCATTATTCGGATGGCTGGCAGGTGTTAATTTTAAATCTCAGATAGAGGCGTACGATCACTGGATTGCTTTTGGGTTACTCTCTTTTCTGGGAATAAAAATGATTCGTGAAGGTATCGGCTTTGGCAAACAAGAGGACGAATCCTGTTTTGATCCTACTAAAATTGCGACCATCATCAGTTTGTCATTCGCAACGAGTATCGATGCTTTAGCCGTAGGCGTATCGTTTGCATTTTTACAAATCAAAGTTATATTACCGGTTATTATAATCAGTATAACCACATTCCTGTTTTCTTTTGCCGGAGCTAGTTTCGGGACTAAATTCGGGAACAAGTATAATTTACCGATGGAAATAATCGGAGGTATTATTTTAATTGGAATAGGCCTTAAGATTTTGCTCGAACATACGGGATTTCTGGGTTAACCGCTTTTTCTAAAATAATCAAATTCAAATATAATAATTAGACTATGTCTGACGATAAGAAAATTATTTTCTCAATGGTAGGGGTAAGTAAGACTTTCCCTCCTCACAAACAAGTACTGAAAGACATTTATCTGTCGTTCTACTACGGAGCTAAAATCGGCATCATCGGTTTGAACGGCTCAGGTAAATCTACATTACTGAAAATTATCGCCGGAGTTGAAAAATCATATCAGGGTGATGTTGTATTCTCTCCGGGCTATTCTGTAGGTTACCTGGAACAGGAGCCTCAACTTGACGATACTAAGACAGTAAAAGAAATCGTACAGGAAGGTGTTCAGGAAATT
>JBOFKD010000190.1:0-7599 GCA_051657165.1 Bacteroidales bacterium | reverse complement strand
CAGTGCTGATTGGAGCTCTGAGTGCTGATTGAACTGAGGTGAATCAGCACACCTATACACCTGTTAACCATCTATTTAATCTAAAAGTGCTGATTGTGTCGATTCAAAACTCAAAACTCTGTGTAGAAATAATGAATGAACGAATCCGAATTAAGTTTCTTATACTCGTAAAATCTTCCCGAAAACTCTCACGCCCTATTTTTACTGATTTCAATTGCAACCATTTGCAACCCGATGTAATTAGTTGTCACACAATGCTATACAGGTTGCAATACAAGAAATTAAATTGCAACCAATCGTCATCAATTGCAACCATTTGCAACCTCAATTGCAACCTATTTAAGCGTTTGTAAAACGCTATCAAACAATATATTACTTTCACCCAACCTCTACGATTGCAATTGGTTGCAATTCAAACTGCAAAACTCTGTGTATAGTTTTTCTTCAAGAGAGTTAAGAGCTTCCGCAGATTCTCTTAAGTGATTTTCCATTTTCTCTTAAGAGAATTTCGAATTTCTCTTAAGCAAATTTCTAACTGCATGATTATGTCCGTTTGCAAGTTGCAAACTGAACTTTGCAAGTAGCAAAATAAGTTTTGCAAGTAGCAAACTTTCGTTTGCCGGTAGCTAACAAATACTGTCCGACAGATCTCCCTTCCTTCAACAATAACCCTATATTTCTGCTTTCTTAATCGTATATTTTAGTAAGAATAAGCCGGTAACTAATTGCTGTATATAAGAGGTTTAGTTCGTTTAACCGTATTCTTTAGAAATCCGCTCCGGAGCGGTTGTAATTCCGCCCCGGACCGGTTTTTATTCCGCTCCGGAGCGGATTGTATTCCGGTCCGGAGCGGAAATATAAATCAACCGTATCTTGTAACTAAACCAACCGTATATAAATAACAATTCCTCCTTTGTTCCGGCTAGTCTATGCGTATATTCGTTTGCAAGAATTACTTCTCTTTTTGTAAATTACTCTCTGTTGTCTGTCAAAAAAAGAGGGAATAAAGATTTTGTTCTTTATTCCCTCTGAGGATATAAAATGATTCTTTCTATTATTGTACCTTATCAGGACCTTCTATATATTCGAATGTGCCTTTCGATACTAATTTAAATTTCATAGTGTGAACACTATTTAGAGTACCATCACGAATTACAAATTTCGGGATATAGAATGTCTCAATTCCCGGAAGAGGTGTCGCATCCGGATAATTAACAGTAAGAACAAAGTCATTTAAACATCTAATCAGCCGCTCTTTTATAACAACGGAACTTTCTTTCCCTTCGAACTCATTATCACCTTTTTTGTCTGCTGCTTCGATTAGGCTTTTCGTATGTTCGAAATTGTTGAATTTAGTGTTTGCTCCAAAATACCATTCAGTAGTTAATGGATATTTTTCATCTATATAGGCAGATTTGTTTTCTTTTACCCATGTATAGATACGAACAAAGTCTTCATTTGATAAATCAAATTTTACGGATGGGTCAAAAATCCACTGAGTTTCATTATGTACGTATTGCTCTGTTTTTGTTTCGATGTTATTATTCAGAACAAAAGCCCCGGCAGTATATACATATTCACTTACATTGGTTTTGTCTCCGACTTTATAGACAACTGTACGTTCTGTTCCTTCTGTCGTAACGAATGAGAATGTTTCTTTCATAAATACAGGAAGTACAGCATTGGCTGTAGCCTGATCTTTGAAAGAATTCTTAGCTCCCATTCTTTCATAATCGGCAGCAGATAGTACAGTTCCATACTTATATTCGCTCCAGTTTCCTTTGTATTGCTCCATTAATACGTCTTTTACATATACAGGATTGATGTATGCGATTGTATTTTCCTGTAATCTGACATTGTCTACGCGGTATGTAGATGTTTTACCTACTTCGCCGTTATAAACAAAAGCAATATGGACTGTTTTACCGTTATAAGCACTTAAGGATACACTTTTGGTTGCAGTAAATGTTTCCTGTGTCATTGCAGGCAGGTCCATTTCAGAAGTAACATCTGTCCAGGTTGCCTCTGTATAATTGTCTGCATAATTATCAGAAATAAGAACTCTTAGCCCCGGAGTGTCTCCGTGTGTGTAGAAACGGATAGCCATGTCGAAATTAAAAGCTTTATTGCTGCCTTCAATATTAAATGCAGGAGAGATAAGCCAGCTTTCGCACACAGCATTCGCATTGTAAGCTGTCATTTCAGCAAAGAGATTATTGTCATACTTCTTCGCCACCCATGATTTCGGACCTGCAGGTGTTTCGACTTTCCATCCCGGCAAAGTGCTTGGTGATAATACGGCATCTTCGAAATCTTCTGTAGATAATGTTTCGACTGAACCTGCTTTTATCGGATCCGACTCAATATAATTATATTGAATATGCATGACTGTATCATTGGTAATGGCCGCATATTTCTCTTTTAATAATTTCGGAAGCTCAATTTTTGCAGGATATACAGGCATGAAGAAATCCATATCAGAGTTCTCGCCCAATACAAGCTGATAATCTGCTAATGTAAGTACCTGTGTTTCCAGATTCTGTAGTTTAATTACGTTTTCCGAAATATCAGTTGTGACATTATAGGTAACCATTGCCGTAGATGTAAAACCAAGATGCGGATACTTCTGAGCCAGCAGATTAGGAACAAACATACCAGGCGTATATTTGTCGTTGAAAGCCTGAAGAGTATTTATACTTTTCGCAAATGCCGAGTCCTGACTGTTTTTTGCTAGTTTAAGAGCTTCGGCACTTACAGACTTATAGTCTGCTTCGGTTAGAGTATAATCAAATTTGCCGTTCAATGGAAGTTTGTCCTTGTCAAGCTCAACGTATACATCATGCATCGGATCACAAGAAGCCATTGCTAACAGCGAAAGGGCTGCAATATATTGTTTGAAGTTTTTCATTTTTATATCATCTTAAGAGTTAGAAGTTAACACGAATACCTGTAGCCCAGGTCGGACCAAACCCATAATACACGCGGGCAGAAGCAGCATCGTGTGTAGCTCCGTCTGTAGCATCGGCAATGTAAAGAGTATTTGTTACATTATATGCATTTCCGAAAATACGGGCATCCAGACCGGCAATTTTAAAGCTATAACTGATACCAAGGTCCAGAGTAGCAAAGTTTGGCATTCTCCATGAGTCAACATCATCATCCGGAGTTGTGCGGTTTGTCGGATCAAAGTCGGCATAGTTTTTTCCGAACCAGTTGAAGTCTGCTGTCACACGAATGTTTTTAAACGGCATCCAGTTGATTCCAACGGCAGCTGTTGTCTGAGCTGAGTTACCAACGTGTACACCCTTGATATACGCATTGTATTGTCCGACCGGATTCTGATTTTCATCGTATAGGGTGAAAGCTACGTTATCCATCCATGTCCAGTTACCGAAAGAGAACATCCCTGTGATATCCAGATTATACAAAGGTTTGTATTTCCCTTCAACTTCAATGCCCCAGTGTTGTGCGTTAATCCCCGGAATATTAGCAGTGTATTGTCCGAAGCTTTTAACCAGACCTTTATCTCTCCATTGTGTGTAATATCCGTTTACTGTAAGATTGACAGACTTATTGCGGAATTCGTAGCCACCTTCAATCGTTCCTACTTTCTCACTTTTCACACCGTCATTCACAACGATAGAGAAGTTTTTAAATACGTTGCGGAAGTTTGGTGCACGTGTGAACCAACCACCATTGATGAAAGCATTGTGATGCTGATTGAAGCGATAGTTAAATCCTCCTTTAATACTGTATGGCTGGAAGTTTACGAATCTGGAAACTTGTTTTCCGTCAACCGGAGCAAGTCCGGGAACATGGTTACGGTCAGAGATATTTGAAACCGATGCAGAAAGGAAAGCTGAGTAGTTGTCTGTAGAGTATTCAGCCTGACCAAAGATTCCTGCCCATACAACTTCACCGGTATTGTCGAAACCAACGATATCACCTTTGTAAAGAGGTGTTGTTTTAGATGTTCCGTATACAGGAGAAGGATCTAAGAAATAATCACCTCCCAGTAGATCTGTGATTTCCTGTGTGTGGCGGCCACGGTAGTAGCGTCCGTCAAATCCTCCTGTCAGGTTTAAATTTTCAAATAATGTTTTACTGTATGTACTTAGCAAACCAAACCAGTTGTGTGAGTTTACTGCATTGGTGAATACACACTGAGATCCAGCCATTGACGCTTTGTTTTCGGCAAAAACGGCATCAAAATCAAGTAATCCTGTTGCTGTTCTTTTTGTTTCTGCATAAGGAAAACCAGTCTGGTTGTTAATAGCCAGCCAGTTCTTGCCATTTCCGTATGTCTGACGTCCTCCTCCGGAAGCGATAGATGCGTAAGCAACTGTTGACAGAGAGGATGTCTCATCAATATTCCAGAAGTGATTCAAAGATAGTACCGGTTTATGGTATTGATTATAACCGTATGCACCACCAGTTACCTCACCATTCAAAATACCGTAGCCAAGATTCATGCGGCGGAAATTCTGATTGTCGCGGTACTGCTGGATCGTATAAGCAGTACTTCTTTTGTTGTGCCATTGTGGAGCTCCGAAAGCCGTAAAAGAGATCCGGTGATCCTGGCCGATTGTTTTGGAAATATTTGCGAAATAAGTGTAAGCTTCGAAGTCGCTACCCAAAACATATCCGTCTCCGGTATTACGGCTACCTGCTAAAGTAATAGCCCATCCGTTTGACATAAGCCCTGTAGAAACATTAAATCCGAATTTTAGCTGTGCATCGTTACCAATAGATGTATAAAGGCTTCCTCCTTCTTTTGCATCTGTACTTTTTGTGATAATATTCATCGTTCCCCCAACGGAAGATAATCCCATTTTAGAAGCACCCAGACCACGTTGGATCTGAATTTGCTGAGTCACGTCTGATAGTCCGGACCAGTTTGACCAGTAGAATTTACCGTTTTCCATGTCATTCGCGGGCATACCGTTGATAAGCATACCAATGTTTTCGGAACCAAATCCGCGAAGAGAAATCCGTGATTCACCAAATCCACCATTCCCTTTTGTAGCATATACAGAAGGTGTTGATTTCATAATTTCGGGGAATTCCTGGTTTCCGAGTTTGTTTTCGATAACATCTACCTTGACATCTGAAATGGCAATAGGGGTCATACGGTCACGTTTTACAATGGAAGCTGTGACATTGACATCCTTCATACCGATTGTAGCCGGTTCGAGATAAATTTTGCCCAAATCAGATTTGGACGAAGAGAAAGAAAGAACCTGTGAAACGTATCCCATGTATGAGATCTGAAGTTTTCGTTCACCGGTTTTTGCAAAGTTAAGATTGAAGAACCCATCGAGATCGGTTACCGTTCCGATACTTGTTCCTTCTATCAGAACAGTTGCACCTACAATAGGATCTTTGGTATCTTTGTCAAAAATCTGACCTGATACTACATCCTTTGCCATTAGCGTCATCCAGGAGCTAATGCATAGCAGAAAAAGCAGAAAAGTTTTTCTTTTCATAATTAAAAATGATTAGATATTTGATTAGGTTATCTTCGGTTGTTAAGGCTAAATGTTCTGTGCTTATGCAAGATGGACGGCAAATATATCTGTAATTTTTGATAAATGAAGGTTGTATTATGTTTATTTTTTATTACATTTTGATTTTAACATATATCAGAGGTGTATAAAAAAAGCGTGCAGCAGTAATCTGCTACACGCTTTGGTATGATTAATCCGGAGATTATAATGCAAAATTAATTTTTTGTAGGACCTGATACATATTCAAATTTGCCTTTGCCTACAAGCTTGAATTTCATAGAGTAAGTAATGTTTGCTCCATCATATACAAGGTAAGATGCTGTGTAATAAGTGTCAATTCCGTTTAAAGGAGTTGCATCAGCATATTTAACCGGAAGTAAAACTTCAGCAAAACATTTGCTCATACGTGAGTTCATAACAGTAGTCATATCTTTACCTTCAAACTCTTTATCACCACGGTTATCTGCATCAGTAAGTTTTACAGGAGTATGGTTAAAGTTGTTATATTTATAACTAGCTCCGAAATAATATTCAGAGTTGTCATAAGAAGGATCCATGTAAGCTGGTTTGTTCTCTTTTACCCATTTTACAATTGTTGTATAGTCTGCATTGTCAACAGTGAATGAAATAGAAGGGTCAAAGATCCACTCTTTTTCATTACGAACATATTGTTCTGTTTTTTCTTCAATCCAGTTATTTTTCACAAATAATCCGTTTGTATAGGTATATTCATCAACAAATGTGTTTGAAGATACTTTATAAACGATTGTACGGATATCACCTCCATTAATAAATGGGTAAACTTGTTTCAGTAAGATAGGAAGCATTGCGTCTGCTGTAGCCTGATCTTTGAATGATGCAGTTACGCCCATTTGTTTGTATTCATCAGCAGTAACTACGTGTCCGTATTTGTAGAACGCCCATTTACCGTTGTATCTTTCAACTAAAACGTCAACAACTGAAAGAGGGTTGATATAAGCTTCTTTTCTTTCGCTAAGACGGAAGTTATCTAGTTGATAAGTTGCAGTTTCATCAGTAGTTCCGTTACCGTTGTAAACGAAAGCGATGTTAATTTTCTGACCAGCATAACGAGAAAAATCAATATTCTCTATTTTAACAAAAGCATCATTTGTTTCGCCAACTGGTAAGTTTAGCTCAGCAGAAATATTCTCCCATTTAGCTGCATTGATATCTCCTGTATAATTGGTAGAAACCATTACAGAAAGAGCTTCGTGGTTTTGTGTGTTATTTCTGATTTTTAAGTCAAATCCAAATTTTGGAGCACTACCCTCAGCTATTGTTGCAGACGGAGAAATAAACCATGCAACTGTTGCACCCGGTGCTTTGAAAGCAGAGAATTGCAGATATTTATTTCCGGAATAGCTTCTTACTTGCCATAGGTTTTCACCTTCAGTTGCGTTATTATTCCATCCGCTGATTTCTGTATCATAATCTGCATACGCTTCAAGATCCTGAGAAATGTAAGATACTTCTGTAATATCTTTAGATGGTTCAGTTGGAGAGTTAGCGTATTGAATATGCATTACTGTATCTTTATTGATACTTGCATATTTAGAAGCCATGATACCTAATAGATTAAGCTCAGCTGGTTTGTTTGGATAGAAGAAGTTAACATCAGAACCTGTACCCATTACAATCTGATAGTCTTCGTTTGTTAGTGGTTGTGCCTCTAATCCTTCCAGTTTGATAACATTCTTTGATACATCTGTAGTTACATTATAAGTAACCATAGCTTTAGATGTAAATCCTAAGTGATAATATTTTGAAGCAATTAATCCGGGAACTAATTGAGATGGTGTGAATGTTTCGTTAAATGCTTGTTGCTTCTGAATATTTCTTGCCATTACCGAATCTTCTTTTGTTTCAGCAATTTCAAGAGCTTTTGCACTTAGATTCTTATAATCTTCGCTGATTAAAGAATAAGTAACGGAGTTATTAAGTGGAAGTTTATCTGCATCCAGTTCATCATATACATCAGACATAGGGTCACATGATGTCATTGAAAGTGCAGCTAAAGCTATAAGAGAGTATTTAAACTTTTTCATGTTTAAAAAGGAATAGTGTTTTGGTT
>JBOFKD010000189.1:0-6514 GCA_051657165.1 Bacteroidales bacterium | reverse complement strand
GTTAAACAGCGTAAAAAACTCTATCTGATTGTACGGGTTCTTCTCCAGATACCGGTATTTCAGCGCTATTTTCCCGAACAGAGGCGCTATATGATCCAGCGGTGTCCGCTTTTCCTCCCCGCTGTATGCAAATCCGCGTGTGTAAGAAACAGATCCTTCTGCCCTAAAACGCGCATAGTCATAAGTCAGATTCAAACTTCCGCCAAAGATATTCCCTCTGCGGGCATTGGCATTATGCAATACCTGACTCATCGTTCCGTCGTACAGAATCGAATCTTTCCCGGCAAACGTAGCCGGTGTCACAATGATTGCATCCCACAAACGCGTATAATAGACCGATGCCGAGAGTCTGAGCTGATCACACAGCACCGTTTTATACGTCAGATCGCCCGACAATGTCTGCTCCGGACGCAAATGCTGATTCGGCACAATCACGGTTCCCGGTTGCGAATCAAACACCTTGCCTGCATCATCCACATTCGGAACACGAAAACCCGAAGACACATTCAGAGCCAGCGAATGGCCCTCGTCAAACATCTTTACCAGACTCGTGCTCAGACTGTATGTGAAGTTATTCTGACGAATACGGTCAAACGGGAAAGGAAAAAACTGCTTGTCTTTAAACTCTGAATAAAGAAACGATCCCCCGATACGTGCACCGTTAAACCAGTGCAACCCATTCTCCCCTAACGCACAACGATGCATCAGAAAAGCCTCTGCCGAATGCATATAATTCCGTCCGTCCGGATAGCGCGTATCCAGCGGTTTCACCACCCCATCCCGTACAGAAGTTTTATGAGCCGAGGAATTCAGAAAATTCAGATTCGCTTCTATCCCCGTCCGCAGCAAATGCCTCCCGATGGTCTTCTCCGCATCCAGCGACAAAGCAGCCACCTGCACCTCCTCAATCCGGCTTCCCAGATAAGCATTATTCAGTTTCCGGTTATGCCGGCTCTCCTCCACATGCTGATACGAAAGTTGCAGCGACACCCGGTCAAAACTCACCTCCGGCTTCAGGTCCATCCGGTAAGCACCGAACCATCTGGTTTGCGGACCGTAATACCACTCCGCAAACTTCAGCTCCCCCTTACTCCTGTCCGTCAGACGATCATAGCGGTTCACATTTCCCGAAGTAGAGAACTGCATATTAAACGTATGTCTGATACCCGTATGTGGAGCATAAATAAATTTAGCCACCCCGTCATACTGCGTATAGCCCGAACGTTTCTGAACGTGAGGATTCTCATTACGGTACACCGAATCCCGTCCGTGCACTGTTTTCACATACTCCTCACATTGAATATATTCATCATCCTTCAGAAAAGGATTCCTGTTTTTCCCGCTTCTCAAATCCCCCGAATGCTGCAAAGAGAACGAAACATAAGCGCCCCATTTCCGGCGCGAAAGAGTAGTCTCCGCATGAACATTCGCTCCCCGGTTGGCCGAATTGGCCTGAAAAGAGAGCTCCGACTGATGCCGCAATTTATTGTCGGCATACAAAACCGGCTCTTTCGTAAACAGATGAATCGTTCCGCCCAAAGCATCACTTCCGTAAGCCACAGAGCTCGGACCATACGTTATTTCCACATTTGAGAGAGAAGACTGATCCATTGTTATCAGATTCTGTAAATGCCCGGAGCGGTAGATCAGATTATTCATCCGCACATGATCCATCATCAGAAGAACCCGCGAAGCCTCAAAGCCCCGGATCATCGGACTCCCCCCACCCTGCTGACTTTTCTGTACAGACAAGCTCCCGGACGATTCGATCAGATCAGCCATATTAGAGGGCTGTAACAAACGAATATCATCAGATGTCAGTTCCGATTTCGGATAAGGCAGATAAAGATTCAGCAGCTCCTGCCTCCCTTTCGAATGAATGGTTACTTCATTCAGGTGAACAGACAGAGAATCCGCCTTTTGTGCGTGTGTGTTGGTTGTTGTGGCTAATAAGAGAAGTACAAACAGTGCTTTCGAATACATAAATTGTGCTATTCGGTTAATATTCGAATGCAAAAGTAGATAAAAAAGACAGAAGCACAAGTTGGTGAAAAAAAACAATCATTCCTGAATGGAACCACTGTCCTTTATAACCATTTATATTAACCTATCAATAAAAAACAATATCTATCATTTGATTTAACAATTCGAATCTCTTTATTTTGAACAATCATTTTGTCATTATTATACAATTTAGGAATAATCTTTTGTAGCTTTGTATCTATACAAATTCAATTTCATATGCTACTCGACTATATTATTAATCAAACAGAAATCTTTCTTAACTCAAAGACAAAAAGTGAAAGAAAGCTAATCGGGCAATTCTTTACCTCAAAAGAAACTGCAATTTATATGAGTAGTTTATTTGATGTACCTGATAAGACATCTTTAGAAATTCTTGATCCGGGATCAGGATCAGGAATACTTTCTGCTGCATTAGTCGAATATTTGTATAATAATTATCCCAATAAAGAAGTTAAGCTTACATGTTACGAGAATAATCCCGATATTTTACCTGTGTTACAGGGAAACCTGGAATATTTACATTCAAACATGAATATGAAGTTTGAATATACAATTATTACAGATAACTATATATCAAGTCAGAAAGCTGAGTTCAATCATGAGCTTATTCGTGAGCTGAACCCTCATAAATATGATCTGGTAATTGGCAATCCTCCTTATCTGAAAGTTTCAAAAGATGCTGTAGAAGCTAAATCCATGCCCGAAGTTTGTCATGGAGCTCCCAATTTATATTTCTTGTTTGCTGCTATGAGTCTTTTTAATTTAAAAGACGAAGGCGAAATGGTTTATATTATCCCAAGATCCTGGACTTCAGGTGCATATTTTACCCGATTCAGAGAATATTTGCTAAAAAAGGGCCAGATCATGAATATACACCTTTTTGTATCACGAGACAAAGTCTTTGAAAAAGAAGAAGTACTTCAGGAAACTATCATTATAAGAATAAAGAAGACAAAGAAAGTAAATCCGGAAATTACAATAACAACTTCCAATTCAAATCAGGACTTTCACAGTGTAAGTCATTTCAGAGTTAAAAGAGAGGTCGTTATTTCAGGTAAGAGTAAATTCATCTTTCTTGTAACGAATGAACAAGAGGTTCAAATCTTAGAAAAGATTGAGAAGTTTTCATACACACTTCCGGACTTGAATATTAAGATGAAGACAGGCTTAACGGTCGATTTTAGATGTCAGGAACTTTTGTGTGATGAACCGGAGGGCGATACCATTCCATTATTCTATTCTCAGCATATCCAAAACGGATCTGTCGTTTTCCCTATCGGAAAAGATAAAGAGTATATAAAGACTTCTCAGAAAGGACTGATACAGAAAAATGAGAACTACTTATTTGTAAAACGCTTTACAAGTAAAGAAGAATCACGACGATTACAATGTGGAATATATCTTTCGGAAAAATATCCCGATTATGATTATATTAGCACCCAGAATAAGATCAACTTCATTGGTCAGATGAAAGGTGATACACTGTCTGCTGATTTCATTTATGGACTTTACGTACTGTTTAATTCAACTATATATGATAAATACTATCGTATATTAAATGGTTCAACACAGGTAAATTCTACTGAAGTGAATACACTACCTGTCCCCGATGCTCATACAATTGAAGTTTTAGGGAAACAACTCAAAGATTCAGCAGATCTGTCAACCTCCAATTGTGACCTTATTTTAGATACTATATTATGAAAAAAACAGAAAACGCTAATTCTATCTTAAAGTCTATTGGAATGCCGGAACGGCAACAGTCTGAAATCTGTTGTTATGTTCTGCTTGCAATGGCTGGAGTAAAAGAAAAAAGCACATGGGCTAAAGCAACGAATGAATGGATCAGGATTCATGACATTATCGTATTTTTAGCTGAAAGCTATAATAAGAAGTATGCCGAAAACTCGCGTGAAACAATTCGCAAACAAGCATTACACCACTTTCGCACTGCCGCTTTAATCGAAGATAATGGGATGGCTACAAACTCTCCCAATTACAGGTACCGGTTAACGTCAGAAGCATTGCGTCTGATTCAGTCTTTTAATAAAAAAGAATGGAAAACTGAATTAAGCTCGTTTCTATCGAATCATGAAAAGTTGATTGACATATATGCTTCTAAAAAGACTATGCGTAAAATGCCTGTTGAAATCAACGGTGAATCATTCTCTTTTTCACCCGGAAAACATAATCAGCTTCAAAAGGCTATTATCGAAGACTTTGCTCCCCGTTTTGCTCCCGGATGTAAGTGTCTCTATGTTGGTGATACTACGGCTAAGGATCTTTATAAAGATAATGAGTCACTTGAACGTATAGGATTTAACCTGACTCTTCACGATAAAATGCCCGATGTTATTCTTTACAAAGAAGATTCAAACTGGATCTATTTTATCGAAGCGGTTACATCCGTCGGACCTATGGATGCTAAACGGATTCAGGAAATATCTGAATTTACTCAGAATATATCTGCAGGTAAAATTTACGTAACTGCCTTCTTAGACTTCAAAACATTCAAAAGCTTTTCGGAATCTCTGGCATGGGAAACAGAAGTTTGGATTGCCGATATGCCTGAACATATGATTCACTTGAATGGGGATCGTTTTTTAGGTCCGAGGTAAGAGAGGAGAAATTATATTCATCCTTACCAGCAAATTAGTAGCCGATTTAATCCAGACATAGATACAGCAAAAATATCATGGCAAGTCTTAAAAGCAACCATCAATGATTTGAACAAACTTAAATAGATTAATGCAGATGGGTGACAAATTCAAATATAGATTATCAAAAAATCAGAAAGAAGAAATTGCTAAGAATCTAATTGATATTATAGAGAAAGATTCGGATATATCAAAGCAGACAAGAAATTTCATTATTAATTGGTGTAGTACTGATGCTTCTGGAAAAAGAAAAGCTTTTTTTGATGTTTGGGATCTTGTGTTAAAAAACTATTTGCCTGCAACAAGACCGGTTTTATTCAGAGCTTGTGACAGGCTTAGCAAGAATGGTAAAATAGCAAGTTTTACAGGGCGATGGGGATGTGCCAGACAATTCAGTAATTGCAAGGGTGCTTTAATTGTATGTGATACAGAAGAAACACCCCCATATAAAAAATCGGGGGAGTATAAACATTCATTCTATCCCCTTGGCTCTGTTTTGGAAAAAGCTAAGACGAAAGGAGGGTGTGGATTTACCAAACAATTTTTAGATCGTTATATTGGTGAAGATGAATATATAATGAGAGTTAATTTCGGTAGGATGTGCTGCTTTAGATGGAGTAGAAATCTGTAATATAGAACCATAATTATTTCTATCTTTTCTTCCCTCAATAGCTAGCATAGATAAAAACAGCCTTCCCCCCCTCTTAATGAAAAATTAAAAGAGAGATAAAGAAATATATGAAAGAAAAAGTACTAGTTATAGGTCCGGGGCAAAGCCCCGAACCAGAAAAAGCTAAAACGGTAAATCATCCCCCGTATTCTCCGTCGGATCAACCGCAGACGGTGGTTGGTTGTTGGATGGAAGAGGAGGCGGAGTTTCTTCCGGATTCGATTGCTCCGGTTCTGCCGTACCGATTTTCTTCACACTCCAGGCGCGGATACTTGTGTACCAGCGTTCGTTATACTCCCGGCTTTCGATATTCACTTTTGCTTCAATCAGATCATCTTTCGCGATTGAAGTGGTTTCCAGACGATCCCCCCAAATTGAGAAATGAATCTTCTTCGGGTAGGTTTCGAGCGTTTCCATCACAAACTCTTGTTTCTTCCACGTACCCCCGGTCTGGGTGTTGTTGCCTTCCTGCATCGGATAGGCCATTGTAATTTTTCCTTTGATTTCCATTTTTATTGTTGATTTGTTGATCGCTGGAGCTGTTGATCACTACCGTTGTTGATCGCACCTCCGGTGCTGTTGATAGCCTTCGGCTGTGAAAGGCAAAAAGGCAATGCCTTAAAGGCAGTGAGGACATGGACGACAATGGGGACATGGACGACCATGAGGACGGCATTAAAAGGCAAAGAAAAACAGCGTCGCTGTTGTCCTCCATGTATTTGGCGCTGTCCTCATCGTCCTCATGGTCCTCCACGTCGTCCACGTCCCCATCTCAGCGCCTCTTCTGCTGGTGCAAGGTTGTACCTTGTACCTTATATTCGGTGGTTTTCAACCACCAGTTGTTTGAAAAACAACTTCTTATGCTCACAAAGAGGCTTTCTTGCAGAAAGCTATCAGGTACAACCTGACGAATGGTAGGTCCGGGGCACAGCCCCGAACCAGAAACAGCGTCGTTGTTGTCCTCCATGTATTTGGCGCTGTCCTCCATGTCGTCCATGTCCTCATCTCAGCGCCTATCGTATTCTGGTGCAAGGTTGTACCTTGTACCTTATATTCGGTGGTTTTCAACCACCAGTTGTTTGAAAAACAACTTCTTATGCTCACAAAGAGACTTTCTTGCAGAAAGCTATCAGGTACAACCTGACGAATGGTAGGTCCGGGG
>JBOFKD010000188.1:0-45413 GCA_051657165.1 Bacteroidales bacterium | reverse complement strand
CAACAAGCGTTGCTATCTATGGATTTAATCCCGGAGAGATTATTTGTTTGTAACCGCGGGTGGAGTCCTGAATCGGAAAGGATGAAGGATTCTACCCGCGGTGACTCCGCCGGAGTAAAAAGAGTAATCTACTGAAGATAACTCAGTGCATGACCATGAATCATAATGCAACTAGTACTGCTATCTATGGTTTTAATCCCAGAGGGATTATTTGTCTGTAACCGCGGGTGGAGTCCTGAATCGGAACGATGAAGGAGGCAACCCGTGGTGAAGCATCGACCTAAAGAAGCAACCCCGAAGGCGGTTGTTTGTGAAGACAAAGCAACATAACAGCCGCAAAATCAAAATAATGTGTATATTTGTAAACATGTTCAATAATAAGGCTTCTTCAGAAGCCCTTATCTAAATCGTAAATAAATGAAGTACACTATTCTGTTTATGCTAACACTACTGTTCAGTTTCACATCCTGCCAAAAAGAGGATGAGTCAAAATCAGTAGAGAATCACACATTCTATTTCCTCCGCGATAAAGAACCGGAAGACCTGACAACTGCGGTTAGCTCTGTTTACGAACTAAAGGTAGACACTGCCGATTTTATAAATATCAATATAAGCAGATACAAATATCTGGCTGCAAGTGCTACACGTATTTTCAAGCTTGACGGGACTACACTTTCTGAGAATGAATATTCCTTCGACCAGAAGCATGAATTTGCAATCGGAGAAGGTATAAAAGAAGTCAGCATACGTTTTGATAAAAATATCAAAGAAAAAGGCACCTTAGTATTGGGTATTGAAACAAATCAGGTGGTAAACCATCCTTACATAGGAGCTTTTAACTCAATCTCGATAGATATTATCCCTGCAGATAATTAGTACATATTAAGTAAAACGGAGTTTCACAGAAAGAGTCTGTGCTACTCCGTTTTATATTTCATAGAAACAATGAAGACTGACGGATGTATTTATGGCAGCAAACGCATAAATAAGAAAGATGACCTATCCATCTCATTGTTTTAATATATCACCATATTAATCAAATAGTTATGATTAAACTAATTAGATCCGCATTAGGTTTCATCAAACGAAAACCTTACATCACAGAGTATTTGAGTATGGTTGTCACAGGAACTGCAACTATGGCGATCGGAGTAATCAGTCAACTATGGGGATTCTTTATATATGGAGCCATCACATGTATTATATACATAATTACTCTCTTTGTGGCACATAAAAGAAAACAGGAAATACCTGTTTCAAATATCCTTTGGGTTATTCTAACTTTAATCGCAACAGCCTACGCTACAGTATTTTATTTTAAAATTTATTTATTCATAAGCATACTTTCGCTATTCCTTTGTTTACTTACCTGCGGGGCTTTATATAAACTTATCAAAAGCTATCCGCGTAAAACCAAATAATAGATTACATAAGAGGGCTACCTGAAAAATCAGGCAGTCCTCTTATGTAATATTCTATTCAACCGGCATAATCGAAACAGCACAACCGCCGCCCGGAGCCAGTCGCTGCTGCCATTTTGTTGAAGAATCAACAGGCATCGTGCGGATCTCTATGGCTGTAGGATTTTCATTCCAATGCGCATTTGGCGCATCTTCATAAATCACGGCATTGTATTTTTTACCCGGTGTAAGGAATGACAGATCTATATCTATATTTCGTTCAGTTTCATTGGTTATCGCCCCGAGGAACCAATTATCGGAACCTCTCTCCTGACGGGCAATCGTTACAAATTGGCCAGGCTCTCCATTGAGGTATTCTGACTGTTCCCAGTCAACGGCCACATCGCGGATAAACTGGAATGCAGGATTACCTTTGTAATGTTCCGGCAAGTCAGCAACCATCTGAAGCGGACTATAGATAACCACATACAGGGCCAGTTGCTGGGCCAGTGTCGTGTTTACCTGATTGTCCGGTTTATACGGATCCAGTTTTATTCTGAAGATACCCGGAGTATAATCTATCGGTCCGGCAAGCATACGGGTAAATGCAATTGTTGGTAAGTGAGACGGAGGATTACCGCCATCAGTAGCCCATGCATTAAACTCCTGTCCGCGAAGACCTTCACGCGAAACGAAATTGGGATAAGTACGTCTCAGCCCGGTATCCTTAATAGGTTCGTGTGCATTTACGGCAACCTGATATTTCGCTCCGGCTATCACCGGTTTGAAATAATGATTCACCATCCATTGTCCGTGGTGGTATTCACCTTTCGGAATGATCTTACCTACATATCCTGTTTTAACAGCATGAATACCATATTTCTGCATCAGTTGAAATGCCGTATCCATTTGCTGCTCGTAGGTGTTAATTGCGGCTGAAGTTTCGTGATGCATAATTAACTCCACTCCTTTTTGTTTGCCATAATTGACCACTTCCGGAAGATCATAGTCGGGATATGCCGTCACGAAATCAAACACACCTTCCCGGTCTTCAAATCCAATCCAGTGTTCCCAACCTGTATTCCAGCCTTCAACCAATATCCCATGAATATTATTTTCAGCCGCAAAGTCGATGTATTTCTTTGCATTAGCCGTAGTAGCCCCATGTTTACCACTTGCCATATCCCATGACATGGTTCCGAGATGCATACCCCACCAGATTCCGACATATTTAGTTGGTTTGAACCAGGATATATCACCCAGTTTGTTCGGTTCGTTCAGATTTACAACCATATTTGATGCCAGCAAATCAGTTGCCTTTTCTCCAACCATAATTACACGCCAGGGAGTATCGAAAGGAAAAGAACGTTTCACTTTATAAGGAGTTCGCTCCGATCCGACAAGAATACTCTTCATCATCAGCTCAGTCTTGTTAATGCCCAGAGTCATATCCGAATAGTCAACCAGCTCGGCCTCATGAAAAGCTATATACAATGAATCATTCATCTTCATTGTCATCGGAGTATTCACGG
Organism: Bacteroidales bacterium; assembly: GCA_051657165.1. Lineage (GTDB taxonomy): Bacteria > Bacteroidota > Bacteroidia > Bacteroidales > UBA7332 > UBA7332. Next base: position 42,481 of record JBOFKD010000188.1, on the reverse strand, counting down.
CATTGAACGGAATATAGGTCTGTGCCAGATTCGGGTGATTGCGTTTGGCGAGAGCATCAATTTGCGAGAATTTAGTATCATTGTATAAATGCTCATAAATGTCCCAATCGCCGGGTTGCCACCAGCACTGGTAGTCTCCGGTAAGTTTAAATTCAGTATTTTCTTCTTTAATAAGAGCCTCGGTCAGACCATTCTGGAGCGGAAACGAGTAACGGAAACCTAATCCATCATTAAACACTCTGAATACAAGAGCAAACTTACGGAACGGAGCCTTCGATTCCTCAAGATTGACAGTCAGCTGTCTGTAGGTATTGTTTACATTACGCTGTTCTCCCCATGGCATTTGCCAGGTTTCGGAGAATGATAATGTATCGGATCCCACCCATTTCAGATGATTTTCGAGTGAAGTTGTATCGGTAAATTCGAAACCCAGAAAAGAAGAGTCTATTATTACAGTATTGCCTTTTTTAAGCATATATCCGACAGTTCCCTCTTTCTGATCGAGGAATACATCCAGAGCCAGCTTTTTGTCCGGCGAATAGATACCAGCCCCGGATTCGGGCTTCTGCGTACATCCCAGCAGCAGGGAAAAAGCTGCGAGTGATGAGATTACTAATTTTTTCATGCTGTAATTATCAATTTATCAGATTAATATATACTGAAGTCATCCCGACTTTTAGAAAAACAAATAAGGAGTTTGAAATAGTCCGATATTAATCAAAGCCCATAAAATGAGATTTCGTTATCTACAGAGATAAGCCGGAATAATCTCACTATTCTAAATAAAAGAATATCAGTTCAATATGTAACAAAGCAGAAGCAACTAATGTTTATTTTTATCGTTTATAAAACTATTTTAATACACAAGAGAGTCCTATAAGTTTCATGTGAAACAAATCGAGAGATAGTATGCCTGATGCTATTGAGAAGAATTAAATTCAATTCAGGCTTCCGGATAATGAAATCATTTACATTGGATATTAGATATTTAACAAGTGTTCAAGACTCTAAGTTGTTTATTATTACGCAATTTGCTACCTTTGCACCGCTTTTAGACAAAAGCACGATACGATTAGATTATATTTATACTAAAAAAATACGATTAATGGCATTACAATGTGGTATTGTCGGTTTACCAAATGTTGGTAAATCAACTCTTTTCAATTGCTTATCGAATGCAAAAGCGCAAGCAGCAAACTTCCCTTTCTGTACAATCGAACCAAACGTAGGTGTGATTACTGTACCGGATGAACGTTTGAATAAATTAGCTGAACTAATCCATCCACAAAGAATTGTGCCTACAACAGTTGAGATCGTTGATATCGCAGGTTTGGTAAAAGGTGCAAGTAAAGGAGAAGGATTAGGAAATAAATTCCTTGCCAACATTCGTGAAACTGATGCAATCCTACACGTACTTCGCTGTTTCGATGATGAGAACGTAACGCACGTGGACGGTTCGGTTAATCCGGTAAGAGATAAAGAAATTATCGATGCTGAACTTCTATTAAAAGACCTTGAAACTGTAGAATCAAGAATTTCTAAAGTTCAGAAACAGGCACAAACAGGTGGTGACAAGAATGCAAAACTAGCTTATGGTGTTTTGGTTCAGATCAAAGAAGCATTAGAGCAAGGTAAGGCTGCCCGCACTGTTGTGTTTGAAAGTAAAGACGAGATTAAATTTGCGAAAGAGTTGTTCCTTCTTACAAGCAAACCTGTATTATATGTATGTAACGTAGACGAAGCAAGCGCCGTAAACGGAAACAAATATGTAGAAATGGTTCGCGAAGCAACGAAAGATGAGAACGCAGATATTTTAGTTCTTGCTGTTAAGATCGAATCGGAAATTGCTGAATTCGAGACTTACGAAGAACGCCAGATGTTCCTGGAAGAAATCGGACTGGAAGAATCAGGAGTAGGTCGTCTGATCCGTTCGGCTTACAAGCTTCTGAACCTGGATACTTATTTCACTGCCGGTGTACAGGAAGTTCGTGCATGGACATTCCTTCGCGGAAGTAAAGCTCCTCAGTGTGCGGGTGTTATCCACACAGACTTCGAAAAAGGATTTATCCGTGCAGAAGTAATCAAATACGAAGACTTCATCACTTACGGTTCTGAAGCAGCTTGTAAAGAAGCTGGTAAAATGAGTGTGGAAGGTAAAGAGTATGTTGCTCAGGATGGTGATATCATGCACTTCCGTTTCAACGTTTAAGAAATACATCTTCAGATATATATTAAAAGGGAGATTCTCTAACGAGGATCTCCCTTTCTACCATCTACAAAACAAATATAGTGTTACTACTATTATTTCAAAAAGATATTGTAAGCTGCACACTCATCAATCATTTCATCTCCCCATATAGAAGATTGAACTTCTCCGATATGTGCACAACGAAGAAAATACATACATAATCTGGACTGACCAATTCCACCCCCTATTGACAAAGGAATACGATCCTGCAATAATTTGCGGTGAAAAGTAAGACTGACTCTGTCTAAAGCATCCTTGATTTCAAGCTGCTTCATCAAAGCCTCTTTATCAACCCGGATTCCCATAGATGAGATTTCGAATGAATTTTCAAGAATTGGGTTCCAAAGCAGGATATCGCCATTCAGTCCCAAAAAGCCATCTTCATTCATCGTTGTCCAGTCATCATAGTCAGGAGCACGTCCATCATGTGGCTCACCATTCGAAAGAGCACCGCCGATGCCCATCAGGAATACAGCCCCATATTTTTTAGTTATCTCGTATTCTCTTTCTTTAGGAGTAAGATCCGGATATAGCTGAAGTAACTCTTCGCTATGGATATAAGTGATATTCTCCGGAAGAGTTGGTGTGATATGCGGATATTTCTCGTATACACCGTTCTCTACAAACTTCAACGTCCGGAAAATCTTATCAACAATATTCTTCAGAAAGGATAAGTTACGTTCATCCTCTGTGATTGTTCTTTCCCAATCCCACTGATCTACATATAAAGAGTGAATATTGTCCAGCTCTTCGTCTGCCCGGATTGCATTCATATCGGTATACAAACCATATCCCGGAGCAATACGGTAAGAACCAAGTTTCACCCGCTTCCATTTAGCCAGTGAATGAACAACCTCTGCCCGCTGATCTCCTAAATGTTTAACCGGAAAAGTTACAGCTCTTTCGCTTCCATTCAAATCATCATTTAACCCAGTACCAGATAAAACAAAAAGAGGAGCAGTTACTCTCCGTAAACATAGTTCTTTCGACAGTTGTGTCTGAAAAGTATCTTTTATGAATTTAATCGCCTGTTCCATTGTTTCGGGAACCATCGTCGGGCGATAATCAGTTGGAAGAAATAAAGCCATAGCAAGAATATTTTTATATTTTACATATAGTCAAAAAATAAAGGCATATCATAAACAGTTAAACGAGATAAATCCACTCAGAAATATCTATTTGCTACAAATATAAACCTTTTATTTACACAAAGACAAACAAAAGAGACTTTTAAAGTCATATAAATTTCATTTAGACTCTATTGTTTCCTGAAATCCGAAATACGGATTGCATTAAAAAGTTAAAAGCAACCGGAGAATAATACAAAAAATAGATTTCAAGATGATGTTTTTATATTTTTGCAGGCCAATCTCATTAATAAGCAGTATGAAATACTAAACGCTATTATTAATTTTGAGCAACTTACAGCTCGTTTACGAAAGGATTTCATACAGAAAAACAGTAATAAATAAGCACATGAGCAACTCAATAAATAACAGAGAACTACTATTCGTAGTTGATATGCAGAATGACTTTTGCTTACCAACAGGCAAGTTAAGTGTCCCGAATGCAATGACAGACGTGGAAAGACTTGCTACGTTTATAAAAAGAAAAGGCAACTCTCTGGATGCAATTATACTGACTCAGGATAGTCATCAGGTAAACGATATTGCGCATGCTTGCTTCTGGACAGATCAGAAAGGCGAATCTCCTGCCCCGTTTACTCTCATATCATCTGAGGATGTAAAGAATAAAATCTGGGCAAGTAAAAATCCGGAACATCAGGAATGGGCACAATATTATATTGATGCACTGGAAAAAGAAGGAAACTTTGTACATGTAATCTGGCCCGAACACTGTATAACCGGAAGTAAGGGTGAAGCTATTGTGGATGAATTAATGTCTGCTGTGGAAGAATGGGCACGCGGAGGACACTATTTTGAGTTATTCAGAAAGGGTGAATATCCTTATACAGAACACTTTGGTGCGCTCAGAGCCAACATTATCGTTGAAAGTGAGAAGGGAACCCATCTAAATCAGGAACTTATCGAACGACTAAAGGCGTTTGATGTTATATATGTAGCAGGAGAGGCTAAAAGCCACTGTGTTGCTACAACTCTAAAACAAATGTTAGAAATAAACGGATTAGCTACTAAAATTGTCATTCTGGAAGATTGTATGAGTGATGTAGCCGGCTTTGAGGGACATGCAACTCCTGTTTTGAACGATGCGGTCAAACAAGGTGCACGAATTGCCAAATCTGTAGAAATAAATTAGAAACTTATGATTATTCAGGCTTTTACTGATAACGATTTGTATAAATACACGACCATGAATGCGATTCAGCAGTTGTTCCCGACTGCACGCGTTCAGTATAAATTTACAAATCGCGGAGGCACATCCTTCCCGGAAGGCTTTGCAGAAGAAATGCGTAAAGAAGTCGAAAAAATGACAAGTCTTTATCTGACAAAAGAAGAAGAAGAATTTATTCGTAAACGCTGTTATTTCTTCACTCCTCCTTTCATAGATTTACTAAAAGGGTATAGATTTAATCCGGATGAAGTAAAAATCACTCAGAACGGAGGTGATCTTGATGTTACGATTGAAGGACTGTGGTACAGAACTGTACTATGGGAAGTTCCTCTAATGTCTATTATATCAGAATTATACTATAAAATGACCGATCAGCATGAAAGTGAGGGATGGATTGAGAGAGCTATCCGTAAAGCTTCCTCGCTGAAGGCTATAGATGCACATTTCTCTGAATTCGGAACCAGAAGAAGATTCTCTTTTGATGTACATGATCAGGTAATCAAAATACTTCAGGAGCATGCGGGGAAATGTTTTATCGGAACCAGTAATGTTTTTCTGGCAATGAAATACAATACCATGATCATCGGAACTCATCCGCATGAATGGTTTATGTATCACGGAGCTCATTACGGTTACAGAATGGCTAACCGTATGGGGATGGAAAACTGGACTCATGTGTATAACGGAGCTTTAGGAATTGCCCTTTGTGATACGTTTACGACTGATAACTTTTTCAGATTCTTTGACCGTAAATTCGCTAAATTATTTGACGGACTCAGATGGGACAGCGGAGATCCGATCGAATTTACTCAGAAAGCACTGGACAGATATAAGGAGTTAGGTATTGATGCACGTACCAAAACAATCGTATACAGCGATTCTCTGGATGTAGAACGTGTAAGAAAAATAAAAGCGTTCACTCAGGGGAAAATCCGTGATGTTTATGGAATAGGGACAAACCTGACGAATGATGTTGGTGTCAAACCTCTGAACATGGTTATTAAACTAATGCAGGTTCAACCCGAAGGTTACGACACTCCGGTTCCGGTTGTAAAACTTTCTGATTGTGTGGGCAAGTACTCGGGCGATCCGGAGGAAATAGATTTATGTCTGCGCACCATCAAAATATAAAATAAAGCCTTCACACTTTTGCGTGAAGGCTTTTTTAATATCTTTGCTGAGAACTGTTATGTTTTCTTTTCAACAGTATTTTAAAACAGAAACACTATGGTATTAAACTATATATGGGCTGCTTTTTTCCTTATAGCATTTATCATTGCAGGTATAAAACTTATATTCTGGGGTGATGTAACTGTTTATTCCGATATTATAGAATCATCATTTACTTCTGCGAAACTAGCCTTCGAGATATCATTAGGACTTACCGGCGTATTATCTTTGTGGCTTGGACTAATGAAAATAGGAGAAAAAGCAGGTGTAATCACATTCTTTTCGAAACTTCTGAGCCCGGTATTCAGTAAGCTTTTCCCGGATTTGCCGAAAGATCATCCGGCGGGAGGTTCTATATTTATGAATCTGTCAGCCAACATGCTCGGATTAGACAATGCGGCAACACCTCTCGGACTAAAAGCGATGCAGGAGATGCAATCTATCAATCCGGATAAGGAAAAGGCTACGAATCCAATGATTATGTTCCTGGTACTGAACACTTCAGGTCTGACGCTTGTTCCTATTGGAGTAATGGTATACCGCTCGCAGCTGGGTGCAACACACCCGTCCGATGTATTTTTGCCTATCCTTTTAGCAACATTATGCTCAACAATAGGTGGTGTAGCCTGGGTATGTATCAAGCAAAAGATAAATCTGTTTCAGAAAGAGCTTTTGTTATTCTTCGGAGCTTTCATCGCATTCATTGCCTTTGTGATCTATTCATTTTCACAAATGGACAACGAAACCGTCTCGAGATATTCAACACTGTTTGCGAATTTCATATTATTCTCTATAATCGTCGGATTCATTACTGCCGGCATTAAGAAAAAGATTAATGTATATGAATCATTTGTGGAAGGTGCCAAAGAAGGATTTAAGACTGCGGTAATGATAATTCCATATCTGATTGCAATCCTGGTGGGTATTGCAATATTCAGAGCTTCGGGAGCAATGGACTTGTTAATCGGCGGAATAAAATCCGGATTCGATTACTTCGGCTGGAACAGCGAGTTTGTTGAGGCCTTACCAACCGCATTAATGAAACCTTTGAGCGGAAGCGGAGCAAGAGGTTTAATGGTCGATGCCATAAATACTTTTGGAGCTGATTCGTTTATTGGTCGTATGTGCTCAGTCATCCAGGGATCAACAGATACTACATTTTATATATTAGCAGTATATTTCGGTAGTGTTGGTATCAAAAATACACGTTATGCACTTAGTGCCGGACTTTTAGCAGATGCAATCGGTATAATTGCAGCAATTGGTATCTCATATTTATTTTTTCATTAAAACAAAATAGACACATGATATTATATTACAATGAAGGCTGCGAAATGCCGTCAATAAAAAAACAGGAAGTTAATAACTGGATAAAAGAAGTGGCAGCGCTTTACGATCGTAAAGTAGGGAATATTTCATACATCTTCTGTAATGATGAAAAGATACTGGAAATAAACAGAGAGTATCTGCAACACGACTACTATACAGATATTATCACTTTTGATTATACTGAAAATAACAAAATCGGCGGAGATATATTTATTAGTGTTGATACGGTTATGAGTAATTCTGAAGAGTTTAAAACAGACTATATCGAAGAACTTCATCGTATTATCATTCATGGCATTTTGCATCTTTGCGGAATAAAAGACAAAGAGCCTGAAGAACGGGCTGATATGACAAGAAGAGAGAATGAAGCTCTCGCTCTAAGAAATAAAAAGGATGCATAAAGCATCCTTTTTTTATGCCGTAAAGAAATACTCATTCATATGAATGGAGGAATAATAACAAAAGATAACTATCTGAAGTTTAGGTTTTATGATTATCGGTAAACAGATAAACAGGAAAAAGGGTTATCTTTGCAAGTTGGGATGGAATTTGCAAAAAATACATCCTTCGATAATTTGAACGTAATATATTTGATAAATATACAATGGATTTTAATTACGATGTAATAGTAGTCGGAGCAGGACATGCTGGCTGTGAAGCAGCTTGCGCAGCAGCCAATATGGGATCTAAGACTCTCCTTATTACTATGGATATGAACAAGATTGCTCAAATGAGTTGCAATCCGGCTGTCGGAGGTATCGCCAAAGGACAAATAGTCCGTGAGATTGATGCCCTGGGTGGATATATGGGTATTGTAACTGATCAGACTGCAATCCAGTTTCGTATGCTGAATCAATCAAAAGGTCCTGCGATGTGGAGTCCGCGTGCACAAAGTGATCGTGAAAAATTCAGTAACTTATGGCGTGATATTATTGAAAACCAGCCAAATCTGGAAATCTGGCAGGATTCAGTAACGAAACTTATTATTGAAGACGGTAAAGTTGTTGGTGTTAAAACAAACATGGAAGTTGAGATGCATGCCAAATGCGTTATCTTAACTAACGGAACTTTCCTGAACGGATTAATGCACATAGGACGCGTTCAATTTGCAGGAGGAAGAATCTCAGAACCTGCATCATATGGAATATCCGAACAACTAGATGAATACGGATTTACGGTTGGACGTATGAAAACCGGGACTCCTGTACGCATTGATGCAAGAAGCATTGACTTTAGTCTGTGTGAGCCACATGGCGGAGAAGATGACTTCCACAAGTTCTCATATCTTGACTTCAAGCCGAGACCATTAAAACAACTACCATGCTATATGGTATATACTAATGAGAAGGTTCATGAAATACTTCGTGACGGACTACCGGATTCTCCATTGTATAACGGACAGATTCAAAGCATAGGTCCGCGATATTGCCCAAGTATCGAAACGAAAATTGTAACATTTGCAGATAAAACACGTCATCAGTTATTTCTGGAACCGGAAGGTGAAACTACTCAGGAATACTACCTGAACGGATTCTCTTCATCGCTGCCGCTAGATATACAACTACGTGCACTTAAAGAGATACCTGCATTCAGAAATATACGTATATACCGTCCGGGATATGCAATTGAGTACGATTACTTCGATCCGACTCAATTACACCACACGCTTGAAACAAAAAAATTAGAGAATCTGTTTTTTGCCGGCCAGATCAACGGGACTACCGGTTATGAAGAGGCGGCAGGTCAGGGTCTCATCGCAGGGATCAATGCTCATCTTAAAGCAACCGGGAAAGCTCCGTTTATTTTAGGAAGAGACGAGGCATACATTGGTGTGCTTATTGACGATCTTGTAACAAAAGGTGTAGACGAACCATATCGCATGTTTACTTCAAGAGCCGAGTATCGCATACTTCTCAGACAGGATGATGCAGATATGCGCCTGACAGAAAAAGGATTCAACCTGGGACTTTCGACCAGAGAGCGATATGATCTGCTTCTGGATAAGAAAGCACATGTTGAAAGAATCGTAGAATTCTGTAAGCTTTATTCGATTCGTGCTCAATATATCAATGAAGGTCTGGAGGCATTAGGAACCTCTCCGCTTAAACAAGGTGTCAAGCTGTTTGATTTAGTCTTAAGACCTCAATTGAATCTTACGAATCTTGCTCCACTCATACCTGCTTTGCAAAAAGAACTGGATAAGATACCGAATAGAAAAGAGGAAATCATGGAGGCTGCTGAGATTCTTATGAAATATAGTGGCTATATAGATCGGGAAAAAATGATTGCTGATAAAATAAATCGTCTCGAGAATATTAAGATCAAAGGACGTTTTGACTATCAGTCAATCCAGGCTCTGTCAACTGAGGCCCGTCAAAAACTAAGCGCTATAGATCCTGAAACAATTGCTCAGGCAAGCCGCATACCAGGGATTTCACCTAGTGACATTAATATTTTACTCATACTTCTTGGGAGATAATAATCTACTGAGAATCTGAATTTTGAAAACAATCGTTTCACGTGAAACTAAAAGTATAAATCATGGACATACAAGAAATCAAAAGTGCTATTCGCAATGTACCTGACTTCCCAATACCGGGTATTCAGTTCAAAGATCTAACAACTGTATTCAAAGATGCCCGTCTGCTTAAAGAATTAGGAGAAGGGCTTTATGATCAGTTCAAAGGTATGGGAATAACTAAAGTGGTCGGAATAGAATCAAGAGGTTTTATTATGGGTCCGATATTAGCAACTAAACTTGACGCTGGATTTGTAACCCTTCGCAAACCGGGGAAATTACCTGCTGAAACATTTAGCGAAACATACGAAAAAGAATATGGTGTAGACACTATTGAAATTCACTCAGATTCAATTTCAGAAGACGATGTTGTACTTATCCATGATGATTTGTTAGCTACAGGAGGAACTATGCTTGCTGCTCAAAAGCTTGTAGGCAGATTCAATCCTAAAAAAGTAATCATTAGCTGTATTGTTGAACTGGAATTTCTTGAAGGTAGAAAATTATTCAGCGAAGACACTCAGGTAGAAACTTTGATTAAATTTTAATTCGTGAAAGCGGATAAAAAAATAAAAGAAGAAAAAATTAAGAATATACTCTCGGTCTTACCTCATAAGCCGGGAGTATATCAATACTTTGACGACGAAGGTACCATAATCTATGTCGGCAAAGCTAAAGATTTAAGCAAACGTGTAAAGTCATACTTTAATAAAGTCCACGAATCTCCGAAGACAAATATACTTGTTAGAAAGATTTGTGACATTAAATATATTGTTGTCGACACGGAAGAAGATGCCTTACATCTTGAGAACAGCTTAATAAAAGAACATAAGCCAAGATACAATGTCCTGCTGAAAGATGACAAAACGTATCCGTGGATATGTATAAAAAAAGAAGCATTTCCCCGCGTATTTCAAACCCGAAAAGTAATAAAGGACGGATCCTCCTATTTTGGTCCTTACTCAAATGTATATATTGCAAAAATCATTTTACAACTTATCCGCCAACTTTATCCTGTAAGAACCTGCAATCTGGCTCTGGATCCGGAAAGCATTCGCAGAAAAAACTACAAAGTATGTCTTGAATATCATATCAAGAACTGCAAAGGATGTTGCGAAGGATTAATCAGCGAAGAAGAATACAATGAATACATTCGTAATATTCGGGAGATTCTAAAGGGAAACACTGAAGAAATCGCAGAGCTTTTAAAAAACAAAATGATCACACTTGCTTCTGAGCTAAAATTCGAAGAAGCACAAGATGTGAAGATCAAGTATGACCTGATTGAAAACTACAAGGCTAAATCCATAATAGTACATCCTTCCATTACCAATCTGGATGTATTCTCATACGATGAAGATGAGAATACAGCGTATATAAACTACCTCCATATTATTAACGGAAGTATCGTTCAGGCTTACACGATAGAATATAAGAAGAGAATAGAAGAAACAAAAGAGGAGATTTTAAGTCTTGGTATTATGGAAATACGGTCACGATTTAAGAAATTATCCCGTGAAATTGTTATTCCATTTCCATTAAATATTGAATTAAAAAATATAGTACAAACAGTTCCAAAGCTCGGTGATAAGAAGAAATTACTTGAGTTATCGGAACAAAATGTACGACAATATAAAGTAGATAAGTACAAACAAGCCGAGAAACTCAATCCCGAGCAAAGAGCCATCCGCATTATGACTACCCTTCAGAGAGATCTGGGACTGCATGAGCTACCTTTGCATATAGAATGTTTTGACAACTCAAACATTCAGGGAACAAATCCGGTTGCCGCTTGTGTCGTATTTAAGAAAGCGAAGCCATCTAAAAAAGATTATCGCCATTTCAACATCAAAACTGTAGAAGGTCCGAATGACTTTGCGTCTATGCAGGAGATCGTTTACAGACGGTATAAAAGAATGGTAGAAGAAGGTGCAAGCCTACCAAATCTTATTATTATTGATGGTGGTAAAGGACAGCTAAATGCTGCTCTGGAAATATTAGATGAACTGGGACTCCGCGGAAAAATTCAGATTGTAGGTCTGGCCAAAAGACTTGAAGAAGTCTTCTTTCCCGGTGATAGCATTCCATTATACCTGGATAAAAACTCAGAAAGCTTAAAGCTTATTCAGCAGTTAAGAGACGAAGCTCACAGATTCGGAATTACATTCCACCGGGATCAGAGAAGCAGAGGACAGAATAAGTCTCAACTTGACGAAATAAAGGGTATAGGGCCTCAGACAAAGCAAAAACTACTATCCCATTTCAAAAGCATCAAACGACTAAAAGAAGCAGACTGGAAAGAGGTAGAAGAGCTTATTGGTACATCTAAAGCTTTAATCTTAAAAAAAGGCTTAGCCAAAGAAAACAAGTAAATCCTTTTCTGTAAGTTTGTATAGAATTTAAAGCAATATAATATGAGACTAGTTATCCAGCGGGTAAAAAGAGCAAGCGTTACTGTAGAAAACAAATGCATTGCGAATATAGAATCTGGATTATTAATATTAGCAGGCATTGAAGACCGGGATTTAAACGAGGATATTGAGTGGGCTGCTAAAAAGATAGCCAACCTCAGAATATTTGATGACAGCGACGGAGTTATGAATAATTCGATATTGGAATCAAAAGGAGATATAATACTTGTTAGTCAGTTTACTCTTCATGCTTCTGTCAAGAAGGGTAACAGACCCTCCTATTTTAAGGCTTCGCGTCCTGAATTTGCTATTCCTGTTTATGAGTCTTTCCGTTCAGAGATTGAGCGAAATATCGGGAAGAAAATACAAACCGGAGAATTTGGAGCAGATATGCAGGTCGAACTAATTAATGATGGTCCCGTTACTATATATATCGATACACATAACAGAGAGTAAAAATGGATATACAACAAGCACAATCAGCAGTAGACAACTGGATAAAAACATATGGAGTACGTTATTTTAATGAACTCACGAATATGGTTTTATTGCAGGAAGAAGTAGGTGAACTTGCTAAAATTGTTGCCCGTATCTATGGCGAGCAAAACTTTAAAGAAAGTGACAAAGCTTACGATATTGAAGATGAAATGGGAGATGTTCTTTTTGTACTAATATGTATGGCTAATCAGATGGGTATAGACCTGAATGAAGCCTTCGAGAAGAACATTCAAAAGAAGATAAACAGAGATAAAGACAGACATACTAACAATCCTAAACTTGTAAACAATGAGTAAATATGCACATTTGCTAGCTCAGTATAATACAGAGCTATCTGATGAAGCCGTAAGAGCTTCTGTAAAGGATATCCTTTCTAGAAACATGGAAGAAGCAAAAAACAAAGACGTATATAAGCTTCTTTTCAACTGTATTGATTTAACATCATTGAATACTACTGATACAACAGAACATATCGCAAAATTCACTCAGCGGGTAAATGATTTCGAAAACGAATATCCGGAACTACCAAACGTAGCCGCTATTTGCGTTTATCCGAATATGGCTGCAGTTGTAAGTTCAAATCTTGAGGTTAGCAGCGTAAATATTGCTGCGGTATCTGCGGGATTCCCGTCTTCTCAGACATTTACAGAAGTAAAAGTAGCAGAAACAGCATTAACTGTTGCTGATGGCGCAAACGAAATTGATATCGTTATTAACGTTGGGAATATGATTGCCGGCGAATACGAAGAGATGTGTGAGGAAATTTCAGAAATTAAAGCAGCTTGCCGCGAAGCTCACCTGAAAGTTATTCTGGAAACAGGAGCTTTGAAAAGTGCTTCATTGATTAAGAAAGCATCTCTGCTTTCAATCTTTGCGGGTGGTGACTTTATCAAAACATCAACAGGTAAAATGGAACCTGCTGCTACATTAGAAGCTGCTTATGTAATGTGTCAGGCGATCAAAGAATTCTACGAAAAAGAAGGTAAAATGATCGGATTTAAACCTGCAGGAGGTATCGTTACAACTGAGGACGCTCTTGGATACTATTGTATCGTTAAAGAAATCCTTGGAGAAGAGTGGTTAAATAACGAGATGTTCCGTTTAGGAGCAAGCCGTTTGGCTAACAATCTTCTTACAGAAATTCTTGATACAGAAATCAAATTCTTCTAAGGAGATAAATAATAAAAAAAGGGGATCAATTATGATCCCCTTTTTTTATTATTTGTTTCTTACTATGACATAGTCCAGTAATTTTATCAGTAACTCTTTCGACGAAGAATTTGCGAGAATATCGAGAGATTGAACAGCCAGTTCACGCAAAGATTGCATTTTCGCCTGTGCATAATCAATACCACCATTCTGTTTGGCAAACTCAATAAGAAAGCGAATATTATCCTGTGAATAATCGGAGATACGAATAATCTCCATTGCTTCCTCCCTGCTCTCAAGATCCTTTGCATTCAACAATGCATAAATCAAAGGCAGTGTTATCTTTCCTTCTCTAATATCATTCCCCGTAGGTTTCCCGATTTCTTTACTATCAAAGTAGTCAAAAATATCATCCTTTATCTGGAAACAAAGGCCTAAATATTTTCCAAAACGGGTCAAAGCTTCGATGATCTCTTCTGAAGCACAAACGGAAATAGCACCGATTTTCATACATGCGCGCATCAGAGAAGCCGTCTTTTTATCTATAACAGAGTAATAGCGCTCCTCAGAGATATCACTGGATTGAGACAGACTCAATTGTTCAATTTCTCCTACAGCCAGCTCCTGCCCGATCATTGAAATCACTTTCATGATCTCCATATTCTCAGTTTCTGTTCCTTTCTTCAAAGAAGTTGACAGAAAGAAGTCACCGGTCAATACGGCCACTTTATTTGAAAACTGAGCATTTAAAGATAATCTTCCGCGACGTTCATTCGTATCATCCACCACATCATCATGAATAATACTCGCGTTATGTAATAATTCCAGAGAGATTGCACCGGCAATTGTCTGAGGTTTAATAATACCAAATACGGATTTCGCAGCAAGCAGTACAAGAATAGGTCTGATATTCTTTCCTTTTTTTGCTAAAAAATAATCTACTGCACTCGTAAGCAAAGCACTATCCGAATGAAGTGCTTCCGCTAATTGTATTTCGTAGAGCGAAAGCTCCTCACTAACAGTCTGTTTAATTTCGTTCAAAATATCCATAAATAGAGATTTAACGACAAAAGTAATAAAATAGTTGTATCTTTACAGTCAAAGATAACAAATATGAATCAAGATAAACGCCTATACCTGCTTGATGCATATGCCCTCATTTATAGAGCATATTATGCATTTATTCGTACTCCCCGAATAAATTCGAAGGGAATGAATACCTCTGCAATATTCGGCTTTGTTAATACGCTCGAAGATTTACTAAAACGCGAAAACCCTACTCACATAGCTGTTGCCTTTGATCCAAAGGGCGGGACATTCCGTCATAAAATCTACGAAGCTTACAAAGCCCAGCGCGAAGAAACTCCTGAAGGAATTAAGATCGCAGTTCCTTATATCAAAGATATATTAGATGCATATAACATCCCTATTCTTGAAGTTCCGGATTACGAAGCCGATGACGTAATTGGCTCGATGGCTAAACTGGCGAAAGAAAAAGGATATGATGTTTATATGATGACGCCTGATAAAGACTATGCCCAGCTAGTGGAAGATCATATATACATTTATCGTCCTAAGACTTCGGGTAAAGAAATCGAAACATTAGACGTTGAAGCTGTAAAAGAAAAATTCGGGGTTTCAACCCCTCTTCAGGTTATTGATCTTTTAGGTTTGATGGGTGATGCATCGGATAATATTCCAGGATGCAAAGGTGTTGGTGAAAAAACGGCTCAAAAACTAATTGCCGAATTTGGTTCCATTGAAAATCTTCTTGAGAACACAAGCCAACTCAAAGGAGCTATCAAAACTAAAATCGAAAGCAATGTAGAAGAAATTAAGCTATCTAAATTTCTTGCTACAATCAAAACAGATATACCGTTAACTTTCGACGAAGAAAAACTTACCCTCGGAAACTTTAACGATGGAAAACTATCAAAAGTTTTCGACGAACTCGAATTTCGCAATATAAAATCGAGAGTGTTAAGTAATGTAGATAAACAACCTGTAATTGTTAATCCCCAAGGCTCGCTCTTTGACGTATTTGAGACCGAAAGTACAGTTCATCAGAAAGAAACGAATCTAGAGGCATTAGAAACAGGCAAAACTGTATATAAACTAATTGATACAAAGGAAGATATATCTGATTTCTGCCGTTCACTGGAAAAAGTAAAAAAATTCTGTTTTGACACCGAAACTACAAATATTGATCCTATACTAGCTGAACTGGTAGGAATAAGCATTTCGACTGAAGCTAATAAAGCAATATATATACCGGTACCTGCCGATCGGCAAAAAGCCAAAGAACTGATTGCTCCTCTCCTTCCGATATTCTTAAACGAAGGAATTGAGAAAGTCGGACAGAACATGAAGTATGATATTATTGTACTTGCCAAATATGGCGTTCAGGTAAAAGGTACTCTTTTTGATACAATGATCGCGCATTATTTGTTGCAACCGGAACAAAGACATAATATGGACTATCTGGCAGAAGTCTATCTTAACTACCAGACCATACATATCGATCAGCTGATCGGACCGAAAGGAAAAAATCAGAAGTCAATGAGAGATCTTTCACCGGAGCAAATCAAAGATTATGCTTGTGAAGATGCTGATATAACGCTAAGACTCGAAACGATTTTCCGAAAGGAATTAGTTAATGAAGGACTCATTGATCTGTTCCGCGATATAGAAATGCCTCTTATGAGAGTTCTGGCTGATATGGAGATGACAGGTGTACGGGTAGATACTGAAGCATTAAAGCAATCTTCAGAGAAACTGACACAACATCTTATTGGCATCGAGCAGGAAGTACATTCAATGGCCGGAATGGAATTTAATATTTCATCAGCCAAACAAGTTGGAGAAGTTCTGTTCGGAGTACTTAAAATTGATGAGAAAGCGAAGAAGACTAAAACCGGACAATACTCTACATCCGAAGAGGTTCTTGAGAAATTAAGAGCTAAACATCCGGTTGTTGGAAAGATTCTGGAGTACAGAGGTATCAAAAAGCTTCTGAGCACATACATCAACGCATTGCCAGAACTGATCAATCCGGAAACAGGAAAGATTCATACATCATTCAATCAGACAGTAACGGCTACCGGCCGTCTGAGTTCAAGCAATCCTAATCTACAGAATATCCCAATCCGTGATGACGAAGGGAAAGAGATCAGGAGAGCATTTGTTCCGGATAACGGCTGCACATTCTTTTCGGCCGATTATTCTCAGATTGAGCTTCGCATTATGGCACATTTGAGCCAGGACCCGAATATGATGGATGCATTCCTGAATAACGAGGATATCCACACTGCTACTTCTGCTAAAATATACAAGGTTAGCAATGAAGAGGTAACCAAAGATATGCGCAGAAAGGCAAAAACAGCCAATTTCGGCATTATTTATGGTATTAGTGTATTCGGACTAGCCGAAAGACTTACAATTGCGAGAGGAGAAGCAAAAGAGCTTATCGATGGATATTTTGCGACTTATCCGAAAGTGAAGGAGTATATGGATAAAGCAATCGAAGAAGCGAAAGAAAAAGGATACGTAGAAACGATTCTTCACCGCAAACGAATGCTTCCTGATATCAACTCCGGCAATTCGATTGTAAGAGGTTATGCCGAAAGAAATGCCATCAATGCCCCTATTCAGGGATCAGCTGCCGACATCATTAAAATAGCAATGATACGCATTCACAAAAGGTTTCATGCTGAACAATTAAAATCGAAGATGATACTTCAGGTTCATGATGAATTGAACTTTAATGTTCACCCTGAAGAAAAAGAGCGTGTGGCGCAGATTGTTATCGAAGAGATGCAAAATGCTTACCCGCTATCCGTTCCACTGATTGTTGATTCAAGCTTTGGATCAAACTGGCTCGAAGCTCATTAATTATATAAAAAAGAAAGAGGCTTTCTGAATAATCAGACAGCCTCTTTCTTTTTTATAATTTAATCTGGTAAAGCTTTAGTTTGTTATATAACGTCTTACGATCAATACCCAGCAAAGTTGCTGCTTTGGATTTATTATTATTCGTCTGACGCAAAGCCTCTTCTATCAAAATCTTTTCATTGGTTTCATTCTTGAGCTGAAACGATGCAGAATCTTTCTGTGCCTGAATAAAGAGTTTCTCAGGGAGATCCGTTCTTTCAATTATATCCTTCTGACATAACAGAGTTGCACTCTTAATCATATTCTTCATTTCCCGAAGATTACCGGGCCATGAATAGCATAAAAAGGCTTCATTAACTTCGGGTGAGAATCCTTTTATCTGTTTTCCCAGATCCTGATTCGACTCATTCAGAAAGAACAAACTAAACATCAGGATATCCTCTCCCCTGTCTTTCAGATCCGGAACGACCAATGAGAATTCACTCAATCGGTGAAAAAGATCTTCTCTGAATTTCTTCTCCTCGATAGCCGTATCCAATTGCTCATTAGTAGCAGCAATAACGCGAATATCAATAGGAATCTCAACATCACCGCTTCCGACCGGCTTAATAACACGCTCCTGAAGAGCTCTTAAAAGCTGAACCTGAATTTCATAACTCAGATTTCCGATCTCATCCAAAAAGATAGTTCCCCCGTTTGCCAGTTCAAAACAACCTTTTTTATCTTGCAGTGCACCCGTAAAAGCACCTTTCACGTGTCCGAATAATTCACTGGCTGCAATATCCTTAGGTATTGCACCACAATCGACTGCAACAAACGGTTTATTTTTACGATTACTTTCCTCATGAATTAAACGGGCAATATGCTCCTTACCCGTTCCACTTGATCCAAGAATAAGTACCGACATATTCGTTGGAGCAACCAGACGGATGCGTTCATATAACTGATTGGAAGCAAGACTTCTTCCCATCATGAAAGTACGGTTATCAAACTCAACCAGTTGATTCTCTGATGACCGTTGAACAAGTATGTTTTTATCTGTATCGGGATGTTTGTTTTCAGAAGATGAATCTTTAAGCGCATCTTCTATCTTTTCAAAGAAAATATCTGAATTAAAAGGCTTTTCTACATAATCTTTAGCACCCAGTTTTATCGCCTGAACTGCTGTTTCAATTCCACCAAACCCTGTCATCATAATAACAGGCGTAGTGATTGTGTTTTCATTCAACCATTTAAGAAGATCTATTCCGTCTTCATCTGCCAGTTTTAAATCAGAAAGAATTAAATCAAAGGATCTTTCTGAAAGCAAACCTTTCGCAGCACGGACCGATGTTACAGCCGTAACACCAAAGCCTTTGCGTGTAAGCCAGACATTCAATACCTTTGAGAACATCAAATCATCCTCAACTATAAGTATTTCAACCATTCTTTAAACTATTCTGTTTCGACAAAGATATTATTTTTTTGTAAAATATTAGGTAATAAAAAAGCGAACTAGGCCAAGAATAAATATTTCAAGTACATTTCGGCGAATGATATCCTCAAAAAATCATTCGTAACAAAAAAACTTATACATTTGAAACTCAAAACTTTTCAAAATTAAACGATCTGTAGATTATGAACATAGCCTTCTTGCTGGAAAACATAGCTTCTTCAGGAGGAACAGAGAGAGTAGCAACACTTATAGCCAATCAGCTTGCTTGCAGAGGGCACCGGATAACAATCATATCTCTGACCGGAGATAATCCGTTCTTCGAACTGGAGAAAACGATCAGGATCCTATGCATAGAGAAAAAAAGAGTCCGCTATATCTCCTTTATCAAGCAACTTATAAACACGCGGAAAGTCATTGCTGAATTAAATCCGGATATCCTCGTTAATGTGGGGACAAATCTGAGTTTATTTACCTGGATGAATTACGGCAGCAGAACCAGAATCATATCCTGGGAGCACTTCATATACGAGCGTAACTTTACAGCACCGAGACTTCGTGCAGGATTCTTTCTGGCTAAGAAGATAAGTACAAAGATTATTCTGCTCTCCGACAAAGAAGCTTCGAAGTGGAATGATCCCAAAGCTGTCGTAATCAATAATCCCCGATCCTTTTATACGCATCTTCAGCCAGATTACAGTTCCAAAAAAGCAATAGCTATCGGACATCTGAATTACAACAAAGGCTTTGACCAGCTTCTCAAAGCATGGCAGAAGGTGACCGGCATACATCCGGATGCTTCATTACAAATATACGGGCAAGGAGAAGAAGCGGAGAATCTAAGTAAATTAACAAAGGAGCTTGGCATAGAATCAACTGTCTCAATCTTAAAACCGACACGCGATATCATCAGTGCTTATCTGAACAGCTCCGTATACTTAATGACATCGCGCAGTGAAAACCAGCCGATGGTGCTACTCGAAGCCATGAGTTGCGGATTGCCGGTTGTTGCTTTTGACTGTCCTACCGGCCCCGGAGAGATAATTCATTCAGGAGAAGATGGAATATTGGTCGAACCAGAAAATACAGATAACTATGCAGAAGCTGTGATCAGTCTTCTGAACGATTGTGAAAGAAGAAAAAGTTACGGAATTAAGGGGCGTCAGAATGTAGAAAAATACAATATCGAAAATATAATCCTTCAATGGGAATCTATATTCGAAGAAATAAAATAGAAAAGGGAATCCTCACGGACTCCCTTTCTTAATACAGAACAGTTCGATCAAATCTTTCTAATACGAAAGAATCATCTTTTAATTGTGCAAATTAAATCTATTATATCTTAGTTTAGTTATGTCAGTAGTCTTTTCTATTAAATAGTACAGACTTTTATATTTAGTGGAGACTCTTCCCGATGAGAGTCTCCTTATTAACCACTAAATATTTGTTGTTGTCTGTCTGATCTATTATAATGAAAATAGTGTGCCAAAATTATCCGCACACATCAAAACACGACATAACTTACTATATTACTGATGAATAAATAAAAAAGAACCGAATGCCACACGAATAAGCAATGTGGGAAAACATTCCACAGTTGTGTAATATATCCACACAAATCTGTGGATGTATCAGCTACATACTCTTTTTTATCTCAGTCAGTAAGTCTGAAATATCACGGATCAGAAGCCCGAACCTCGATTGTCCGATTTGCTCCGTGTCGTCAGACATTTCTATTTCATTGAGCATCGCCGCTATTTCATTTGCATGAATCATCTTAAAACTACTTTTCATTTTATGAGCCAACGCGCGCAACTGATCGTTATCGCCTGAATCGAAAGCATTTTTCAGCAAATCCATATTTTGTTCCGACTCGTGAACAAACGTTTGAATAAGTTCTTCTTCTAGTCCGGCATCACCTCCTGCAAAGGCTGTTAGCACATCCAGATCATATCCCGAAGGCTTTGCACAAAGGACCTGACTGATCGTTCCAAGCAGTTTCTCCGTAGATACGGGTTTAGGTATCATGGCATCAAAACCACAATCAATAAACTCCTCTTCCGTCATAAACGAAACTCCCGAAAGAGCAATAATTTTAAGAGCATCCCTATCACCTTTCGGATAAACAGACCTTACAAGTCCTACCAGTTCAATACCTGACATATTACGCATCTGAATATCCGAGATCAGTAGATTAAAAGAAGCATTCTGCAACATTCCCATAACCTCGTCCGGATTAGAAGTAGCAGATACGTTATACCCTCTGCGTTCAAGCAACATACGAACCATATTTAACTGAACCGGATCATCATCAACCAGCAGTACATGAAACAAATGCCTGTCAGGAATATTCAGACAGCTCGAACTCATATCCGGCATAGCTACAACTGAATCCACCACCTTCAGCGGAAGCGAAACAATAAAGTCACTTCCATCTCCCGGCTTGGATTTAATCTCCAGCGAACCACCCAGAAGAGCAATCAAACGTTGCGTAATTGACAATCCCAGTCCCAGACCTTCAATGTTCTTGTGATCATCCAGACGTGTAAACTCCTTCAGAATATTTTCTTTCTCTTCTTCATTAAGACCCCGTCCCGTGTCCGAAACAGTTATTGTCAGCATGCCATTATTCTCAGACATCGAAGCCCACTCCACAGCTAATGTCACACCGCCCTCCTGTGTATACTTAATTGCATTTGACAATAGGTTGTTAGTGATCTGGCGAATTCTGAAATCATCTCCGCAATACGAATCCACTTGTCCGGAAATACATAAATCCAGCTCCAGATTCTTCACTTTGGCTGCCGGTTCAAAGCTCAGAAAGATATCATTAAATAAGTTCTGTGCATTAAATGAATTCTCCTTAATGACGATAATACCTTTTTCCAGACGATTATAATCCAATAACGAATTAACCAAATCCAGAATATGATTTGCCGAACTCTTCATATTTAATATTACATCCTGATCTCCCCCGAGAGATTCACGTAAAATATCCAGATAACCAAGTATTGAATTAAGCGGAGACTTTATATCATGAGTGATGCTTAAAATCAGATGTTCGCGCGAACGGAGCAGTTTCTCAGTCAGCATCTTTTCTTTTTCAAGATCCCTTCTGTATCGCTGGCTACGAGTAATATCACGGGTGATAAAAATAAGAGATATCAAAGCTATGACAAAAGCGATAACCGTCATAAGTAAGGCAATTATAACAATCTCTTTCAGGATCACATGCGACTCCTCTACTTCAGACAGTGTATTCTGTATTTCCTCTTCTTCAAACTCGAAAAGAATCTGATTTATCGAATTTGTCAAAGCCTGATTACTGTCTGCAAGTCTCTTTTCACGAAGCAACACCTGTTTCCGGGCATTCTCCTGTTCAGTCCGTATATCATGAAATAGTTTCGTAAAAGCCTTTTGTACAGTATCTTTTGCACTCACTTCGCCACTTACGATGGTGTCAGATTTCAATTGCACGCTACTTACGATCTGAGTGGTTGAATCGTCCTTTGCAGGAACAAACACATCAGCCAGACGCTGAAAGAATTTCTTTCTTTTTGGCTTTACGGTCAGAGTATCATGCTTTACTACCTCACGCTGAACCACATTCACTTTTTCTTTCTTGTCATTTGTTACATCCAGAATATCTTTCATACTTCTACTGTATAGCGAATCCGAAGATACTCCATGAATATAATTCACCAGCGTATTTATATTATTCTGCTTCTGAGCCAATAACTTTTTAATACTCTCCAGCCTGTCATGCTGATGCTCCTTGTCTGTGATGTGAATGAGAGAGTCCAGAAAGACATTTGTCTGCGAAACAAGCGAATCGATAGAATACATTTCAGGAGTCATCTTATTCGGATGAAAAATCGTTCTGCGGCTAAGCTCCTCTATCTTAAAAAGATTCAGCAGTACACCATTTACCAGATACGATTTCTGACGTATATGCGCCTGCTCTGTTGAAGGGGAAGCAAGCATCTTGGTTTTTTCATAAATAAAAAAGGATGCTGCAATCGTAATCACAAAAAACAGCAGGTAACTAATCAGCAGTTTATACTTTGTAAATCTGAAAAAATCGTTCATTGAATAACCAGGTTTGAATTTTACACTACAAGAATAAATATAATTAGCCGTATATGAGACATTAACCACCCAAATAATTTAAAAATACGAGCTTCTTTATCAGAATAATATTCTCTATCTTTGTAGTACACAGAAAAAAAAGAAAAGTAAATCACCACTAAACAAGATATCAGCGTGGCAAAAACAGTAGTTGAAACCCCTTTGATGAAACAATATTACGAGATGAAGGCCAAGCATCCTGATGCTATTCTTTTGTTTCGTGTCGGAGATTTCTATGAGACATTCTCACAGGATGCGATAGATGCTGCCGAAATATTAGGGATTACCCTGACGCGCCGGGCTAATGGTTCTGCATCCTATGTAGAGCTTGCCGGGTTTCCACATCATGCTCTGGATACCTATCTTCCAAAACTGGTCAGAGCTGGCAAACGCGTAGCTATATGCGAACAGCTGGAAGATCCGAAACAGACAAAAAAACTGGTTAAACGCGGAATTACCGAACTTGTAACTCCGGGTGTTTCCATCAATGATAACATACTTAATCACAAAGAAAACAACTTCCTTGCAGCCGTTCACTTCTCGAAAAACGGATGTGGTGTAGCTTTCCTGGATATCTCAACCGGAGAGTTTCTTACAGCGGAAGGATCAGTGGACTATATCGATAAGCTGCTGAATAACTTTTCACCAAAAGAGATTCTGTTTGAGAGAAGTCGCCGTAAGCAATTCGAAGAGAGCTTCGGCTCAAGATATTTCACCTTCGAGCTGGAAGACTGGGTTTTCACGACTGAAGCAGCCAAAGACAGACTCCTGAAACATTTTGAGACAAAGAATCTTAAAGGATTTGGTGTTCATCATCTCGAAAACGGAGTAATTGCCTCAGGTGCCATTCTTCACTATCTGGATATAACACAGCACTGCCAGATCAGCCACATTACCTCTCTATCCAGAATAGAAGAAGATCGCTTCGTTCGCCTGGATAAATTTACGGTAAGAAGCCTGGAACTGATTGATACAATTGCCGAAGGCGGTAAAAGTCTCCTCTCTATTCTGGACCGCACAATCAGTCCGATGGGAGCACGTCTGCTGAAACGCTGGATCGTTTTCCCGCTAAAAGAAATAGCTCCGATAGAAGACCGCCTGAATGTTGTAGAGGATCTGTTCCGCGAACCGGAATTACGTGATCTGCTGGAACAGCAGGTTGCATTGATCGGAGACCTTGAACGTATTATCTCCAAAGTTGCTGTCGGGCGGGTGAATCCTCGAGAAGTGGTTCAACTAAAGGTTGCTCTTACAGCTATCGAACCTATCAAGCAGGCTTGCATGGCATCCGACAATATGAGTCTGGCAAAAATAGGAGAGCAACTCAATACCTGTGCCCTGATACGCGATAAAATAAGCCGCGAAATACAACCCGATCCGCCGGCTCTGCTAAACCGGGGAAGTGTGATTGCAAGCGGAGTGAGCGAAGAGCTCGACGAATTGCGCAAAATTGCGTATTCCGGAAAAGATTATTTACTACAGATTCAGCAGCGTGAAATCGAACAAACCGGCATCACCAGCCTGAAAATAAGCTATAACAATGTCTTTGGTTACTATATCGAAGTACGCAATACACATAAAGACAAAGTTCCCGCAGAGTGGATCCGCAAACAGACGCTTGTGAATGCCGAGCGGTATATTACTCAGGAGCTGAAAGAGTACGAAGGAAAGATTCTCGGAGCCGAAGAGAAGATTCTGGCGCTTGAGACTCGTCTCTTCAATGATCTTGTATGCGGACTTGCCGACTATATCAGTGCCATTCAGCAGAATGCTAATCTGATCGCACGCCTGGATTGTTTGCTTTCATTTGCGAAAGTTGCAATTGAGAACAAGTATATACGCCCGGTAATAGACGACTCTCTGATCATTGATATCAAAGACGGAAGACACCCCGTGATTGAAAAGCAGTTACCACTAGGTGAAAGTTATATCACGAATGATCTGTATCTGGATAACGATTCTTGTCAGGTTATCATGATTACGGGACCTAATATGGCCGGTAAATCTGCCCTGCTACGCCAGACAGCTCTCATCACACTGATGGCTCAGATCGGTTGTTACGTTCCGGCATCAAGTGCAAAGATTGGTCTTGTCGATAAAATCTTTACACGCGTAGGTGCATCGGATAATATCTCGATGGGCGAATCAACATTCATGGTTGAAATGAACGAGGCGGCAAATATTCTGAACAATGTTTCCGAAAGAAGTCTTATTCTTTTTGATGAATTGGGTCGCGGAACAAGTACGTATGACGGTATCTCCATTGCATGGTCAATCGTCGAGTATATCCACGAACATCCGAAAGCCCGTGCGAAAACGCTGTTCGCAACTCACTACCACGAGCTGAACGAAATGGAGAAAACCTACGAACGGATCAAGAACTACAATGTATCCGTACGTGAGGTCGATAATAAAGTTATATTTCTTCGCAAACTGGTGCGCGGAGGTAGCGAACACAGTTTCGGTATTCACGTGGCTAAGATGGCCGGAATGCCTCAGAGTATCGTAAAGCGGGCAGATGATATTCTTGTTCAGCTTGAGAGCGATAACCGCAAAAGCGAGATTGCCGAAACAAAAAAGGCCACGAAGAAGAAAACTGCGAAATCATCCTCCGACGGAGCTTATCAGATGAGCTTCTTCCAACTGGATGATCCGGTGCTTAGTCAGGTTAGAGACGAGATTAAGAATATAGATATAAACAATCTTACTCCTATCGAAGCACTGAATAAACTACACGAAATAAAACGTATCATTACGGGCAAATAAAATTCAAAAGCAGAGACTACTCCTATTCAAAGAGAGAGTCTCTGCTTTTTTTTATAATCCGCTCGTCTGCGAAATACGTATTAATCATCCGGGATATACGTATGATTAATTTTCTTCCTCCTTTGATTAATTTCTTTAGCACGGATGATTAACTTTTTTCGAACGTATCATTAAATAAGGAGACGTACGTCATCTAAATTAATCAAGCTAGCAAAAGAACTTATTCCTGCTTTGAAAAAAATTAATTATACGTACTTAACAAATTGTTTAAACGTATATTGCGCGAGGTAAATACGTACCATTATATCCACACACACAGATTCCGCAAAAGAAAAATGCTCCGTAAGCATCAGATACTTACGGAGCATTTCTTATTATTTAGCGACAACAGCAATACCGTTATCCCGGAATTCAATTTCGCGCTTCTTATAAAGTGCGCCAACAGCCTTTTTGAAAGACTTTTTGCTACAAGAGAACCAGGCCTCGATATCATCTGCCGGCGACTTATCCGATACAGGAATGAAACCGTCATTCTCCTTCAGAGCCTTCATTATTTCGTCAGCCAGCGGATCAATTCTCATTTCATAGCCCAGAGGCTGAAGAGATAAGTCAATCTTCAAGTCATCTCTCACATGTTTCACATAAGCTTTCAGCTGATCGCCTACCTGAATATCCTCAAAGATTTCATTGTAGTATAACATACCACTGTGAAGATTATTGACAATCACCTTAAAACCAATCTCTGCACGCGAAGCAACCAATATATCCACCTCCTGATTCATTTCATAATCAGGCAATACATTATCCAGATACTTCTCAATCTTTGCCGATGCCGCAATACGTTCAGACTCTTTATCCAGATAAACGTAAACGATATATGAACGCTCTTCAACCATTTTCACTTTCTGTTCACGAAACGGTACCAGAAGATCTTTCATTAATCCCCAGTCCATAAACGCTCCGAAGCGATTGGTTGATTTTGCGCGAAGAAATGCAAACTGACCTACATGAGCATAAGGCTTTTCAGTAGTGGCAATCAGACGATCTTCGGAATCCAGATAAATAAAAACTTCTACTTTATCACCCACAGAAAGACCTTCGGGGATATAACGAACAGGCAGAAGAATTTCACCCAACTTTCCACCGTCGAGATACATACCAAAGTCAAGCTCTTTTACAACTTCAAGCGTATTAAAGTTACCTATTTGCACCATATATTTAAATTCAATTTAGAATGCAAAGTTACTTTATTTTGCAGATAATTGTGACTATAAATGATTTAATCAAGTGATAAAAGATTGCAAACCTCTATTTAATAACTATTTTTGCGCTATTAGTAAACAAATTAATAGTATCCATGAAGAAGATTTTCTTTTTCTTATTCGCTTTTCAGGCAATCTGCTCAAACACAGAAGCACAGCAACAAAAAATACTCATTCTGGGGAATGATATCACACGGGGGAACGAAGTTGTGAATAAAGAGTTAAACCTCTACTCTCAACAATTAAAATCACTGGAAAAAGATGCGTATGAAGTAAAAACCATCTGCTTTCCGGAAGGTTTATTCTATCTTCAGAATGGAATTGCCGATTCAATCACAGCCTATAATCCGGATATCATCGTATGGGAAGCCGGCAGTCAGCATGAAATAGAGAGCAAAGGGCTGAAATACAAAAAGCTTATGCGCAATATTTCCGGTTTTCACAAAGATCTGTCTAAAGTTGCGCCGGGAAAAAGATATATATTCCTGAATCCTACCGACAAGATTGAACCCTTCAGCGAGTATCACTCTTTTATAAATGTAGTACAGGATGAACTTGCCGGTATGAACTGTCACATTGTGAAAAGTGACTCTGTGGTTCCATGCCGCAAACCATTCGTAGACACGCACTATCAGCCTACCTCGCTCGGAAACAGCCTCATTGCATGGGAGCTTTTCAAAGCGGTGGAACAGAAAGACAGCATCAACTCTGCCATATCTCCGATTTACGGATCTGAATTCAGAAGTTCGGTTGGATGGAGAGAAGGCGCCGACTGGCATCAGGTTAATGAAGAGATCAATGAAGTTGTCGGAAAGCAAAATCTGGATTTACTGTTAATTGGTAACTCCATTACTCAGGGATTCGGTGGCAACAGGGATTTAGTGGCTTACAAACCGGGGAAAACTGCCGGAGATAAATACTTCGGGAATAAGAAGTGGGAATCTGCTGCGATTGCAGGAGACAAAGTACAACATATTTTGTGGCGCATTCAGCAAGGGGCTTACGAGAAGTCAGGAGCAAAGGACATCATCCTGACTCTTGGCATTAACAACTTGCCAAATCAGGAAAACTCAGCTCAGGAAGTGGCAGACGGAATCCGCTTGTGTGTGGAAGAGCTGGCTAGTCGTTTTCCGAAAAGCCGCATTACTCTCTTTGGACCGCTTCCGGCAAATGCTGATCCTACATCAGATTTACGCAAAAGTATTGTTGAAACGCACGCGCAGCTTCTTAATATTTCATTTCCGGGGAATGTAAGATACATTGATCCTACTGGCTGGTTCACCCATGATAACGGTGCTTTAATCACTGAATATTACGTAAGGGATCAGCTGCATTTATCTCCGAAGGGATACGATATGTGGGCACAAAAGATACAGGCTATTCTTGAGTAAAAACAGTGACTATGGATTCATACGAACACGTTGTAAAGACTCTTCAGTCGAAAGAAAATAAAGAGAAAAAAGAGATCCTTCAGCGGTTTTTTAAAACGGGTGAAGGGGAATACGGATATGGCGATATCTTCCTTGGAATTACTGTTCCGGAGACACGGGCAGTAGCCAAAAGTTATCAACATATCCCGTTAAATGAAGTTTTGCTGTTATTAAAACGCAAAGAGCATGAATGCAGACTCTGCGCTCTGGAGATACTGATTTTCAAGCAAAAGAAAGCATCTGAAGCTATTTTAAAGGAGCTTTTCGAGAGTTATTTACAGCATCTGGACTATGTTAATAACTGGGATCTGGTAGATCTGTCGGCCCCTAAGATTATGGGAGGATACCTGAAGGGTAAAGAGCGGTCAATTCTATACGAACTGGCCGTAAGTCCTGTACTCTGGGAAAGACGGGTAGCTGTAATAACAACGCTCGCTTTTGTCCGCAACGGAGATCTGAAAGATGCTTTTGCCCTATGCGATTTACTACTGGAAGACAAAGAAGATCTGATGCGCAAAGCTGTCGGATGGGTCCTGCGCGAAACGGGAAAAAAAGATAAAGAACAACTGGAGAATTTCCTGAAGAAAAATATCCGTCGTATATCGAGAACTTCGCTCCGATATGCGATAGAAAGGTTCGGGAAAGAAGAGAAATCCTATTATATGCACCTTTAATAAAAGAGAGTATGTGTGAAGATGAAGTATATTATCTGGCGGTTGATTTGTTGAAGGAGATGATCAAGACTCCTTCTTTCAGCAGAAAAGAAGAAGAGGTTGCTCAGTTAATCGCTCACAAGATGGAAGATTTAAGGTTATCCTTCGAAAGAAAAGGAAACAATCTGTGGGCTTTTGCTCAACCTTACGATCAGCATAAAAAAACAATATTGCTTAACTCTCACATCGATACAGTGAAAGTATCATCTGACTGGGAGAAAGATCCGTTTGGAGCAGAAGAAGAGGATGATACGATATGGGGATTGGGCAGTAATGATGCGGGAGCCTCTGTCGTTTCATTATTCGGAGCTTTTCTGTTGATGAGACAGCGTGAACTTCCTTATAATCTGATATTCTCCGCAACAGCCGAAGAGGAAGTTTCAGGCGAAGAAGGTATAGCATCGGTTATTCCGGTACTTCCGTATATTGACCTGGCAATTGTGGGAGAGCCTACAAGAATGCAACTGGCTATTGCCGAAAAAGGATTAATCGTTGTTGATGGTGTTGTGAAGGGAAAGGCCGGACATGCTGCCCGAAACGAAGGAATCAACGCTATTTACGAAGCTTTGCCTGTCATCGAAAAGATAAAGAACTTAAAGTTTCCGAAGTCTTCTGCCGTTCTGGGAGAGGTAAAAACAACATTAACGGTTATTCAGGCCGGAAGTCAGCATAATGTGGTACCTGACCGGTTAACCTTTACGCTGGATGTAAGAACGAACGAATGCTATTCAAATGAAGAAGCATTTGCTTATCTTCAGAAGGAAATTCCCTGCGAGCTAAATGCCCGATCATTCCGGCTAAACTCATCGGGTATTTTACCAAATCATCCGATTGTGGAACGTGCACGTCTTTTAGGACTGGAGTGCTTCGGTTCTCCTACCCTTTCAGATCAGTCCCGTATGCCGTTCACATCGGTAAAAATAGGTCCGGGAGACTCCGCACGCAGTCATACAGCCAATGAATATATCCGTAAGTCTGAGATACGGGAAGGAATTGATATTTATGTGCGTTTACTGAAAGATTTAGCGATATAAATCTTCACTTGCTGAAGCGTATCGAATACTGAATATAAGAAAGGGTTATTTACCACGATCCTGAATAAATCGTACTTCATGGTACGGTTTTGTGCGGGAAGCGGGTAAAGACCTTTTTTTGTCAGTGCATCTATCGCTTGTTTCCTTTCAGCCTTTGAATAGTTCCCAATATAGCAATTCAGAATCACATCGACTGTAAGTAAGCTAATTTTATATTGAAGAGCTTGCTTCTTCTCGCCGGTCAGTGACAGCGAATACTGCTTCAGCTCTCCGGCTACAAATATCCTGTCATTCAGCAGACGGGTAAGATGTTCCCTGCTCCTTTTGGTCGTTATAGAATCCGCATGTCTTCTGTAAGCATATACCTTCAGATCTACGACTGATACTGTTTCTGCCAGCACAAATGCCATTGGTAGAAACAATTCATCTTCGCAATAGATCCCTTCTTTCATCCACAGATTCTGTTTTAGCAGAAAGCTTCTGTTAAAAAGCATACGCCATACTCCTCCACATAAATTGAGAGTATTCAGATATTCTGTTCCCGAAACATTTATCAAACCCGAATGGATATCTCCCGTAAACAATACTTCGCTTCCATCGGGATAAATACTATAAGCTCCAAAAGAGATTATATCTGACCGGAGAACTTCAGCCTTTCTTCTGAGTTCGCCCAGAGATGCAGGAAACAACCAGTCATCCGAATCAACAAACAAAACATACTCTCCTGAAGCTTGCTTTAAGGCCGCGTTTCGTGCAGCACTTAAACCTTTGTTCTCCTGGGTAAAAACCTTTACATTCGAATATGCGGAAGTATATCTGTCCAGGATAGCAGCACTATTATCCGTCGAACCATCATTTACGACAATAATCTCATAACAGTCAGGACTAATATTCTGAGAAAGAATACTAGTCAGACAGTTATCAATCCATTCTGATGTATTATAAACAGGTATTAAAACGGATAAAAACATGCTATTTAATCGTTTGTGAATTTTTGCCGGACTGAACGGACCATTTGTAAACCTCCCGAAGCAACTGAAAAAAGCCATCTGCTTTGCAATGCTTTTAAGATTGTACGCCACGCAAAAGAAACAGATACTTCATTCTCCCGAAAAATGGCATTGACCTCTCTGATCGTTTCATATTCAGACGTTCTCAAAGCTCCAAAGATAAGCAACTGCGACCTCTCAGTCATTTTGAGTCCGATATTCTTATTGTGTAAATCCAATGTACGCACAAGAAGAAGCATCAGTTCAAGCATTGATTTATTAAATTCAAATTGCTTCAGACGATGTGTTGTATTACTTATTGAACCGGACGAAATACGATAAGCGGTCGTTATATGATCTTCGTAATAGAAGTTTCCTTCGAGAGCAAATAAAACCGTTAACTGAAAATCCTCGCACTTCCATTTTCCTGAATCAAAAAAGATTGGGTATTTACGATAAATTGTCCTGAACGTATCCTTTCGGAATGTTGATGTACAAAGAAATACGAACGGACATTCCGATTGCAGAAAAACGGATTCTATGATCTTCTCCACTGAGTCTTTACCAGATACCCTTTTGTTTCCGCTACTAACTATTTCACGTGTCCGGTCATTGAGTTTATACCAGTCGGAATGAATCAGTACCGTATCTTCATTGGCTTCCAGAAAAGCCACTTGTCTCTGAAGTTTATTCTTATCTGTCCAGAAATCATCGCCGGCAAGATCAGCAATATATTTACCCTCACAAGAGCATAAAGTATCAACATAATTGCGGAGCAATCCTTTATTCTCCTGATTTTCAATAAAACGAATCTGAGGAAAACGGGCAGCATAGTCCCGGCAGATAGCACGCGTACGATCAGTCGAACAGTCATCTGCTATCACTATTTCGTACGGATAGGAACAATCCTGTTCGAGTACGGATTGGACAGACTGACTTATATATTCTTCCTGATTATAAGTGAGAATAACTACAGATACCATTGGCTTCATCACAGACTCCTATATTTTAAATGTATACCCGTCCTGCACTAAGAAGGTTTTATCAAACACGGATTTCGCTTCTTTCAATAAAGGCGACAAATCATGATAGCGGGCAGAGTAATGTCCGATAAGCAATTTACCCACATTTGCTTTTTTAGCAATCTCGGCAGCCTGTCTGGCTGTTGAGTGCATGGTTTCCTTAGCTCTTGCTTTTTCTGAGTCTGCAAATGTAGCCTCATGATACAAAGTGTCAACACCCTCGATAATCGGAACAATCTTCTCCGAATAGGCCGTATCCGAACAATAAGCAAATTTACGTGCCGGTTCGGGGCTTTTAGTTAACACTTTATTCAGAATAATCTTTCCGTCAGGTTTCACAAAATCGGCTCCGGCTTTCAGATGATTATAGAAGGAAAGAGGTACTTTATGAAACTTCGTCATCTCAGGTATAATATGGCGGGATTTTTCCTTCTCTTTAAACAAAAAGCCACAACTTGGCACTCTGTGTTTCAGCGGAATAGAATATACCTGAAGTGAGCGGTCTTCAAAAATCAACTCATGTTTCTGAGGTGTAATTGCATTAAATCTCACCTTAAAAGGAAGATCCGAACAGAAGTAATCCAATTGCGGTCTGAATATACGTTCAGCATCGGGATGAGCATGCACAACCAGCTCTCCACCATTCTCCACAATGCCCATCGTAGAGATAAGACCAATAAGCCCCATACAATGATCGGCATGAAGATGAGACAGGAAAATATGATTCAGACGGTTCAGATGTAATTTCATTTTACGCATTTGCACCTGCGTTCCCTCTCCACAATCGATCATATATAACTTATCACGCAAGTTAAGAACCTGCGAAGACGGATTTCGTCGGACGGTCGGAATAGCCGAACCACACCCTAATATGTTTACTTCAAATTTTTCCATAGTACAAATGTAATGATTCATCTATGAAGAAAAACAGATAAGCACTATAAAAAGAAAGATTATAAATGTATTTATATAGTTAATTATCTTAACTTTGTCTTATTCTAAAATAATGATTATGAGTTATCAAACCACTATATTATCTAACGGGCTGCGCGTTATTCATCAATTTAACGAATCTCCTGTTACCTATTGCGGATTTGCCGTAAATGCGGGTACGAGAGATGAACAGGAAAATGAAAAAGGGATGGCGCACTTCGTTGAACATATGCTTTTCAAAGGTACCACGAAACGAAAATCCTACCACATTAATAATCGTATGGAAAGTGTGGGAGGTGAATTGAATGCATATACCAGTAAAGAAGAGACATTGATTTACTCTATCTTTCCCGGTAATGAACTGAACAGAGCTGTAGAACTCCTTTGTGATCTTGTATTCAACTCTGTATTTCCGGAACATGAACTGGAGAAAGAAGCAGAAATCGTCATTGATGAAATAAACTCTTATAAAGACAATCCGTCAGAACTGATCTTCGACGAATTCGAAAATCTGCTCTTCCCGGGCGAACAACTGGGACATAACATCCTGGGAGATGAAGAATCTCTGGAATCATTTGATTCAGAGAGCTGTAAAACATTTGTCAGCCGTTTATACCGGCCAAACAACATGGTTTTTTTCTCTTTAGGCAGAAATGACATAAAAGATACGGTTAAGCTTTTAGAAAAATACATTGCATGCGAACCTGTTAATCAGGCTGTACTAAACCGTGTGAAACCCGAAAGATCTGAGCTTGCTTCGCAGGAAGAAATCATTGGAATGGATACAAATCAGGCTCATGTGATGATCGGAACACGAAGTTTTGATATGTATGATAAACGACGTTCTGCATTGTATCTGCTCAACAATATACTGGGTGGTCCGGGCATGAACAGTCGTCTGAACGTTTCCCTCAGAGAGAAAAGCGGTATTGCTTATTCGGTGGAATCGAATCTTACTCCATACACAGACACGGGAGTTTTTTCAATCTATTTCGGAACCGACGAGAAGAAATATAAAAGAGGGATTACACTGGTTATGAGAGAACTTCAGAAACTAAGAGAGAAACCTCTGACAGAATCTCAGCTTTCGGCCGCAAAAAAACAGTTACAGGGACAACTGATTGTTGCGAATGAAAATAAAGAAAATATGGCCCTGGGAATGGGCAAAGCATTCCTTCGGTATAATAAATACGATTCGCTGGAAGAAATACAAAAGCGTATCGAAGCCGTAACCTCTGAGGAGTTACACCAAATAGCCTGCGAGTTATTTAATAAGCAGAACTTACTTACTTTGATTATCAAGTAATCACAATCTAAATCTATATACCATGTTAGTTAAAGGTTATGCAGCTGCCGTTCACGGTGTAGATGCCATCATTGTCACTATTGAGGTGAACTGTACTCAGGGAGTTAAATTCTTTTTAGTTGGCTTACCGGACAATGCCATAAAAGAAAGCCATGAACGGATTGTTTCTGCATTACAGGTTAACGGAATTAAATTTCCGCGTAAACAGATTGTTATAAATATGGCTCCTGCTGATATAAAGAAAGAAGGAGCTGCTTACGATCTGCCTCTGGCAATCAGTATCATGGCAGCCTCCGAACTGATATCAGCCGAAAAGCTTTCGGAATACATGCTGATGGGTGAGTTATCGCTCAACGGCGATCTTCAGCCGGTGAAAGGAGTATTGCCTATTGCTATCAAAGCCCGCGAAATGGGATTCAAAGGCTTAATCATACCAAAGGCAAACGTCATGGAAGCTGCCGTTGTCAACAATCTGGATGTTCTCGGTGTTGAAAACATATGTGAAGTAATTGATTTCTTTAATAATGAAGGAACTATTGCGAAAACAGAGATAGATACAAGGGAGCTCTTTTTTGCGAATCAGGATCTGTTTGAATTTGATTTCTCCGAAGTTAAAGGACAGGAAAACGTAAAAAGGGCTCTTGAAGTAGCTGCCGCCGGCGGACATAACTTAATTATGATCGGACCTCCGGGAGCGGGTAAGTCTATGATGGCTAAACGGGTTCCGTCTATTCTGCCTCCTCTTTCACTGTACGAAGCACTCGAAACAACGAAGATTCACAGCATCGTCGGCAGAATATCAAAAGGAACCTCGCTGATGGCCCAGCGTCCTTTCAGAGCGCCCCATCACACAATATCAGCAGCAGCGCTGGTCGGTGGAGGATCATTCCCTCAGCCCGGAGAAATATCACTGGCTCACAACGGAGTATTATTCCTGGATGAACTTCCGGAGTTCAGCCGGACTGTACTGGAAGTAATGCGACAACCGCTGGAGGACCGGAAGATATGTATTTCGCGGGCTAAAACAACCATTGAGTATCCGGCAGGAATGATGCTGATTGCGTCGATGAATCCTTGCCCGTGCGGATACTATAATCATCCGGATAAAGATTGCGTCTGTCTGCCGGGGATGGTTCAGAAATATCTGAATAAGATCTCAGGACCACTGCTTGACCGGATTGATATACATATAGAAATTGTGCCGGTTCCGTTCGAAAAAATATCTGATACCCGTCCTGCAGAATCCAGCACAAACATCCGGGAAAGGGTAATAAATGCCCGAAAAATACAAGAAGAACGTTATAAAGATTATCCGGGTATCTATTGCAATGCTCAGATGAGTACCAAACTGTTAAATCAATACGCCATCCCAAATGAGGATGGATTAAAACGACTGAAAACGGCTATGGAAATGTTTAATTTATCCGCCAGAGCTTATGACCGGATATTAAAAGTAGCACGAACCATTGCCGATCTTGATAATAGCATATTTGTAGAAACAGAACATATATCTGAAGCAATTAATTACAGAAATCTGGACCGGCAAAACTGGATCGGTTAAAAACACATTATTAAGTATGAGAAAACATTACTCATTCAGGAAAGTAACAGCACTCTTTGCATCGTGCGTACTTTCAACTAGTCTACTATTAGCAATTCCGGCAAAAAAAGGAGTACTGCAATTCACTCAGCCGGACGGTAAGGTTCTTTCAGTTGTTCTTCATGGCGATGAGAACTTTAACTACCGTACAACGACAGATGGCTATGCCATAGTAATGAACGAACAGGGATATTATGTCTTTGCTCAGGTTAATAATGAGGGTATTTATGTACCTACTTCTTTAAAGGCTGAAGATCCTCAGACTCGCTCCGGAGCTATCCAAAAAGCTCTTCAAAACATTCAGACCAGCCAAAACGATGTTGCCCGAACCCGTGTTCGTAAATTTGCAGAAGCAAAACCGCGTAAAACAGTTTCTCAGGTAACAAAAACTGCCGGAACTCACGGGAAATGCATCATTCTCCTTGCTCAGTTTTCGGATAAATCGTTCATCATTCCCGACACGAGACAGGAGTTCAATAACATGCTCAATCAACCTGAGTATTCTAATAAATTCGGACAGCAAGGAAGTGCTTTTGATTTTTATAAAGACAACTCAATGGGTAAATTCGCACCTGAATTTACGGTTATCGGTCCGGTAACCCTGCCAAGATCTATGAGTTACTATGGCGGAAACAGTATGTTCGGAGGTGATCTGAATCCTGCTCAGATGGTGCTGGATGCCGTAAATCAGGCCAAAAGTGAACTGGAAAAACTTGATCTTACAGAGTACGATAATGACAGCGACGGAGAAATGGATAATATATTTATCTATTATGCCGGAAACAATGAAGCTGAAGGCGGTCCTGCATATTCTGTCTGGCCTCATGCATGGGCTATACAGCATGCCGGATTAACTCCTCCGGTTATTAACAACGTAAGAATAAACACATATGGCTGTTCGTCAGAGTTAAGCGGTTCCGGTACAAATATGGCGGGAATCGGAACTTTCGTTCATGAATTCGGACATATACTCGGGCTGCCCGATATGTACGATACCGATGAAAAAGACAGCGGAGGAGAGTCTTTTGCGCTGGATTGCTGGAGTAGTATGAGCTCGGGGAACTATAACGGAAACGGATATGTACCGGCCGGATATACAGCCTACGAAAGAATGTTCTGCGGATGGCTGACACCAAAAGAATTAACAGAACCGGAGCTGACTACTCTGCAAAGTTTGCAAAGCAGTAATGAAGCATATATTCTCAGATCTGAAAAAGCAAACGAATATTTCATGCTGGAAAACCGTCAGCTCGAAAACTGGGACAGAGAACTGCCGCAATCCGGAATGCTGATCTATCACATTGATTATAACGAAAACATATGGAGAAGTAATAAGGTGAATGCAAACCCAAACCATCAGTATGTTGACTTGGAAGTGGCAGACAATACTAGAATCAAATACGATGGATACAACTACAATGCCTATATGAATTGTCTCAAAGGTGATCCATATCCGGGATCTACGAATAAAACTGAGTTCAGTGATGATACAAAACCGGGGTCTGTCTTGTGGAATGGCTCTAAATTACAAAAACCGATAACACGTATAAGTGAGAATAATAAAGTCATTACATTCTCTTATATGGGAGGAAGTGATGTTGATGCACCTAAAAATCTTACAGCCACAGAAGTCAATGATACAGACTTTACAATATCATGGGATGCTGTGGCCAATGCAGAAAGATATTACATAGATGTTTTCAGCATGGACGGAGAAAAAGAAGAGTTGATAACTCACGCATTCGGGTTCTCAAACCCATTGATTCCAGATGGATTTAGTTCAAATGTGAGCGGCACATATACTTCATCGGGGAATTACGGCAAAAGCGCTCCATCTTTGAAATTCGACAATACATACGTGTATCTTCAAACGAATATATTCCCAAAAGCGATTGACCGCTTTTCATTTTGGGTAAAAGGACAATCTCTTTCGAAAAGTACATTATTAATCGAAGGATTTAATGGTTTAGTCTGGACTACCATCGAAGAGTTTACTCCTGAAAATACTGCTAAGATAAAGACTTACAGCAGTGAATCTATTCCGGAAAATACGATTTCTCTGAAGTTTACATACAAAAAGATTTCAGGAAACCTCTCATTCGATGATCTGGAAGTCTCGTATAAAGATATTACTTCAGAAAAATTATTTGCAGAGGGATATCAGCATAAAGATCTGGGGAATGTACTCTCTGTGAAGGTAGAAGGTTTACAGCCAAACAAAGAATACAGTATACATGTTAAATCGGCCAAAGGAGAAAGCATATCTCCTTTAAGTCAGGAACTAAAAGTGACGACAACGAACTTAGTCAGCGTAGATAACGAAGAAAATAATATTCGGATCTTTGCTACAGCAGGTGAGACAATCGTCATTGAAAACAATAATCATAATCATATATACGTAGAAATATATGATATTGCCGGAAGCTGTCTGCGAAAAGAGTATTTTCCATCAGGAAGAAGTTCTGTTTCAATATCCGGAAAAGGAATATATATCGTAAAATACGGAACACGCACAACTAAAATAATACTATAACATTAAGAGAGTTGCCACAAGAAAAGGTGGCAACTCTTTTTATTTATTAATACACTCTTATTTTCAGTTCTGAAAACTTTGAAAATACCTCAAATAAACTAATTTTGCTTTTAGCATATTAAATTGCCAATCTTTTTAGGATTCAAACTTTCAATTTGTACACTAAAGACTTAAACAAATGGAAAAAAAGAAATTGCATTTCGAGACTTTACAAGTCCATGCGGGTTACGTAAACGCAGACCCAACCACAAATTCGCGCGCTGTACCTATTTATCAAACCACAGCCTACACATTTAACAATGCTCAGCACGGAGCTAATCTGTTTGAGCTAAAAGAATTCGGGAATATCTACACTCGTTTACAAAATCCGACAACTGATATTTTCGAACAGCGTATGGCTGCTCTGGAAGGCGGAGTTGCCGCGCTAGCTGTCGCTTCGGGACATAGTGCTCAGCTTATTGCCCTTACAAACATTCTTCAGGAAGGCGACAATTTTGTTTCTTCTCCTTACTTGTACGGAGGGACATTTAATCAATTCAAAGTTTCATTCAAACGAATGGGAATTGAAGCTCGCTTTGCGGCAAACGATACAGCGGAAGCTCTGGAAAAACATATTGACGAAAAAACAAAAGCTATCTATATAGAGAACATCGCAAATCCTCACTTCAGTATTCCGGATTTCGATAAAATTGTTGCTCTTGCACGCAAATATGATCTACCACTGATTGTAGATAATACATTCGGATGCGGTGGTTTTTTATGCCGTCCGCTTGAACTGGGCGCCAATATAGTCGTTGAATCTGCAACAAAATGGATCGGAGGACACGGCACATCTATGGGAGGTATCATTATCGACGGAGGAAACTATAACTGGGGCAACGGTAAATTCCCACAGTTCTCTGAACCGTCAGAAGGTTATCATGGATTAAACTTCTGGGAAACTTTCGGAAGCAATTCTCCGTTTGGAAATATTGCATTTATTATACGTGCACGCGTTGAAGGCCTTCGCGATCTGGGCCCTTGTATTTCTCCGTTCAATTCATTTCAGTTGCTTCTGGGACTTGAAACTTTGTCTCTTCGCGTAGAAAGAATTTGCGAAAATGCTCAGGTTATAGCCGAGTGGTTAGAAAAGCATCCAAAGATAGAATCTGTAAACTATCCGGGATTACCGTCACAGCCTTACCACGAACTGGCAAAGAAATATCTTCATAACGGATACGGACCGGTACTTACGTTCCGCGTAAAGGGAGGTGCTGAAGAAGCCGGAAATGTAATTAATAAGGTAGAACTGATATCACATCTGGCAAACGTAGGTGACACACGTACACTTATCATCCAGCCAGCTCTGACCACTCACCAGCAGATGTCAGCAGAAGAACAGGCAAATGCAGGAGTATACCCTAATCTGATCCGTCTGTCTGTCGGAATTGAAAATGTAAAAGATATTATAGCAGATCTGGAACAGGCTTTATCATAAAAAAGAATTCCTTTTTCTATACAACACAAGGATGTGTCGGAGGTTTAACGCTCTGACACATCCTTTTTTAGTTTGTATAATAAAGGATAATACATATAATTTCGGACAAATCAGACTTGAATAATACGTTCTGATACCGGAGGATATATGACTGTTTCCTCTAAATAAAACGACATAAAGATAGCAATGTATAAATATAACTATATGATACCAATAAAGACAATATACTTACTATTTGAAATATATACTAGCATTAATATTGCATTTTAATATTATTATCTTATATTTGCGAATACTTTAGTGAAAACAGATAATTATGCCTATGAAGACAAATGATGTACTCTCTATGTTAGAGAGAAAGTTCCCGAATGAGCCGGAATATATCCAGGCAGTAGAAGAAGTATTAAGTTCGATTGAGGAGGTTTATAACAAATATCCGGAATTTGAACGATACAATTTAATTGAACGTCTGTGTATAGCAGACCGGATAATTTCGTTCCGGGTTACGTGGATGGATGATAAAGGCAAAGTTCACACTAACATGGGATACCGTGTACAACACAACAATGCAATCGGTCCGTATAAAGGCGGAATCCGTTTCCACTCTTCCGTTAATCCTTCAATCCTTAAATTCCTTGCATTCGAGCAAACTTTTAAAAATGCATTAACCACGCTTCCTATGGGTGGCGCAAAAGGAGGTTCAGATTTCAATCCGAAAGGAAAATCCAACAATGAAATAATGAGATTCTGTCAGGCTTTTGTGATGGAGTTATCAAAATATATCGGTCCTGAGACTGATGTTCCGGCAGGGGATATCGGTGTAGGAGGACGCGAGGTTGCTTATATGGCAGGAATGTACAAAAGACTTCGTAATGAAGTAAACGGAACATTCACAGGTAAAACTCTTGAAATGGGAGGTTCGCTGATTCGTCCGGAAGCAACCGGATACGGAAATGTATACTTTCTGCTTGAAATGCTTAAAACCCGCAATATAGATATAAAAGGAAAGAAAGTGCTTATTTCAGGTTCAGGGAATGTTGCTCAGTATACGGCCGAAAAATTGATCAGTCTGGGCGCTAAAGTACTGACTATGTCAGATTCATCGGGCTATATTTACGATCCTGAAGGATTGGATGAAAGCAAGCTGGCTAAAATCATGGAGCTTAAAAATGAATACAGAGGCAGATTGCGTGAATATGCTGAGGAAACCGGTTGTAAGTATGTAGAAGATGCATCTCCATGGAGCGAAGTGTGCGATATCGCAATGCCATCGGCTACACAAAACGAATTAAACGGGAATGATGCAAGAACCCTTGTTGCAAACGGCTGTTTTGCTGTATCCGAAGGGGCAAATATGCCATCTACTCCGGAGGCCGTTCACTACTTTATTGAGAAGAAAATTCTTTACGGACCGGGAAAAGCAGCCAATGCAGGAGGAGTTGCTACCTCCGGACTGGAAATGACTCAGAATGCAATGAAACTATCCTGGACAGCTGAAGAAGTTGATCAGAAATTAAAACAAATCATGCAATCGGTTCATGAACAATGCGTGAAATACGGAAGCGAAGATGGCTTTGTAAATTACGTAAAAGGTGCAAATATTGCAGGCTTTATGAAAGTATCGAGAGCAATGATGTCACAAGGAGTTTTGTGATCAGTATTATATAATTCTGTAGAAGTGAGATTAAATGAAAAAAGAGGGTGTGTCAAATCAATACGATTTTTGACACACCCTCCTTTTTTTTATAACAAAGCTAAGCTGACAGGTTATAATTCCTGAAACTAATGCTATTTAGGGATTCCTTACAACGCACATAAAGTTTGATTTTCAATC
This sequence comes from Bacteroidales bacterium, assembly GCA_051657165.1. GTDB lineage: Bacteria > Bacteroidota > Bacteroidia > Bacteroidales > UBA7332 > UBA7332. Next base: position 495 of record JBOFKD010000188.1, on the reverse strand, counting down.
AGCACTATCAGCATCGCAATATTGCTAATTATTGATAATCAGATGCATACGTTAATATTAAGTGTGCTGATAAGTGTGCTGATTAAAGTTCTCAGTGCTGATTCATTTGAGGTGAATCAGCACACCTATACACCTGTTTATCATCCATTTAATCTAAAAGTGCTGATTGTGTCGATTCAAAACTCAAAACTCTGTGTAGAAAATAAAGAATAAGCGTCTCCGTGATTAGAGTTCTTATGCAAATGGTTCATCGGAAAAACATCTGCACACAAATTTTCCTGATTTCAATTGCAACCATTTGCAACCCTACATAATACACTGTTAAACAACACAATACAGGTTGCAATTCAAGAAATTCAATTGCAACCATTTGCAACCTCAATTGCAACCTTTTAAATACCTCACAAATCGCTATATAATAAGTATTTACAAATTCTTCAGCTGTGCGGTTGCAATTGGTTGCAATTCAAATCGCAAAACTCTGTGTATAGTTTT
>JBOFKD010000187.1:0-1009 GCA_051657165.1 Bacteroidales bacterium | reverse complement strand
CAATGAATAAATACGTAAAATGGATTTTATTCATTATATGGGCATTAGCATTAATTGCTTCAATTATTTGGGGACTTAAAAGTTTACCTGTAATTTTGCAGCATCGAACTTTTTATTTCTAATCACACTATTTAAATGAGAAAATACATACTGATAATAATCGCTTATGGAATCGTCACCTACTTATGTTTGATGCCAAGTATTCCAGACACATCAATACCAACGATTCCGAATATCGATAAGGTAGCTCATTTTTTGTTCTATCTCTTTATCAGTACTGTATCTTACTTTGCCATTTATAAGCGTGAGATAGCTATATGGAAGCTCTATACCGGAGTTTTAATCTTTCCAATTATTTTTGGTGGACTAATTGAAATCTTACAGAAATATTTCTTTCCTCCAAGAAGTGCTGAATGGGCTGATTTTGTTGCCGACATACTTGGCTCTCTGGCGGGATATTGGCTCGGAATATTTCTCATAAAAATAAAAACCCGATTTTTCAAGTGATTTTTACATATTTGTTTAGTGTAAAAAAGAGAAACAATCAGCCGGTTAAGCTGAAAGTTTCTCTTTTTTTATTATCTGAATCCTGATATCAGTCAAATTTAAAACAGGCTTCGAAAGAACAACCTTTCTTATCTTTATCTGACAACAGAAACCGGTCAGCATCTAAATACCAATCTATCTGAAGTGTAGGATCATCAAATGCAAGTGTACGTTCAGCCGAAGGCATATAAATATTATCCACTTTATAGTTGAATACTGCCGATTCGCTTAACACTATAAAACCATGAGCGAAGCCTCGGGGAATAAACAATTGCCGGGCATTCTTATCAGATAACTCTACAGCAATGTGTTTTCCGAAAGTTTTTGAGCTTTTACGTAAATCAACGGCCACATCCAGAACTCTGCCCTCTATAACACGAACCAGTTTTGCCTGCGAATACTCTCCTTCCTGAAAATGCAATCCTCTTAATACACCGAGAACTGATTTAGACTCATTATCTTG
>JBOFKD010000186.1:0-44296 GCA_051657165.1 Bacteroidales bacterium | reverse complement strand
GTCCTTCAACGCAAAAATTAAAGCTTTCAGAGCTGATTTTAGAGGAGTTCGGGATATAAAATTCTTCTTGTTTAGATTATGCAAAATTTATGCGTAGTCCAATCTGATTTTTAACATTCCCACAACTTTTTGACTTGATCCCTTTTTGTGGAAATTACGGGACTTGTCTTTGTCTAGGATAGAAAAGAAAAAGTCCCGTAAAACCTTGATTTTACGGGACTTGACTATGCTTTGCTGTCATTTTTCAATGACTTCGAGCGGAGAGAGAGGGATTCGAACCCCCGGTACCTTGCAGTACAACGGTTTTCAAGACCGCCGCATTCGACCACTCTGCCATCTCTCCAATGTGGTCTTGCGAATGAGTGTTTCTCTCAATTGCAATGCAAATATAGTATGTATATCTGGATTATGCAATAGCCAGTATGTGGTCGGGAGCGAAAGATATTCATCCGCGAAACAGCCTGCCATTAATTACGCTCACCTGCTTTTCTGTTTTCCAGCGCATTAACACATATAAAGACCGAAACCCGGAATATCAGGGCTCTTAATTATTTAACTTTTATTTTAGAACACAGACTATCGGGCTTTTCAAAAGGAAAAAGGAGGATTACAAAAGATTCTGAAAACAGAGTATCGGGAAGCATAAGCTGTTAGCTTCTCTCAAAAATAATAACTACTTTTGCATTGTAATTATTACAAACATAAAATAAACATAACACACAATATAATACGACGGAAGACACTTCTTTTTCGTTTGTAGCACCTCATTTGCACATGGAGATAATAAAAAGAAACGGAGCTGTCGAATCTTATAACCGAAATAAGATCACGAGGGCTATCAGAAAAAGCTTTATAAGTACGGATAAAGATATTACAGATGAAATTCTGGAAAATATAGTTACGGAAGTCGAGCTATTCGTTTCGAACGGCATTGAGAATCGGAATGTAGAGAAGATTCAGGATGAAGTGGAACGGGTACTGATGGAACAGGGATATTATGCTGAAGCTAAAAACTATATTCTTTACCGCTGGCAGAGAACCGAGAAACGCAAAGCCATCAGCAGCATCACGCAGAGAATGGGTAATAAGGAGCTGAATGAGATTCTGAAATCTGTTCAGAAAGATTTTACAGCCGAGGAATACAACCTTACTTTACTTTCGGATAAGTTTTGCAGCACATGCAAAACTGATATGAACAGTGATGCTTTACTGGACGCTTTGATCAAAGCTGCAGTGGAACTAACTTCTCAGGAAGCTCCGGAATGGGAGTTTATCGGAGCCAGACTTCTTAGTTTTAAATTACACAAACGCATACAAAAGAAAGAGATAGCACTGGGTGTGCAGTCTTTCTATGAAAAGATACAATATCTGACTGAAGAAGGGCTGTACGGTGCGTACATCCTTGCCGGATATACCAAAGAGGAAATTGAAAATGCTCATAGGTTTATTGTACCCGAAAGAGATAAATTATTTAATTTCTCGGGATTGGATCTTTTGAGCAAACGCTATCTGATTTGCACGCACACACACGAGATCGTGGAAACTCCTCAGGAAATGTATCTGGGTATTGCACTTCACCTGGCTATCAATGAGAAAAATGATCGTCTTTCGTGGGTACAAAAATTCTATGATTTGCTGAGTCGCCTGGAAATAACGATGGCCACTCCGACTCTTTCGAATGCACGCAAACCGTTCAATCAACTTTCAAGTTGTTTTATAGATACAGTGCCCGATACACTGGAGGGTATTTACCGTAGCATTGACAATTTTGCGATGGTGAGTAAATTCGGCGGTGGCATGGGAATGTACTTTGGAAAAGTACGTGCTGCCGGAGGTAGTATACGTGGATTCAAGGGTGCTGCCGGAGGTGTGATCCGCTGGATTAAACTGGTAAACGATACGGCTGTTGCGGTAGATCAGTTGGGAATGAGACAGGGTGCTGCTGCTGTATATCTGGATGTATGGCACAAAGATTTGCCGGAGTTTCTTCAGCTGAGAACGAACAACGGTGACGACCGTATGAAAGCGCACGATATATTCCCGGCTCTTTGCTATCCGGATCTGTTCTGGAAGATGGCAAACGAGGATCTGAATCAGATGTGGTATCTGTTTTGTCCGAACGAGATCCTGACAATCAAAGGATTTGCTCTTGAAGATTACTACGGAGAGGAATGGGAGAAAAGATATTGGGATTGTGTACACGATACCCGCCTGTCAAAACGTTCGATCACACTGAAAGACATTGTTCGTCTGGTTCTTCGTTCGGCAGTAGAAACCGGCACACCGTTTACGTTTAACCGTGACCTTGTGAACCGCGCAAATCCGAATGCACATAAAGGCATTATCTATTGCTCGAATCTGTGTACGGAAATTGCACAGAATATGTCGGCCATAGAATCCATTTCGACAGAAGTAAAAACGGATGACGGAGATACGGTTGTAGTAAAAACAACTCGTCCGGGTGATTTCGTCGTATGTAATCTGGCCAGTTTATCGCTGGGACATTTGCCACTTGAGAATAATGAAGCAATGCAGGATAAGATTGCAACAGTTGTGCGCGCTCTGGATAATGTGATTGATCTGAACTTCTATCCGATTCCTTATGCGCAAATTACCAATCACCGTTACCGCAGTATCGGTCTGGGTATAAGCGGCTATCACCATGCACTGGCTATCCGCGGTATTAAATGGGAAAGCGAAGCTCATCTATCATTTATGGATGATGTATTTGAGCGTATTAATTATGCGGCTATCAAGGCAAGTAGTGATATTGCTGCAGAAAAAGGAAGTTATACGTTCTTCGAAGGAAGTGACTGGCAAACGGGAGCTTACTTTAAAAAGCGCAACTACGACAGTGAGTCCTGGAAAGAGCTTACCCAGAAAGTGGCTCAGCAGGGAATGCGCAATGCTTATTTGCTGGCTGTCGCACCGACAAGCAGTACAAGCATTATTGCAGGTACGACGGCCGGAGTAGATCCGATTATGAAACGATTCTTCCTGGAAGAGAAAAAAGGCGCAATGCTTCCGCGTGTGGCTCCTGCCCTTTCAGACCGTACATTCTGGATGTATAAAGACGCTTATCTGATTGATCAGAAATGGAGTATTCGTGCAGCAGGTGTTCGTCAGCGTCATATTGACCAGTCGCAGAGTATGAATCTCTACATCACCAATAATTTCACAATGCGTCAGGTGCTGGATCTGTATCTGGATGCATGGAAGTGCGGAATGAAAACGGTTTACTATGTGCGTAGTAAGTCGCTGGAAGTGGAAGAGTGTGAGAGTTGTGCATCGTAAAAAATCAGAAAAAGGGAATCAGGATTATGGAACCAATCAAATTAGTAAAAAACGCTTTGTTTAATCCGTCGGGAGATACAGACGTACTTATGCGCCGCATGATCGGCGGGAATACGACGAATCTGAACGACTTCAATAATATGCGCTACCAATGGGTAAGCGACTGGTATCGTCAGGCTATGAATAACTTCTGGATTCCGGAAGAGATCAATCTGTCACAGGATGCCAAAGACTATCATTTGCTGGAACCGGCAGAACGGACGGCTTACAATAAGATTCTGAGCTTTCTGGTATTTCTGGATTCACTGCAAAGTAATAATTTACCGAGTATCAGTGAATACATTACGGCAAACGAAGTTAATCTTTGCCTGCATATTCAGGCTTTTCAGGAGTGTGTGCACAGCCAGAGCTACAGCTATATGCTGGATTCGATCTGTAGTCCGGAAGAGAGAAACGAAATTCTTTATCAATGGAAAACGGATGAGCATTTGCTGAAACGAAATACATTTATCGGAGATTGCTACAATGAATTTCAGGAAAGTCAGGATGGATTTACGCTGATGAAAACCATCATTGCCAACTATATTCTGGAAGGTATTTATTTCTACAGCGGATTCATGTTTTTCTACAACCTGAGCCGCAATGGAAAGATGCCGGGTTCGGCACAGGAGATCCGCTATATCAACCGCGATGAGAATACTCACTTATGGCTATTCCGTAACATCGTGCTGGAACTTAAGAAGGAACAACCAGAACTATTTACTCCGGAAAAGATAAAAGTCTACGAAGAGATGATGCGCGAAGGAGTAAAACAGGAGGCTGAATGGGGTGAATATGTAATCGGAAACGAGATACAGGGACTATCGTCAAAGATGGTGGCTGACTATATACACTATCTGGGTAACAGACGCTGGATGAGCCTCGGATTCGACGCTTTGTATCCGGAACATATCAATGAACCGGAAAGCATGATCTGGGTATCACAGTACTCAAATGCCAATATGGTGAAAACAGACTTCTTTGAAGCGAAGAGTACGGCCTATGCGAAGAGTACGGCACTGGTAGATGATTTATAAGCCGGAGAATACCCGTATCTTTGCCCCGTTTATGACACAACTGATGTTTAACCCTGCAACATTTGCAGCAGGAGCATCTGTGGCTTTTAAGAGCAGGTAAAACAAACCGGATTTAGAATTATTGACATAATTGAGGGTATAAAGATCAGACACACATTGTTATATAGATGAAGTGTTTAACCCTTAATATATTGTTTATGAATTTGCTTAATCCTTATGTAAATTTTGAAGGGAATTGCGAGGAAGCTTTCCTATTCTACAAATCTGTATTTGGCGGAGAATTTGACTGTATTATGCGTTATGAGGAAATGCCTCCTCAGGAAGGGATGCCTGAGATCCCTGATCTGAACAAGAAAAAGATCATGCATATTTCTTTGCCAGTCGGTGGGAACACCCTGATGGGTTGCGATGTATTCGAAGGATGCGGAGACCGCTTTATCCGGGGGAATAATATATCACTTTCTATCTGTGCTGATTCACGCGAAGATGCTGATCGTATTTTTAAAGCCCTTTCGGATGGAGGCTCGGTGATTATGCCGATGGCTGATGCTTTTTGGGGCGATTATTTTGGAATGTCTACCGATAAATTCGGAATAAACTGGATGATATTCTTTTCAAAAAAAGAATAATCTCTTTTCCTGTAATCAGGAATCTGAAATTCAGTACAATTATTAGCCAGTAGTAAAGTCTTTTCTTTACTACTGGCTAATTTTGCTTTATTACTGACAAATAAACAAGTATATGCACCAACAGCACGTGTGCTGATTCAGTGCTGATTGTGTCGATTCAAAACTCAAAGCTCTGTGTATAGTTTTTTTTTGTAAACGTATACCTTTGCTTGCTTAACCGTATATATTCGCAAGAATAAACCAGCGATTAATTACTATATATAAGCGATTTAGTTCGTTTATCCGTATGCTTTACAAATCCGGTCCGGAGCGGTTGTAATTCCGCCCCGGACCGGTTCTATTTCCGCTCCGGAGCGGATTGTATTCCGGTCCGGAGCGGAAAAGTAAATCAACCGTATTTCGTAACTAAGTCAACCTTATATAAAAAATAACTCCTCCTTTGTTTCGGCTAATCTATACGTATATCCGCTTGCATTTATGCAAATATCACACATAACAATTAGTAGTAAATAACAGCGGGTAATTGTTGAACCTGCTGTATTTATACGCGAATTCCTTAAGATCATGCACGGCACACAAAAAGCAAAGGGGATGTGACCATTGGACACATCCCCTTATTTATCAAATCAAATCCTTCAGAAAAAATTATAACGGAATGTTACCGTGTTTCTTCGGAGGATTTGTTTTCACTTTATTCTTAGCCATTTCAAGACCCTGAATCAACTTGATACGAGTGTCTTTCGGCAGAATGATCTCATCGATATATCCTTTTTCAGCACTTCTGTAAGGATTTGCAAATTTATCTTTGTACTCTTCGATTGCTTTTGCACGCGTTTCTTCGTCTGCATTTCTGTGAAGAATATTGATAGCTCCTTCAGCTCCCATAACTGCAATTTCAGTAGTAGGATAAGAAAGATTCACATCACTTCCGGTTTCTTTACAAGACATTACGATGTAAGCTCCACCGTAAGCTTTACGAGTGATCAAAGTTACTTTCGGAACTGTCGCTTCAGCATAAGCATAAACGATTTTAGCACCATGACGAATAATTCCGGCATGCTCCTGAGCTGTACCCGGAAGGAATCCCGGAACATCTTCGAACGTTACAATAGGAATATTGAAACAGTCGCAGAAACGGATAAAGCGAGCGATCTTGTCAGAGCTGTCAATATCAAGAACCCCTGCCAGGAATGCTGGCTGGTTAGCTACGATACCTACTGATTTTCCACCCAGACGACCGAAACCAACAATTGCATTCTTAGCAAAATGAGGCATCACTTCGTAGAAATAATGATCATCCAGCACAGGCTCGATAATATCTTTCATATCGTAAGGCATATTCGGATCAATCGGAACAATTTCCTGCAACGATGGAATTTCGCGATTGATATCATCCGAAGAAGGAGATTTTGGCGCGTCTTCCATATTGTTTGAAGGAATGAAGCTCAGCAACTCACGGATAGACATCAGAAGAGCTTCTTCGTTGTCACACACAAAATGAGTCACCCCACTTTTGCTTGCATGCGTATAAGCCCCGCCTAGTTCTTCTTTAGAAACCTCTTCATGAGTAACCGTTTTTACTACATCCGGTCCTGTAACGAACATATAACTGTTCTCATTAACCATGTAGATGAAGTCTGTAAGTGCAGGAGAATAGCAAGCTCCACCGGCACAAGGACCCATAATAGCAGAAATCTGAGGAATAACACCCGAAGCCATTGTATTCTGGTAGAAAATTGAAGCATAGCCTGAAAGACTGTCTACGCCTTCCTGAATACGAGCTCCACCCGAGTCATTCAAAGCTATAATAGGCGCTCCGTTTTTAAGAGCCAGCTCCTGAACTTTCACGATTTTCTTAGCTGTAACAGCACCCAGAGTACCACCTAAAGTTGTGAAATCATAAGCATATACGAAAACCTGACGACCTTCAACCTTTCCATAACCGGTAACAACACCATCACCAGGAATACGTTTTTTGTCCATACCAAAGTTTGAACAGTTGTGAACCATAAATTTATCAAGTTCAACAAATGTTCCTTTATCTAAAAGCTTTTCGATACGTTCACGAGCTGTAAGACGACCTGCACTGTGCTGCTTTTCGATACGCTCTAATCCACCACCCATCTCGGCAGTTTTATTTTTATCTTCAAAAGATTTATATATTTCTTCTCTTGTCATAAGACTCACTTTCTTAGTTCAACTCCAGGTGAATTAACAGTTGATTTGCGTTAATAGCATCTCCCTCGTTCACCAAAATCTCTTTAATCGTACAATCTGAAGCTACTTTAAAGCTATTCTGCATTTTCATTGCCTCAATCACAATAGCCGTATCACCTTTAGCCAGTGTATCGCCTACCTGAACAGGAATGCTAACGATTTTACCCGGCATCGGAGAAACAATCTTATTGTCCTGACGGTCGTCACCCTCTTTTCTCATGCGCAGATATTTCGCTTTTTCATCGATAATCTTTACATCATAAGTAGAGAAAGCTGCATTTACTTTATAGTTTTTATTGTCTTCAGAGCGAGTTAACTCTGCATTGTAAGATTTTCCATTATGCAGAATCGAATATACTCCGTCCTCAAGCATGTTTACATCTACTTCATATTCCTCTCCGTTGATAGAAAGGCGTACGAAGTTTTTATCCTTGCTGATTAGTTCTACTTCAGCAACTCTGTTTCCGATCTGTACTTCCATAATCAAATTCTTAAAATACCTTTTTGAAGACCAAAGTTTCTCCAACGGTTTGTCGGACGATTATCATCTTTATCATTTGAACTATTTTCGTCCAGATTGATAATATAGTCTATATAAGATGCAATAATAGCAATGTTTTCTTTCTCTGTATCCGAATCCGATGTGTTACTAACCAGTTTATCGCCATGTTTTGCAATAAATCCGGTATCATATTTACCCTCTACAAAATCAGAAACTTCAATAATACGTTTCAGGTAGTTGATATTAGTTTTAACACCCGTAATTTTATATTCATCCAATACACGGTGAAGACGGTCGATTGCATAGGTACGGTTTGTGGCCCATACAATAAGCTTACTGATCATCGGATCATAATAGATTGGAATTTCATAACCTTCGTAAACATAACTATCAATACGAACCCCGATACCATTCGGTTCAAGAATCTTCTTAATAGTCCCCGGAGCAGGCATAAAATTCATATCGGCATCTTCTGCACAGATACGAAGTTCAATCGCATGTCCACGTTGTTTGATATCCTCCTGACGATGAGACAAAGGAAGACCATCTGCGATCTTAATTTGCTCTTTCACAAGATCAATACCCAGAACTTCTTCCGTAATCGGATGCTCTACCTGAAGACGTGTATTCATTTCCAGGAAGTAGAAGTTATGATGTTTATCAACCAGGAATTCAATAGTACCGGCACCTTCGTAATTTACAGCTTTTGCAGCCATTACTGCCTTTTCACCCATTTGCTGACGAATTTCATCTGTGATAAACGGAGACGGGCTCTCTTCCAGAATTTTCTGATTACGACGCTGAATAGAGCATTCACGTTCGCATAAATGGATCACATTGCCAAAGCTGTCACCCAGGATCTGGAATTCAATATGGTGAGGTTCTTCTACGAACTTCTCAATATATACAGTGTCATCTCCGAAAGATGATAAAGATTCTGATTTTGCATTAAGATAGGCATCTTTGACCTCTTCCTGAGAACGGATCAGACGAATACCTTTTCCTCCGCCACCCATTGATGCTTTAAGCATAACAGGATAACCAATCTGATTGCAGACTTCAATCGCTTCTTCCACGCTGTTTAGTCCTTTTTCCGTGCCCGGAACTACCGGAACTCCGGCTGCAATCATGTGCTTACGAGCTGAAATTTTATCGCCCATCATATCCATTGTCTCAGCAGAAGGACCTATAAAGATGATTCCTTCTTCGATACAACGCTGTACGAAATGAGCATTTTCAGATAAGAAGCCATAGCCGGGATGGATTGCATCCACATTGTTGTTTTTGGCTACTTCAATGATTTTCTCAATATTCAAGTAGCTTTCTTTTGATGCAGCTTCCCCAACGCAGAATGCTTCGTCGGCATACCAAACATGTTTTGCTGTTCTGTCTGCTTCAGAGAAAATTGCGACTGTACTTATTCTCATCTCTTTGCACGAACGCATAATACGTACGGCGATCTCACCTCGGTTTGCAATAAGTACTTTTTTAATCTTACGCATGTGTACTTGCATACATTTTTCTTTTTAGTTAAAACTAAATGAGCCAAAAGCTCTTTTTTACACACAATGCTTTAAAAGGAAAGAGAGGAGTAAACGAAAAAAAAGAGAAGTAATTTGCACAAAACAAACAATCAGAACAAAGGATGATCTGATTTAGTTAAAAAAAAACTACATTCCTCAAAATTCACTCGACTCAGCTTTTTACGCGAAAGCATTGCCAAACCCACAAAAGGCAGGTCTCCTGACTTGTTCCATCCTGTATATCTTCCCGAATACACATTCAGTGATATATTATACAAGACTGATTATACGGAACTTACAGTTGCGCGACAGCCCATGATTTTCACATGGTTCCCTTTTCATTTCACAAAAAGTGAAACACCTTTAAGGTTAAATTCTATAGGTATTGGGTGGCAAAGATATAAACTTATTTTACATAGAGAAGCAAATTGCGCATATCTTTAAATTATGAGCATTACTTGCTTTCGGAAATTAACAGACTAAACTCTATAATAAACAACTGTAAAATTAGGTTCGTTTTAAGCCATGATTTTTAGCATTTCAAGATTCGCATCTTATTTTTACTTTTTTAAATACCATATATACGCTTATTCTCTTATAAATTACATATATTTGCCTGTAAGTCATTTCAATTTAATCACAATAAACCAACAACACTAACATTTTGCTAAAACGCTTTACCTGCATATCATCAATGATGCTTATATGGATCACTATTCTGCACTTTATGAGTGTGGGATATATGAGTATGCATTTAGCTTCAGTTATGAATAGCAAAACCAGCTCTGCGATGTTTATAAGTTGGGTGGATCAGCATGAGGATGCTGTAAGTTGCTTTACCGACTTATATGATATTGAACATGAAACAGGGAGCGAAAAGCAATCATCATCAGCAGAAGAAGATTCTTCTCACCTAAACGAAGATTTAATTGCTTGTTTGCATTCCCTAAATAAGCTTCAGTCATCTGCCGATAAAAAACGGCAAACCGGGCTACTGAATAATTCTCATTCGGAGCCTCATATAGAATTCATTTCTCCTCCTCCCGAGTACATCACCCTCAACTAACTAAGTATCAGACAGACTATTCTGTTCTGACGGATTGTTATGTTCTGTTTGTTTATTTTTTGATAATCAGACAGAGGATACTTTATGCGTAAACATTCAGGTTATACAAGACTCTACGAACTTGTATTACCCCGTCGTATCTATCATTATTATAAAAATCATGCAAAATACAATATCATCTCTTATCAGGTCAAATATATCCTCGGGATTAGTTGTCTCCTTAGTTGCTTTACCTTTATGCCTGGGCATTGCCCTGGCTTCGGGAGCTCCTCCCCTTGCCGGAATTATATCGGGAATTATTGGCGGGATTATAGTCGGAGCTTTAAGCGACTCACATATCAGCGTTTCTGGTCCGGCAGCCGGACTGACAGCAATCCTGGTGGCAGGGATTGCAGATCTGGGGTCATTTGAGTTACTATTATTTTCAGGAATTATAGCCGGACTGCTTCAGCTGGCATTCGGATTTCTGAAAGCTGGCGGAATATCTAATTATATCCCCAGTAATGTAATTGAAGGAATGCTTGCCGGAATCGGTATCATTATTATTATAAAGCAACTTCCGTATGCTTTCGGCATTACTGAAAAAATTGAGATAAGTGAATTAAGCGGAGCGAATCTGGCAGATATAATTCATCCCGGTGCAATAATCATTACATTATGTTCTTTGATTATTCTGCTATTTTGGGAAAGAATCGGTAAAAATAAATATCTGAAAATGATTCCGGCTCCCCTGATCGCTGTAATTTTCAGTATAGGCCTGAATGGGTTATTCAAAACATCTTTCGAGAACTTATACATAAGTACAGATAGTCTGGTGAATTTGCCGGTTATCAGCAATAAGGAAGAATTATCTCAACTTATTGTATTTCCTGATTTCAACGGATTCCTGAATCCGAAAGTCTGGATTTTAGGAATCACAATCGCACTGGTAGCTTCTATTGAAACACTTCTTTGTATTGAGGCAGCCGATAAAATGGATCCTCAGCGGAGAATTACCAATCCTAACCGTGAATTAAAAGCACAAGGTATAGGTAATTTATTAAGCTCTCTGATCGGAGGATTACCCATGACATCTGTAGTTGTACGTAGCTCTGCCAATGCACGTGCGGGTGCAACATCAAAGATATCATGCATAATACACGGAATAATACTTCTTATTTGCGTCATCCTCATACCTGGCTTACTAAATAAGATTCCATTAGCGACTCTTTCGGGTGTGCTGTTACTCGTAGGATACAAACTGACCAGGCCGGCTGTCTTCGTTCATTTCTGGCATAAAGGAAGATTACAGTTTATTCCTTTTGCCGCTACAATAGCAGGTGTTGTATTTACCGATCTATTAAGCGGTGTGGCCATCGGATTGGGATTCAGCATTCTGTTTATATTGCTTGGAAACAAAAAGAAAGCTTATACTCTCCAAAGATGTCAGAATAATAGAAACATTCATCTGACACTGGCTGAAGAAGTGTCGTTTCTGAATAAGGCTGCAATCAAAAATCGGTTAAATAAGATTGAACCCGGATCAAAACTAACAATTGACACCAGTGATTCATCCTATATTGCATCTGATGTAATTGAGCTCATCGAAGAGTTTGTAAACCATCGTGCCAGAGAGCTTAATATTAAAATTGAATTAATCGGTTTCCGAACTTCAAAGAAAATACATAACAACACAGATAGAGTTTCATTAATTGTAGACCATTCTGCAACTATATAAATCAGATTCTGTTTTATCAGAGAGACATCGTTCTTCTCTATTTTATTTACTTCTAAAAAAACGACTAAAATGAAAATACATACATCAGAAACATTAGCCACAATGACTCCGCAAAAAGCTCTCCAGTTTCTTAAAGAAGGGAATCAGCGTTTTGTCCGTAATTTAAAATTAAACAGAAATCTACTCGACCAGGTACAATATTACCGTCATAGTCAGCACCCTTTTGCTATTGTACTTAGCTGCATGGATAGCAGAACGTCTGCCGAACTTATTTTCGATCAGGGTCTTGGAGATATTTTCAGTTTACGAATAGCTGGCAATATTCTGAATGACGATATTATTGGCAGCATGGAATACGCTTGCAGTGTTGTAGGATCCAAACTGATTATGATTCTTGGACATAGTAAATGTGGTGCTTCACAGGGAGCCTGTGCAGGCAAGAAAGTTGGAAAACTCACACAACTTCTCGACAAACTAAAAGTATCTATTGACGAAGTTCAGCAAGAATTACCAGATCACAGAAAAACTGATCCTGAATTCGTAGAAGCTGTAACACAGCATAACATTCATCATTCAATGGATGAGATTCTCACTCGCAGCTCTGTATTAAAGGAATTATACGATCAGGGTAAAATAGGTCTGGTAGCGGCTTATCATCATCTGGATACCGGAGAAGTGGAATTTCTGTTTGAGGATATGCCTAAAGAAAATGAAGATGAACTTATTGCCGAATGTGCATACTGATATACTTTTTTTCATAGGATAGCAATTATTTTTTTGACGGGAAGTTAGTGCATCTGCACTGACTTCCTATTTTTTAGACAGATACAGGAAAAGTTTTTTTTGACAAAACCCATCCTTGCATTCTTTTTTTTATTACCTTTGGCTATCGCTGACTAAGAATAAAATCTTTAATATATATAGCGATGAAAAAGAAACTAAAAATTATTCGTGGAAATATCTTTGATTTCCTTTCGGAATTTACCCACGATGCCTCTCAACCGGTTGCCCGCTTTCTTCAGGATGGTGCACTGGTTATTGAAGATGGTAAGATTAAAGATATAAACTACTACAAAGATATCGCAGAAGCATATCCGGATGTGCCTTGCGAAGATTATAGCGGTAAATTAATTCTTCCCGGATTTATCGACACTCATATTCATTTTCCTCAAACAGAAATTATCGGCTCTTTCGGTCATCAGTTAATAGACTGGTTAAACTCCTATGCTTTTCCGGCTGAAAAAGAGTTTAAAAATGCCGAATATGCCAAAGCTATTGCTGAAATATTTATTCAGGAGCTTTTCAAAAACGGAACAACATCCTGTCTGGCTTTCTCAACTGTACACAAACAAGCTGTCGAAGCATTGTTTGAAGCTGCAAGCAAATATGATATGCGTTTGATTACCGGCCGTGTATGGATGAACCGAAATGGAGATCCTGCTTTGATGGATAATACAGAAGTAGCTTATGAAGAAACAAGGGAACTGATTCAAAAATGGCATAAAAAAGGACGTAACCTGTATGCATTAACACCGCGTTTCGCAATCTCATGCGATGATCACTCTCTGGAACTTCAGGGAAAACTTCATCAGGAATTTCCGGATACATATATCCAGACTCATTTATCAGAGAACAAACAGGAAGTGAAGATTATTCACGCTCTGTTTCCGGAAGCAAACGACTATCTGGAAGTCTATGAAAAAGCAGGATTACTGACTGACCGTACTGTTTTTGCGCATGGTATTCACCTGTCTGATTCTGAATTAGAGAGAATCGCCAAAGCTGGTGCAACCATCGCTCATTGTCCGACATCAAATCTATTCTTAGGCAGTGGACTGTTTGATCTAAAACGCACTCACGAGGCTGGTGTACAAACAGCTATCGCAACAGACGTGGGGGGAGGAACATCATTCTCTTTACTACGTACACTGGATGAGGCATATAAAGTACAACAACTTCAGGGATACGCGCTAAAACCATTTGAAGCATTCTACCGAATCACACTTGGTGCAGCTAAAGCATTAAAACTTGATCATATGATCGGGAATTTTGATGAAGGTAAAGAAGCGGACTTCGTAGTTCTGGATTGTGCGGTAACAACCACTCAGAAACTTCGTGTAGACTTTCTTCAGCATAATCAGTGCCTGGATATCGAGACATTATTATTCGGTCTTCAGATTACAGGTGATGACCGCAATGTTGAAGCTACTTATATTATGGGAGAAAAAGTATATCAAAAAGGAGAATAGCTTATTGCATTACCTACTATAAGAAAAAAGGCAACGGGATGAAATTCATTTCATTCAGTTGCCTTTTCACTTTATAAATCATTCAATTTACATTGCCCGTTTTTTATCATCTTCCAAAAGACGTGCAGCTTCTTTTTTCAAGTCATCGGTCAGGATATCCAGTTTATTGGCTAATCCTGTACCGCAACGTTCATCTGCCAGATAGAAACGTGCAGCAACACGTAGTCTTATATTTTGAGGCACTCCTTCCAGAGCTTCGAAAATATTAGATATCGTACGTATTTTTTCATCTTCGGGCATCAGCCGGAATAAATCTCCCGGTTGAGAATAATAGTCGGTATCTGTACGGTTATTATAAGCCATTGCATCACCATCTATTTTCATTGGTGGTTCATCGTAATGGTGATCATCCATTGGTCCGTTAAAACTATTTGGCTCATAGTTAACTGATGCACCTCCATTATCATCAAAACGCATATGCCCGTCACGATGATAATTATTTACTTCTGTATGCGGACGATTTACAGGAAGACTTTCTGCATTCACACCCAGACGATAACGATGTGCATCACCATAAGCAAATAAGCGTCCCTGAAGCATTTTATCCGGTGAAAAACCTATTCCTTCTACCTTATTTGCCGGATTAAATGCAGACTGTTCTATCTCCGCAAAGTAGTTTTCCGGATTCCTGTTTAATTCAAAGTACCCAACTTCAATTAGCGGATAATCCTTATGACTCCATACTTTAGTCAGATCAAATGAATTAATACGGTAAGTACAAGCCTCTTTTTCCGGCATTATCTGAACATACATTGTCCATTTCGGAAAATTACCTTTCTCAATATTCTCAAATAGATCCCGCTGAGAAGCTTCGCGGTCATGGGCTACAATCTGTGCGGCTTCTGCATTTGTAAGATTAGCAATACCTTGTTGTGTTTTGAAATGAAATTTAACCCAAAAACGCTCATTCTGAGCATTGAAGAAACTATATGTATGACTACTGAATCCATGCATATGACGGAATCCTTTTGGAATACCTCTGTCACTCATAAGAATCATTACCTGATGCAGTGACTCAGGACTTAATGACCAGAAATCCCACATTGCGGTATTACTACGCATATTGGTTTTAGGATCTCTTTTCTGAGTATGGATAAAATCAGGAAATTTCAACGGATCACGGATAAAAAATACCGGAGTATTATTACCTACAAGATCCCAGTTTCCGGCATCTGTATAAAATTTCAATGCAAAACCTCTGACATCTCTTTCAGTATCAGCAGCTCCTCGTTCCCCTGCAACTGTTGAAAAACGTGCCAACATTGGAGTTCTTTTTCCAATTTTAGCGAAGATAGAAGCTTTTGAATATTTAGTAATATCATGTGTTACTACAAATTCACCAAAAGCACCGGATCCTTTTGCATGAACAACTCTTTCCGGAATTCTTTCACGGTTAAAGTGTGCCAATTTTTCAAGCATCCATACATTTTCTAATAAAGCAGGCCCCATTTTTCCCGCTGTTGAGATGTTCTCATTATCAGCTACAGGATTACCTGAATCTGATTTCAATTGCTTTTTATTATCTTCCATAACTCTATTTTTTAGTTAAAGGATATAGCAACATAACAATACTATCCGAAAAGGGATTCCGGTTATATGTGCAATATTCACTAAAAGAAGAATTATTAGTCCAAAGAATATATCACCTGAGAATATCTTCCTCTTCAATAATAATATATGCTATATACTGAGAATCCTGATAAACAGGTGTAAGCGAAAAGAAGCCTTTCACTATTTTATGATCCTCTATGACTAAAGGATAACGCTCTTTTAAGTCCTTTATCTTGGCATTAAGCCGCTCGGTTGAAGACTCAAAGTCTACATAATATTTACCCGAACAACCTTCTTTTACGATACGATCCCGAATCAATGCAGCCAGGATCCCCATATTATTCCGGAGGTTTATCTCAACCATCGGATGTATTTGCACACATCCGCCCTGATCACTAAACAGCATCATATCAATTCCGAAATAGCCGTAATAATGGCCTTTCAGTATTTCAGGTAAAAGCAGCAACAAAGACTCACGTACTTTATCCAGATGTCCTTTCGGAATTAGCTTCAGCAAGCGAGACTCAAATTGCTTTTCTGTTGCAATATAATTACCCAGATACTGACCGTGTTGATTCGTAAAAAATAAAGATAAACCACAATAAGAAATTTCGCCTTCAGGCGATGCATAAAACTGCATGGCAAAATCCTGATGATTTACAACATATTTTGCTGCCGTCACAAAACCTTGTTGCTTCAATATACCAGAAGTCCACTCCCGCTCATTCTTTCCGAACACATAATCAGTCATAAAGCGAACGCCTTTTCCAGAACTGGACCACGGAGCCTTCACTACAAGTTTCTCATTTCGGGTCAACTCCTCAAGTTCTTCAATCTTAGTTATCTTACGGGGCAAAATTGTTTTATTTATTTCGGGAACGAGCTCAAGCAATTCCGGAAGAAATTCCGGAACAACCCCTTTACCACTAATATGACGAATATAATCATTCCATCCCGAAACCCGATGAGACTGGATTGCCAATGCTGTATATTGTTTTATAGGTGCGAATAAATGATGTACCCGCGGATTCCAACCCCAGGGACGAATTGCATGAAAAGAAGCAGACAGACCCTTTAATAATCCAAAAGAGTAACATTGAGGAATATAACCAAATAAATCAGATATCGATTCCAGAAAAGTTTTATCAGGTCGTTTAATCATCATAACAGCATCTTGCTCCTCTGCAAAATAAGCAGCCAGAAATCCAAGATCTCTGTTCATTTTATCAATTCTCGCAGGAGGCATATAGAACGGACTGTTATTCGCAACAGCCATATCCGAATCTGTATTAAAGAAGTGTATATCGCGCATCGTGTATCTTTTGAATAAGAAATAAAATGCAAAAATACGCATTACAAGCTTGAATAACTCTTAAAAAGAACTATAAATAGAGAGCTAATATTTGGCAATTTAAATTCTATTCATACATTTGTAATGAATACAATTTAAAACAAAGTATAGCAATATGCAATTAAAAAGTAATACAATGATCTGTTACTGCAATAAAGTCGACTACATAACAATTCGTAAAGCGATGGTTGCAGGAGCAAGAACAGAAGAAGATATATTAAAAGCTACCGGTGCTGCCGGAAGCTGTGGGCGCTGCAAAACTCAAATTAAGGAAATATTAGCTTCCGTTTGCGGATGTACTAATACATCCATGGATGAGGTTCTGAACAGTGTAAAGAATGGAGCTAATACAGTAAAAATGGTAAGTGATGAAACTCAGGCCGGAAGCTGTTGCGGCAAATGTCAACCACTTATCCAGAATGTGATAGATCTTCAACGATAAATCATCTCTTCAATACTGTGTTGTTTGGTATTATAGGTAAGAGTTAGTCTTTTAATTATGTTTGTTTAATTCGGAAAAGAGAGGGTGTGTTAAAAGTTTTACCTTTTGACGCATCCTCTCTTTATTGATATTATGAATTAATTACGGGTCAATTCGCCAGATATTCTTTATAAATCTACCGATGGCTCATCTACAGGTATCCATTCATCCACCGATACGTTTACCTGAATAGGCATCAGAATCTGTTCTGGTTTTTTACCACCATCAGTTCCTTTATCAGGATTGTATCCACCACCTCCGGTAGCACCGCCTGCATTACCAAAGACGATATTATAGGTATAATGATAACCCGGTTGCCATGCTTTTGTTGTTATAGGTATTGCAATATTACCCACATAATCTGTTACACCCGTAAACGAACCATAGATATTTATATATGTTCCGGTCATTGGGTAAGCTGTTGCCGCATCATATGTCCAGTTCACCAATGCGTGAGGAATCAAATAAAAACCTGTAACCGGAGCAGAAGTAACATTACTTGCACCTGCTGTCACTACGAGTGGAGTCTTAAGTGTATATTTTGCGATTCCAGTAGACGGACTAACAGGAGCCTGATTTGTAATTTTAAAGTAGTCAGGCACTTTTTTAGCTGTCGTATCTAAAGCAAATGTAGCACTCATAGGAATGTTTTTCATAGAAACTGATTCAACTGTTACATTTAAACCGGATCCTCCCACTGTGGTAAATGTGAAGCTAATTTTTGATAACGCATGATGATATAACATTTGTACAACTTCCCGTTCCTGTTTTCCTATATATGAAGTCACAACATCATTCTGTTTTGCGACATCCGGGTCTACAGTATAATTGAAGGTTGTTGGTTCTGCCAGATCTGTTGGTTTAACAGTAGATGGATAATAACCAAAAAAGTCAATCGGATACATAGGCCAGTAATACAATGGAGTAGAAGTCCAGTATGTTCCCGATTTTTTAAAAATCACGTTGTCCATAAACGGAGAAGCACCATAAGGAGTTCCGGTTTTATAGGCATAAATATTAATTCCCGAAGCCAGAGCAGCAGTAGTGGCATCTGCACCTTTTTGCATTTTAGGAACAAAGGCATCAATAGAAATAGCCCTGGTTCCTGTAATTTCATCTGTTGCACCATTTTCATCACTGCTACAACTGCTCATGACAGCTGCTGTCATAAGCGAAAAAAGAATCCATTTTTTCATAATCTGAAAGATAAAATAAAGTAAATAGTTAAGGTTCATATAATTTGTGGCCTATGACTCAAAGTATGATATCATAGTTAATATCTTTCCATTCATCAACAGAAGGATCGAGTCCTTCCCCTCCCTCTATAGGTGGTGGAATAATAATACTTGTTTTAATAATAATATGTACATGATGAGGGTCCGGTGCATTTACCACCTGATCTGTGACATCATAAACAGCTCTGAAATTTCCGGCAGGTGTCCACAAGTACAATGTGAGGATATTTTTCACGGCACGAGCTTTAAAGTTCCCCAGATTTATCATTTCTCCTGTAGCCATTTCCTGTGCTATATTCATTTCATTATCCTTAAATGGAATAACAGCTGAGACTATCTGATAATCCGGATTAGCGGGATAATAACTATTAGATAATCCGGAAAGTGTAGCCTGAACTTTTGTTACATATTTTGAATTCACAATACTACTTACCTGATAGGTATAATAATCAGGTATCGGTTCAGGAGTAAGCAAAACGATCTGTATCCCCGGACGGAAAGGGAGTATTTCAGTTTGCGATAAAACATCGCCATACAACAGATCGGGTACTGCTACAAGGGATTCTCCGGAATCGTTTACTCCGGGAATTCCGGATATTTCTGTAGTACGGCTACTCACATGCAAACTATCCAGATTATCTTCGCCACTCCACTGGACATATTCCGTATCATTATTATAGCAGGCAACTTTATACTTTCCGGCTTTTATTGCAATCATCTCTCCTTTAGGAGGTACATTATTAAATGTATAGATCAGTTGATCGTCCATAGAATAAAAGAGAACAGTCATTCCTGACGGAATAGCGTCTGCATATTTCCAGTCAAACTTGATTTCAACACCCTCCTGAGGTTCACAATCAGGACATAATTCTTTATTCGTACAACCTGTATACAAAATAAATGAAAGAATAAACATTAGTTTTCCGATGGTTTTCATTTACGCCCTCCTTTCTTTCCGTAAAAAAGATCACTTATGTTCCAGACAAGAGAAATCTCAGCTTTTGTCGGTCCGAAATAACTCAGATTCTTTGTATCAATGATACAATATTTGCCATCTTCCGGCTTATATTTCTCATAAGTCCCGCACATATAACCAATACCTATGACAAAATCCAGAGACAGGTTCCGTGCTATTTTCACGGCATAACCATAAGCAACACCGACACTAAAATAAAGATCATTCATATATCCGGTATGACCTCTCTCAAAGTCATACGTACCTGCCATTATATATAAACCACAATGCTGTCCACGGAAGAGCTCTTGTCCGGCATATTTACCGAACCATTTACGTGCCTCCACTTCTCCGCCATATGTACGCCAGAAACGATGTCTGTCGTAATTACTCCACCAGGCATAATTCCAGTTTCCGATAAGTGACCAGTTATTTGGAAATGCAAACTCCACCCCAATATTTGGAATCATAGCTCCATCATAGAGCAAGTTTGTTTTTATAGCCACACCCTGCAACCCCTCATCAGGATTATGTTGTGCCCGGAGCATCTGACAGCTACTCAAAACAAAGAGAAGCAAGGCTACGGATATTATTTTATATCTATTTTTCATATCGAAAATACTGTTTATGAGTTAATTTGGATACGGACTATTCTGTACAGGTTGAATACTCATGCCCTGAGAGGTACCAGCCGGGGTAAATGTGGCAGTAGATGTGGCTTTTGACACACTCATATTATAATACATACCTCCACCTACAGACTGATTTGTCCAATAGTAGCCATTATTATAAAAATTCGGACTAATATCTCCCGTAACTCCTATCCGTTGGCCAATTCCCATGAAATAAATTGTAGAATATCCACTCGGATACGTATATAAAAATCCTAACCCGGCATAGTTATCATTCCACGACTGAGGCTTAAGCTGGTTAAGCATATCATAAGAAGGAACGACCAATCCTACCGGAGACGGATCATAAATTGATTTGGGATAATTTGGTAAAGTTGCATCACCCCACATATACATATTATCATCATTATTCCAACTTACAGGCGAAGTATAGAATACATCCGGATTTTTTATTGCCTCACTCATTGATACAGGTCCCGGTTGTGTTTTGAAAGATACAAACCCATCCGGACCGTATAACGGTTTAGTTTGTGCTGTATTCCCATAAGAGCCTGGCATCGGGTCTTTCCGGCCCCATTGATAGTATGGATTATTCAGATAAACCGATATTACTTCAGGCGTTTGAGTGAGCGTAACCTCTGTAGTCATATTACTTTGCTGCTGAGTAAACTGAATTGTAACGGATTGATTCGGGTAATTATAAGTAGCCGGATAACAAACACCAATATTATTTGCGAAATACCATATATATCCATTATAATCATTTAATTTCAAACCCCACTCATTTACCCATATATGCCAGCTCCACATAACATTTCCGGAAGCATCTTTTAGTGCAATCACCGCATTACCCTGGCGTATAGTGGTTGGATCTACATAAAATGAGATATATTGCTGGTCTGGAGTTAAACTAATATCAGTAATCAGATTTAAAGCATCCATCCATATCAATTGAGCAGAGGTTCCCGATGTTTCAAGAATGAGATCATTCGGAGAGGTTATACTTCCGCCTTTATAATTCATAAAGAAAGGAGGTGTTTTTCTGAAACAATCATCATTCAAAGAAGACAAGGATGTCGTGTAGGAGGATGAAGAGGATGAGCTTAACCCATTACCCATTATCCAGCAAGGAAACTTATACCATCCGGGACCATTTACGATATAGCAGTTTGAACTTGTATAATGATTCCCGATAAATGAAAGATCCATCATATTCTCTTTTGGGATAACCGGCTGTTGTTGCAAGAAGTTATCCATGGGACTCGTTGTATTATACTGAGAAATACCTGCGCTCAAGATTCTGGAAAGACCAGTTCCTCCGGCCTGATTAATGAGATTTTCCATTCCTTTCACCCAGGCAGAGTTTCCATTTGACGAGCTAATAATTTTAGCTGTCCATCCGATATTATCTACAACTCCGTTTTGTTTGGTATATGTACTGTTGATCGTCAGACCAAAAGTACCACCTAAATAATCGACACTGGAATTTGTCGGGACCACAGACAAATTGTATACACCCTCTTTCAAAGAATACATATATTTATTTCCGGCTATCCATTCTGTTGTTCCGGCATTCTTCAGCGGAATAATTTTTGCGTCTATCCCTTTAAATTTAATCACAATTGCTGCATCAGCGCTCAATTGCTGAGGAATCATCATCAGATACCCGTTTGTAGCCATCACACCTGTAGATGGATTATTAGCTACCGGATCATCAACAAGTCCAACACTGAATAAATCAGCATTTAATCCGGACAAATTCTTCCATTCCGGCAACTTTCCGGTCATATTCAACATCAGAGTTCCTGTAGTATAAACACCCTTTATACCAATAGACTCGATAGGCACATTCTCTCCGCTTACATCAAATCCAATACAAGCGAGCGCATGAGTAAAATCCAGAGGAATCTCTTGTCTGGATTTATCAATCTGAGGTACAGCAATCATTAAATCAGGCTGATCAGCCGCACTATGAGGCACACTATAAGTCAGAACCGGAGTATGCCCCTGACTATTCTGAATGGTTATTCCATTTTGCGAAGTCGCATAAGGAGCATATGCAAAAAAGGAAACATATCCTTTTTGCGGCCAGTAGTGGAGCTTGTCAAAAAGCCATGTATTTGTACCACTCTTTTTAATCTGAAGGTTAGGCAGGAAATCCGAAGTTGCTGTTTCATCAGCAGCAAACTTATCCAGGGTATGATAACCCAGAATTCCGAGTGTCTTAAATGTTTCATCTGTCGCACTATTGACAGGTGTACCTTTTGTCATAAACCTGTCGGCAACATTTACCGTACAATGTATTTGATTTTTTGCATTTTCATTCTGATTATCATTCAGATCATCAGCACATGAAGAAAAGAAAAAACAAAGTGGACATATCCATAATATCAGCCATTTTTTCATAGTAGTATTTGATAAGATTTGATAATTGTTTTCAATGAATTTAAGAATAAAACAGAAGGAAGTTCTAAATGTTTTGTATTTAATACAATACTCACAAGTATTAACCAATTAAATGAATTTGTGTGAATTACAATTATCCATTGTGTATTTTATAAATAAGCAGAGGGATAAAAAAAGAGTATTCTGACTAAAGATATAAGACTCAAAGCATAGTTATCCAAAGCATTAAACAGACAAAACAGAGCACCTGACACCCTAAGAGAATCAGTTTGTCAATTCATTAATTTTCCTATATACAAATCACAAAAGAATGGTATTAAACAATTTATTAAGAATTAATCCACATGTAATCATAATATAACTATTACAAGATTCAACAATCCACCTGAAAAACATATGCGTCTTTCACTTATTCCATACGGCCTGAAATAAAAATAGGGGATATCCTCTCAATCGGATATCCCCTATTCTTATTTATATAAGATCAGTCTTTAAGCAAAAAGCCGAGTAAATCACCGCTTAGCTGCATCAGTGATATTTCGCATAATTTTGTTTCAAACTCAGCTGTAGAAAAGCGTTCTTCAGCTGCCAGTAAGCTATTCTGAGCTTCTCGCAGTTCTATTCCGGATAAGTCTCCAAGCTTATAACGATCCATAGCAATTTCAAGATACTCTTTGGCGGTTTCTACATTTTGTGATTCCAGATCCAGGAGTTGAAGATTATTCTTGTATGCAACCCACAGATTAGACATATCTGCCTTCAAAGCTAATTCAAAAGATTGCTTCTGTAGCTCCGATATACGAATCTGAGCTTTCGCATTCCGCTGTTCTCTCCTTCTGTTCAGACCATCAAAAAGAGTCACTCCTATTGTAGCTCCATAATTAAAACCAAGTTGTTCACGCTGTTTGATTTCATTTGAGTTATTCCAGTTAGAGGTATATCCATAACCGGCATTTAGCTTTAAATAAGGATAATTACGCGATTGAGCGATACGCAAATCTTCTTCGCTCAGCTTCTTTTCTTTATCCAGAGCAAGCAACGACAAATTTGACTGTAAAGTACGCTCCCATAGGGTCTCCTTGTCTGCCAGCGGAATCAATAAAATAGATTCATCCGCAATACATAAGTTGTTTTGTATTTCCGGATTAGCCATTAACTCATTCAACAAAACAATATACTGATAAACGGACTCCGTCTGTTTCAGATAGCGTGTATTATCAGCATTGTAGTCTACCCGTGCCTGCTGAAGTTCCAGACGCGATGCCGATCCAAGATGGTATCTCTCTTCCACTATACGCAAACGCTCTTTGGAGAGAGCAAGGGCTGCTTTCAGATTTTTAAGTCTGATTTTCTGACGAATCAGCTGATAATAAGCTGACGATATATCCGCAGCTGTATTCTCAAGTGTAATACGTGTATTCAACTGCCCTACAGATCTTAGTTCTTTCAACTTCTCGTAAGTTGCCTGAATTTTCAATCCGTCAAACAGAGTCCATGACATATTTAATCCGGCATTTGCAGACTGGGAGCTTTCATCATTAAAATCTCCCGTCACACCATCAATATCAGTCACTCTGCTGTTATTCAGCTGCCCATTGTAACCACCATTTAAATCAAGTTTTGGCAGATAACCCGCATTTCCGATTGTAGCATTATTATCAGATATCGTTTGACGTTCCTGCTGAATTTGTACTTGAAAATTATTTTCCAGACCTCTTTTTATACAGTCCTGAAGCGTGTAAGTTTCCTGAGAGAAGGCCATTACTCCCGTAAACAGCAAAAGGGCTGATGTATAAATTCTTATTCTCATCTCTTCTCTTTCTTTAATCGGTTAGTCGAAACATAACTATAAATGGCCGGCACAATATAAAGTGTAAGGAATGTCGAAACCAACATACCACCGACTACGGCCACTCCCATTGAGATCCGGCTGTTTGCCCCCTCTCCCGAAGCATAAACCAAAGGTAAAAGCCCCAGAAGCGTTGATGCACTCGTCATTAAGATAGGACGCAAACGCTGTACGGAAGCCGTATGTATCGCTTCTGATTTATCAAATCCTTCTTCCTGTCGCTGATTGGCAAATTCTACGATCAGAATACCATTCTTTGCAACCAGACCGATCAGCATAATAATCCCGATCTGACTAAAAATATTCATAGTCGTCCCCGACACATACATGAACGTTAGAGCACCGGCAATAGCCAGAGGTACCGTAACCATAATAACCATCGGATCTTTAAAACTCTCAAACTGAGCAGCAAGCACCAGATAAATTAAAAGTAAAGCAAGAATAAAGGCAAACAACAAACTTGAAGAACTCTCGCGAAACTCTTTCGACTCTCCCGTAAGAGCTGTCCGGAAAGAATCATCCAGCACCTCTTTTGCAATCCGGTCCATCTCATCCAGTCCGTCGCCTATCGTCTTTCCTTTAGCCAGACCTGTGGATACCGTTGCCGACACAAATCGGTTGTAACGATATAATTTAGGAGGAGCCACATCTTCTTTCAACGAAACCAGATTATCAAGCTGGATCATTTCGGCTCCCTGACTACGAACGTAAATAGATTTCAGATCCAATGGTGTATTCCGCTGCTGGCGGTTGATTTCACCCAGAATCTGATATTGCTTCCCATTCATATAGAAATATCCCATACGCTGACCACTCAAAGCATACTGAAGAGTCTGAGCAATATTAATCGTATTTACACCCAACTGATTTGCTTTATCCCGGTTTATTGTTATCCTTGTCTCCGGCTTGGTAAATTTCAAATCCACATCTGCCATCTGGAAAACCGGACTTTCATTTACTTTTTGCATAAACTTAGGTACAAACTCCTGCAATTTCTCCAGCGTAGGAGCCTGTAATACATATTGTACAGGCATACCTCCACGTCCGCCTCCAAAAGTAGATGTCTGGCGGACAAATGAACGGCCCTCTGTTTTAGAGCGCACTGCCGCTGAGAGCTGATCGGCAATCTGCATTTGTGAGCGTTCCCGGTTTCCAATATCATCTAACGTAATAAAAGCAAAACCGGAACCGGACATCGAACGGCTTACCAGATATGTTTTCTCAAGCGTAAGCGAATCTATAATACCGGTTATATCATCGGCATAATTTCTCATAAACTCAAAAGTAGTTCCTTCCGGTGAACGCATAGACACAACGACCTGCGAACGGTCTTCCATCGGCGATAACTCTGAAGGCACTTTATTCCACAACCAGATAATCACTCCCAGTAAAGCAGCCACAACCGGCAAAGCCAGATATTTATGTTTCAGAAATGTAGCCAGCGATTTACTGTAAGCATTATTCAGCCATTCGAAAAAAGGCTCCGTAGCCGTATAGAATTTATTTTTCTTTTCCCTTCTTTTCAGAATCTTCGTAGCAAGCATCGGCGTAAACGTCAATGCTACGAATGAAGAGATAATTACAGAACCGGCAATAACAAGACTGAACTCCTTAAACAGGCGTCCCGTCATACCATCCAGAAAGACAATCGGAAGAAATACAGCTACCAGTGTAATGGTGGTAGAAATAACGGCAAAGAAAATCTCTTTTGATCCCTCAATCCCTGCTTCAACCGGTTCCATTCCCCGCTCAATCCGCACATATATATTTTCTGCTACTACAATTGCATCATCAACTACCAGACCAACTGACAAAACAATTGCCAGCATAGTCAGAACGTTGATCGAGAATCCCGAAATATACATTACAAAGAATGCACCGATCAGGGATACCGGAATTACAACCACAGGAACCAGCGTCACGCGCCAGTCTCTCAGAAACAGGAAAATAATCAGAACTACCAGGAAGAAAGCAACATAAATTGTCTCTTCAACTTCCTTAATAGATGCACGAATAAAGCGTGTATTGTCAAACACCACATTAATTGTCACGTCTTCAGGCAAATCTTTCTTCAATTGCTGCACACGCAGATTGGCTTCATCAGCAATATCAATATGATTAGCCCCCGGCTGAGGTACAATTACCAGCATTACCGTCGGAACACTGTTTAATTTAAGCATACTTCTCTGATCCTCCGGACCAAGCTCCGCCCGTCCCACATCACTAAAGCGCACAATGCTCCCATTGTCTTCTTTAATAATCAGATCATTAAACTCCTTAGGAGTAGACATCAGACCTAAAGTACGAATAGAGAGCTCTACCATATCCCCTTCGATACTGCCTGAAGGCAATTCCACATTTTCCTTATCAACAGCATTCTTTACATCCAGAGGAGTCACGCCATAACCGGCCATCTTTACCGGATCGAGCCATAAACGCATCGAATAACGCTTTGCTCCCCAGATATCCACTCCACTCACATCAGATATAGTCTGCAAACGTTCCTTGACGGTCAGTTCCGCAATCTCTGTGAGCTCCAGTAAAGAACGGGTTTCACTTCCTAATGATATACGAATAATCGGATCTGAATCGGCATCAGCCTTGGATACTGTAGGCGGATCACAATCCCGCGGCAAATAACGTTGTGCGCGGGATACTTTATCACGAACATCATTAGCGGCACGTTCCATATCTACTTCGAGCTCAAACTCTACTGTAATACGGCAACTACCCTGACTACTCTGACTCGATAAAGAACGAATTCCCGGAATACCATTGATATTCTGCTCCAATGGTTCCGTAATCTGATTCATGATTACATCGGCATTCGCTCCCGGATAACTTACATCTACGGATATAATTGGTTTATCGACGCTTGGATATTCACGCACACCTAAAGAAGTATAGCCGATCATACCGAATATGATAATGATCAGCATCATAACCGTGGCAAATACCGGACGCCGGATACTTAATTCTGAAATATTCATGTTTTATTTTCTCCCCTCAACATTACTGAATTCGTTCAATAGCAACCGGCATACCTTTACGCAGCTGCATCACA
Source organism: Bacteroidales bacterium (assembly GCA_051657165.1). GTDB lineage: Bacteria > Bacteroidota > Bacteroidia > Bacteroidales > UBA7332 > UBA7332. The sequence continues at coordinate 16,439 of JBOFKD010000186.1, read as the reverse complement.
CCTGTAGTGATTATTGTATCTCCTTTAGACAATCCCTGAAGGATTTGTACACGGGATTCCGTACGAAGTCCCGTCTTCACCTCAACCGGCTCAGACTTACCATCTTTATAGATATAGACTAAGTCCCGGCCCATCTCAGGAATCAATGCCTGACTTGGAATGGTTAAAGCATCTTTGATTTCTCCTAATGATATAGAGACGCTTGCAAATCGGCCCGGCACAAGCAGTTCCCGCTCATTTGCATAGGTAGCACGAGCCTTCAGTGTTCTTGTTTTCGTATCTACCAATGATTCAACAGCATAAACTTTTGCTTTCAATGGTTCCAGAATACCGTCTACACGAAAAGAAACCTCGGAACCGTTACGTATAGCTTTAGAATATCTTTCGGGAAATGAAAATTCGATTTTTAATGGCTTAACCTTAGTCAGACGCGCTAATGATGTTCCCGTAGAGGCATAAGCTCCCTCACTGATTGATCGCAGACCGATAATCCCGTCAAAAGGAGCACGGATTTCCGTCTGTGCAATATTTGCTTTCACCAGCTCAATATCCGCATGAAGCTTTTCCAGATCCGTAGTCACTTGCTCATAGGCTTCCTGACTCACAGCATCTTTAGCCAGCAATGTTTTCTGACGATATACACGTCCCTCCATAAGAGGCAATTGCGCTTCCAGCTTTTTGAGCTGAGCCTGCAAAGGTTTATCATTCATCTTAGCCAGCAATTCTCCTTTTTTCACAAAGGATCCTTCATTAAAGTAAATAGTAATCACCTTTCCCGAAGTTTCAAATGTCAAATGCACTTCCTCATCGGGAATAATACTACCTGTACTTACGATATTTTCACTCAACGATCCGGGCTGCATCACTTCTGCTGCAACAGGAAGAGCCTTTTGTACTCTTGCTGAGTTTCCGGCCGGTTGTGTTTTCCGAACAGGTTCAGACTCCAGTTCATTCGTCTTTAACTTCGGATAAATCGCCATTGCTGCTACAAACAATACGATAACACCGACAATACCCCATCTAACCTTCTTATTCATTTGATTTAATCAATTAATGGTACTTTATCAGAAATCCACCTATAACTATCTATTAACCAGGATGACCTCAATATAAAAAATGTAGATTTCTAAATAACTAAACTATGATTTTATTGTTGATTTTGCTGTGCTATAGTGAGATTATCTCAATATACTGATCTAAGGTACGACCTATTTTTGGTATAAAGGTTTAATCTAAGGAAAAAAAATAAGATATATAATATGTAAAATTACCAATACGACAATGAGATACACCTGAATTAAAAGGATGAAATTCATCGTACAGCAGCAACAATAAGAGAAGTTATCACCTGTTTTTCACATTCCGGAACATATGATTTAAACTCAGACTTTCAGCATAAAAACGTATAAACGCAAACGAATATACGTATAAACTAGCCGGAATAAAGGAGGAATTAGTTTTTATATACGGATGGTTTAGTTACGAAATACGGTTGATTTACATTTCCGCTCCGGACCGGAATACAATCCGCTCCGGAGCGGAAATAGAACCGGTCCGGGGCGGAATTACAACCGCTCCGGACCGGATTTCTAAAGAATACGGTTAAACGAACTAAACCGCTTATACACAGTAACTAGTTGTCGGTTTATTCTTACTAAAATATACGGTTAACAAAGCTAAGATATACGGTTGTTATTTTGAAACGACAGAGAGGTTTATATGACTGTGTTTATTTGCAAGTAGCAAACTCAAGTTTGCAAGTAGCAAAATTAATTTAGCAAGTAGCAAAGTTGCGTTTGCTACTTGCTAAATACAGCTATTCGTTTTGCCTTCTTCACACTATAGCTAAAAACAAAAAAGCAGAGCGTACCGGTCACTATACGGTGACCCGGTACGCTCTGCTCAATTATCATTTCAAATCGATTGACTATTCAAACGAAATTGGATTTGCTTTTTTCAGTCTGGGCTTTTCTTCCATTTCCTCTTCAAAGAAGAATTTCTCTTCTCCGAATGCCGGTTTAAGCTGATCCAGCCATGTAGCTTTTGGATCATAGGCAGCAAAGAACGGGATTCCAACCCAGTTTGGATTACGTCCCTGCAAGAAATTCAATACGAATACTTTCTCGCCTTTCACCTCAGCAACTCCTACTACCTGCACTTTTCCGGGAAATGCACTCATACTTGGTCCGCGAACGGTACGACACACACCACTAACCTGCGCATAAGCATCGCGGAATATTTTCCAGCAATTATCTATAGGAAGTTCAAAGAAGTGTCTGGATCCTGTATCACGTGCAATAAACATATAGTAAGGGATACATCCCAGGTCTACCTGCTTTCTCCACATCTCTGCAAAGATTTTAGGATCATTGTTAATATGTTTCAATACAGGCGTTTGTGTACGAATCTGAGCACCGGTTGCACGTATGCGTTTGATTGCCTCCTGAACAGCAGGAGTTGAAAGTTCAACCGGATGATTAAAATGAGCCTGAATAGCCAGATTTCGTCCTGATTTAACAACTTTCTCAAACAATTCGATAATCTCTGCCGAATCTTTATCTGTCAGATAACGATATGGCCAGTATCCTAATGTTTTTGTACCAATACGGATAGTGTGGATATGCTTATATTCATCTGTAAGAAGAGGCTCTATGTATGATTTAAGAATAGCCGCACTCATAACCATCGGGTCGCCACCTGTAAAAAGTAAATCTGTAACTTTAGGCTGAGACTTCAGATAAGAATAAAGAAGCTCCGATTCTTTCATCGCAAACTTCAATCCACTCATTGCCGAGAACTGAGGCCAGCGGAAACAAAATGTACAATATGCATGGCAGGTCTGTCCCTGACTTGGAAAGAAAAGAACGGTTTCTCTGTATTTATGCTGAACACCTTTAAGTTTAATCTCTCCCAAATAAGGTACATTATGCTCCTGACCGGCGGGATTCGGATTTAATGACAGTCGAATCTCATTTACCAATTCATCAAGCTCACTTTTTGAAGCACCGCTATCCAGGAGTTTCTTTACTCTTTTATAATCCTTAGCATGCAGCATCTCTGCACGGGGAAAAGTCAAAGTAAATATGGGATCATTCGGAATATTATTCCAGTCAATTAGTTCATCAACAACATAGCTGTTTGTTTTGAAGGGTAAAACACGTCCGACAACTTCAATAGCCTCGATTGTTTTTGTGTCCAGATTTGCGATCTGCGGTATGCTCTTATAGTTTGAGAGCGTGAAGGATTGATAGCCTTTACTCATAAGCAAAATACGTTTTAATAAGGTTAGATACTATAAAATGAAAAGTATCACAGGTTGAAAAAATATATGCAGACAATGGAGAAGTCTGTTTCCTGTGGAGCTTAAAGATACTACTTTTCATGTTAAAAACAAGAAAAACGCGCTTTTTGTTTTCTTTTTTTAGCATTTATATAAAAACAGAAAGAGAGAACTCCATGACGGAATTCTCTCTTTCTGTTTTATTTTTAGAACGGGTATCCAATCGCGAGATGGAATGCCAGTCCGTCTTTAAAGCTTTTGATATTATAATATCCTTTTTTGTTCGGATTCGGATAAGGAGTGTGCAATCCTATCCCCAAATCTCCGCGTATCACTAAGAAATCTAAATCATATCTTAATCCAAAACCAGTCCCAAGTGCTATATCCTTGAGGAATGTACGTGCCTCAAGTACACCTCCGGGGCGAAGGGGATCATTCTTCAACAACCAGATATTCCCGGCATCGAGGAACACAGCACCATGCAACTGATTTATGAGCGGGAAACGATACTCCAGATTCATTTCCAGTTTAAAGCTACCCGTCTGATCCAGGAATGAGTTTTTGTTTACATTCTCAGGCCGATAACTACCAGGTCCTATACTACGTATGGTGAAAGCACGGATACTGTTTGCTCCACCAATATAGAACTGTTCATTGTAAGGCATAACCTTCGAGTTATTGTATGCGATACCCGCACCCACCATAATACGTCCGGCTAATACGGTATTCGCAGGCAAGCCTTTGTAAACAATCATCTGAGTAGTCATTTTCACAAACTGAGAATACTGATTCCCAAATATCGTTTTATGATATCCCTGTTTGTTTCCAAACAAATTCATCAGACCAAATAAAGCATTACCCGCTTCGCTGACAGTATTCTGCCACACAAATTTATTAGACGGATTCTTACCATATGTACCATCATAAGTAACGGTATAGCTAATCTGTGGTATGAACTGATCCTGAAAACTTAATGCAATCGCCGGGTTCTCATCCAGAGTTTGCTGGAATGCCGGTGACTTATGCAGCATATAATTATAATTCACCCGAAACGGCGAAAATGAATGAAACCATTTTTTGGATGTCTGAAAATCATATGTCAGAGATGTACCGAACGAAACCATATTGAAGTACTTTGCACGATTGAGAAAATCTTCGCTGATTTCGATAGTTGTTTTATTCGGATATCTGAAGAACTTAGGCATCATAAATGTCGGCACCAATAGCCTTGGAACAGCAAGAGCAGCGTTTATCTGCAATTCATAAGAATTGATAAGAGAACGGTTTCCTGTTTCTTGTTTAGACGAACCTGTCTGCCATTCATAAGAGCCTTTCAGTTTTAACGATAAGCTCTCTCCTCCGCGGAAGATATTCTTCCATGTGATTCCGGCAGATAAACCCGGCCCCACCTGACTGTTGGATTTATAAACAACATCCAGCTCTGCATCAACCTGATAGGGTGCATCAAATGTAGCATCAATACGCATATTCAGCAATCGTTCTTTACTCAATGTATCCGGAAAGAACTGCAAATTGATAGAATTGAACGTATTGAGACGATACAGATTCTGCATTGTCAGTTGCTGCTTATCCTGATCATAAAGCGAATCTTTGACTAGAAGGATGGCTTTGTGCAGAATAGAACGCTTCATTCTTAACTTCTTATTATAAAAGAAGTTTATATCTTTATAGTTATCCATTTTTGCTTCACCGGTATCCTGTGAATGCATATAAATATCTACATTATTAATCCGGTATGGTTCAAGCAGGTTATCGCCAATGCTCTCTTTACGCTGAAGTCGCAGCTGAACTTTATGTGGCACCTGAACCGTATCAGCCAGATACTCTATAAAATCGGGACGAAAGTAGAAATAACCCATATCCCGGAGTTTATCCGTAATCTTCGTCTGTTCAGCCTGTAAATTAAATACATTATAATTTGCTCCGGACTGAATTTCGGGAGATAAGCTCATACGGCTAATCACTGAGTCAGCCGGACTGTTTCCGGATATTATCCCGACAGAATCGAGAACATAAGGCTCTGTGATATTTATTTTATAAAGGATCTTTGCTTTTTTAGGATCTTTCTTATCCTCCAGCACTTCATAACTGGCCGTTGATCCGAAATGACCGTAATCCTGAAGCATATTCTCAACCACCTTAATGCGGAGCTCTGGCTTCACATTAGAAACCAGTACCGGATTGCTGGCAAATTTCTTAAATAACCAATGCTTAAATCCTTTCTTTTTATCTTTATATTCATACAGAGTATTATAAACCCATAAACCCATCGGGAAAGGTATCCGTATAGAACTACTGCCTAACAATGCGTTATTAGGCGGATAGTCCAGCGGAGAGGAAAGAGAAGACTCCAGTTGCGGGTCTAATACCATATCCTTTGGTTTGTTTACTTCTACTTTTTTTATTCCTGTATATAGTTCTTGTCCCTCAGGAATCATCTTTGTTGTTGAACAAGCTGACAGCATCAGGAGCAAGACTATAAAGAATATATTCTGCCGTATAGTTTTATTGAACATATTGTATTCCGTTTCTTCAAAATAGTTATTTCGTAGTCTCTGTATCTATTGGTTGCTCAAATGATTTCTTAAGTTTTTCTTCTTCGCGCTTTTCACGACGACGTTTAAAGCCGAAGTTAAACAGATTCTTCATTTTATATAAATTACGTCTGATTGCAACCCCTAACCCAGTCTGAGTTATTTGGCCTTCCAGAATATTATCATATCCCGTATGGTGGAACAACTTCATATACAAATTACCGCTTTTATCCAATTTATAATCAATAGACAAATCGTCAATAAAATTCTGATCCTGCTTGATTGTAGGATCATTTCCGGTAGAAACGCGTCCTCCGATATTGACCGTAAAACGATCATTCAGAAAGCTTTTTGAAAACTGAACCGTATAGTCTGTTCGAGTACCCGAGCCTTCGGTCGGATCATAGTTCGCAATACCAAAACTTAGATTTACACCTTTCAGATTATTTCGCGTAAATTGATTCAATGTCGATTCGATGAATGAATTCAAAGCATTGGATGATGCTGATTTTGAAGTCACACCACTTAAAGACAATGAATTGTATAGAATAAGATTCATTGCCTCTTTGGCCCTCTGCTCAGGCGGAAGAGAAGCAAGTCTGTTCTGAACCGAAAGATTATCCGGTGCAGCAGCATCAAAAGTTACAGACATATTCTCTAATGAATTTTGTATTCTTACAATCGCATTAAAAGTCACTAACTGACTATTATTACCATCTTCAGAAACTGTAGCCCGAATTTTCTCAATCGCTGTAATATTAAGTATAGGATTCAATAAATCACCGCTCCACGTCACATTACTTCCTTCCTGAATATTGAATATTTTAGCTCCGATAATCGGTAGTGTATATACAACTGTACCTCCGGTCAGAGTATACTGTCCCGAAAGGTTCGTGGTACCTTCCCGGTTCATTAAATAAGTCAGCGTACCACCTCCGACCAGGTTCACACGGCTACTTCCGTCTGTAGATAAGTTCATAGCCAGTTTAACTCCCGGATTAACATTCGCAGTAAAGAATAAATCAATACCATCAAGCTCATTAATCTTTTTCAGATTACCATACATCAGACTTGTTGTGTCCGCAAAATTCACGAAACGCACAAGCTGTGCTGTCTTATTCTGAGTATCAATGGCAGATTCCTGCATAACATAAGTCAGATTCGTCTGATTAAGCAGTGTCATATTCCCCCGGATAACCAAACGGTCAATCAATCCTTTAATCGTTGTGTTCAGATCAATATATGCTTTACCATAAACCATTGATTTATCTGTCTGAGCTGCATCCAGCAACTGAAAGTTATTTCCGGTTATAGACAAGTCTGTATAGATATAATCCATTCGTCTCATATCTACATTCCCATCCAGAACCAAAGGAGTATTATTCGTTGAGTATAATTTATACTTATCAAACTGGATGAAATTATCTTTTATTACTATCGGCTGTTCATCTACTTTAAATGTAGAATTAGCCGGAATTACGAGTAAATAAGTACTATCAAGCTTCAAAGTTCCGTTAATCACAGGATACTTCTCGCCATCTCTTAATTTCATATCCCCTTCCAGATAACCTTCCAGTGAAGCCAGGTCCTGAGGTATAAACGGATTGGCTGTCCGCAAAGGGAAGCGGTCTGCTTTTACATCAATATTCATACCATTGCTGCTTTGATCACTTAATGTACCATTCACAACCAGTACTTTTTTATGATCAATAACCATGGATGCATCTATTCTGTTCTGACTTGTCTCATTAGTAAGATAAGATCCTGTCAGCTGAATATCACCCATCTTCTGGCCATTTAGTACAAACTTATCCAGATTAAATATTCCATCAGCATTCAGCTCTTTCTTATTTGTGAAAATATTAAATTTACTATTCAGACTACCCGTCATCTCTGAAAAGTAAGGTATACTCTGCGCTACCTTTTCCAGATTTATTCCATCTATTTCTACAACGATACCGCCTTTTGCATGTGTTGTATCAACAGTATACGCATGCACTCTTGCCGCATCTCCTGAAAGATCCAGATTTGCTTTTATCTCATTATCTTTAGAAACAGAAATATAGTTATCTGCATTAAGTGTCCATGGAGTAAAACCTATAATCGGATTCGTCGGGAACAGATTAATTTGCAGAGCCTTATCGAAAATAGAAAGTTTACAACCTAAATCAAGTCCGACTTTTCCTTTCTGATTATGTTCAAAGAAATGCACGATCAGGCTATCATTATCTACAGAACCTTGTGCCCTCAGATAAAAAGGTATTTGAGGATTCGTTGGTCTGTTGGCTAGAACAGCATTGAAATTGATACGGTTTGAATCTTGCGTTGCCACAAAAGAAAGAGTATCCAGCAATCTTTGTCTGGATTGAATATCCTCAAGCTGAGCTTTTATAACAATCCCTTCGTAAGGATTTATAGCTGCCTTAATACGAGTACTTTTCACAAAAGAAAGATCCTGAGCCAGATATGTATTCAGAATATTATTTTTACCGGCCGTTAATGTCAGATCAAATGTCGGATACTTATCTTTCAAAGAATTGAGAGATAGTTCCTTGTTCTTTAACTCTTTTGAGAGCTCAGCCATTACATCCTGCAACTCTTTTTGTCCTGTAAATATGCTTTTAGGCGACATCGCTGTCAGAATCATATCACCGGATGTGACATTCGCACGAAAGAGGGAGTCTGTATTCTCAATATCATAGCGCACTTCACTAGGAGTATAAGCAGTTTCCATAAACTCCAGCCTCTTAATATTAAGATCTCCGCGGGCTGCCATCTCTTCTTTCATATTTGTACGGAAAGTCGTATTCCAGACAAAAGTAGTTTTAAATGGAGTACTCCACAGGTTCAATCCCTGAAGATTGAGTTCCTTCACATCGAGCAGCATATTAAGATCCAGATTATCCTTCGCCACATCTCCTGAAATAACTGACGAAAAGTTTACATCGCGATCAGCCATATCCATAGTTGTATTCAGCTTACCACCTGCTAGTTTTGCAACAGCGCTAAACGCATTATAATTATGTCCCTGATAATTTACGACATTTGATTTCAGATTTATATCTGCCGCAGTCTTAGGAGAGAAGAAATCCCAGCCTTTACCGTCGGCATTCAATGATAAATCAACACAATTAATCCCTGCACCCGGCATAAACTGGGATACATAGAAAGAATCAGCCTGCAAAGACAGATGATAAGATTCAGAAGGGAAGTTTATAGTTCCCTCTGTCTTTAATTTGCCTTTAGGAGTCATAAGCGTCAGATTTGGATCTAACGATCCCCCATAGGCATTGAGTCTTCCTGTCAATTCAAAATTAGCAGGAAAAGTAAACTCCTTACTAATACTCTTTGGCAAGAGAAACAAAAGTTTATGAGCATCAATCCCTATAAAATCAAGAGACATATTACCTGAGAGATGTTTATAATCCATCACATTATTCAAAAGACCTTTGGCCTTCATTTCAAAACACGATGGATAAATCAGATCCATTTGCTGAATATTTATCTGATTTTTAGTCCCTGTAAGCAGAACATTAGCTGATAAAAAAGCATGCTGATTTATCAATGAATCCTTATACATTGGTTCTTCTGTCAGCATTTGTATTTCATAAGCTGATATATTAGCCTTTAAATCGGCATTCACACTTTCTATCGAGAATCCTTTTCCGGCTTCTCCCCATGCAAAATCACCGGTTAAGGCTAATGAACTCAACTGAGTGTTTAGCATTAACTGATCCACAACAATCTTATTGGTATCCATCTCCGCAAATCCCTTAAGATTCTTAATCATAATATCTGAAGTCAGCTGAGCCGACAAAGATTTTACATTCAACGATGAATACAGACCTCTGTTATGCAGTGAGTCAGCATTTATATTTATATTCTTCACAAACAAATGGTTCATATCAAAGCGATTTGAGTCGTTCTGATATTTCCCTACGTGCATTTCAAATCTGTTATTTTCGACAAAAGCATTCCCTACACGTATATCCCATGGAAGTGAAGGAACAGAGTCAGCACTCTGTACTGTCACAGGAACTTCTTCAGCGGATGTACTATCAGGCAACATTATTATATAGCGCCCATTAGAAACTCTTATTTTTTCAGCTCTTACTTCCTGTGTCAAAAGATCGATATAACCTTTCTTCAACGAAGCATTTTCTACATATACATTTGTCGAAAATTTAGAAGGAAGATCTGCAAATAACACCTGTATATTCCGCAGCAATATACGTTTTGATACAAATTTCCAGGGAAAAGCATTTGTTGTATCCTGCTTCGTCGTATCAGGACTTTGCTTAAGCATTTGAATTGCAATCGAACCATCACTAAGCGTAGATTGACCTAAATCAATTTCATCATTCTTCAGCTGAATCAGATTCCCGCTTATTTTAGCCAGACGAAGTTTTGCACTAATATCAATCGTCTGAGCTGAATCGACAAAATGAAACAGCGCGTCACGGACCTGAATATCGTTAACCTTCACTTCTTTCATAAATAACGGAAGAATGGACACACTCGTAGAGACCTCACTTACACGAAGAAAGGTATCAGCGGGATGTTTTACAATTAAAGCATCCGATAAATTTAGTTTTAACGGGAAGTACAAACGAAGACGTCCTACCGAGACATCCATATCCATTGCTTTTGAAACTTCTTTCTCTACTATGTCGCGTGCAAAGTTCTGAACGAACGGAATATATAATGCGACAGACAACAGAAGAATCAGAATAATATAAGCTAATATGATCCGGAAGAACCACTTGAAAAACTTTCTCATAAATATAAGTCAAAAAACATTTATTGCCTGCAAAGATAAGAAGCTTTCATTATTATAAGAGCAAACATCACAGACATTTCCCTTAATGAAACTTTTCTTCACTGTCAAAATAAAACATATGCAATAAACCTTTTGTTCGTCAGAAAACAAGATTAGACAGCTAATTCAGACAATCCATTTTTTTATTTTTGTAATTGTGTATTTAATAAAAAAATAACACTACTTTTGCCTGCATAGCAATACAATACTATTATTGTGATTAAGAAATTACTTCAAAATAATAAGGAGAAACTCTCTTTCTTTTTCAGACTAAAAAGCAAAGTGATGTCACTGGAACCAATGCACCGATTTATGGTTATTGGTCTTTCTTTGTTTGCGGTATATATGACTTTTTTTGATGAGGATAATTTTTTAAGACGCATCAAACTATGGCATGAGATACAAACGCTTGAGCGCGAAGTAGGCCGGTATCAGGATGAAATCAGCAAAGCTCAGAAACAACTGGAACAGTTACATTATGACAAAGCTACCTTAGAAAAGTATGCACGTGAAGAATACTTGATGAAAAAAGAAAACGAAGACATTTTTATTATTAGCGAAGATTAATCATGCTTCTTTTAATGTAGATTTCAGATGATAAAAAAATATATGTTTCAAATATCGGCAATCCTTGTCCTTATTTCAGCAGCTCTATATATCACAAAGCTCGAATGGGCTCCGTATTTATATGCTGTGGGGACTGCCGGAGTTGCCGTTTCTCATTTAACAAACAAATATACAGGTACTAACCTGAGAAAGAAAAGACTTCATCGTATTCTTGGATTTGCCGGAATGCTTATGGTACTTTCGTCTTATTTTATGTTTAAACATCAGGGTGAATGGATTATAACTCTTTTAATAGCAGCAATACTCCATCTGTACGTTTCCTTTGTTATGCCAAAGGAAGATTAATATCCTCACCTGATTAACTCATATTTCATACCCGATAACACACTCAATCATCATGTATTCACCTCAACTGCACGATATACAGCGTGCCAGACAACGTATAACCGGAGTTGTATATCATACTCCGCTTGCCAGAAACATATCTTTATCCGAAAGATATGGAGCTAATATTTTCCTTAAACGGGAAGATCTTCAGGAGGTACGCTCTTACAAAATCCGTGGAGCCTATAACAAAATAACCTCTCTGACTGAGGAGCAAAGAAATAAAGGTGTAGTCTGTGCAAGCGCCGGTAACCATGCTCAGGGTGTAGCTTATGCATGCAGAGCTTTAGGAATAAAAGGCACTATTTTTATGCCCAACCCTACTCCGCAGCAAAAGAGAGATCAGGTGAAGATGTTTGGGAAAGAAAACGTAAAAGTTATTCTTACGGGTGATACATTTGACGATGCATACAACGAAGCCGTTAAATTCTGCGACGAAAACGACATGAGCTTTATTCATCCTTTTAATGATGAAAAAGTAATAGAAGGACAAGCAACAGTCGGTCTTGACATTTTAAATGACACCGATACGCATATTGACTATTTATTTGTCCCTATCGGCGGAGGAGGTTTGGCTTCAGGTGTCGGAAGTGTATTTAAGATGATCAGCCCTGAAACAAAAGTTATTGGCGTTGAGCCATCAGGAGCAGCAAGCATGAAGGCAGCCATAGACAAAGGCGAGGTAGTGGAACTGGCTTCTATTGACACTTTTGCTGATGGCGTAGCTGTCAGAAAGGCCGGTGACCTGACTTTCGAAATATGCAAAAATGTACTGGACGACATTGTAATAGTTCCCGAAGGTCAGATTTGTGGAGAAATTCTGAAATTATATAATCAGAGTGCAATTGTCGTAGAGCCCGCAGGAGCCGTATCTGTTACAGCCCTGAATCAGTATAAAGATCAGATCAAAGGAAAAAATGTTGTTTGCGTGATTAGCGGGAGCAACAATGATATAACACGGATGGAAGAGATCAAAGAGAGATCTCTTTTATACGAAGGACTAAAACATTATTTCATAGTAAGATTTCCTCAACGCGCAGGTGCTTTACGTGAGTTTCTGGAAAAAGTGCTAGGTCCGAATGACGACATCTCTCACTTTGAGTACAAACGCAAAACATCCAGAGAAAAAGGACCAGCCCTTATAGGCATCGAACTTTGCAATGAAAATGATTTTGACGGATTAGTCGAACGAATGAAAAAACAAGGAATTACATTCGAGTACTTGAATGACAGGCCTGATTTTTTTCAATATCTGATATAAAAACATCAAGCGAAAGAGTTTTTTTACTCTTTCGCTTTTTTCATTCCAGTTCAAAATTTGTATCAAATTGACACAACTAAGACTAAAATTGAACCTAAAATACGTTATAGTCGTTAATAGTGCTCGTGAAGTGTAAACTTCGGATTACATTATTCATTTTTATTTTTTTCTTTAGAAAGTTGTATGATATAATAATATTATTACTTTCGCAGTGTTCTAATACCTAATTATTAGGCTTTAAGAAGCTTATAAATATTTTTAATAATCACATAATAACTCAATTTCACAATGAAGAAGCATAATTTTTTTGCCGGACCATGTATTCTAAGTGAGTACACTATAAAAAATACTGCTGATGCAGTAATTAATTTTGCCGGAATGGGACTATCACTACTTGAGATATCTCATAGAGAAAAGGAATTTGTTGCTGTTGTAGATGAAGCAAGAGCTTTATTCAAAGAATTGTTGAAAATTCCTGAAGGATATGAAGTAATATTCTTAGGCGGAGGTGCCAGCTTACAGTTCTGTATGGTACCATTTAACTTATTAGAAAAGAAAGCAGCATATCTGGAAACAGGTACCTGGGCTAAAAATGCAATTAAAGAAGCAAAGCTGTTTGGTGAAGTTGATGTTGTAGCTTCTTCGGCAGATAAGAATTTCTGCTATATTCCTAAGGGATACTCAATCCCTGCTGATGCGGACTATTTCCACATCACTACTAATAACACTATTTTTGGTACAGAAATCCATGAAGATATGGATGTAAATGTACCTTTAGTAGCAGATATGTCGTCTGACATATTCTCCCGTCCGGTTGATATCTCCAAATATGCTCTTATTTATGGTGGTGCTCAAAAAAATCTTGCTCCTGCAGGTGTAAGTTTTGTCATCGTAAGAGAGGATATTCTGGGTAAAGTTAGCCGTCCGATCCCGACTATGCTTGACTACCGCACGCATATCAAACATGAATCGATGTTTAATACACCGCCGGTACTACCTATCTATGCTGCTCTGCAAACGCTTAAATGGTATAAAGAAATGGGTGGCGTAGAAGAAATGTATAAACGCAATATCGCTAAAGCAGAACTGCTGTATAACGAAATTGATGCAAATAAATTATTCAAAGGAACAGCTGCTGTTGAAGACCGTTCCATTATGAACATCTGCTTCGTTATGAACGACGAGTACAAACACCTGGAAGCTGAATTCCTTGCATTCGCAACAGAAAGAGGTATGGTTGGTATTAAAGGTCACCGTTCAGTTGGCGGATTCCGTGCTTCCACTTATAATGCATTGCCAATTGAAAGCGTACAAGCTCTTGTTGACACAATGCGTGAGTTCGCAAATAAACATTAAATCAAAACCATTTAAAACCTACAAGACATGAAAGTGCTGGTAGCTACCGATAAACCTTTTGCTCCTATTGCAATTGACGGCATTCGAAAATCAATCGAATCGGCCGGATATGAGCTGGTTTTGCTGGAAAAATATACTGAAAAGGCTCAGCTTCTTGATGCAGTAAAAGATGTTGATGCGATGATTGTAAGAAGCGACATTATTGATGCCGAAGTAATTGATCATGCTAAGAATTTAAAGATCGTTGTTCGTGCCGGAGCCGGTTATGACAATATTGATCTGGAGGCAGCTAAAGCTAAAGGTGTGTGCGTAATGAACACTCCGGGACAAAATGCAAATGCTGTTGCCGAATTGGTTTTCGGTATGATTATCTATCAGATCCGCAATCACTTCAACGGAACTTCGGGCACAGAGCTTATGGGTAAAACCCTGGGACTTCACGCTTATGGAAATGTTGCCCGCAATGTTGCCAGAATAGCAAAATGTTTCGGAATGACCATTTATGCTTTCGACCCGTTCTGTCCGAAAGAGGTTATAGAAAAAGATGGTGTTATTGCTCTCGAAAGTGTTGAGGAGCTTTATGCAAAAAGCCAGTATGTATCATTACATATTCCGGCAACACCGCAGACTAAAAAATCAATAAACTATACATTATTGGATTTAATGCCTAAAAATGCTATGCTGATTAATACAGCACGCAAAGAAGTTATTAATGAAGAAGATGTACTAAGATTGATGGGTGACCGCAAAGATTTCTGCTTTGTTTCGGATATTATGCCTGAACTGGCGCCGCTTTTCATTGAAAAATTCAATGACCGCGTTTTCTTCACACCTAAGAAAATGGGAGCTCAGACGGCTGAAGCTAACATTAATGCCGGAATAGCCGCTGCAAATCAAATTGTAGGTTATCTGAAAGATGGAATTGATAAATTCAGATTGAATTAATTTATATCCTTACTCATACAAGCGTCTGCTTTTCTTTTTAGAGAAGCAGACGCTTTTTTATATCACAATGCCCGGAATGATCAGAGAACGAGTACTAAGGTTACGACTAGCTCATAAAAAGACACGAAACCCCGTAGATAGTTATTTATTAAAGAGCTGACAGAGAAAACACACGATGTTACATTCCTGTTTCAAGCATTTAACAAGCTATATTATAGTTAAATATCATTTAAATAAAATCTAATCAGCATATCATATTTATATCACTTTGCATCATTATGAAGCATTTTAATACAAAGATGAGTAAAAATACAAATAAAACACTCGAAATATCACATATTTATCACTGTTTTCAAATATCCACAAAACGAATAATATAGTTAATTATTGTATAACATGTTTGCGCGCATTATAAATTATTGTATAATTGCACTCAGAAAGATTAAGTAATTAGTAAGACAGGCTGCCATAAATCTAATACTTTGCAGCTATTTTTTTACACCTTTACTCTTTTAAACCTATAAAGTCTATAATGAAAAAGTTCTTATTAAGAACAACTATGACGAAAACCAAACAACAAAAGATTTATTAAGCCTGTTGGAGATAAGTAATATAAAAAAAGGTCGGTTTATCATACCGGCCTTTTTTTGTGGAATCAAACTTCGTATGTAGCATCTGAAACAATATATATATCGTTTCTACATATTGTCGCACCGATTATATTCATAACAAAATAGAAACAAGGAGTCATATTTTATCCTGAAAGGATAATTTGTCTGTAATCGGGGGTTGAAACAATCCTCCGAAGGAGTTTGATTGTTTCTACCCCCGGAAAGTGATCATCCTCCCTCTCCACAACCCCGAAGGTGGTTGTTTATAGACACTTTCTCACTAACCGCCTTTATATGCTGATCCTGAAAGTCACTTCACAAACAACCACCTTCGGGGTTGTGCTGTAAGGCAACCATCAGCCACGCTTTGACTCCTTCATCCGTTCCGATTCAGGATTCAAAACGCGGTTACAGACAAATTACACCTTCGGCGTAAAAGAGCAGGATAAATGGCAATGAGAATCGCATCTACATGTTGTCGCACTGATCCTATGCATAGAAGAAATAAGAAACAAGGAGTCATATTTTTATCCTGAAAGGATAATTTGTCTGTAATCGGGGGTTGAAACAATCCTCCGAAGGAGTTTGATTGTTTCTACCTCCGGAAAGTGATCATCCTCCCTCTCCACAACCCCGAAGGTGGTTGCTTATAGACACTTTA
>JBOFKD010000185.1:0-1096 GCA_051657165.1 Bacteroidales bacterium | reverse complement strand
ATAATACCGTTAGGTGCAACCGTTGTCAGATAATTCTTTCCGAAATCACGAGCAGTATATCTGCCTGAACGGTCATGGTCATCCCAGTTTTGGGCAGCCATCTGAATCGGAACGAATAAAGAAGCGACAGTAGCCAGTGCAGCAGCTGCCGTAGGGTTGATGTATTTCGATAGGAAATTAGCAATTGCAGCTACTCCTAAACCAATCCATATCGTGAAAGCATAGAACGATCCTGCATAAGCATAATCGCGTTCGCGTGGCTGATAAGGTGTTTGGTTCAGATAAATAACAATAGCAATACCTGTCATAAAGAACAGGAAGAATGTGATCCAAAAGCCCTGAATCCCTTTGTTACCACGGTAAGCCTGGAAAAGAATTCCGAATACACCCAGTAATAAAGGGAGCATATAATATACATTGCGTCCTTTATTGTTCTTTAAATCATCCGGAAGTAATGTCTGATCTCCAACCAGATATTTATCGATTGCATTGATTCCGGTAATCCAATTACCATTTGTGATTTCACCATGTCCCTGAATATCATTCTGACGACCGGCAAAGTTCCACATAAAATATCTCCAGTACATGAAGTTTAACTGGTAGTTCAGGAAGTATTTGATATTTTCAAGGAAAGTTGGCATCTGAACTGCAATTTGTTCGCCGCAACGATTCAGCCGCACTGATTTACCCTGAAAGTTAGTCCATGATTTATAGGATTCGATATGTGTAGGTTGTGAGCTATACATACGAGGGAACAGCATTTTAGTTCCGTCCATATATTCATAGTTCCGCTTGCGACCAGTAATAATATACTTATCAGCTTCAGTAGAATCTTTTTTCGCAACTTGTGCATAAATTGGTGCACCTTCTTTGAATTTAGCCTGACAATCTTTATCTCTGGCTACTTCCGAAGCAAACGTTTCACCGTAGAATAAAGGTCTGTCACCGTATTGTTCACGGTTCAGGTAACTGCCTAAAGAGAAGATATCTTCCGGAGAGTTCTGATCCATTGGCGTATTAGCTGCCGAGCGAATCATGATTAAAGCATATGAAGAATATCCGATAAGGATTACCGTCATACACATCAATAAGTTAT
>JBOFKD010000184.1:0-1265 GCA_051657165.1 Bacteroidales bacterium | reverse complement strand
AATATCTGTCATCATATCCATAAGTACCCCTACCTACCAGACCTTGTTTACGGTAAGGAAGTGCAACATCATGCGTTTGTTGCTCACGCTGATTGTACAACAGCATTGCACCTACATCATGTTTTTCATTAAATGTACGCTTATAATTCAATGCAGCATCAATATAGATTTTCTTCGTTGAAGCATTCGAACTATTTGTCGGATCCTGCAAGTCCGGTTGTCCTGAAACGACCTGATTAAATATCAGTTTGCCATTTTCATCTCTTCCCTTAGCATAATAACGGGATGGGTTATAGGCACGTCTTACAATCATTAATCCATCATAATCATAACTGATGTTTCCTGTTAAGCTCAAACCTTTAGTAATAAAGTTTAAATCCTGACGTAAACCAACCTTTGATTGTATCCCTGTTCTGTATTCTTTTGCATAACCCGAGTTCATCAATAAGTTGTATGGATTTCTCATGTTTGCATCTCTCTCTTGAGGATATGTCGCTACTGTTCCGTCGCTATACACAGCAGGGAAAACATATGGCGGGGTGATAAGCATCGATCTGAAAATAGATGATGTCCCTGTACCCGGGAAATTATTCACTAAGTATTGTCCTGATAAATCGACAGTAACCCCTGTGGTCTTTGATACCTGCATATCGATATTGGAACGCAAATTGAATCGGTTTACTCCAATATTCGAATTATAACGTTCATTTGCATCGCCTTTAAATAAACCACTTTCATTATAATATGCACCCGAAACAAAATATTTTGCTTTTTCGGTACCCCCGCGTACATTCAATGTATAACGATGATTACTTGTACGTTTCTTCAATAACTCGTCAATCCAATTCGTATTAGGATATAAATCATTATCCGTTCCTAAGCGATAATTATCAATTTGTTCTTGAGTAAACATTGGTAATTCACCATCATTGCTTGACGCTTCATTAAATAACTCCATATAATCTGCTGAACCGACAAACTCAGGTAAACGCGTCGGAGTCGAAAAGGAATGTTCCGTCTTGAACGTTATTTTTGCTTTTTCGTTTTTACCACGTTTTGTCGTAATCAGAATAACACCATTCGCACCCTCTGCCCCATAAACGGCTGTGGCCGAAGCATCTTTCAATACTGAAAAAGTCTCGATTTCATCTGGTTCTATGTCATTCATTTTTCTTGGCACTCCATCAACCAGTACAAGTGGTTTTGTCCCACCGGCAAAGGTACTTACACCCCTGATCCAGAACTCAGCATCGTCATATCCCGGT
>JBOFKD010000183.1:0-42742 GCA_051657165.1 Bacteroidales bacterium | reverse complement strand
TTATATAAGTGTAATAAGCCCGAAAAACATCTGCACACAAATTTTCCTGATTTCAATTGCAATCAATTGCAACCCGATATAATACACTGTTAAACAATATGATACGGGTTGCAATTCAAGAAATTCAATTGCAACCATTTGCAACCTCAATTGCAACCTTTTAAATGTCTTGTAAATAGCTATATAATAGGTATTTATAAATTCTTCAGCTATGCGGTTGCAATTGGTTGCAATTCAAACTGCAAAACTCTGTGTATAGTTTTTATTGAAGAGAGTTAAGAGCTTCCGGAAATTCTCTTAAGTGGTTTTCGAATTTCTCTTAAGAGAATTTCGAATTTCTCTTAAGCAAATTTCCAACAGCCTGATCATGCCCGTTTGCAAGTAGCAAACTGAACTTTGCAAGTAGCAAAATAAGTTTTGCAAGTAGCTAACTGAAATTAGCAAGTAGCTAACCCCTCAATACCCATGCACGATACTCCAAAAGAAACATGAGGATATGATCTTTTGACACACCCTCTTTTAGTTTTGGATATATCTTAAAAAAGTGCAATTACTCACTTATATTACAAGGCACAAAAAAAAGCAGAGTAGGATAATGATTTTATCGCTTACTCTGCTTTTTGGATTATCTTCTCCGGAGAGAATGTTTATTTTTTGAACAGACGAATGATTTCGCCAATCCACAATACTACAGATGTTCCTCCGATGATTTTCAGCCAGTCAATCAGCGAGATTGGTACAGTACGGAATACTTCGCCACCGAACTGAACAATCAGAATCTGCCCAACAAGGATGATAGCTGCTACGAGAAGGAAAGCTCTGCTGTCTTTCAGATTTTTGAAAGCTGAATCGTGCGTCTGAAATGCTTTTGCATTAAAGAGGTTCCAGAACTGAAGCATCACGAAAATCGTGAAGAATACGGATAGTTTATAGTCGGTCAGTCCTCCGTTGTAGTTGGTAAACCAGTACAAGATTCCTAACAGAAGGATAACAAAGATTACTCCTACCGAAAGAATGAATGTTGCCATTGGTTTCGAAATAATGAAATCGCTGCTCTTACGAGGTGTGCGATCCATTACTTTAATATTCGGAGGTAGTGATGCCAGTGCTCCTGCTGCAAAGGTATCCATGATCAGATTAACCCAAAGCATCTGTGTAACAGTAAGCGGAAGCTCTGTTCCGAAGATTGACCCGATGAGTACGATGATCATGGCTACTACATTGATGGTCAGCTGGAACACCATAAAACGCTGGATATTTTCATACAGGGAACGTCCCCACATTACGGCTGTAGCGATACTGTTGAATGAGTCGTCAAGCAATGTGATGTCACTGGCTTCTTTGGCTACGGATGTACCTGTACCCATTGACAAACCTACGTTGGCAAAATTAAGAGCCGGAGCATCATTTGTTCCGTCACCGGTAACAGCTACTACCTGATCTTTTTTCTGTAATAACTGCACAAGGCGTTGTTTGTCGGTTGGTCTGGCACGGGACATGATCTTGAGATCCATCACCCGGTTCAGAGCTTCCTCATCAGAGAGTGCTTCAAATTCAGCTCCTGTGATGTGATTGCGGTCTGAATCGGTTTGTTTCCAAAGACCGATCTGACGACCGATTTCTTTAGCTGTACCCGGTGTATCACCGGTAACAATCTTGACTCCGATACCTGCATTCATACAACGCGTTACGGCATCCGGAACATCATCTCTAACAGGGTCGGCAATTGCCACTACACCCAGGAAGATCATATCATGAGCCAGCTCTTCGATTGGTCTGTGTTCATCAGCTGCTACAATCTTATAGGCAAAGCCCAGAGTACGCATAGCCTGATTCTGATAGCTGAGAAGTTGCTTCTCTACTTTTTCAGTAAACAGTGATACGGGCTCCAGTCCTTTATCGGTATAGGCTTGTGAAGATACTGAAAGAATTTTCTCCGGAGCTCCTTTGATATAAAGAATACGTTTATTCAGCAAAGGAGAATCTACCAGAGTTCCCATATATTTACGTTCGGTTGAAAACGGAAGTTGCTCTACGACGGGAGTGTTTTCACGTAATTCGAAATAATCGATATGGTGCGTGTTTAACCACAAAAGCAAGGCTCCTTCTGTAGGATTACCGATTGGTTTAATATTAGCGGAATCCGTTTTATCAAGAAAGGCTGTTGAGTTTGCAGCCAGTCCTTCGGTAAGCAAATCAGACACTTCGCCTTTGTGCTCAAAGTTTCCGTCAGGAAAAGCAAGGAACATGGTATCAGCCAGACGCATCTGATTCTGAGTAAGTGTACCTGTTTTGTCTGTACAGATAACGGTTGTTGCTCCCATTGTCTCGGATGCATGCATCTTACGAACCAGGTTGTTTGTTTTGAGCATACGACGCATATTCAGTGCCAGACTCAGTGTAACACTCATCGGAAGACCTTCGGGTACGGAAACAGCAATCAGCGTAACAGCTACCATGAAGTATTGCAGCAGGCGTGCTGCACCTTCCAGCGTAAGGAAATCAACATCGCCACGAATCACATCTTTTGCAACCAGTGCAATGAAAGTAAGAGCAGCTAGTCCGAATCCGATTTTACCAATCAGAGAAGCCAGTTTATCCAGCTGTTTTGTGAGCGGAGTTTTCTCTTCGACAATCGCTGTTGATTCTTTGGCAACTTTTCCATACTCGGTAGCATCACCGACAACTGAGACACGCATCATACCATGTCCGGCAATAACGGTTGTACCGCGTTTGACCTCGTTGGCTGCATAGGTAGTATCGTGTTCTGCTTCGTCGGGATTAAGCATTTTCTCAACCATAAGTTCGCCGGTAAGGGCAGACTCATTGACCTGCATAGAAGTAGATTCGATTAACAGACCATCTGCAGGGATTTCTTCTCCTGTATCAAGCAATACGATATCGCCAACAACGACTTCGCGTTTCGGTATTTCGTGAATATTGTCATTACGAAGTACCTTCACTGCATTGTCATCGTTCACCTGATTCAGCAAATCAAACTTCTTGTTTGCATCTACTTCAAACCAAAATCCAACGACCGTAGCCAGGATGATGGCAAAGAACAGACCGATTGTCTCAGCATAATGTCCGTTGGTAAGAGAGATGCCAAATGAGACTGCTGCGGCAACGAGCAATACACGAATAATTGGGTCCTGAAACTTCTCCCAGAAGAGTTTCCACAATGACTCACGCTTGGGAGGAGTCAGTAAATTTTCACCATGTTCAGCGCGGCTTTCCAGCACTTGCTTGTCGGTAAGACCGACGATTTTTTTTGAATTATTCATAATGGTGTAAAACGATAGAAAGAGTGCCTCGAAAATCAAGACACTCTTATCCATAAATAGTTATAATTTATCCCTGTAAATTAGATTGACCCACCAATCAGGATCACGATCAAAAGACCTAAGATCGCATAAAGCTCAGGGAATACTGCAAGTACCATTGTTGTACCGAATACGTTATGACCTGATCCGATTGCAGCAATACCATTTGCACAGATCTGAGCCTGACGCATAGATGAGAAAAGACCTACGAATCCTAGAGTAAGACCTGCTCCGAAGATTGCAGCAGCCTGTCCGAAAGTAATCGTTGGTACTAAGAAAGCTTTCATCATAAAGTAACCTACGAATCCGTAAAGACCCTGAGAACTAGGAAGGGCACAAAGTGCGATATATGACCCGGAAGCATCCGGATTTTTTTTCATTGCGCCGATTGCAGCATTACCAGATATCGACACCCCTAAACAACTTCCTATACCAGTAATACCTACCATCAAGGCAATTCCCAAATAAGCTAAAAAAATAGGTTCCATAATTTTCTGTTTTTAGTATTTTGTTATTGTTTTATCTTTTTTATTTCACCTTTTTGAAAGGTTTATAGGCTTTACCTCCCCCTTCAAAACCGGCATTTTTATAAAATTCTACGAAGGTCAGACGTAACGGGTGAATAAATGCACCCAAAATAGTAAGACCGAATGCAATAGTATGTCCGATTAATAGAATAAGAATTGTAATAATCAGTCCGATTACGGGAATGTCGGGACTCATGTCCACTGACAATTGATTAAATACATTTCCCAGAATACCACCGGTCAATCCTAACGCGAATAAACGAATGTAAGAAAGCAAGTCTCCTAAGATTCCTGTTGCCATATTGTAAGAATCCCATAAACCACCACCGAAGTTGTAGAATATGTTTTTGCCGGGAGAGTTGCAGAAGAATGCAAGGATAACTCCTATTCCTGCTGTTCCCATAGCAATGATTCTTGCGAATTCAGGCACAGCTATTTTCAATTCAGGCAAGCCCAGCAAAACAAGAAGAGAAAGAAGAATAAATATCCATCCGATTCTGGAAAGCGAATATTTAAATCCTTTTTGCTTCGCAAGATTTGCTGCATGCAGCGCCATACCGAAAATAACCTGTATACCACCCAGGATGATAGACAATGCCATCAGATTATCCATTGACAGGAAGTAGTCTCTGAATCGTGCCAAAGCCGGAACTTTAGCCAGTTCGATACCAAAGAATGTTCCCGATAATATTCCGAAAAGAATTGCTCCGGCACCCAGCCACTGACCTAAAGACAGATAGTCTTTATAGGCAGCCAGTTTTTTCTTCGCAAACGTACAGAACAGGACTATAAGTAATCCGTATCCGGCATCACCCGTACAGAAACCAAAGAAGAGAATAAAGAACGGCGCCAGATAAGGCGTTAAGTCCAGTTCTCCGTATCCGGGTAAGGAGAAAATCTTCGTTATCGGCTCAAATAATTTAGCGAAACGGGAGTTTTTCAAAAGAACCGGAGGTTGCTCGTCTTCTTCTTTATCTGATATCTCAAAATAGATAGACTGATCTTTAAAGTAAGTTTCAAGTGCATCTACTTTAGGAGCAGGAACCCATCCTTCCAGTAACATTACCTTCTGATCAGCAATAGATTTTGTATCAAGAATAACTTTTGACAACTCTATTTCGCCTGTAAGCGTACGCAAAGCCTTATCGAAGGATGGCAGCTCGGTGTTGGCGATTTGTTTCAAAGAGTCTTCTATAGAACTAAGCTGCTGATCAACATCTGCAACCTGTTTTAATACATCTTCTAATGATACATCCGGTAGTTTTACACGTTCTGCATCTATTTCGACAATATCTTTCGATATGGTTATGAAATAATATGCAGAACCAACATTTGTTATAATTGTTGCATTATATTCTTCTACCCACTTATCGGAGAAGTTTTTGGATGAACAGGTAAAGAAATCGATGTTATAACCAATTTCACGTAAACGATTCAGTGATTCAGGTTTAAAGTTACCCCATACAGCTAACTGATCTGCTTCTTTGAGAAGGATCTGTTTCTTCTGATTGAGCTTGTCGCGTTTATCACTTAGTTCATCAAGTTTAGATAACGATGTAGCGAGATCAAAGTTCAGTTTTGCCTTTGTCTGAGTCTCAGCATCTTTATCCCGGTAATGTGTGAGAATTTTAACAGCCTCTTTTGCCTTATTCGATTCCAGTAATAAATCTTCAAGGTCGGGATCGTTGATAGCACCTTTCTCCTTTTCAATCACGTGAAGCACACCGAGATTCCGAATTGCATTCAGCACCTCCATATATTCTTTGTGATAGATCAGAAAGCTTACTTTTTTCATTTCTACTACCATACTTCTCCCTCCTCTTGTTTCATTTTTTCCTGACGCGATTTCAAAATTTTCTGAGAAGATTTAGAAAGATTTTCTTCGTCTTCCATAAAACGTTTGATTTTACGTATCGCATCCTGATATCCCGGAATCTGAACTTTTTCAAATAAGTTTACCTTTTGGGTTGTTTTCTTACGTGCATGATCCAAAAGTCCCAGTTTCAGGTCGTAGAAATCCCTCTCTATGCCTGTTTTGGAAAGATCCTGCAACAAAGAAATGCCATCAAGAAACCATTTGGGTTTGTTAAACATACTGAACGGCTTAACTTCAAACACGATATCCTCAAGAAGAGGGATACGCACACCCGCAATTTTCTTAATACCAAGGTTTACTTCTTTGATGTTTACAAGAGAGGCATCAAATTCATTCCATAATGCAAACATATTCTCGTAGCTCTTGATTTGTTGCTCAAGTCTATGTTCTAGTTCCCGAACTTCGTCTTTCGACTTTTTCACTTCCATGCGTAATGCACTCTCCTTACTTTTGATAGTAGGCAGAGCTTTCACACGCATTTTCAGCTGCTTTTCGAGTGACTGAAGTGAGGTTTTATTGTATTGAAATTTGATTGCCATAAGTTTCCCGGATTATTTCTTCCAATATTTATCAACCAATTCTTTCTTGATATTCACCTCTTCAGGTGTGAAGTGCTCAGAGAATAGATCCCAGGCAACATCCAACATCTCTGTGATACCAATATTTACGTCGATTGCCAATAGCTGAGTCGAATAATCTTTTGCAAATGCCATTGTACGCTCATCGTAATTAGTCAGGTCAAAACCATTTTCCATTTTCGTTTTGGCATTGGCTGCATCGGAATACAATCGAACAGCCGCATTCATTACCTGCGGGTGATCTTCACGTGTTTTCTTACCGATAACCAACTGTTTCAAACGAGAAAGAGAACGGAACGGGTCAACGATTACTTTACCCACATCGCTATCCTTACGAAGGAACAACTGACCTTCTGTAATATAACCGGTATTATCCGGAACGGCATTGGTGATATCACCACCCGACAGCGTAGTAACGGCGATAATCGTAATAGAACCTCCTTCAGGGAACTGAACTGCTTTCTCGTAGATCTTAGCCAAATCTGAATATAGAGAACCCGGCATTGAGTCTTTAGACGGAATCTGATCCATACGGTTGGATACGATAGATAATGCCTCTGCGTAAGATGTCATATCCGTCAGAAGCACAAGTACTTTTTCATTCTTCTCTACTGCAAAATACTCGGCAGTAGTAAGAGCCATATCCGGAATAAGCAAACGTTCAACAGAAGGATTTTCGGTTGTGTTTACAAAACTGATGATACGATCCAGTACTCCGGCATTGTTAAATACATTCTTGAAGTACAGGTAGTCATCATTGGTCATACCCATAGCACCAAGAATAATCTTATCTGTTTTTGCACGAAGTGCCACCATCGCCATAACCTGGTTAAATGGCTGATCGGGATCGGCAAAGAACGGAATTTTCTGTCCGGATACCAGTGTATTATTTAAGTCAATACCTGCAATACCTGTAGCGATAAGCTCTGATGGCTGTTTACGTCTAACAGGGTTTACAGAAGGACCACCAATTTCTCTTTCTTCTCCATCTACTTCTGGACCTCCGTCAATCGGATCTCCGTAAGCATTAAAGAAGCGTCCTGCCAACTGATCACTAACCTTCAGAGAAGGAGCTTTACCCAGGAAAATTACTTCGGCATTCGTAGGGATACCTTCAGTACCCATAAACACCTGAAGAGTTACCTCGTCATTGGCAATCTTTACTACCTGAGCCAAACGACCATCAACAGTAGCCAACTCATCGTTACCTACTCCTGTAGCCTTAAGTGTACAAGTAGCTTTTGTGATTTGTGTGATCTGTGTAAATATTTTTTGAAATGCTTTTGCTGCCATGTTTTAAACCCTTTCTGCGATTAATTTTTTCAACTCGCTTTCAAACTCATAGAAGCTCTCACTTTTGTATTCTGAGTAGTTCATCTGTTTGAATAAGTTGATCATTTTCTTGAAATAATCCATTACTTCAAGGAATCCTGTAAACTGGAATTCCGTACGACATACATCAATAATAAAGTCCAGCATATATTTCTGACGATCAATCGGACAAACAGAGTCAACAGCATCAAATGCATCTTGCTGAAGGATCACGAAGTCAATAAGTTCAGACTTCCAGAACACAACGTGGTATTCCAAAGGCACACCATCATCACCAAGAATATTGATTTGCTCTGCAATCTCTTTACCACGCAATAAGCGGTTTTTCATCTCATTCACTTTATCTGTCCAGTCAGGAGAGATAAGCTCTTTGATGTAGTCCTCAAATTCAGGGTATTCAAGATATTTCGAATAACTGTCAATCGGATTAATAGCCGGATAACGTTTTTTGTCGGCACGATCCTGTTCAAGAGCATAGAAACAACGGGCTACTTTTTTGGTATTCTCTGTTACCGGCTCTTTCAGGTTACCCCCGGCAGGAGATACTGTACCGATAAATGTAATTGAACCTGTAGCTCCATTATTCAGATAAACGAATCCTGCACGACCATAGAAGTTGGAGATAATTGCCGAAAGGTCCATCGGGAATGCATCCGGTCCCGGAAGCTCTTCCAGACGGTTAGACATCTCACGCAAAGCCTGAGCCCAACGAGATGTTGAATCGGCCATCAATAATACTTTAAGACCCATTGAGCGATAGTATTCAGCCATTGTCATTGCTGTATATACAGAAGCTTCACGGGCAGCTACCGGCATGTTTGACGTATTAGCAACAATGATGGTACGTTCCATCAGCTTACGGCCTGTGTGAGGGTCGTCAAGGTGAGGGAATTCTGTAAAGATCTCTACAACCTCATTGGCACGTTCACCACAGGCTGCGATGATAACTATATCAGCCTCTGCCTGTTTGGAAATACCGTGCTGAAGTACAGTTTTACCAGTACCGAACGGTCCGGGAATAAACCCTGTACCACCTTCAACAATCGGATTCGCAGTGTCAATTGTACGAACACCGGTTTCCAGTAGTTTGAACGGACGCGGCTTTTCTTTATAAAGCGTTACAGGACGTTTAACCGGCCATTTCTGGATCATATTAACCTTCACGTCTTCTCCCTGCTCATTTGTCAGAACAGCGATAGTTTCGTAGATTGTATATTTACCGGCCGGAGTCAGTTCTTTTACTTTGTATTCGCCTTCAAATACAAACGGCACCATAATTTTGTGCGGCTGGAAGTTTTCGTCAACTTCACCCAGCCATGTTCCGGCTGTAACCACATCACCTACCTGTGCGATTGGAGAGTAGTCCCATAACTTGTCATTATCCAATGGAAATGTATAATCTCCACGTTTAAGGAATACACCATCCATTTTATCAAGGTCATTCTGAAGACCATCATAGTTTTTCGACAACATACCCGGTCCTAACGTAACTTCAAGCATATGAGAAGTAAACTCTACTTCGTCACCCACTCGCAAGCCACGGGTACTTTCGAAAACCTGCACATAGGCATTTTTACCGATAACCTTAATGACCTCAGCCATTAAACGGGTACCGCTCAAAATAATATAGCAAATTTCATTTTGTGAAACAGGGCCGTCCACCTCTACAATTACGAGGTTGGCAACAATCCCTTTAACGATTCCTTTAGTACTCATATCGTTTATTTTGGAAGGAATATTTATTTCTTAAATTCGTCGGGTAACTGCACTTCCTGCTTTAAATCCTGAATGATCTTACGGAACATCTGCTCACCGGTCTCTTTATCCAGCGTAAGCCATCTCTGTGTCATTTCAAGTTTAAATAAGAATGCTAATACCACTTCAACAGAGAAATAATTAAAGAAAGTGTGTTCATCTAACCATTTCCATTTGAAAAGATCAATCTTTCTTTCTCTGTCTACAATATCACTTTCATCCGATAGTTTAGCCACTTCACCGTAGTAGTCCAGATTATCTGACAGTCCAAAATCTCTTGCACCTGAGGTACGCAATAGTTGGGCAACATGATTCTGACCGACAATTACAGTCCGGGGTTCTAAGCCATGTTTGCGTGCTGAAATAGCGGAAAGGATATTATTTATATTCTGATTCATGACAACCCAATTCCTGTAGAATTTATTTTTAGCCGTCATTAAATATTCATAATACAAAGTCGTCAGTCTGTCTTCCCAGGAAAAATGAATATCCTGCTTATTATTTTCGTCAAGATATTCTTTCAGAAAATAAATCATATAAAAAGGATATACTTTTTCGCTGACAGGCTCTTCCTCCTTAATTTTACGCACCAGCTCATCAAAATCTTCATTCTGATAAATACAAGGCTGAGAAAACACGGATTCTTTATCTTCTAAATATTTCAAAAGATTCTGATTTTCACGACTAAGAAAATGAAGTTTAACAAGTGCATAATCCGCACAAGACAGCTGATCCTTTAACTCAAGGGCAAACTGGTCTACTGTATAACTTAATTTAGAGTCATCGAGTGTAATATCGGGAAGTCCTGCAACTAAGCAATAATAATTACGCATACTTCAATATTTAGAGTATCCTGATCCGTTAATACAAATCAGAATAATAGTTTCACTAACTGTGGACGCAAAAAGTCTTTAAAGAACGCAACGAATTCTTCTTCACCGAAAGTAATTTTGTAAGCTCCGTTAGAAGGTGAAATAGTAAATGATGTTTCTTTGCCATTAACTTTTTCGATTTTCACACTCTTATCCAGTAAATCTTTAGCTTTTACTTCGAAGTATTTTGTTAAATCATCAGCCTGAGAAGTAGAAATAATGATTGATTCTCTTTTTACCCATTCCTGAGCAATAGACAACATTAACTGTTGCAAGAAAGCTTTATCAGCAAGCATATCATTAACAGAAGCAGTCACGAGTTTATTTGAAATCATCGAAACAACTTCGTTTCTCAATGCTTCGAGTGCCTGATTTGCGTATAGTTTTATTTCAGAATGTGTGTTTTTAGAAAGCTCATCAGCACTCTTTTTCGCTTCAGAAACAATCCGGTCTGCTTCAGCCTGAGCTTTTGCTAGAATATCCTGCTCCTGCTTTTTAGCATCCTGAATAATTCTATCCGCTTCCTGATTGCCTTTTTCTACACCTTCCTGGTAAATTTTATCTGTTAGAGATTGAATTTTTGTATCCATACAAAGAGGTTTTAATTTTTACTGTCGGCAAATATATAAATTAAAACGAAAGAAAAAAGAAGCACTTCCTTAAAAACAGTAAAATTCCAAATTATTTTTTTTACATCAGCAGACTCACCTCTTTAAATAGACAGATATACACCTCTTTTATAAGCTCTTCCGGCCAGAGATGGAAGAAACTCAACACTGATAAAGAAATGCTATTTAAAATCATTCTTTTCTTAAGCCTCAAAACACAGCCGATTCTACCCGTTGATATCCGTATACAGAAGAAGTACAATGTAAAAAACAAACAACATTAAAGTTAATTTATTTAACTATTACTAATCCAAAAGATATCTTAAAGTCATAAAACGATTAAGCAAACTTTCACTATACCAACTTATAAGATATCCAAATAGCAAAAACACAGCAAAAAGAGAATTATCCGGAAAAGTAACAAAAACAATGCCCGTTTATTATCCTTTAAACCCAATCCCAAAAATTAACACTCTGATTCCATGGACTAAAAACATAAAATAACGAACTAAAAGCCTATTGCGATGTTAATAGAGTTACATAAATACAAAACCTAATCCTAAATGATTATGAAAACAAAATTTATTGCGTTATTATGCATCCTGTTTTCATTTTCAGCTATAATGAAAGCAGAAAATGAAAAAGCAATTCAGTTCCAGAATCTGCCTGCAATTGCTCAACAATTTATTACTACCCATTTTGTGAAAGCTAACATTATACAGGTAAAAGAAGAATCTGACAAAAACAACATCAAAGAATATAAAGTATATTTCAATGATGGCTGCAAAGTTGAATTTAACAACAGCGGCGAATGGGAATCTATTGAGGCCAGCAAAGCTTTTGTTCCGGAAAAAGCAATAAATCCGCAAATCAGAGGCTACATCACAAAAACATATCCTCAATTCAAAGTCGTTTCGATCGAAAAGGAACACAGAGGATATGATGTTAAGCTGGCTAACGGCTTAGAACTCAAATTTGATCAGAACGGTAATTTCGTAAAACTGGATAAATAGATTTCTATTTCAGCAAATTAATATCATTTCACTATTAAAATAAAGGGATAAATAAGAACCTTAAGCGAGGTTTACTTATTTATCCCTTTATTTTTTTCCAGGAGTAGACACAAATACATCCCCGCAAATTGATTAACAACCAGTAAAACTCAATAAAAAGAAGATTACACCACAACCAAAAACAACCCCCAAACGTTCTATTTTCAGTCAATAAACTCTTAACTATTAAATACTATGGACAAAATTCTTATTTGCCTGAGCGAAGGGAAACATGCTTTATCAATCTTAAAGTATGCCAAAGAATTTGCTAATAATTTTGGTATCCTCTATGAAGTTATGTTTGTTCGGAAGTTAAACTACATTGAGGGTGAAATATTTTTCGTTGAAATGCCTATGCTTTACAGAGCAAGCAGAGTAGAAATAATTGACCAGATAAATATTATTGATGAAGCAGGAAAAATAATAGATTCCGGTGTCCCGTTCAGCGTTTTGGATGACTCGGCAGATTTAATCCCTATACTGCAACGCAAATATGAAAATCACGAATTCACACTCTTATTATTACCTCATTCTAAAGAGATGAGCAACTGGCCTTTTATGGACTCTATCAGTAAGTTCATAAACACGATCAACTGCCCTATTCTGTTAATTGATCCGACATCCGTATTCAAAGACATAAAATATGCGGTTTATGCATCTGACTACCTGGCTACGGATGCAAATGTTCTGAAACGCTTTAAAATGATCAGTGCCAGCAAAGTTACCAGAATTGATATTATTCACATATCCTTTTCGGAAAACTTCCCGGAGATCATACTGGAAAAGGGATTCAAAAGCTACATCCGGGAACATATTCCGGATTTAGAAATAGAAGTTCATCATGTGGCAGCTAATCATTCACAACAATCTACTGTTGATCTGTTCCTGAATGAGGTCAGCAAACTCAACCCTGAGATATTAATCATTATGAAAGAAGATAAGTCAGGTCTGGAAGAACTGTTCAATAAGAGTTTCACTCTATCAACAATTAAAAAGGCAACCATCCCTCTTCTTATTCTTCATGAAAGATATGCAAAAATAAATCCGTCAAATTAAAATACAGAAAGATACACCCCCGGCAGAATGACTCTGCCGGGGGTGTTTTTATGAGCTACTATATTTCAGCAATTGCAAGTTTTTGACTATATTTGCGCGATTTTAGAATAAGAGAAAATATAACAATTAGCATACAATATTATCCCAATAATGAGCGAAACATCTTTATTAGAGAAATTAGAAGGGCTTGTAACCCGTTTTGAAGAGGTTGGAACATTAATCACTGACCCTTCCGTTATCGCAGATATGAAACGTTATGTAAAACTTAACAAAGAGTATCGCGATCTCGAAAAAATCGTACAAGCACGAAATGAATATAAAGGTGCATTGGACGGAATAGCCGAAGCACGCGAAATATTAGACACTGAATCGGACGCCGATATGAGAGAATTGGCGAAAGAAGAACTAGAGACTTGTCAGGCTCGCATTCCTGAACTTGAAGAAGAAATCAAATTACTTCTTGTCCCTGCAGATCCACAAGACGGAAAAGATGCTATTGTAGAAATCCGAGGCGGAACAGGTGGTGATGAAGCAGCAATTTTCGCAGGTGATTTATTCAGAATGTATACTAAATATTGCGAAACAAAAGGCTGGAGAACTGAAGTAACAAGTGTTAGTGAGGGTACCAGTGGCGGATACAAAGAAATTATTTTTACGGTATCCGGTGATGGAGTTTATGGTATTCTGAAATATGAATCCGGCGTTCACCGTGTTCAACGTGTACCTCAGACCGAAACACAAGGACGAGTACATACATCAGCTGCAACTGTAGCGGTTTTACCTGAGGCTGATGAAGTAGATGTGGAGATTAAGGATTCGGATATCCGTATTGACACATTCTGTGCTTCCGGTAATGGCGGACAGTCCGTAAATACCACCTATTCAGCTGTACGTGTAGTACACATCCCAACAGGAATTGCCGTACAATGCCAGGATGAGAAATCGCAGCTAAAAAACAAAGCAAAAGCATTAACTGAGCTTCGTTCACGTATTTACAATATTGAATATCAAAAATGGCTGGATGAGATTTCATCAAAACGTAAAACAATGGTTTCGACAGGTGACCGCTCTGCGAAAATCCGTACATACAATTATCCGCAGGGACGCGTAACTGATCACCGTATCAATCTTACAATGTACAATCTTTCTGCAATTATGGACGGAGAAATCCAGAACATAATAGATCAGCTAACTGTAGCCGAAAACGCCGAACGCCTGAAAGAAAGCGAATTATAAAGATTTTAAGTAAGCGACATAATATAACATTCCAGATTTTACTATATTCAATTGTTATGACGAAACAACAACTTTTCGAAAACATCCAGAAGAAAGGAAGTTTTCTTTGCGTAGGGTTAGATACTGATATAAAAAAAATCCCTCAGCATCTTTTAAATGAAGAAGATCCTATCTTTGCTTTCAACAAAGCTATCATTGATGCTACAGCTGACTTATGTGTTGCTTATAAGCCTAATTTAGCTTTCTACGAAAGCCTGGGTGTTCAGGGCTGGATTGCTTTTGAAAAAACAGTAAGATATATCAAGGAGAATTATCCGGATCAATTCATTATTGCTGATGCAAAAAGAGGAGACATCGGAAACACTTCTGAAATGTATGCCCGCAGTTTTTTCGATCATTTAGATATTGATTCTGTAACTGTAGCTCCTTATATGGGTGAGGATAGTGTAAAACCATTCCTGATATATCCGGAAAAATGGGTTATTGTACTTGCACTGACATCAAACAAAGGTTCAAAAGATTTTCAGTTTATGGAAGATGCTAATGGAGAGAGACTATTCGAGAAAGTTTTAAAAACAACTCAGAGCTGGGCTTCAGAAGATCAAATGATGTATGTTGTAGGAGCAACTCAGGGACAAATGTTTGAAGATATTCGTAAATATGCTCCAAACCATTTCCTTCTGGTTCCAGGTGTAGGTGCACAGGGCGGAAGCTTGCAGGATGTAGTAAAATACGGTATCAACAAAACTTGCGGTCTTTTAGTAAACAGTTCGCGTCAGATTATCTACGCTGATTCTTCTGAAAATTTCGCAGAAGCTGCAAGAGCTGAATCTATTAAACTACAAGCAGAAATGGAACAACTGTTAATCGAACACGGATTAAAATAACTTCCTATAAAAACAAAAAAGAGTTTGGTTATACCAAACTCTTTTTTGTTTTAACTGTTAGGGGTTTTAACTAAATAGTTTCTTGATTATGATCAGAGGTATATTTCTTATCACATTATTTTTATTTCTTGGCGAAGCAGCTAATTATCTTACCAACGGGATACTTCCTGGAAGTATTTTTGGTATGTTTTTTCTTTTTCTTGCTCTTTTATTCAAAATTATTGATCCGGACTGGATCAAAGGAACAGCTGAAGCACTGACTAAAAACATGGCTCTGTTCTTTGTTCCGTCAGCTGTAGGATTAATGATTTCCTTTGAAGCCATCAGAGCAAACTGGCTTGCCATTATTTTATCGATCATCATTAGTACAATTGTAGTAATATCAATCGTAGCTATGATACAGGAATGGTTTGCAAAACGCGAAAATCACAAAATTCAAAAATAGTCAAATCTTCATGAGAGCTTTATTTACATCTGAAATAGCAATGCTTTTATTATGCGTAGGAGCATTTTTCATTGGGAAATACATTTTCGTACGTACTAAAATAGCATTATTCAACCCACTACTTATAAGCATGATATTAATTATCCCTACATTATATTTCTGGGAAATTGACTATTCTGTATTCAATAATGGAACAAAAATGATCCAGTTCTTTCTGAGCCCTACAGTTGTAGCTTTAGGATTTATGTTATACGAGCAGATAGATACTATTAAAGCAAATCTAAAATCTATATTAGTATCTATTTCCATCGGGTCATTCATCAGCATAGCTTCGATTGTGATCATTTGCAAATTACTGGGTACGGATGTTTCTGTCATATCTTCGCTGATTCCAAAATCAGTCACCACTCCTATTGCACTTAGCCTTAGCAAACAGATGGGAGGAATAGAAGCACTAACTGCTGTATCTGTAATAATTACCGGAATACTAGGCAACATTATCGCTGTACCTCTATTCCGGATACTTGGCATTAAAAACCGGATTGCGAAAGGACTGGCTCTAGGATCATCTGCTCACGCTATTGGCACAATGAAAGCTATGGAGATCGGATCTCTGGAAGGAGCAATCAGCGGGCTGGCAATTGGTGTTACAGGTGTGATTACGGCATTACTTTCTCCATTCTTTTACAACTTTCTGGGATAAAATCTTTTTAAACCTATTATTTATATTAATCGAAAAAGGATTCGTGAAAAAAGGTTATTATATTTGCCTTCAATATGAAACTTTAATACAGAACGCAACAATAACAAAATATGGCTAAGAAAAACAATGATAAGCAACCGAAACAACCTGGAAAGATAGCCCTGCTATTCAAGAGTGATATGACTTTCTTTTTTACTGGATTGTTTCTACTTTTATTTTCCATATTCTTATCTTTTTCTTTTATATCATTCCTTTTCACAGGATCATACGATCAGAGCTTTGTTGAGAACCGCTCTTTTCTGGATGTATTTGAGCTAAAAGGAGAAATAAGAAACTGGACAGGAGCATTGGGAGCATATCTTTCAGATATTTTTATCAATAAAGGATTTGGCATCTCATCATTCATCATGCTTCTGTTTGTGTTTCAGTTAGCATTGAGCATGATGAAAGTAAAAGAATTTCCTCTGAAAAGAAATTTTGTATGGGCCACTATTGCTATGATATGGGGATCTGTATTATTCGCTCTTATCATGATGCCATTCACGAATACTTCGTTCTTATATTTAGGTGGTGCACATGGCCTGCTTATAACAGAGTTATTGCAATTGCTACTCGGCATACCGGGTACAATTCTGCTTATTCTGGGTATCACATTATTCCTAGCTGCACTAAAAAACAAAAAAATTATCGAGCATTTCAGATCAATGTTTTTTTATCGCTTTAAACGGAAAAAGAAACAACAAGCAGAAAATATAACATCTCAGGAGCAAGATATAATTACTGAAAAGCCACAGCAGCACGTGACTGAAGCAGAAAAGCCTGATTTAAGGGATGAAGATACCGAAACTCTTCCTGATTCGACAGAGCATGTTGAAGAAGTTGTTACTGCGTCCCCGATTCTGAAAAACAACGATTTCTTAACGGAAGAAGATTTCGAACTGCCTGCAACGGGAGTATCAGGCCCTAAGGTTTCAATCGAAAGAGCAAAAAATGAGGAACCGGATCTATCTGTTGAGATTAACGCAGCAAATCCTGAAGAAAATGAAGTATTTGACAGAGACGAATTAGCAGAATACGACCCTACTCTTGACTTGTCGAGATATAAATATCCTCAGGCTGATCTCCTTCGAAAATATGATGATGGAGAGACTTCTATCAACGAAGAAGAACAAAACACAAATATTCGCCGTATCAGAGAAACTCTGGAGCATTACGGCATTACCATAAGCAGTATTAAAGCAACTGTAGGCCCTACAATTAC
Organism: Bacteroidales bacterium; assembly: GCA_051657165.1. Taxonomy (GTDB): domain Bacteria; phylum Bacteroidota; class Bacteroidia; order Bacteroidales; family UBA7332; genus UBA7332. Next base: position 25,231 of record JBOFKD010000183.1, on the reverse strand, counting down.
ACTGTACGAAATTGTTCCGGCACCGGGTATACGTATTTCTAAAATCAGAAATCTGGAAGATGATATTGCTTTAAGTTTAGCTGCTCTGGGTATTCGTATTATTGCACCAATCCCGGGGAAAGGGACTGTTGGTATCGAAGTTCCGAATAAAGATCCTCAGATTGTCTCTATGCAGTCTATTATTGCATCAAAGAAATTTAATGAGAGTAAATATGATCTGCCAATCGCATTAGGAAAAACGATAACGAATGAGATCTTCATGGTGGATTTATGTAAAATGCCACACGTTTTAGTTGCAGGAGCTACCGGCCAGGGTAAATCTGTAGGTTTAAATGCAATTATAACATCACTACTTTACAAAAAGCATCCGTCGCAGCTTAAGTTTGTTCTCGTTGACCCTAAGAAAGTAGAGTTTAATATCTACTCAATGATTGAAAAGCATTTTCTGGCAAAACTCCCGGATGCTGAAGAAGCAATCATTACGGATGTTACAAAAGTCGTTCAGACATTAAACTCTATCACCCGTGAAATGGATCAGCGCTATGATTTACTCAAGAAAGCTCACACACGAAATATAAAAGAATATAATGCTAAGTTCATTGCCCGAAAATTAAATCCGGAAAATGGACACCGTTACATGCCTTATATTGTTGTTATTATTGATGAGTTTGGTGACTTGATAATGACTGCCGGTAAAGAAGTAGAGCTACCAATTGCTCGTATAGCCCAGCTAGCCCGTGCGGTCGGGATACATATGGTAATTGCAACGCAACGTCCATCAACAAATATTATTACGGGAACTATCAAAGCCAATTTTCCGGCCAGAGTAGCGTTTCGTGTATCTTCTATGATTGACTCCAGAACGATCCTGGATTGTCCGGGTGCGAATCAGTTAATCGGACGTGGTGATTTACTATTCTCTCAGGGAAGTGATTTGATGCGCGTGCAATGTGCCTTTATTGACACTCCTGAAGTGGAACAGGTTGCCGAATATATTGGAGATCAACAAGGATATCCGACTGCATTTTTATTGCCTGAATACGAAATGGAAGCAAGCGAAGGTATCGGACAAATAGACATGAATGATAAAGACCCTTTGTTTGAAGATGCTGCCAGACTGATCGTTGCTAATCAGCAGGGTTCCACATCACTTCTGCAACGAAAAATGTCTCTTGGATATAATCGTGCAGGAAGAATAATGGATCAACTCGAAGCAGCGGGAATTGTTGGTCCTTTTGAAGGTAGTAAAGCCCGACAGGTATTAGTGATGGATGAAACTCATCTGGAAATGGTATTATCAAATTTGAAATAACAATGAATAGAATTATATTAAGTATTATATGTTTGATCTTCAGCTCAGGTGTATTTGCACAAACAGCTGAAGAGATATTAAGAAAAGCCGAATCGTCATTTCGTAATGACGGAGGCATCATAGCTGACTTTCAACTTTCAGTTGAAAATAAGAATAAAAAAACTGAGCAATTTGACGGAACTATTAAAATGAAAGATTCTTGCTTTTATATTCAGACTCCTGATATTAAGGTCTGGTTTGATGGCAAAAACCAATGGACTCTACTCAGTAACAGCAACGAGGTAAACCTCACACAACCATCAGGTGCAGAGCTTGATACTATGAATCCGGCTGTATTATTCAACCTTTACAAAAACGGTTATAAAGCTAGTAAGAACAACGGAGATAAGCTGAATAGTCCTGATTATTATCAGATAAAATTATTACCAGTCAAAAACGGAGATGTTAAGTCCATTCTGGTACTCATTGATAAAAAGAATTATCAGATAAAGGAGATATTCATGGCTCTATCAAATAGTTCATCGAACAAGATACAAATTAACAAATATCAAACAAAACAGTCTCTTTCGGATAATGATTTTAAATTCAGCGCAAAACAGTATCCGGATTTAGACATAATTGATCTTCGATAAAATGGAAAAAATATCTTATACACAAGCAACTAAAGAACTTGATCAGATAGTTCAGGCTATACAAGAGAACAGACTAGAAATAGATGAATTGAAAAAGGCGGTAACAAGGGCTGGTGAATTACTTGCTATTTGTAAAAAGATTCTTCATGAAACAGATGAAGAACTACAAGCTATAATCGATAAAATTCAATAAGTCTTACTATGAGATATTCAATTCTATTACTTGTATGCATTTGTAATATTTTCATCCATACTCAAATATTTGCTCAGTATAAACCGGATGAGCTGGGTGGGAAGTTTCAGCAACGCACGATCAATATGTCTTCTGATTATGAAGGAGATGTTATATGCACACTTGTTAAGTCGCCATGTGACAGCACCACAAATAAAGCTATTTTATATATACATGGGTTTAATGATTATTTCTTCCAGACCGATATGGCTGCTAAATTTGATTCGGCAGGATATAACTTTTATGCTTTGGATTTAAGAAAATACGGCAGATCTTATTTGCCCGGTCAAATCAGATTTAATGTACGAAACCTCAATGAGTATTTTCCTGATATTGATTCGGCTCTGACTATAATACATCATGAAGGAAATAAAGATGTATATCTGATGGGGCACTCTACAGGCGGACTTATTTCGGCTCTTTATGCTGATGCCCGAAAAAATAATGAGCCAATTCAGGGTGTATTATTAAATAGTCCGTTTCTGGATCAAAACCAAAGCTGGTTTAAGGAAAAAGTATTAATACCTATCGTTTCTTTCCTTGCTCGTTTCTTTCCAAATGCGACAATACCCCAGGGTATAAGTACTGAATACGGACAAAGTCTTCATAAGAAATACAAAGGTGAATGGGAATATGACACAAACAAAAAGTTAATGCAGTCCCCTCCCCTAACATTTAGCTGGATCAGTGCAATCTATAAAGGTCAGCAAAAGATTCATAAAGGATTAGACATTCCGGTACCTGTACTTGTTTTACACTCTGACAAATCATCTGAAGATCCTGCGGACTGGAATATGTTTACAAATTCGGATGTTGTTCTTGATGTAAAAGACATTGAAAAATATGGACATAAACTAGCTAAAGATGCTAATGTTCAAACTATTCCGAATGGACTTCACGATCTAGTATTATCAAATAAGTCAAGTCGTGATTCAACTTATCGCGCATTTTTTAATTTCCTGCATCAGTTTTAAGAAAAAAGCGAAGTGTTAAATTTCAAATTTAATCTTCATTTTATACATTTCTATATAGAAATAATCACTTTATTTGCACTCAGACACAATTATTAATACTACAGCCTATGAATTGAAATCTACTCAAACTTATAATTGAGTAATTTTATGTTACAAACACCGAATTTTTTATCAGACAATATTCTGATAAAATCATTTATAGACGGAGATAACAAAGCCTTTGATGCTCTTATCAAGAGATATAAATCAAAGTTGTTTACTTATATCTTTTATCTGGTAAATAATCAGGAATTAGCAGAAGATTTATATCAGGAAACACTTATAAAGGTGATACTGAAAATCAAAGCCGACAAATATATTGATTCCGGTAAATTCGGAAACTGGCTTTTACGGATTGCCCACAATGTAGTTATTGATTATTTCCGCCAAAAGCACAATTATGAATATTCATCCTTAACGGATGAACAAGTTTATATATTTGCTGAAGAAAAAAGTGATAAAAACATTGAAGATAAAATTATAGAAATACAGACAGTAAAACAGCTCAAACGAATTGTTCAATTTCTGCCTGAAACACAAAAAGAGGTAGTAATACTTCGCTTTTATCAGAATTTAAGCTTTAAAGAAATAGCTGAAATAACGGGAGTCAGCATAAACACATCACTTGGAAGAATGCGTTATGCTTTGATGAACATCCGAAAATTAGCAAATCAAAAACAATTACTAATTTCATAATACATTTATATTTTTATGAAGGTTCAAATATCAGTTAAAACATTAATGAAAGAGAGTTTCTCTCTTTTTAAAGAAAATATCCTTATTCTTTTAGGTCTAATATTCGGAGGTATCGTATTTGCTCTATTATTAATGATCCCTTCAACATTTGAGATAGGAGGAGTTACCGGTTCGATCATTTCGCAAATTATAATTTCTTTATTCCAGGTTGTTTATAATATTATGATTATAAAATATTGCCTGAAAGCAATTAGAGGATTAGATCCCGGATTTAGTGAGATTCTGCCGAATATGAAGCAATTCATAAACTCAATACTGTATAGTATAATCACAATGATTATTCTGGCTCCCTATTTCTATTTGATGATAAATCAAACTTTATCAATATCAGGAATTACAGAACCAATAAGCTCTCCGGCACTTATTGGTGTGATCTTTGTTTATACAATAATTGCAGCATTTATTCTTGCCTTCCGCTTCTGGCCGGTTATGTATTTAATTATTGATAAAAACTATGGTATTGGAGAGGCTATAAAAAAAGGATGGACTATTTCTCAGGGCAATAAAATGTCTCTGCTAAAAATAATCCTTATCTGCTTTATTCTCTTCATTCTTGGAGCCTTAGCTTTAATTATTGGAATATTTGTAGCAATGGCTTATGTCATGCTATTATTCACACTATTCTATGCTAAAGTAGCAAGTCAGTTAGATGAAAATTCAGAAGAAGAAATAAATACGAACTATTAATTGATAGTTTAATACTTATATCAAAAAGCGATTCCGATACTATATCCGGATCGCTTTTTTTTATAATTATATTAATTAAAACCATGAACACAGACTAGCAATAAGTTGTTGATTTACATAAGATAAGAAAACAGATTTTACAAAACTCATCTGATTATGAAATCAGATGAATAAAAATAATTATCTCAAAGGATTGCCAGAATGGCACATTTTATTTAGATTTGTGCCGTTTTGTTTACTATTAGAATTAAATACTTTAATAAATAATATATTATGAGTTACAATTTACTTAAAGGCAAAAGAGGTATTATCTTCGGAGCATTGAATGACATGTCTATCGCATGGAAAGTAGCTGAGCGCGCTGTAGAAGAAGGAGCTATGATCACTTTGACAAATACTCCGGTAGCAGTTCGTATGGGAGAAATTTCTGCTCTTGGCGAAAAATTAAATGCAACAGTAATTCCTGCTGATGCTACAAGTGTTGAAGACTTAGAAATGCTTTTCGCACGTTCAATGGAAGTATTAGGAGGTAAAATCGATTTCGTACTTCACTCAATCGGGATGTCTCCAAACGTACGTAAAGGTCGCACTTATGATGATCTTGACTACAAACTTCTTGAAAAAACATATGATATCTCGGCTGTATCTTTCCACAAAATGATGCAGGTTGCTTACAAAATGGATGCTATCTCTGAAGGTGGTTCTATTCTGGCACTTTCATACATTGCAGCTCAACGTACTTTTGTTGGTTACAATGATATGGCTGATGCTAAAGCTCTTCTTGAATCTATCGCACGCAGCTTTGGCTATGTTTACGGTACTCACAGAGGTGTTCGTGTAAATACAATTTCTCAATCTCCAACTGTTACAACTGCAGGAAGCGGTGTAAAAGGAATGAACAGTCTTCTTGAAGTATCAGATAAAATTTCTCCACTAGGAAATGCAGATGCTATGGATTGTGCAAATTACTGTATCGTAATGTTCTCGGATTTGACTCGTAAAGTAACGATGCAAAATCTGTTCAATGACGGAGGTTTCTCAAGCATGGGTATGAGCTTCAATGCTATTGAAGTTTTCAACAAAGGTTTTGAAGCTGAAGAAAACCAATAATTTATAGAAGATCAGAAGATTCTTAGAATAAACTAAAGATGATTCTTAAACTATACAATCAAAATACTAATCCACGGGATCTTGAAAAAGTAGTAGATATACTAAAGTCCGGTGGATTAGTAATTTATCCGACAGATACTTTGTATGCGATCGGATGTGATGCGCTAAACGTAAGAGCCGTTGAGCGTATTTGCAAAATTAAAAACATTGATCCGGAGAAGGTTAATTTATCCATTGTCTGCTATGACCTAAGCAATATCAGCGAGTATGCGAAAGTAGATAATGCAACATTTAAATTAATGAAACGGAATCTCCCTGGACCATTTACATTTATAGTAAAAACGAACAGTAATCTGCCGCGTATTTACAGAAATCGTAAATGTGTAGGGATACGTGTACCTGATAATAACATTGCACGTGAATTATGCAGACAACTTGGAAATCCTTTATTAAGTACATCTGTATTTGTAGACCCTAAAGAAATTGAATTTTCTACAGATCCTGAACTGCTATGGGAGAAATATCAGCATTTAGTTGATCTCGTTATTGACGGTGGATTTGGAGGGACAGAGGCTTCTACTATTGTTGACTGCACCGATGATTCTATAGACATTACCCGTCAGGGAAAAGGTGAATTAATCGAATAAAAAAAGCTGACTGGCATATGATGTCCGGTCAGCTTTTTTTTATTTTATTCATTTTTAAGTTCTATCGTAACCGAAAGCTCAAAATCATCATGAATAATCTTATCTGTTATGCTTTTGAATATACTTTTCGAATTGTAATTTATTTTCCAATGTGTTCTGTTAAGAATCACCTCATCTGTAGTAAACGAAAGCGGTATTATTTCTGAAACAGGCTTTATTCTGAACGATACATCATTAGAAATACCTTTTATGGTTAACGGCCCTGATATCTGCATCGCAAAAACAGGATCATCCGGCAACATAACAACTTGTTTTAAAGAGAAAACAGCTGTAGGAAATTGTGCGATGTCAAAAAAGTCACTACTTTTCAGATGATTCTCAAGCATATTCTTCATTTCATTAACCTTCAAATCCTCATCTGTAATTGTTGACATATCTGCCACGAACTCTCCTCCTGTTACTTTATCATTATCAAACTTCACATACCCTGATGAAAATTTCACAATGCCCACATGTCCTCCTCCGGGCTTCGTTGCTTTCCAGTGAATAAATGATTTATCCGGATTAATACATATCTTTCGAACAGAATCACTATTCGAACTATCGAACTGACCACCTACAGCAACTTCCCTGTCAGGATTAGGTAAATTAAGATTAGCTATCATAAATAATTAAGATTAGGTTAAACAATTAATTAGATAACGGCTATATAAGAGTCATTGTTCATTATTTAGAAAAACGACTATTTATATAACAAACTATATCTCAAAACAATAGAAAAGATAAAAGTGTTTATCACAAATAAAACATTTAATATATATGGCAGAAAAAATAATCACAATAATAATCTTAATAATCTCATCACAAAATATGTATACGCAAGAAACAAAAACAATCAGCAAGCTGAATCTTAAAAGATATATGGGATTATGGTATGAGATAGCACGCTACGACAATTGGTTTGAAAAAGATCTGGTCGGAGTAACTGCTGAATATACTATTATGAGTAATAACCGGATTCAGGTTATTAATAGTGGTCATAAATATGAGCTTAACGGACAATTAAAAAAATCTGTTGGTAAAGCAAAGCAACCAGACCCAAATAAACCAGGAGAGTTAAAAGTATCATTTTTCCTATGGTTTTATGGTGATTATAATATTCTTATGCTCGATGAGGAAAATTACAGTTATGCTCTGGTAGGCAGTAACGAAAAGAAATATCTATGGATACTTTCACGAACGCCTCAACTTCCTAAAAACACATTAGATGAAATATTAAAATATGCAGAAGCATTAGGCTATAACACCAGTAAATTATATTATACGCCCCAAAAATAAAATAAGCCTTTCGAATCACTTCGAAAGGCTTATGACATGATACCACAAATTTAAAAAAAACACACACCAAATTAAATATACCAATATGTTATATTCATTTGATACTTGTTAGTGAATAATCGTTTAACACGATTAATACTTCACAAAGAAAGTAAATATTTTTATATTACAATACATTTAGAGAAAAAAAATATCGCATTTTATTGATATAGTATAAATAGCACATAAATATACTATATTTTACATTACAATTGTCTGGGGAAATTGGATTTAATAAGCTTCCAGAGAACCTTCTCATCACCCGTAAGAAATTGCTTCCACAAGTATTTTGAGAAATCATATGCCATACCTAATGAAATCTCAGGAGGCATGAGCAAAGAATCCGGATTTACAACGACATCTACCAATACCGGACCATTAAAGTTAAAAGCCTCAAGCAAAGACGATTCAAGAAGCCGAGGATCCTCCACTCTTATCCCCTTCATACCAGCTGCCTGTGCAACCTGTGCAAAATTTGGATTTTTCAAATCTGTTGATACATCAATCAAGCCTTCAGTTTTCATCTCAAGGGCAACAAAATCCAATTTACCATTATTAAATACGATCAATTTAACAGGAAGCTTCTCCTGAATAAGTGTTAGCATCTCACCCATAAGCATAGCGAAACCACCATCACCACACATAGCAATCACTTGCTTCTCCGGTGATGACAACTGCATCCCGATAGATGAAGGTAACGCATTAGCCATTGTTCCGTGAAGACAAGAGTGATAGAGTTTACGCGTTCCGAATGAATCTATATATTTAGCCATATATGCCCATGGTGTACCAATATCCGCTACAATCAACGCATCTTTTTTTGCTAATCTATTTATTAAACCAGACAAATACTCGGGATAAATACCTTCTTTATGATCATTATTCTGATGCGTTAACTTTTGAAGATGCTTTCTTACCGAATGATACAAATCTGTACTTCTATCAGCAAACACATGCTCATCACGTTCCTCAATCAATGGAAGAAGTAGTTCCAGTGAAGGCTTTATATCACCTACTGCACCAAAGGTAATCGCATGACGCCTGCCCAAATGCTCTCCCTTAATATCAATTTGAATTATAGCTGTATCATCCGGATAAAAAGTAGAAAAAGCAAAATCCGTACCTAACAGAAGAAGCAAATCACACTCATCAAAAGCCTGAATACATGACTGATCTCCTAACAGACCATTCATACCTACAGGGTAGGTGTTCCCATAATCCAGATACTCCTTTCCTCTGTATGCCCAACCAACCGGTGCTTTGATTTTCTCAGAAAGAGCCATGACCTCATCATGCGCATTTTCACACCCGGAGCCTCCATAAATTACAATATGATCTGCATTATTAATCATTTCTGCCATTTTATGCAGTTCATCCTCTGATGGAATAATAACCGGATCAGAATAACGTGGAAAGAACTCTATCCGATCAAACTCAATCTCATCAAAAAATACATCTTCAGGTATTATCAATACAGATACACCTTTAGCTGAAATACTTGTCTGCATAGCTAATCCTAATAAGTGCTCCACATCTGATGCCTGCCGCACATATTCACAGAAACAGCTACAAGCCTTAAATGAAGATTTCAAATCAACATTATTAATTACTGTCCGCCCGAGACTTAACTGATTTCTGTCAGATAAAATCAATAAAACCGGAGAGCCATTCCTGTGAGCATCATATATCCCATTTAGAAAATGAACCGAACCCGAATTACCAGCTCCGCCACAAACAGCCAGATGCTTATTCATAGCAGCATCTGCTCCTGCGGCAAAACCCGCACTCTCCTCGTTTCTCATCTGAACAAAACGAATCGATGTTGATGAAGATAAAGAGGACGCAAGCGCGTTAATCCCTCCTCCTACTATTCCATATACCCTTTTCACTCCTACATATTGTAGTGTCTGAGCAATTATATCTGATACCTTTGTTAGCATTTTCTCACTTTTTACTTATCAAACCATTATGCAAACTTGTAATCGATGCAACTTTTACATCTAAAAAGGCAGGTTTATCCTGATCAAGCCATCTGTCAATGGCCGACTCAAGCTCTGTAACCAGATGAACTTTATATGCCGAATAACCAATCGCTGATGCGATAGCAGCATAATCAGTATTTACTAAATCTATAGAAGACGGTAATAAATTCTGCGTATAGAATTGCATACCTGTCAGATCCATTCGTCCATTATTTAATAATAAAACTTTCACAGGTATATCAAGCTGTATAGCACTAATCAAATCACCTAATAAGGATGATAAACCACCATCCCCGCATAATGCTATAACCTGTTTATCCGGAAAAGAAGCCTTCACCCCCAATGATGCAGGGAAAGCATTACCTCTTGAGCCCCATCTGGCTGACTGATAAAAAGATCTTTCACGGGTTGCATGAATATGTCTTTGCATCAGCACCAACGCACTACCTGTATCTGCGCAAAAAGCAGCATCCTGAGAAGCCCTTTTATCGATCAGATTAAAAACATACTCAGAGTAAATTTCATTATCTGAAGTTACCTTCTTCTTATATAACTCATCATATTGACGGCACTTATTCTCGTAAGGCATTAGTACTTCTTCCACATAACAAGTTCCGGACTGCTCGTTAATATAGGGCAACAACCTCTCAAGCGTATCTTTTATATTACCAACATACGCATAATCCACAAAATGATCAAAACCAAGAGCTGCCGGATTTGCATCGATTTGTATAATTTTGCCTGAAACATTATAATCCCGAAGTGAAAAATTCGAACCTAACTGAAGTAATAAATCACAACTTCTTATCGCTTCATTTACTGAATTTGTTCCCAGTTTACCAATAGACCCTACTGCATAAGGATTATCATATTCAACAAATTGCTTTCCATGATATGTCCATGCCACTGCGGCTTTACGTAACTGCGATAACGCCACGATGCTATCATGCGCTCCTTTACATCCTTCACCTGCTATAATAGCCATGCTGGAACTCTTATTAATCAATTCGGCAATCTGAAACAGATCTTCTTTTTGTGGAAAGACAGACTCCTTAGTATAGTGAGGATAATAATTCGTATAGTCTCCTCCATCATATACCTTAGACACAATATCACCGGGAAGAATCAATACAGCAACACCTTTCTTACTAATCGCATGCTGCATCGCAGATGCCATCAAACGAGGCAGTTGTAAAGACGATTGCACAAATTCACAAAACACACTGCACGGCTCAAACAGAGCCTTCGGATCTGTTTCCTGAATATAATCCAATCCTATTTCATTTTTCAGAATGTGAGTAGCCAGACAAATCACAGGAACTCCATTTGCATTTGCATCATACAGACCATTTAACAAATGTAAAGATCCCGGTCCACACGATCCGATACAGGCAGAAAGTCTTTCGCTACCTTTCGCCTCAGCTCCTGCTGCAAAAGCTCCAGCCTCTTCATGCCTTACATGCATAAAGCGAATACTGCTACGACTAATTGCTGATGTAATATAATTAGCGGTATCACCTGTTATTCCCCAGATATGCTTTACGCCGGCTTTTTCAAGCATATCAACGATCACATCTCCCGTAAATTTGGACATAGTTTTTTATAGTTAAGTTTTTATAATCTACAACAGAATACATATAAATAAAGAACAATTGTTATCCGTACACTGTTCAAGGACAAAAGGAAGATTGTATACACGTAAAACAACAGTCTTTTCATCAAGCTCATCAGATATATAAAAACAATACTTACTCAGAATGAATAATATGAAACAACAAAGCAGAACCATTCATATAATCAAAGAAATAAACACAAAATATTGTATCGATTCTGCACATGGAGAAATAATAGGAAATATAATAACAAGCCACTGGAATAATGATTATGTGGTTGTTCTTGATTTTGCAGATACAGATATTATCCTTGCCTCTTTCATTAATGCAATATATAATATAATATCACGAGATAATAAGATTGAAGATATCCGTCAAAAGCTAACATTTATAAACCTAAACGAGACCGAGTTAAGTGAAATCAAAAGATGCGAACGCATCCTGTTTATTCACAACGAAAAAGACGAAGACCTTCTTCAGTCAATAGAATTATTAACTAATGGAAAATAATAAAAGTACCCTGATATGAAACAACGATACAACAACTTTGATATATCAAAAATAAATAACAGAAATATATTTCTTGATGCGAATATCATAATCTTCCTGTTTTTCACGACCAAACCCTATCAGGAATGGCAGAAGGACTATTCCGGTATGTTTTTACAAATGCTGAATCAGGGAAATAAATTAATGATAGACTTTATTGTATTATCCGAAGTTATAAACAGAGAATTAAGGGTCCAGTATGAACTATATTTATGGCAGAATAAATATTCAAAAAAAGATGTTCATTTCAAAGATTACCGAAACAGCGCTGATGGTAAAGAAGTACTTAATCATACCTATCGCATTATCCAGGAAAAGATTTTCCCATTATTTCAATTTGATAAAAAAGATTTCTCTCAGGATGATGTATCAGGATTTATGACTTTTGAGCCATTAGATTTTAACGATAAGGCGATAGAAAAATTATGCCGTGAGAAATCATATATTCTTTTTACCGATGACAGAGATTATGCCGGATCTGATATAGAAATTATATCTACCAATCCATCTCTGCTATAAAATAAAAGTGGCCCAGACTCACGTCTAGGCCACTCCTTCTCGCATTTAACCACAGTTTTTATTTAACCATCTCACCGTTTGGTAAAAACCAAAGCGTTGACTCTTTATCTAGTCTTTCGTTTTCAAGTTCAACTTTATATTGAACTGATTTGTCTGCGAAAGCTACGTAACATGCATCATCGATTTCCCATCCTGCATAGTCCTGATGTAAAACATCTAATATTGCAGCCGGCAACTCGTTATCTTCAATTTCAATTTCAACACGAATAAAATGATTTGTCGCTTTCTCAAAATAAAGAGACATTTCTTCTCCACGTGCTAAAATCTCAACTTCAACTTCATTGTTTTCATAATCAAGATCAAGAATTTTAGCATCCCCGAAATGAGCTGAAACGAAGTCTAATATCGCCTGAGGAACTTCTACAGGCTCATTATCATCATTATCGTTATCTGCATCTACTTTTGCAGAAATAAGTACTCCTGTTTCTGAGAAAAGCAGGTCATAATCTTCCTGACCATCTTTTTCTACTTCAATTTTATAAACAGGATCCATATCTATACGATACAATAAATCTATATCATCTATTTTCCATCCTTCTGCTGCAAAGATTGTAGCATTATAACCTTCCTGAACAGCTGCCGGAAGCAATGAAAAATCATCAATTTCAATTTCTGTCAAAGAACAAACACCGTTTTGTTTATACCATGCTTCGTTCAATTGTTTTACTGTACGAGTACCAGCTGCTAATGAGAAGCTAGCTACATCATAACCTTTCTTTTGTGACCATGTCACATCCTTTGCATTTGGGAATTGCTTTTTAAAAGCACTTACCACTTGTTCTCCCGGAGTGAATCCTTTAACTGCATCATCATCGCTCGAACAGCTTGAGAACGCTAAGATAGCACAAAAAGATAGTGCAACCAAATTTTTGTTTAATTTCATAATTAATTTCTTTAGTTTAGTTTTAGTTGTTGGGATGATCAAATATCAGATCGTTATTTTCAGGTGACAAAATAAATACCCAAATCTGAAGACTTTTAGGATTTTCTGCGATTTTGAAAAAAAAGTCGTTTTTTTTTCTGATTTCTTTGAATCGGATGAATTATACCTAACTTTGTTATTATACTAAACTGAAATAAAGACCGATGAAATTACTTATTATTGAAGATGAAATGGAAATTATTGAATCTATTTCCACATTCTTATCTAATGAAAAAATCATAACTGAATATGCAATCAATCTTGATCAGGCACTGGAAAAGGTTTCTATTTTCCAATACGACTGTATTATTTTAGACCTTTCGCTTCCTGACGGATCCGGATTAGAGGTTATAAAGTATCTGAAGCAAAACTCTATCGACACAGGAATCCTCATTCTTTCTGCAAAAGACTCACTTGAAGATAGAATTACAGGTCTTGATCTGGGTGCTGATGATTATTTAACAAAGCCGTTTCACTTTGCTGAATTATATGCTCGCATTAAATCTATACTGCGTCGCCGTTTACAGGGAGGAAGTAAAGATCTTATATTCAATGAGCTCAACCTCAACATTGAAATGCGTGAGGTAAAAACAGGTGATAAAACAATTCCTCTCACCCGAAAAGAATTTGATTTACTTTATTACTTAATAGTAAATAAAGAAAGAGTATTATCTAAAGAATCAATTGTTGAACATTTATGGGGCGATATGATGGGTATAGACGCCGACTCTCTGGACTTCATTTATACGCATATGCGTAACTTACGCCGCAAGCTCTTAAATGCAGACGTAAGTGATTATATAAAAAACGTATATGGCATTGGTTATAAATTTACTGACAGATGAAATTATCCCGATTATATAAACAATATTCTATTGTCGCACTCACCGTTGTTATGATATTTGGCAGCATTGTTCAATATCTTATTTTCCGAAACAGTATACACCTGTCAGCTGACGACAGTCTGGATGAACTAAAAAAGACACTCGTAAAATATACGTCCAGAAATGACACGTTCATGCTTGCCGGAGATTTAGGGGTAAAAAACGGACGTCTTATTTATACGCCTGTATCATCAATAAACTTCGAAACATTTTATCAGGACACAGTAATCTGGAATCGGCGAACTCTCAAAAACAGGGATTTCCGGATTATCAACTTTCCGGTCCTGATAAAGCAGAAGCCCTATAAAGTATCAATTTTTATGCGTACGATGGGACATGCTGATCTCGTCACATCTACTGTATTCTCATTTCTATGTTATTTTCTGCTATTGCTATTATATATATTTCTGATTAGTCATTTTTTCACCCGGAACATGTGGATTCCATTCAGGCAGTTCCTGCATGAATTAAAGACTACCGATATTAACAAAAAAAGTACCTTTACTTTTTCTGACAGCAATATTGATGAATTAAAGGAACTTGACAAGACATATGCCCGGATGATGAAACGGATTCATAATGATTACCGTAAAACAAAAGAATTGTCTGAAAACTTAACTCATGAACTTCAGACTCCGCTAACAATCATGCGTGCAAAGATTGACTTACTACAACAACGATTCCAGGATGATGAAGAAACATTCAATATCCTTCAATCCCTTCAAAACAATATTAACCGGGTATCCTACTTCAATAAATCTCTGATGCTGTTGACACGCATCAACAATGATCAGTATGCAGAGTATGCCCTGATTGATTTTGGCACAGTAATTAAGGAGCGCATTGATGATTATATTGATATTATTCACACCAAAAATATTCATATTATTTTTGAGCAGTACAGTTCATTTATTCATGAAATCAACCCTACACTGCTCGAACTAATGATTAATAATATATTCAGTAATGCTGTAAAGTATAATAAAGAAAACGAAGGATTTTTACAGATCACTATTTCTAATGATAAAATCATTTTTGAAAATCCTTACGAGGGAATACTGCCATCTGGAAATATCTTTGACCGCTTCAAACGTTCAGACAAAAAGTGTAATGACTCTACCGGACTTGGTTTATCTATTGTAAAAGCAATCTGTGATAAATCTCATCTGGTTGTTACGGTTGAAACAGTCCATCAGAAATTCAGACTTATCCTGTCATTCCGCTATTAATTATTCGAACTCAAAGCTCATACTAACTGTTTAAAAAGCATTCATACTTTGATATATACTTGCACAACTTTGGAAGTTATCTATCTTTGCTGATGATGAGGTTATTCCGGTTTTTGAATACGCTATCCCGGATTTATATTCAAAAGCCGGGATGACCTCCATAACAATTTACTATGAAATATTTTTTGGAGGAATTATTATGGCTATGAGCAATTTTGAATTTTTCAATCCGACACAGCTGATCTTTGGTAAAGGATCTATCAGTATGCTGGAAAAGAAACTACCACGTGACAAAAAAATAATGGTCACATTCGGAGGTGGAAGCGTTAAGTCAAACGGAGTTTACGATCAGGTAATAAATGCATTAAAAGGATTCAACTTTATTGAATTCTGGGGTATCGAGCCCAATCCTAAATACGAGACTCTGGTAAAGGCTATTGAATTAGGAAAAAAAGAGAATATTGAATTTCTATTAGCAGTAGGAGGCGGTTCGGTTCTTGACGGCACAAAATTTATCGCTTCGGGAATCACTTATGATGGAATTCCATGGGACCTTATTCTGGATAATCGCAAAGCCAAAAATAGTATTCCGCTGGCATCAGTAATGACCCTTCCTGCTACAGGTTCTGAAATGAACAGCGGTGCTGTTATCTCCAGATTGGAAACAGCCGAAAAGTATCCTTTCTTTTCACAGGACAACTTTCCAAAATTCTCAATACTCGATCCTGAAGTAACCTATTCACTACCTAAATTTCAGGTTTCGTGTGGTGTGATAGACACCTTCGTGCATACGGTAGAACAATATCTGACATTCCCGGTTGAAGCTCTTCTCATGGATCGGTGGGCAGAAGGTATCCTTCAAACTCTAAAAGATATAGCAAATGATCTTATGACTGAAGAAACGCCGAACTATGAAACACGCTCTAACTTCATGCTTTCAGCGACAATGGCACTAAACGGATTTATCGCAATGGGCGTACCTCAGGATTGGGCTACTCATATGATCGGTCATGAAATCACCGCACTTACAGGACTTACCCACGGAGTTACCCTGGCAATTGTTTATCCGGCACTTCTGCGTGTTATGAAAGAGGACAAAATGGATAAGCTGCTTCAATACGGAGCTCGTGTATGGCAAATAACCATAGGTACTCCGGAAGAAAGAGCTGAACAAGCGATCATGAAAACAGAGGAATTTTTCCATTCATTAGGCATCAAAACACATCTCTCAGATTATAAAGTCGAAAGATCTGTTATTGAGGAAATCGTCAGACGATTCAAAGATCGTAAAGTTAAACTGGGAGAAAGACAAAATATAGATTATACAGTAATTGAGAAAATTCTCAACTTAGCTTACTAAAAAAGCAAAGCCGGGTATCCTAACGGACTCCCGGCTTTTATTTACCAAAATAAATCTATATATCAACTAACAGAATTTGTTAATCTTAAAGCTTTTTCAAGCCTTTCAAATCCTGAGGATTTGTTACTTCAATCACACTAATTGCAAATCCACCACCCGGAGCACTTTTCTGAGTAAGTTTAGATTTGTTTGTCACTACATATTTTTTAATCTCATAAGCCTGAGGATTCTTCTCGTAATGCGCATCTTTTGCATCACTATAAACCGTAGCAATATATTTTTTGTCCGGATCAAGGAAATCAAATTTCAGGTTAGAAGTATGACCGTTTTCATCCACAGTCGAACCAATAAACCAATTATTTGTTCCTTTAGCTTTTCTTGCTGTAGTGATATAATCACCCGGCTCAGCTTCCAGTACTTTTGTATCGTCCCAATCAACTGCTACATCTTTAATAAACTGGAATGCATCCATATATTGTTCATAATGTTCAGGAAGATCCGCAGCCATTTGCAATGGAGAATACATTGTTACATACAAAGCAAGCTGACGAGCCAGTGTTGAACGAACCCACGAATCATTATCCGGATTCAGTTTATTTATCTGAGTTACAAAGATACCTGGTGTATAATCCATCGGACCGCCCATCAAGCGAGTAAAAGGCAACAATGTAGTATGATCCGGCGTATTTCCACCAAAAGATTCATACTCTGTACCACGTGCAGACTCATTTGCTAATAAGTTCGGATAAGTACGGTGCATACCTGTTGGTCTAACCGCCTCGTGAGCATTCACCATAATTTTATAATCAGCAGCTTTTGTAATTGCATACAAATAGTGGTTATTCATCCACTGACCGTAATGATGTTCTCCGCGAGGAATAATATCACCTACATAACCACTTTTCACAGAGTTATAATTATTATCCACCATAAACTGGTATGCTTTATCCATATGGCGCTCATAATTACGAACTGAACCAGATGTCTCGTGGTGCATTTGCAGTTTAATACCTTTTGACTTAGCATACTCTCTGATACCAACCAGATCAAAATCCGGATAAGGAGTTACGAAATCAAAAACATAATCTTTCGATTTATCAAACCAGTCTTCCCAGCCTTCATTCCAGCCTTCTACAAGCACCGCATCAAAACCATGCTCAGCTGCAAAGTCAATATAACGTTTAACTTTTTCAGTATTCGCTGAATGTTTCCCGTTTGGCTTCGTTTTAGTATAGTCTGTTTCACCAAGTTTCACACTATATACATCATCCGTATAAGCCCATGAACCCTTGCCGGTAATCATTTCCCACCATACACCAATATATTTAATTGGTTTAATCCACGAAGTATCTTCATACTTTGTAGGTTCATTCAGATTAAGAACCAGCTTAGACTCAAGAATTGCAGGTGCATTATCACTTACAATAACAGTTCTCCAGGGAGTTTGAGACGGAGTCTGAATATAACCTTTATTACCCTGAGCATCTGGAGTCAGATGTGATTCAAAAACCATATTATTATCATCCAGATCCAAAGACATACAAGAGTAATCAATCAAAGCAGCTTCATGCAGATTGATATACAATCCGTCATCACTTTTCATCATTAAAGGAGTTTGCACACCTGTTTCTGAGAATGTCTGCTGAGAACAGTTCGGAGTTACAGCTTCCGGCATACGTTCACGAATACCCGAAAGTTTTGTTTTCTGAATATGATACTCCTGAGTATCATAATCTCCCGGCACCCAAAATGCATTATGGTCACCTGCCATAGCAAACTGAGTTTTCTCATCCTTAATAACGAAATAATTAAGATCTTTTTGTTGAGGGAATTCATATCTAAAACCTAAACCATCATCAAACAGACGGAAACGCAATTTCATCTCACGATCTGTTTTAGGCTGTTTCAAAGTAACCTCCATCTCATTATAATGATTTCTGATTTCTTTTACTTCACCCCATACAGGTTTCCATGTTTCATCAAAAGTTGAAGTTTTCACTCCTTCTTCTACAAAACCATCCATTAAAGATTCTGTATCTTTTAACTCAAGCCCGAGACGGCTTTCTTTAATGACAGGTTTATTTTTATAGTCCAGTTCATATACCGGAACTCCGTCTTTAACCTCAAAGTTTAGCTTCAGGTTTCCATTCGGAGATTTAAGTTCTTCAGCATTTGCAACTAGTGCCGATAGCACACATGCAACAGATAAAAAGGCTTTCTTCATTTATCTTGATTTTAAAGTGTTTGTCGATAATGCAAATATAGAGTGCTTTTTTCCGGAATAAAACACACATTCGGTCTCTGATAGTTAAAATGTAGATCAATATAGACTACCAAAAACAACAAATATCTAAACTACAACAACTTACATAACACACAAACATATTAAAAAGTAGACAGATTATAGTACAGAATCAATCCTCATCACCTCTTTTTCGAACTCATCACGCACACCTTTGGTCTTATTCCTCATCTTTGTGCGGTAATTATAAATAGTAGTCACAGAATATCTGAGAAATTCTGCAATCTGATTACTCTCTGTTATACCCAGACGTATCAGGGCAAAAATACGAATTTCAGTATTAAGCAATTCTCCCTGTTTCAGTTCAATCCGTTCTTCCTCCAGTAACAAATTATTAAACTGTTCAACAAAATCAGGATACAAATCCAGAAATGCTTTATCAAAATCAACATAAAAAGATTTCAGTTCTTCATCTACAATATCCTTAGATTTAAGAAGCTGAACTAACTCTTTAGGAGTATCCAGTCCTGCTGATTTTTTCAGCAACATACGTCTGTAATCATCAATCTTACCAATATATACAGAACATAACTTCAGATATTTCGCTATATATTCGCCTTGCACCTGATTAGACTGAGCTAGTTTATGATTTGCTTCAGATACTTTTTCATTCGTATTCTTCAAATCTATATTCAGCTTCTTCAACTGACTATTAATATCTTTAATGCGGTCATTAGCCATCTGAAGTTTTCTTTTTTGCGACCAGATAAACACAAATGAAAAAACCAGAACAATAGCCAGCACACTCACTATAATAAAAAATATCTTTTGCAGTCGCGCCTGTCTCTCCGCATTTTCTTTATAAGCTTTGTCAATCATTGGTAAAATACGCAGAATTTCAATAGAACGAAGTTTTGCATCTGAGATCAATGCATCATCCAGCGCAAAGCGAATATAATTATAAGCCTCCGTCAGGTCGCCTTCCTCATAAAGCTGTAGAGCCAGCGTGCTTAGTGAGGTGTTCTCTTTCACTGCATTTTTAATATCCGACAGTGCCGATAAAGCCAGAAACTCTTTTTGTTTCTTTTTATCGCCAAGTTTCCCATAAGCATTAGCGAGCGAATAAGAAGTCAGCGCAAAATTTCTGTCATCCGGAGACATCTTTTCCTGACTCCCCATTACCAGATCTATTGCTTCAGTTATTTTATTCTGATCAACCAGTCTGTCAGCTTTCACTAATATTGTATTCAGATCTTTCGGATTCGAAATCGCTATCAGTGAATCCTGATAGATCATACGATTCTTATCATATAGTTCTTTTATCGTGCTATCTTTTGCAAAAGAGCTCATATATCTGTATAATTCTGCATAAACGCCATAATATGCCTGCTTCAGATATACAGGCAAGTGCTCCGACGATATATTTTTCAATAATTCAGCAGACTCTTTATACATCCCCGACACATTATATATAGAAGCCAGAGTAAGCGTAGCTTCCACTTCCAGATCATAATTCCCGATTCTTTTAGCCAGCACTAATGCATTTTTAGCATATGTCAGTGCCGAATCACTTTTAAAGGCCCGATATTCATTTGTAAGTTCTTTGCTTAACCTGTATTGTTCAGAATCAGTCACAGACTTATCAGCCATAGATTTCAGTATTCCTATACGCTGCTCACGCTGATGTACATAAGACTGACTATTCTGAATAGCATTATCCAGTTCATTACTTAAGTTTTTGGATAATCCCCCCTGAGCAAAAAGCGGGTACGGAAATATATATAAGAGAAGTATAATCAGAAGATTCTTCATAAATGTCAGATTAATTTTAATAATGAGTCGCAAATTAAATAAAACACCTTTAATACAACAAACCCTGAGAGGAAAAGGAAGGAATAAATCGTAAACTATTCTCAAACGCCATTGTTATTTCAGAAAAACCTTAGCTTATGATACGTAAACATGATTTAAACTCCGATCGTCTTGACGCGGAAGAAAGAAAAGAATTGCCCGATAGTGAATTCGGATTACCCGATGAGAGAGAATTCCCCATGCCTGACGCGGCTCATGTTCATGCAGCTGAAGCATATTTCAGATATTGTCCTGAAGATAAAAAAGCTCTTCTTGCACGCAATATACTGAAAAAGGCTAAAGAATATGGCGTAACCATTCACAGTGAAACCATTCTTTCCTGGGCTGACAAATAACCAATCGGGCATCTGTTGATTTTCAGCAGATGCCCGATTTGATGATGCGCTTAAAATAATGTATCTTCGCAAGAAATTTATCTTTCACAGAAAATGATCAAAGAATTACAACTAAGAGTCTTACCTAAGATAGCAGCTTCCGGGCAAGAGCTAAAAAAATATATCTCGGCTGAATATGGTTTGAACGAGCGCGAAATCAAAGCTATTCGTGTATTAAAACGTTCCATTGATGCCAGACAACGGACAGTTCTGATAAATTTAAAAGTTTCCGTTTACATCAATGAAGTTCCTGCGGGAGAAGAGTTTACATCTATTGAATACAAAGATGTCAGCAATAAACCTCAGGTTATTGTTGTCGGAGCAGGACCTGCAGGTCTGTTTGCTGCACTCAGACTTATTGAGGAAGGATTCAAACCTATAGTAATCGAACGAGGAAAGAACGTTACAGACCGCAAACGCGACCTTGCTCTCATCAGTCGCGAGCATTCCGTTAATCCGGAGTCAAATTACAGCTTTGGAGAAGGTGGAGCCGGAGCTTTCTCGGATGGTAAATTATACACCCGCAGTAAGAAAAGAGGATCGGTAGACCGTATTCTTAACATATTATGCCAGCATGGAGCTGACACATCTATTCTTGCAGATGCTCATCCGCATATCGGAACAGATAAACTGCCACGTGTAATTTCAAACATTCGCGAACAAATCATCCATGCAGGTGGCGAAGTCCATTTTGAATGCCGGATGGATCAGCTTATCATTGAAAATAATACAGTAAAAGGAATTATCACGCACGACGGAAAAGAAATAAACGGACCGGTCATTCTGGCCACCGGACATTCTGCACGTGACGTTTATCGCCATTTACACGAGAAAGAAGTTGAACTTGAAGCAAAAGGCATAGCTGTTGGTGTCCGTCTTGAACATCCTCAGCAGTTAATTGATCAGATTCAGTATCATAGCAAAGACGGACGTGGCGATTATCTGCCTGCTGCCGAATATAGTTTTGTTGCACAATCCGGCGGACGTGGCGTATACAGCTTCTGTATGTGTCCGGGAGGTGTTGTGGTTCCCGCAGCAAGCGGACCGGAACAAGTAGTAGTAAATGGCATGTCCTCCTCCAGCAGGGGCTCACGCTGGGCAAACTCGGGAATGGTTGTCGAAGTTCGTCCGGAAGATTTACCGGGATTTGAACAAAACGATGTTCTTTCTATGCTTAAGTTTCAGGAAGAAGTCGAGCGCAATTGCTGGCTGAATGCAGGCATGAAACAGGCTGCTCCCGGACAGCGCATGGATGATTTTATTCGTAAACGCGTATCGGGATCACTACCCGAAACATCATATGCTCCCGGTGTAATATCATCACCCCTACATTTCTGGATGCCGGACTTTATTACATCAAGACTGGCACAAGGATTCAAACACTTCGGAAAAGTTTCACGCGGATTTCTGACAAATGAAGCTCTTATGATAGGCGTTGAAACACGCACATCAGCTCCGCTGCGCATACCTCGCGATCGCGAAACACTGGAGCACGTTGCCATTAAAGGATTATTCCCTTGTGGCGAAGGGGCCGGATATGCCGGGGGAATCGTATCCGCAGCTATAGACGGAGAACGCTGTGCAGAAGCCATTGCATTAAAAATGAAATAAAAATCCACGAACTAATAATAGGACAAAAGCGTTTAAGAAGTAACCTTAACTAATTATTAGTATGAACTGGATTTTATTTATTATCATTGGCTGTCTTGCCGGATTTCTAGCCGGAAAGATTATGCGCGGAGGAGGCTTCGGCCTTATAGTTAACCTGATTGTAGGTGTTATCGGAGGTATTCTGGGTGGATGGATTTTCGGCTTGTTCGGATTTGCTACCACAAGTATTATAGGCAGTTTGATCACGTCAGTAGTCGGAGCAGTCGTTTTACTTTGGATTATCTCGCTTTTTGCAAAAAAATAAAATAATAAGGGCTTTCTTAATTTAAGAAAGCCCTTATTTATTTTATTGCATTTGTGATTGAGATCATCCCGATATGACCTCATTATTTAAAATCACTGTATACCGCTTTAGTCACATCAGCAATTATCTTTTCGCGTTCGGCATCTTTATGTTTAGAATCTTTCAGCAATACCACCAAACCGATACGATTCCCGTCAGGTAAAGTAAAAATACCGGCATCATTAGTAGCTGCATACATTCCTTTACTATTTGTAGCAGAAGATCCCGTTTTATGCAATAATACTGTAGACTCCGGAAGACCTGCTCTCATACGTTCGCTGCCAGCCGGAACCTGTTGCAACAGTTTATTCATATAACCTTTAGCATTTCCGTTCAGAATCTTTCCTGAATTATAAGCTCTCAGCAACTGCACCATGGCATAAGGCGTAGTGTAATTATCATAGTAGCGTTGATAATTCAGATTCTGTTCCTTCTGCGTTGCGCTCATCTTCATTCCCTTTATATTCTGCTCAGAAAGAAACTGATTGATATTATGCACTCCACCAATTTGTCTCGTCAGAATATCGGCAGCATTCTCATCATCAAAACCGATCATATAAGCAATCAAATCATTCAGCGATATTTCTGTATTTTCCTGATCGGAATACTTATTTCTCAGCGGACAGAAACTATTCTCTGTCAGTTCACCAGCCTTCACCGGAACCTTATATGAGAGTGACCCTCCCTGTTTATCTACAATATTAAGCGTTAGTAATGCAATCGGCAGATTGCCCAACTGAGCCATCGGAAACAAGTCATTACCATTATAAGTAAGTGTATCGCCCGTATCCAGATTAATTACGGCTACACCTAATTTACCACCACTTTCCTTAGCAAGCGTAGAAATCCGCTCTCTTAATTGTTCATTGTTTGTTGCAGTTGCAACCGAAGATGCACTGCAAAAGATTCCTGCTGACAGAATAGCTCCAAAAAATTTATTCATAGTTTAAAGTTTTATCATTTGAATAATGAGATCTTCCCGATATCCGGACATTAATAAGTATTGAGAATTTATTAAATCCCGACAAACTTTCCACAAGTTTGAATGACCTCAATATCCTACAATAAACAAAGTCGAAAGCCATAGAGTTTGTTGGAACATATTTTTTTATTTTAATTTCACCCGTATTTATAGACATAATTCTGTATGTCTCAACCACTAAACCTCTTCAGACCTTTTATTGACACTTCATCGTACTAAAAAAAGCTTTTCTAAAATTTGCATTATAAAGAATTTTCCCTACCTTTGCACACGTAATCAACAACACAACGCGTGATTACAAAGCAACAATGGTTCCTTGGCCGAGTGGCTAGGCACCGGTCTGCAAAACCGTTTACGGCGGTTCGAATCCGCCAGGAACCTCAAAAAAAGCTCTGAAGCACTGCTTCGGAGCTTTTTTGTTTTTATACGATATGTATCTTATCATTTCGGATCAAGTCAAAAAGGGATCAAGTCAAAAAGTTGTGGGAATGTTAAAAATCAGATTGGACTACGCATAAATTTGGATCAGCGGATAAACACGGTTGGTAGAGTTCGTATTTCATTGTAAGTTATTTCACAAACAACCACCTTCGGGGTTGTGTTGCAAGGCTGGCAATGAGCCACGCTTTGAATCCTTCATCCGTTCCGATTCAGGGTTCAAAACGCGGTTACAGACTAATTACACCTTCGGCGTAAAAGAACAAAACAAATGATAATGAGAATCGCATCTACATGTTGCCGCACTGATCCTATACATACAAGAAATAGAAACAAGGAGTCCTATTTTTTATCCTGAAAGGATAATTTGTCTGTAACCTTTAGTTTTGTAACGCGTAATAATTGGAAGTATTGATGAAAATTATATACATTAGCACTTAATATAAGTTAACCAAGAAGAGGAGCTATCTAAGTCTGTAACAAGA
>JBOFKD010000182.1:0-5600 GCA_051657165.1 Bacteroidales bacterium | reverse complement strand
TTGTATTTAAATCTGCGCTAATCTGTGGAATCGATGGAGTATTTTCATAATAAAAAGGAGTTCATTTGTTACGAGTCAAGCGTCTTCGTTTGAACTCTAACAAATAGACTCCTTTTTATAGTAGCGATAGATACGGGCTCTAGCCTGAAAATAATCCATCTTAATCTGCGTGAGACGATGTATTTTCGTTCGGGGAAAATTCGATTGCTATGTAATTGTGAACCACGGGTAGGCATAAAGCGCGCCTCTCCGCCTTACGGACGATGCATCTCCTTTAACTCCTGAACTCTCTGTCAAATAAAAATCTTAGAAGAAAGAGTACGACAAAGAGTACTGGAGTTTTAGAGCATACGCCCGAATTATATGTTTATCTTTCTTTTTACTCCTTGAACTCTCTGAACTCCTGTAGGGTCTTTCTTTCTTCGTCCGCTTTGATGCAGAGTTAAAAGTGGTATCCCAGGGATAGTTTCACTCCCCACGATTTACCACCATACAATTCGCCGGTATTGAAAGCGGTGCCTAATTTAGCTTCTGCCCCTGTTAACCAGTTGGGAAGGTAGGTTACTTCAATCAATCCGGAGAGATTCTTTTTGACTTCAGTGAAGGGTGAACCATGATTACCCCAACCACGCATATGTGTTAATAATATCCGGTGCTGCCATTCGGGTGTGATTTGTCCATTTACTCCCAGATTCCAGGCTTTAATCCGGCTGGATGGTGTCGATAGACTGCCATTGGTATTATAAATTGGAGAGGGAATCAAGGCATTTCCAATATGTTGTCCCCAATGCGACCAGCTATTATAAACACTATGACCATAATAACCATCAGCTCCATAGGCTTCATATTTAATATTTGTATCTTGCTCGGTAAAGCTCGGACACCAGTGAATCGGTCCGGATTGATCCGTTGACTGGAAGTATTCGATTAAGACTCCTGAAATCAATGCCGGTTCCGTTCGGTTATACTCTAAACTCCAGAGACCATCCATACGATTTAATTTGCCCATAGCGCTGGCATCCTCCCAGAAATTTTCGAATCCGACACGAAAGCGATGCTGCTCATTGAGTTTATAATGCAAATTTACCTGCCATTCGCCCACATAGTTTCCCTGGTAATATTGTGAGTTGGTTTCCAAATCATCACTACTACCTCCTAAAGGAAAAAAGGCACGGATATAATCCTTAATTCCGGATGGGATTTGTTCCGTACGATCTACAACTCCCTCTTTGTAATGATAAATCTTTCCTGCAAATTGCTGATCCATTTCATAGGCAGCTTCGACCTTAAAACGGGTATCGTCATTTCCGAACTGGAAAGCAATATATTTATGATGATAGGCAACCCCTTTTACATAGGATCCGTTGATTTTGTTGATAAAATCACGCTGCCAACGCTGATCGGTAAACCAGCCGTAGGATATATCCCCTTTCAGTGCAAACCAGTTTGCTCGAAAAGGACGTACCCAGTCGTAAAAACCGGCACGAATCTGCGGAATCGGGCGGGCATTGCCTGACCAAAGCGTTCCTCCTGTACTTAACAGGGCATTGCGGAATAATCCGGTTCGTTCTTTCGAACCAATGGAAAGAAAGAGTGAACGGTATTTCAAATCGACATACAATTGCTGGATAATCACATTCACATCTAAGTTATATCCTCCGACCAAATCGGCACCGTAGGCATAATCAAATCGTTTTTCCAGATCCCATTTCTTTTCGATTCCTGCCCGTAAATAGGCCCTATTCGGGCTTACAGAAGCTAATCCGTGCTGATTGGTTACAAACCAGAAAGGGGCTACATCACCCGTTCCTAATTGTACATCCGTTTTTACGTGAACTTCAGGACGATGCTGAGCGAATGCACTGCCTACGCAAAGCGAGAGGAGTAAACCTATGAGTTGTTTTTTCATTGTTGTGTTCTCCTCTTTTTAAAATTTACGTAAAACCCAATACTGATCGCCACGGGAGAGTTCCAGTTTAGAACGGGAGAGTTTACGGATCGCAACACGTTCTACCGTTGACTCCCATCCGAATTGCGTAAACGCTTCAGGAACCTGATCGTGATCAGGCAACTCTAAAATCAACGAATCTCCTTCCTGAAAAAATTGGCCATAAGCACTTGCTCCGGGAGCCTGAATCTGTAAAACCTGGCGACTAAAATTATAAAAAACCTGATTGAATTCAGCTGATTCAGTTCCGTGTATGTATTCACGCAACTGCCATTTGCCCCGCAGACGGTCGTCAAAACCTTTACTGCATCCAGATATGCATACCAGGAGCAGGAAAATGGATATTATTTTCATGAGATTATTTTGTTTCATCGTTTTGATCGGTTAAAAGAGAAAAGGCTGCCCGTGGAGTCGGGGACTCAGCGAGCAGCCTTTCTTACTAGTTATCTATTTCATTACGCTTGTTTGCGATTGTCATCTTTGCCGTGATAGCCGTAGCCATAGCCTCCATAACCGTAACCGTATTTACCATAGCGGTACGAACGAGCATCCATATTCACATCATTAATGATGAAGTAAGCATTCTTGATGCGCTTCTGAGCCACCAGTTTATTCACATCTTCCACCATTTTCTTGTGCGTATATTTCGAACGCGATACAAACACAAACAGATCGGTAAAGTCATTCAATAAATAGGAGTCTGAAATTACACCCATCGGAGCCGAGTCGATCAGGATATATTCATACTGATCTTTCAACTGATCAATCAAATTCTGTAATTTATCAGACATCAGCATCTCATTCGGATTTAAAGGAATCGGTCCTGCAGGCAGGATATCCAAACCTTGGAATTGCTCACTGTGTACAATCAACGACCCAATCGAAGATTCCTGTCCCGATAGATAGTTGGTTAACCCTTTATTCGGGATCTGGAAAACATTTGCCAGCTGCGGATTACGTAAGTCCAACCCGATAATTAATGTACGTTTGTTAGCCATCGCAAACATGGCCGCTAAATTAGTTGAAACATGCGATTTTCCTTCACCCGGCACATTCGATGTAATGGTAATGATTTTTTTATCTCCCATACCTGCAATAAATTGCAGATTATTACGTACCGCACGGAATAGCTCATTGGTCACATTGGTACTATTCGGCTTAACTACAATCGAACGCCCGGTCAGTTTCTCGTGATTCAACTCGCCTAAAATAGGAAGTTTCGTCAACGCCTCCACATCCTGACGGGTTGTAATGGTTACATTAAACAGTTCTTTCACAAAAATCACTGCAACCGGAACAATCAAACCTAGAACAAAAGAAGCAAATAGAATCACCATTCCTTTCGGAGCAACCGGAATCCCGTTACAATAGGGTTTTTCGATCAGACGTGCCATCGGAACCGTCATGGTCATACTTAATGAGTTTTCTTCACGTTTTTCCAACAGGAACATATATAAAGACTCCTTGATCTTTTGCTGACGGGCAATCTCCATCAACTCACGTTCCTGACGCGGCACTTCACGAATACGGCTATTTATTTCCGATTCTTTCTTTTTGATCTCCTTTTGGGTAATCGTTAACGAACGACGAACCACATCAATTCCCCCTAAAATATTCGCACGCATCGTATCGATATCGCCGTTTAGGGCAACCACCGTAGGATTCGTTTCGGAAGTGGTACGCAAGGTACGCTCGCGCAAAAGAATTTTGGCATTGTACTCGTCAATGACCTTCAACAATCCGACATCCGAAATGCCAATATTCGGTACAATGCGGTAGCGATTCTCTTTTTTATTAACGAATTCATCGATATAGCTTAAGATATTTAACTGCGTTTCAATTTCCGCACGTTGTGTATCGGTTTCACCTGTTTGTTTAATAAACAACTCCGATTCAGCTGAAATATCTGTCAGTTTATTGCTTTTTTTATAACCTTCGACATCTTTCTCAACCTCTTTCAGTTCTCCTTGCAAAGATAACAGACGCTCGTTTATAAAACGCTCCGTGCTTAACGCCGTCTCGTTTTTCGCCTGCATAGTCTCCTTGTTGTAGTATTCCACTACTTTATTCAGAATATCTTCGCCTTGCAGGATATTATCATTCCGCATCGAGATTTTAATCACCGATCCATTCTTTTGTGCCAATTGAAAATTCACCTCTTTCACTAGATCAGAAGCTGCTTTCATTGGATTCTTAACTGAAATATCCAGTTTCGACCAATCGTTATCAACTGCAAAGTTTGTTTCGGTCAATGTGATTTTACCTGTCGGTAATACCCATTCATAAGGTAATTGTGAGAACGTTTGTTCAAACGATTCATCGCCCATTTCACCCGAAACGAAGTAACCATCGTCTTTACGTTCCAATCTAAATTCTAACGGCTTGCGCAAACGTTCCAAAAATTCGGCACTCGGCTGCACATCAATTGGAGTACGTTTATATAAGTTTACTTTACGCAAACCTTTACGTTCCCGAATTTCAGTATAAAGTTTTAAATCGTTAACTACGCCCAACATTAAGTCTTTCGACCGCATTACCTCAATTTCATTATCGACATTGGCACTTGCTCCGGAGAGGATTCCCATTTCCTGCAAAGCAGCCATATCGGGACGACCTTTGCCTTTTTCATCATTTAACAGAACCGTGGTATCAATCTGATACTCCTTATTCTGTGTCTGCAAAAACAGAAAACCCAGAGCGACGAACAAGATTGCCGAGGCTACAAACCATTTCCAGTAATGCAGGTATTTCATCAACACTTCCACTAAGTTGATTTCCTCTTCGTCATGCTGAGGCTGATCGATAAACGGTGTTTGATTCTTTTCCATATATTAACGTAAGATTGTTATAATCAGGGTAGCAATACTCATCAACGAACCCAATACCGAAAACCAGATAGTCTCATTCGAAGTAATCCGGCTCGTATTTCCTTTCGATTTATTCGGTTCCACATAAATCACATCATTTTGTTGCAACTGGAAGGCATCAGATAATAAGATTTCCTTATCCTGCAAATTCAGGCGATAGATCGTTTTCTTTCCCGCTGCATCCTGACGAATCACCAAGACATTGTCACGACGTCCAAAGATTGTTAAATCCCCTGCCATCGTTAATGCTTCCAACAAATTCGCTTGTTCATTCTCGAAAGTCAGAACTCCCGGATTTGTTACTTCACCCATCACAGATACTTTGAAATTAATCAGGCGGATGGTAATAATCGGTTCTTCCGTAATGTACTCCGGATAGATTTTCGATTTAATCAATTCCTCCACTTCCGCTTTGGTTTTACCCGCCACTTCAATACGTCCTAATACCGGGAAGTCAATAGATCCTTCTTTTGAAACCAGATAGGTTTGTAACGCTTCCTGACCTGTTACTAGAGTAACATCATTCCCCGAGTTTTTTCGAGGAACAATCAGATTAAAAACTTTAGAAGCATTGGGATCCGTGGTATTCACCACAATCGTCATCATATCGCCCGGCATAAAACGCACCTCCGCAGGTTTTGCCGAAGCATCCATTTGCTCTGTGGTCAATGTCTCAATATCTTTCAGGTAGCCGATTTGTTTGTGTGCCGTACAAGAGGCAGTCAGCCACAACAAGAGACAGATTTTAAATAAATAATGGTTAACTCTCATTATGAAAATTTCAA
>JBOFKD010000181.1:0-7263 GCA_051657165.1 Bacteroidales bacterium | reverse complement strand
CTAATATTAAACCTATTATTACAACATGAACAAAAAAAGATTATTAACCTATCTGTTAGCTCCACTACTACTTGCATCTTGCGACAGAGATTTTGTAGAAAGAGTTCCGGAGTTAATCTCAGCAGGCGAAAGCGGGATTAAAATTGTACAAGCCTACGATTTAGGTGAGAAATACACAATTCCTTTATCTGTAGCCCGTGGTGGACTGAACTTCCAAAACAGCCAATTTCAATTTGTGATTGATGAAGCATATCTGGATTCGATAAATAAAGTGAATCAAACGAACTACAAAATTTTACCGGATAATTGCTATGAAATCAAATTAAATAAGACTGAGATCACAAATGAGTCTAACGCATATATTGAAGTCGGAGAAATCATTTATGATCCTGCTGAAATAGCAAAAATAAGTGACTTCAATTTGATCGAATATACGATCCCTCTAAGATTAAAGACAGTGAATGTGCCTACTAATCAAGAAAGAGATGTATGCATATATGCCTTCGAAATCGCACAAGCGAAAGTCACTTATACAGGCAAAAGCGAATCTGCTACACTCGGAAATAGTGATTACGTAATTCAGCAGACTGCTGAGACAAACTTTCCGAACAGATGGAATCTTGAAGCAATATTGAAAATAGAAGATGAGGATTTTGTAAATAATTACAATGAAAAGAATGGCACTAATCTCTCATCCATTCCTTCTGGTTACCTTGATATAAAAAATATAGAAATTGTATCAGGAAGTACTGCCGGATCAGGATCTATAACAATCAAGAAAGATATTTTACCCGGTAATTATTTACTTCCGGTCAGTGTCACTTCTTTAGAGGGGACAGAAGGGGCCAGTATCGTTTTAGATGCAGCTGAGATATCAGAGATAACAGTTGTAAAACTCGGAAACCTCATAAACAAAGGCGAATGGACTATTACGGCCAATACGGAAGAGCTTACGGGTGAAGGTGTGAATAACGGGCATGCCAAACATGCAATTGACGGAAACAACGACACTTTCTGGCATAGCAAATGGAATGGCGGTACAGATGCACCTCCATTTATTCTGACGATAGACATGAAGAAAACGAACACAATTTCTCAATTAGGATTAATTGCCAGACAAAATGCAGTGACACGCATGAATATGGAGTTCAAAGTCAGTGAAGATGGAGCAAACTGGACACCGGTCGGTCAATACTATATGGATGGCAGTATCAAAACAGAACAAGTCGTTCCTCTTAAAACTGAAAATGCCAGATATATCCAGTGTACCGTTAATTCTTTAAGCGGAGCCAACGTTGGACATTTAGCCGAAATAAAAGCTTATGGCATTGAAAACTAATAACCACATAATCTAAATTATGACTCAATTAATAAAAACCAAAAGACTATTATTGATCAATCTATTTCTATTGATCGTAACAGGAATCTTTGCTCAACAAAAAACAACCTTTGTCGGAGTTGTCACTGACGAAAGTGACCTTCCGCTTATCGGAGCTCAGGTCGTTGTAAAAGGGACAGCAAACGGAGCAGCAACCGATATTGATGGTAACTATTCATTAACTGCAGCAAAAGGAGATATCCTTGAAATCAGTTATATCGGTTACAAAAAACAAGAAAAAAAATACAACGGAGAGAAAATCCTGAATTTTAAACTGGATCCTGAATCCGAACTACTTCAGGACGTAACAATTGTAGGCTACGGTCGTCAGAAGAAAAGCAGTGTCGTGAGTTCTATAAATAGTATCACGACAAAAGAATTAGCTATTTCTCCTTCCCGAAATCTGACAAATAATCTGGCGGGTAAAGTATCCGGCTTGATCGCCGTACAAAGATCCGGAGAGCCGGGGTACGATAATTCAGATTTCTGGATTCGTGGTGTCAGCTCTTTCAAAGGAGGAACAAATCCACTGATTCTTGTCGATGGTGTACCTCGCTCCATGTCTGATATCGAAGTGGACGAAATCGAAACATTCACCTTATTGAAAGATGCAGCCGCTACAGCTGTTTATGGTGCTGAAGGTGCAAATGGTGTTATCCTTATTACTTCAAAACGCGGTCTGGATGAGGCTCCTCGTATAACATTCCGCGGAGAGTTAACAACACTGCAACCGACACGCTTACCTAAATTCATGAATTCATCTGAGTCATTGAGACTTTATAACGAAGCTTTGAACAATGAAGGGAAAGAAAGTATTTATTCGGATGAGCTAATCGGAATGTACGAATCTGGTGTTGATCGTGACTTGTATCCGGATACAGACTGGTTAGGAGGAATGTTACGCGACAATACCTTTAATATGCGCTACACACTAAATGTACGCGGAGGAGCTAAACGTGCTAAATATTTTGTTTCCGGTGCCTACTTCAAAGAAAATGGTATTTTCAAATCCAATGATCTGACAAACTATAATACGAATATTGGTCTGGAACGCTACAATTTGAGAAGTAATGTGGACTTCGAAGCTTCTAAAACAACAAATATCGGCGTTGATGTCAGCGGACAATATTTAAAAACGAACTATCCGGGTGTAGGAACCAGCGAAATCTTTCGCTCCATGTGTTTAACGCCTCCTTTCATCATGCCTATGTTCTATTCGGATGGCACAATTGCCGGACACCCTCGACCGTCAAACACACGTGCGAATCCTTATAACAAATTGATGCACTCAGGATATGCACAGGAATGGAGAACAAGCATTCAATCAAAGGTCCAGTTAGATCAGGATCTGAAGTTTGTAACAAAAGGTCTGACATTTAAAGCTGCACTAGGCTTTGATGCGGATGTACAATACGTTACTAAACGCACAAAAACACCCACACAATTCATAGCTACTGAACGTGATGAGAATGGGAATCTTGTTTATAAGAAAGTAGTAGAAGGAAGTGATATTTTAAATCCTGATAATAGTTCTTCATCCAATAAACGCATCTACTTCGAAACATCATTGAACTATAAAAGAACATTTGCCGAGAAACACGATGTAACCGGTCTGTTATTATATATGCATAAAGACAGACAAGATCAAGGAAGTTTCCTTCCATATAGAAAACAAGGCTTCGTAGGCCGTTTTGCTTATGGATATGATGATCGATATTTTGTAGAAGGAAGCTTTGGATATACAGGATCAGAAACCTTTGCGAAAGGTCACAGATATGGCATTTTCCCGGCTGCGGGTATCAGTTGGTATCTAAGTAATGAAGAGTTTTATGCATCTTCGGGTATAAATAATATCATGAATAAGGCTAAGATCAGAGCTTCTGTCGGACGCACCGGTAATGATAATACAGGAGGTAATCGCTTTATGTACCGCGGAACAATGAAAACAGATGCGGCAGGATATGATCTAGGATATAATGATAACGGAGCTATGGGAGGTGTAGGAAACGGCATTATTGAGAATCTATTTGAAGCTCCATATCTGACCTGGGAAATAGAAGTAAAACAAAACTACGGTCTGGACTTAGGCTTCTTCAATAATAAAGTAGATTTACAGGTCGATTACTTCAAAAATCGTCGCCATAATATTCTATTACAGCGTGCAACCGTATCAAATGTTACCGGATTTCATCAAATGCCATGGCAAAACTTTGGTATCGTAGAAAATCAGGGTATGGATGCCAGTCTTAATATCAATCACCGTGTAGGCCAAGTTAATCTAAGCGCAAGAGGAAACTTTACTTTTGCCCGAAATAAAATTATTGAATACGACCAGATACCACAGGTTTATCCATGGCTAGAGAAAAAAGGTACTAGATTGAATTCCTGGAAACTCTATGTAGCTGACGGACTTTACACACATGACGATTTTATTATAAAAGGAGACGGATTAAACAAAACTTATGAACTTAAGCCTGGTGTAGTTTCAGGATTATCAACCGGATTACGTCCTGGAGACATTAAGTATAAAGACTTAAATGCAGATGGAAAAATTGATAGTAACGATCAAATGGAAGATGTAGGACATCCGTCTGTTCCGGAAATTGTTTATGGCTTTGGCTTTAATGCTGAATGGAAAGGTCTTTATGCAGGTATATTCTTCCAGGGTGCAGGAAACACCTCTACAGTATTAGGCGCGAATACACCGGAAGCATTCTTCCCTTTCCAATGGGGGGTAGAGGAATCAACTGCAAGAGATGTAGTAGCAAATCGCTGGACAGAAGCAAATCCGAGCCAAAATGTAATGTTCCCTCGTTTGCATTCAAGTCAGTTCCCTCACAACACGGTAGCAAGTACCTGGTGGCAACGCGATGCTAGCTTTATCCGTCTGAAGAATATTGAAGTCGGATATACATTTAACCCAAAGACTCTATCTAAAATGCGTTTGAAAGGCCTTCGCGTTTATTTGCTTGGGAACAATCTTTGCGTATGGGATAAAATTAAGATGTGGGACCCTGAATTAGGTAACGGAAACGGAGGCTTTGCCTACCCGCTAAACAGAACTTTCACATTCGGACTTGACTTTACTATTTAATAAAAAAGAAATCCAATGAAAATATCACATAAAATAAAACAACTATTACTTGCTGCATTGATTGCCTCAACATCAACAGGATGCTCATTTCTTGATGTTTCAGACCAACTAGCAGCTGAAATGAACATGGAAGAAGTCTTTAGTAACACAAGCTATACGAGACGATTTCATCGCTATATCTATAGTGGAATCCCCAATATGACACATATTATCTTAGATACAGGATCGGGAGGTAATCTGACTGGACTCGACAATCCATGGCCTGCTATTGGAGATGAATTAAAAAATGCACAGGGAAATACCAAAAATGTCGCATCTGTAGGGTACCATGCAGGAAATGCCAGCTATACAAGATGGAGCCTGTATAAACAGATCCGTCAAGCAAATTTATTTCTGGAAAACGCTCGCCCCATCCCCCCTTCAGGAGATACTGATTTCATTAGTGAAGAGGAAATGGCTTTATTGAAAAATGAAGCCCGTTTCTTACGTGCTTATTACCACTACTTACTATTTGAATTGTATGGCTCAGCTCCAATTATGGACAAGTCTGTTTCGCCGAATGATTCCGATCTGGATTTCTATAGAGCTTCTGTTGATGAAATGATTGCATTTATTGATACTGAATTAAACGCATGTATGGATTTGCTTCCGGAAACAGAACCTAAAGAAAGAGCTGCTGCTCCGACAAAATCTGCAGCTTTGTCGATCCTGGCCAAGTTGCATGTTTATGCTGCCAGCCCTTTATTTAACGGAGGTTACTATGAGGCTCTGCAACTTCGGGATAATACCGGCAAACAACTATTTCCGAATAATGACCCTTCTAAATGGGAAAAGGCTAAAACAGCCTTAGAAAGATTATTATCTTACTGTGAAGGTAAACATGAACTGTATATTGTCCGTGATGACAAAAATGAAATCGACCCGGAAGAATCTTTATATCAATTATTCCAGATTGCTGAAGAAAACCCTGAGGTCTTATGGGCTACAAGCAAAAACATGTGGGGATCTGTGAATGGAGACGGTCGTGAAAGAAGATGCACTCCGAGAGGTGTTTATCAGGGCTTCAGCTGTGTCGGCGTTACACAGGAGATGGTTGATGCTTTCTATATGTCTGATGGAAAAACAATCATTGAATCTTCTTTATATAATGAAGACGGCGTTGCTGCCGACGGGATTCCAAATATGTATAAAGGCAGAGAACCGCGCTTTTATCAAGCTATTACGTATGCTGGTAAAATCTGGCAAAAAACAAGTACTAAAATATTCTTCCATAAAGGTCAAACAGAAGATAATTCCAAAGCAGATAACTGTTATACAGGTACACTCCTGTATAAAGGGATGAACAAAACGTTATTGAACCAGGGATCGAATCCTAAATCGCAATACAGACCTTCTATTATATTCCGTTTAGCAGATTTCTATCTGCTTTATGCAGAAGTCCTAAATGAGTTAAATCCTTCTGATCCTCGTATTATTGAATATATTGATAAGGTAAGAATTCGTGCGGGGATTGCTCCTCTAAGTACAATAAAACCAGAACTAAGAGGTGATAAGGAGTTACAAAAACTTGCAATTCTTCATGAACGAAAAATCGAATTATTCGTCGAAGGACAACGCTATTTTGATGTTCGTCGTCTCATGATTGCTGAAAAACCGGAAGGAAGACAAAGTGGTGATTTCCACGGAATGAATATGAATGGAAATAATCTGGAAGAGTTTATGAATCGTACCGTATTTGAAAGACGCATTTTCGAGAAACGTATGTACTTGTATCCACTTCCTTTGGGTGAAATTCAGAAATCAAAGAAACTGGTTCAAAATCCAGGATGGTAAAACAAGTTTTCATGCATTAATTAAAAATATAAAGTAATTAAAAAAACAAGTGCCCTACATTGATTTGTGAAAATCGATGTAGGGCTATTTATTATCCGGAATATTCTGAATTAAAAATCTGCCTTCTGCTCAAAGCTTACGACCTTGTGAGTAACAGGATGTGTAAAACTCAAATATTCGGCATGTAAATACAATCTATCAGATCTCTTCCCATATAACTCATCACCCCGGATAGGAGTATTCAATCCTTCAAAAGCTGCTGCATGTAATCTTAACTGATGAGTTCTTCCTGTCAATGGGTAAAAAGCTATCCGGGTATATGCCGGTCCGGTTGACAAGACTTCATAATAGGTAGTTGCAGGTTTTCCGTTCTCATGATCAACAATTTGTCGGGGCCGATCATAGAAATCGGGAGCAATAGGCAGATTGATTTCACCCATCGTTTTATTTACAATTCCATCCAGAAGCGCAATATATCTTTTCTTTACACTCCGATTTTTAAACTGTGCTTGTAAGTTTTGATGTACTTCTTTCGTTTTCGCGATAACCAGTAAACCGGATGTAGCCATATCAAGCCTATGGACGATTAATGGTCCCGTTGTATCCGGATATAATTTAGTAATCCTGTCGTATACATTATCATGTCCCGATTTCCCAGGAACGCTTAACAGCCCGGCAGGCTTACAAACCACGCATAACCACGGATCATCATAAAGGATTTCCATACTCAATAGTTTGGAACAGTCTGTTGCCAACGGGTTGGGCTCAACATTCAGACCTTGCAACATATGTCCAAGAATAGGTTCGCATTTCCCTTTGCAAGCCGGATAGAAATGACCATGCTCTCTGACTTCTGTTTTGGGCGAAGCACCCCACCAGAACTCCGCCATTGCAATCGGGACTAAATCATTGGCATACGCATATTGCAATAATTTAGGTCCGGCACATTCTCCGGCTC